>JAJVIG010000010.1 GCA_022072145.1 Pseudomonadales bacterium
GGCGGCGATACGCCGCGCGCACCGCTCGCGGGCATCACGGTGCTCGATCTGGGGCTGGCGCTCGCCGGCCCCTACGGTGCGCAGTTGCTCGCCGACCTGGGAGCGAACGTGATCAAGATCAACGCCCGCTACGACACCTACTGGCACGCGAACCACATCGCCTCGCTGGCCAACCGCGGCAAGCGCAGCATCGCGCTGGATCTGAAGGACCCGCGCGGCCAGAAGATCCTGCGTCAACTGGTGGCGCGCGCCGACGTGGTGCAGCACAACATGCGCTACCAAGCCGCCGAGCGGCTCGGCATCGATTACCACAGCCTGAAGGCGCTCAATCCGCGTCTCGTGTACTGCCACTCGCGCGGCTTCGAGCACGGGCCGCGCGAGGGACTGCCCGGCAACGACCAGACCGGTGGTTGCCTCGCGGGCGTGCAGTTCGAGGACGGCGGCATGGCGCGCGGCGGGCGGCCGATCTGGAGCCTGTGCTCGCTCGGCGACACCGGCAACGGATTCCTGTCCGCGATTGCGGTGCTGCAGGCGCTCTACGAGCGCGAACGCACCGGGCAGGGGCAGTTCTGCGACACCTCGATCGTTAACGCGCAACTCCTGAATACGTCCTATGCGATCGCGCGTCCCGACGGCAGCGGCTTCGACCGCCCGCGGGTGGACGGCATGCAGTTCGGCGTCTCTGCGCTCACACGGCTGTACCAGACCGCCGACGGCTGGTTGTGCGTGGTGATCGCCACCGCGGAGCACTGGGACCGGCTGTGCACGGTGCCCGGACTCGAATCGCTGGCACTCGATCCGCGGTTCGCGGATGCAGCCGGCCGGGTGCGGCACGACGCGTCGCTCGCCGCGTGCGTCGAGGCTGCGTTGCGCCGGCATCCGGCGAGCGAGTGGTTCGCCCGGCTCGACGCGGCTGGCGTCCCGTGCGAGATCTGCGATCCCGACTTCGCGCGCGGACTCCACGACGATCCCGAGTTGCGCGAGCGCGGCTGGGTGTGCTCCTACGAGCATCCGGTCGTCGGCCGGTTCGACCAGATCGGGTTGGCGTTCGATTTCTCCGCGACGCCGGCGCGGGTGCAGGGGCCGCCGCTGGTGGTCGGCCAGCACAGCCGCGAGATCCTGGCCGAACTCGGTTACCCGCCCGAGGAGATCGAGGCGCTGTGCGAGGACTGCGTGCTCGCCTGGAGTCCAGGCGAAGCCCCTCGCAGCGTGCGCAGCCCCTGGCAGCCGGAGGCTGCGGCGGAGTGAAGGGCGCGATGTGCTCAGTCGTGTCGTTGCCGTGAGCAGTCAACCGATGTGTCTTTCGACCGACCGCTTCGGTCTGCAATACTGCCCTGGCGCAATCGATCAACTGCAGGAGCCCCCGATGTCCGAACCCGTCTTGCTGGTCCACAAGGATGGACCTGTCGCCACCGTGACCCTCAACCGGCCCGACGCGATGAACGCCTTTTCTGCTGAGCTTCGCCTCGCCCTGGGCAAGGCGTTCCGCGACCTGAAGGCCGATCCCGGAATCCTGGTCGCGATCGTCACGGGAGCCGGCCGCGCGTTTTGCGCCGGCATGGACCTCAAGGAGCTGAGCAGCGGCGGCGCCGACGCCTCCGGCTTCGACCGCAGCGTGGTCGGGCAGGACATGGCGGAGGCCATCGCGGAGTTCGAGGGGCCGGTGATCGCCGCCGTGAACGGCCACGCCGTCACCGCCGGCTTCGAGCTGGCGCTGGCCTGTGATTTCATCGTTGCCTCGACCAGCGCCAAGTTTGCCGATACCCACGCGCGCGTCGGCATTCTGCCCGGGTGGGGATTGTCGGTACGCCTGCCGCGCCTGATCGGCATCAACCGCGCCAAGGAAATCAGCTTTACCGGCAACACCGTCACCGCCGCGCAGGCCCAGGAGTGGGGGCTGGTCAATCGCGTGGTGCCGCCCGGGGAGCTGCTGCCCACCTGCATGGAACTCGCGCGGCAGATGGCCAGCTGCGTGCCGCACGTGCTGAAGGGTTACAAGAAGTTGATCGACGAGGGCTATGGCATCCACCTGCCCGATGCCCTGAAGGCGGAGAAGCTCGCCGGCATCGAATCGGCCAGGCAGGTCACGGCCGCCGAGATCGCCACCCGGCGGGAAGGGGTGTTCCACCGTGGCCGGGACCAGACCCGGCAAGCGGACCCGGAGCAAGGACAATGAAGCCGCTGGAAGGCAAGTCGGTCGTTCTCACCGGTGCCGGTGGCGGCATCGGCCGCCCCACCGCGCTGGTGCTGGCGGCGGCGGGCGCGCGCGTGGTCGTCAGCGACATCCATGAGGCCAACCTCGCGCAAACGCTGGATCAACTGCGCAAGGCCGGTGGCGAAGCGATCGCGATCCGCGCCGACGTCACCCGCGAAGACGACATCCGTGCGCTGGTGCAGGGCGCGGTGGACGCCTTCGGCGGCGTGGACGGGGTGGTGAACAACTGCGGCAACAGTTTTCATAAGGATCGGGACATCCTGTCGATGGAGATCGATACCTGGGACGCGACGATGGCGCTGAACGCGCGTGCGCCGATGCTGTGCTGCAAGCACGCGATCCCCGAGTTGCTCAAGCGGGGCGGTGGCGCCATCGTCAACATTTCCTCCGGTGCTGCCCTCAGCGGGCAACTGGGCATCCCGGCCTACAGCGCCGCAAAGGCGGCCGTGATCTCGCTGACGCGTTCCGTGGCGACGCTCTACGGCGCCGAGGGCATCCGCTGCAACGCGATCGCGCCCGGCCTGATCCTCCACGACCGCCTGGCCGCGGTGTTTCCCCCGGAGCAGGTTCGCGTCGACGCCGAGAACATCCTGAGCCCGCGCGCCGGAACCCCGGAAGACATCGCGCACGCGGTAGTCTTCCTGCTCTCCGACGCCGCCGCGTTCATCAACGCGCACGTGATGCCGGTCGACGGCGGGCTGCTGGCCCACACGCCGACCTATGCCCAGACCCGCGCGATGGGGTCGGCGGGGCCGAACACGGTTCAGGAGAGCTGAGTCGGGGCCGCCAGCCGCCCGATATGAGTCCGGAACCCCTCGGCGATGTCGAGCGGGTGCGATTTTGGGCTGCCGTGCCCGCCTCCGGGGACGAGTTCGACGGCCGCCTTGGGCACCCGCCGGGCGATTGCGTACGTGACCTCGTGAAACCAGGGCAGGGTCGCTGTGCCGAGCGACAGCGTCACCGGACAGGGAGCGCACGCCAGGCGGTCGATGTCGACAGCCAGCCGCTGCGGATCGCGCGACTGATCGAGCCAGGTGTCGGCGTTGGCGAGCATGATCGCGCGATCGGCCTCGTCGAACAGCGCACTCCAGCTCCCGTCGCCGAACGCGACCTGCTCGATGAAGTGGACCGTACCGGCCTCGACCTCACCTGCATCCAGCAGCTCGGCCGCGCGCAGCAGCTGCGCCTTCGACGCGGCGAGCAGATCGGGGTGCTGCTCCGCCAGCAGCGCGAACACCGGCGGCTCGTGGAGGTACAGGCTGGTGACGAGTTCGGGATGCGAGGTCGCCAGCACGATGGCGATACAGGCACCGTAGGAGTGGCCAACCACGTGCGTCGGGCCCAGTTCGAGCGCACGGATCAACGCCGCGGCGTCGGACACGTCGTCGAGGATCGTGCCCTGGCCGGGAACATCGCTGCTCGCGCTGTGGCCGCGCCGGTCGTACGTCACTACCCGGTGTTCGGAGCGCAGCGCGTTCGCTATCGCGTCCCAGCTGCGGTGGTCGTCCCAGGAGCCGTGGATGCAGAGGACCGCGTCGCCGGTGCCGGCGTCGGTGGTCGCCAGCCGCACGGGGCCGACCGGAACCCATCGTAGAGGGGCGTGTGCTGCGATGGTCGGCATGGTTCTGTGCTCCGATGGCGCCCGGCTTCGGCGACGAGTGTGCCATGTTTCCCGGCGGCCGCGGTGTGGACCGGGTTTCACGCGACACCGATTCACGCTACGTTGGCGCCGGCGTTTCCGCGCACACTTCCCGACAGTAGAGGTTTCCCGATGAGTGATACGGTGCTGCATCGGCGCGACGGCGCGCTGCTGGTCCTGACCCTGAACCGGCCAGCGAAGAAGAACGCGTTCAGCGACGAGCAGTGGGTTGCCTTGCGCGAGGCGCTGCGCGAGGCCGGTGCCGACGACGGCGTGCGCGCCGTGCTGCTCACCGGCGCCGGCGGCAACTTCTGTTCCGGCGTCGACATCAACGACATGGTCGCGGCCGGCGCCGATCACCCCTTCGAGAGTTGCGCGCGCGCAGTGGCCTTTTTCGAGAAACCGCTGCTCGCCGCCGCCACCGGGGTGGCGGTCGGTGGCGGCGCGACACTGTTGCTGCATTGCGACGTGATCTATGTGGGTAGCAGTCTCCGCATGCGATTTCCGTTCGTCAACCTCGGGCTGGTGCCCGAGTTCGCCAGCAGCTACATGCTGCAGGCCATCGTGGGTGCCCGGCAGGCGGCCGAGCTGATGTACACCGCGGAGTGGATCGATGGCGAGCGGGCGGTGGCCACCGGGATCGCCACCGCGTGCTTCGCCGACGAACTGGTGCTGGAGCGCGCGCTGGCGAAAGGCCGCGAGATCGCGCAATGGCCGCTGAATGCGCTGCGCGAGACCAAGCGCACCCTGAAGAGCCACCAGCGCGAGGCTCTGGAGCGCGCGTTTCGCGTCGAGACCGAGGGCATGCTCAGGCAGGCGCGCTCGCCGGAGAACATCGAGGCGATGATGGCCTTCCTGGAGAAGCGCGCGCCGAGGTGGTGAGCGAACGGGGGCGAGGCCTGCGCCACGAGCCCGCCAGGACTCGTGCGGACCGACAAAGGCGGCTTATGCTTGACGCACGCGGCGGCGGATCGCCTGCCGCACATCCTTCGACCACCCTGGAGCGAATCCATGACCGATCACGCGAGCGCGCTCGAGGACCTGGACCACGCAGCCTTCGAGGCGCGGCAGATCGCGGGCATCCGCGCGTGGGCGGCGAAGCATCTCGACGGCGAAGTCGAGGAGATCGTGCGCCTCGAGCGTTGGCGGCCGCAGTGGAAGCTCAGGTACCGCAACGCGCAAGGAAGCCATGCCGTGCTCTTGCGCGGCAATCGTCCGGTCGCCGGCGAGCACGACCTGCGCTTCGAGATGGAGGTCATGCAGGTGCTCGAAGCCAACGGCATCCGGGTGCCGCATATCCACGGCTGGGTCGATTTCCCCAAGGCCTTCGTGATGGACTGGGTCCAGACCGACGATCGCGCGCCGGGCATGGTGCACACGGCAATCGAAAACCCGGACACGCTGAGCGGGGAGCGCTGGCAGGCGTTGCTCGCGTACATGGGGCATCTGGCGCGGATCCACGAAGTCCCCGTCAGCGCGTTCCGGCACATCCGGCAACTCAGCCGGCCGCCGCAGACGCCACGCGAGATCGCACTTCACCAGTCGGAACGCATGTACCGGATCGGCGTGAAGACGGGCAACAACGACACCGTCGTCGAGTTCCTGCAGACCTGGCTGCGACGCAACGTGCCCGCGCATCGCACCGAGGCCCGCTTCATCGCCGGCGACGCCGGCCAGTTCATGTCGGCCGGCACCGAGGTGCTGGCGGTGATGGACTTCGAGATCGCCAACATCGGCGACACCCATTGGGACCTTGCGTGCTTCCGGGGCCGCCATCCGCTCGAGAACGTGGGGGACATCCCGGCGCTGTATCGCCGCTACGAGGAGGCGAGCGGCACCGGGGTCGATCTGCGCGTGGTCGGCTACCACACCGTGGCCTTCCTGCAGCTCTCGGGTATCGGGGCCAAGATGTTCATGACTCCCGAAACACGCGGAGGCAACTGGATCGAAGGCGCGCTGGAGTACTCCAGCATCATGCGCCGCGCCTTCGAGGCGATCGCCGAACTGCAGGAGATCGAGCTCGATTTCGACCTCCATCTGCCCGCGCCGGTGATGCAGGACTGGGAAGACTCGGGCCTTCGCAAGCTGCTGATCGACATCGAACGCCTGCCGACCTCCAGCGCGTTCCAGCCATGGGAGAAGAAACTCATGGCCGACATCCCGCGCTTCCTGCTCGGCTATGCGCGTCATCGCGACTGGTTCGAGCGCGAAGCCGTGAACGAGATCAGCCGTGTCACCGGCGCCGCCCACGCCTCGCTGGCCGAGGCCGACCGGGCGCTGTTCGACGTGATCGCGCAGGACGATGCGGCCCGCGACGCGCTGATCGTGCCGATCATGCACCGGCGCCTGCTCCGCCTCGGCATGATCCTGGCGGGCAGCGACCCGGACTTCGGCAACCCGCTCTTCCACCGGCTCGACCCGATCCTCGATCGCGCCGGATCGATGTCCTGATCACGATGCGGCGCGCGGGCGGCCGCTGAGCGTTCCCGTTCCGGTCGTGCCTCAGCTGGCTGCCGCGGTGCCGAAGCGGCGCAGGCGCAGCGCGTTGGCGAGCACGAACACGCTCGACATCGACATCGCCCCGGCGGCGAACACCGGCGACAGCAGTGCGCCGAAGGCCGGGTAGAACACGCCGGCGGCGAGCGGGATCAGCGCGCTGTTGTACGCGAAGGCCCAGAACAGGTTCTGGCGGATGTTGCGCAGCGTGGCGCGCGACAGCGCGATCGCGCGCGGCACGCCCTCCAGGTCGCCGGACATCAGCACCACGTCGGCGCTCTCGATCGCAATGTCGGTGCCGCTGCCGATCGCGATGCCCACGTCGGCCTCGGCCAGCGCCGGGGCGTCGTTGATGCCGTCGCCGACGAAGGCGATGCGCCGGCGCGGCTCGCCTGCCGCCTGCGCCAGCTGGCGCAGCGCCGCGACCTTCCCGTCCGGCAACACCCCTGCGATCACCTCGTCGATGCCGGCCTGGCGCGCGATCGCGCGCGCGGTGCCTTCGTGGTCACCGGTGATCATCGCCACCTTCAGTCCCAGTCGATGCAGGGTGCGCACGGCCGCCGCCGAGGTGGGTTTCAGCGGGTCGGCCACGGCGAGGATCGCCGCCAGGCGGCCGTCGATCGCGGCGTAGAGCGGCGACTTGGCGTCGTCGGCGAGGCGCGCGGCGGTGTCGGCGAAGGCGGCGACATCGAGCCCGAGGCGGCGCATCAGGCGCTCGGCGCCGACCTCGACGCGCCGCCCGGCTACGGTTGCGCGCACGCCGTGACCCGCTTCGGCCTCGAAGCCCTCGGCGGTGGCGATCGGCACGCCGCGCTCGCGCGCCGCGGCCACGATCGCGCCGGCGATCGGGTGTTCGGAGCCGCGCTCGACCGCCGCCACGCATGCCAGCACCTCGTCGCTCGCGAAGCCCTCGGCCACCTCCAGGTCGGTGAGCCGCGGCTTGCCGACGGTGAGCGTGCCGGTCTTGTCCAACGCGATCACGGCCGTGTCGCGCAGCAGCTGCAGTGCATCGCCGCGGCGGAACAGCACACCGATCTGTGCGGCACGTCCGGTGGCGACCATGATCGAGGTCGGCGTCGCCAGTCCCATCGCGCACGGGCAGGCAACGATCAGCACCGCCACCGCGTTGACCAGTGCGAAGCCGGGTGCAGGTACGCCCGCGGGCAGCGCGCCGGCACCGAACAGCAGCCAGCCGAGGAAGGTGAGCGCGGCCAGCCCCATCACGACCGGCACGAAGACCAGCGTGACCTGGTCCACCAGCGCCTGGATCGGCAACTTGGCGCCCTGCGCGGCCTCGACCATGCGGATGATCTGCGCCAGCACGGTATCCGCGCCCACGCGGGTGGCACGGAACGCGAAGGCGCCGCGGGTGTTCAGTGTGCCGCCGACCACCGTGGCGCCCGGATCTTTCGCCACCGGTACCGGCTCGCCGGTGATCATCGATTCGTCGACGAACGAGGAACCCTCGACCACCTCGCCATCGACGGCGATCTTCTCGCCCGGGCGTACTTCGAGCACCTCGCCGACCGCGACCTCGGCGATCGGAACCTCCACCGGCTCCGTGCCGCGGCGCACGCGCGCGGTGCGTGGCTGGATGCGCAGCAGGTGGCGGATCGCCTCACTGGTGCGCCCGCGCGCGCGCGCCTCCAGCAGCCGGCCGATCAGGATCAGCGTGACGATCACCGCCGCGGCTTCGAAATACACGTTGACCGTGCCCGCGGGCAGCAGGCCCGGCGCGAACAGCGCCACCACCGAGTAGCCCCAGGCGGCCGCGGTGCCCATGGCGACCAGCGCGTCCATGTCCGGCGCGCCGCGCAGCAACGCGGGCACGCCCTTGCGGAAGAAGCGCAGCCCGGGGCCGAACAGCACCGCGCTGGCCAGCACGAACTGCAGCAGCCAGTTCGTGCGTCGCCCCAGCGTGCCCATGATCCAGTCGTGCAGGCCGGGGATCAGGTGCGCTCCCATCTCGAGCATGAACACCGGCAGGGTGAGCGCGAGCGCGATCCACACCGACCGCTGCAACGCGGTTTGCTCGGCCGCGACGGCCGCCTCGCGCGCACCCTCGTCGACCTCGCCCGCCGGACGTGCGCCGTAGCCGGCCTGCGTGACCGCCGCGACCAGCGCGGCGGTCGGCACGCGCCCGCGGAACGCCACCTGCGCGCGTCGCGTGGCCAGGTTCACGTTGGCCGTCACCACGCCGGGCACGCCGGCCAGCGCCTTCTCGACGCGACCGACGCAGCCGGCGCAGTTCATGCCCTCGATGTCGAGCTCGAGCGTGTTCATCGCGCGGCACCTCCCGTATCGATCACGGCGGGTGCGGATTATCGCGCATACCGCCGTCGATGACGCGCCTGGCCGTGCGAACCGTTAGCGTGTGCCTTCGGACCCGGAAGCCGGAACGCCGGTCGTCGCCTGTTGCGCTGCCTTCAGCTGGTTCGCCTGCCAGACCAGGAACGCCCGCACCAGCTCGAGTGCTTCGGTGTCGAGCTGCTCGTGGAAGGACGGCATGCCCCGGTCCGCGCGCGCGCCGCCGAGCACGATGGCGGCGAAGTCGGCGTGGGTCTGCCGGCTCATGTAGCCGAGGTCTGGAACGCCACCGCCGCCGCTGCCGTGGCAGATGCCGCAATGGTCGAAATACAGCAGCATGCCGCGGTTCACCTGCTCCATCGGCGCGGTGGCCGGCGGCGGATCGAGCACGCGATCCTGCGGCGGCGGCGGGGGCAGCACGCCCGTGGCGTCCAGCGCATAGACGGCGATGCGGTTCGGCGAGCGCAGTCCGGCGACCGTCGCGCCGTCCGGGAACACGATCGACAGCGCGCCGCCCCAGCCGATGCCGGCGGCGATGAACTGGCGGCCATCCACCGCATAGCTGACGGGCCCGGCGGGAATACCCCCGAAGGTGGGCGTTTCCCACAGCACGCGGCCGTCCTCGGCGGCATAGGCGACGAGCCGGCCCTCGGTGGCGCCCTGGAACACCAGTCCGCCGGCGGTGGCGAGCGTGCCGCCGTTCAGCGGCACTTTCTGTTCGACTCGCCAGGCGGGCCGCGCGTTCACGATATCCCACGCGAGCAGTGAGCCGCGCGTGGTGCGCGCGGCCTCGGCCTGCAACTCCGGGTGCGCGACCGCGGCACCGAAGTCCTGGCCCGTGTTGACGCGGCGCTTGCCCATGCGCCAGGTCGCGGCGGGGTCGAGCGCATAGACGCTCGGCAACTGCAGTTCACCGAAGTACAGATAACCCGTGCGCGGGTGATACGAAACCGGATGCCAGTTGTGGCCACCCACCACACCCGGGTAGAGCAGCGTGGCCTTGCCGGTGGCGCTGTAGTCGGCCTGCGGCGTTTCGAGAGGCCGGCCGGTCGCGAGGTCGTAGCCGGTTGCCCAGGTCACCTTGGTGAACGGTTCGGCCGACAACAGCCTGCCGTTGGTGCGGTCGATCACGTAGACGAAGCCGTGCTTCGGAACCTGCACCAGCAGCTTGCGCGGCAGGCCGTCGATCACGGTGTCGATCAGCGTGAGCTGCGCGGTGGCCGGATAGTCCCACTGCTCGCCAGGTGCGAGCTGGTAGTGCCACACGTACTCGCCGGTGTCGGGGCGAACCGCGACGATCGAGGACAGGAACAGGTTGTCGCCGCCGCCGGGGCTGCGCAGCGTGCGTGCCCAGGCGCCGCCGTTGCCGACGCCGAAATAGAGCAGGTCGAGTTCCGGATCGAAGGAGATCGCGTCCCAGACGGTGCCGCCGCCACCCCACTCCCACCAGCGCGCGCCGGACCAGGTCTTCGCTGCCATTGCCATGGCCGGGCTTTCAAAGGGCTGCGAGGGGTCGCCCGGCACGGTCCAGAAGCGCCACGCGAGTTCGCCGGTGTTCGCGTCGTACGCCGAAAGATAGCCGCGCACGCCCATTTCGGCGCCGCCGTTGCCGATCAGCACCTTGCCCTTCACGACCCGTGGTGCGCCGGTGATGGTGTACGGTCGTGATGGATCGACGAAGGTCTGCACGCTCCAGACCGGCGTGCCGGTCCCGGCGTCGAGTGCGATCAGGCGGCCGTCGAAGGCGCCGACGAAGATCCGCCCCTGCCAGGCCGCGACGCCGCGGTTCACTACACCGCAGCAGCCGTCGCCGCCGCGCGCGCGGTCGACCTGCGGATCGTACTTCCACAGCGCCCGGCCGCTCGCCGCGTCGAAGGCGTAGACCACGCTCCAGGCACCGGTCACGTACATCACGCCGTCGATCACCAGCGGCGTGGACTCGAGGCCGCGCTCGTGATCGAGGGTCTGCGTCCACGCGAGGCCCAGACGAGCGACGTTCGACTGGTCGATCTGCGTGAGCGGGCTGAAGCGCTGCTCGTCCGGTGTGCGCCCGTAAGCCGGCCAGTCGGCGCCGGGCGCCGCGGCGCGTTGCGCGTCGGCGGGGCCTGCGCAGGCGTGCGACGCAGCGGCGAGCAGCAGCAGCGCGCTCAGCCAGCGGTGGATCGACATCGTTCGGCTTCCTCGTCGCGTGCAGGGGCCGCGATTGTAGGGCCGGGGTCGCGGCAGCACGGATTAACATCCGTACAGGACTCCTTGCGTGACACCCATACTGAGCGAATGGTAATTCACTGCCCGGTCGATTCGCGCGATGATGCGGCGAGACACTGGCTGCACGGGGCTGGAGCGGTGAATCTGAATAACGACAAGGTCGTGAGAATCGGCGCCGCCTCGGCGCAGCTGCTCGACAGCGTCACGGCGGTCGAGCAGCTGCTGACGGTGGACGGCCTCGATTACCTGGTGTTCGATTTCCTCGGCGAGGGCTCGATGGGGCACCTCAGCCTGATGTCGAAGTTCATGCCGGGCGGTGGCTTCGCGCGCGAGTTCGTCGACCTGCACGTGATTCCACATCTCCCCGAACTGCTCGCGCGCGGCATCCGCGTGGTCGCCAACGCCGGCGGCGTGGATCCCGCCGGCTGCGCCGCGGCGCTGCGCGCCTCGGCCGAGGCGATCGGCCTGCGACCGCGCATCGCCTTCGTGGAAGGCGACGACCTGCGCGGGCGCAGCGAGGAGATGCGCGCACGCGGTGTGCGCGACATGTTCGACGACCGCGCCTGCCCCGGGGCGATCGAGTCGATGAACGCCTATCTCGGCGCCTTCCCGATCGCGGCGGCGCTGGACGAGGGCGCCGACGTGGTGATCGTGGGACGCTCGGTCGACAGCGCGGTGACGCTGGGCCCGCTGATCCACGCCTTCGGCTGGAGCGCGGAGCAGCACGATCTGCTTGCCGCCGGCACGCTGGTCGGGCATCTGATCGAGTGCGGCACGCAGGTCACCGGCGGCACCTTCACCGACTGGCGCAGCGTGCCCGACTGGGCCAACGGCGGTTTCCCGATTGCCGAATGCCACGCCGACGGCAGCGCGGTGATCACCAAACCGCCCGGAACGGGCGGCCTGGTCACACCGGGCACGGTGATCGAACAGATGCTCTACGAGGTATCTGATCCGCAGGCCTACGTGGTGCCCGACGTGGTCTGCGACTTCAGTGCGGTCAGCGTCACGCAGCAGGGCCCGGACCGCGTATTCGTCAGCGGGGCGCGCGGTTACCCGCCGACCGCCACCTACAAGGTCTGCGCCACCTGGCAGCGCGGCTGGCGCTGTACCGTGCTGCAGCCGATCGTCGCGATCGACGCGGTGCCGCGCGCCGAACGCCAGGCGGCCGCGCTGCTGGCGCACCATGCGGCGTTGCTCGAGCGCCGCGGGATCGCACCGGTGCTGGGCTCCCGCAGCGAGGTGATCGGCGCCGAGTCCTGCCTCGGTCCGCGGGCACGCACGCGCGGTGCGCGCGAGGTGATCGCACGCGTGGTCGTCGAGCACGCGGAGCGTGCGGCGGCGGAACTGTTCGGCCGCGAGAGCTACGCGGCGCTGACGACGATGTCCGCCGGCAGCCTGATCCCGGTGTCACCGGTGGTGGTGCCGGTGCTGCGCGTGTTCTCGTTCCTGCTCGAAAAGACCGCGGTGCCGGTGACGCTCGACGTCGACGGACGCACGCGCCAGCTGGCGCTGCCCGCCGCGGGTGGTTTCGATCCCGCGGCGATCGTGCGCCCGCCGGTCCCGGAGCCGGCGCCCGCGTGCCGGGAACTCGTGCCGGTGCCGCTGCTCGCGCTCGCGATCGCGCGCAGTGGCGAGAAGGGCAACCTGTTCAACATGGCGGTGATCGCGCGCCGGCCGGAGCTGCTGCCGTGGATCCGCGCGGCGCTGAGCCCGGAGGGCGTCGCCGACTGGTACGCGCACCTGTTCGACGAGCCGGCCGCGCGCCGCGTCGAACGCTTCGAGGTGCCCGGCGTACAGGCGCTGAATTTCGTGGTGCACGAGTGCCTGGGCGGCGGGATCATGGGCTCGATGCGCCTCGATGCCGCGGCCAAGAACATGGCGCAGTTGCTGCTGGAGTTTCCGGTGCCGGTGCCACCGGCGCTGCGCGTGGAGCTCGATCCGGCACTGCTGGCCGCGGGCGATGGCGCGCCGTGGCTGGGTGCTCCCTGATGACGGATGGTTCGAACACCCGGTGCGCGTGGCCGGATCCCTGCAGGAGGTGCGATGTTTCTCGACGGTTACCGGATGGTGGACATGTGCTGGATGGGCGGTGGCCCGTTCACGGCGCAGGTGCTGGGCGATCTGGGCTTCGACGTCATCAAGGTGATGGAGGTGCCGAAGCCGTCGTCGGGGCGCCGCGGCGAGCGCAGCACCGGTTCGCTGATCGCCGAGCACAACGCGGCGCAGATGGCGCACTACCGCTTCGGCATCCGCAATGCGCGCAGCATCCTGCTGGACCTGAAGAGCAAGGAAGGTCTGGAGGTGTTCCATCGCCTGATCGAGACCAGCGACGTGATGACCGAAGGTTTTCGTCCCGGCGTCGCCGACCGGCTCGGCGTGGGTTACGAGGCGCTGCAGCGGATCAATCCGCGCCTCGTGTATGCGGCGATCACGGGCTACGGCCAGACCGGGCCCTACCGTGACCGCCCCGGTCACGATGTGAACTTCGAATCGGTCGCGGGACTGATCGGCATGAACGGCAAGGCCGGCGGGCCACCGGTCGTGACCGGTGCACTGGTGGCCGATTTCGCCGTGGGGGCGATGTCGGCCGTGTCGCACATCCTGGCGGCACTGCTGCGCCGCGAGAAAACCGGCGCGGGCGCCTATTGCGACGTTTCCCTGACCGATGCGGTGTTCGAGACCAACGGCGGGGCGATCGGCCCCTATCTGGCGGCGGGCATCGAGATGCAGCGCGGCGAGATGTATTACTCGGGTTTCTGGCCGTTCAACGACGTCTACGAGACGCGCGACGGTGCCTACGTGTCGCTCGGAGCGTGGGAGCCCTATTTCTTCCGCAATCTCTGCCAGGCGCTCGGACGCGAGGATCTGATCGAACTGCAGTGGGTGGTGGAGCGGCGCGACCATGTACGGGCCGAACTGGCGGCAGTGTTCAGGATCCGCACCCAGGCCGAATGGGTGGCGCTGTTCGAGCACGTCGATGCCTGCGTGACGCCGGTGAATACGCCGGCGCAGGCCGCCAACGATCCGCAGATGCGCGCGCGCGACATGGTGGTGGAACTCGAGCACCCGCACCACGGGAAGGCCCCGATGGTGGGATCCATGTTCAAGCTCGACGGCCGGCCGCTGGTGGCGCGGCACTGGATGAACCACCCCGGGGAACACACGGACGCGGTGTTGCGGGAACTGGGCTACGCGGACGGTGAGATCGCCGGTCTTCGCGCCCGGGGACTGGTCGGCTGACTTTCCGTGGAGGAACTCTCGTGACGGAAGCGAAGACGGACGGACAGGGCATCCTGCGCGGCATCACGGTGCTGGACTTCGGCCGCGTCGTGGCCGGCGGCTATTGCGGCCGCATCCTGGCCGACATGGGGGCGCGCGTGATCAAGGTGGAGGCGACCCACACCGGCGACCACATCCGCCTGCTGGGTCCGATGAGCGGTACGGACTGGTGCATGCCGCCGTCCATCAGCCCGATCTTCATGCACTGCAACGCGGGCAAGGAGAGCCTGTCGGTGGACCTGAAACGTCCCGAGAGCATCGAGCTCATCCGGCGCATGATTCCGCAGGTCGACGTGGTGCTGGAGAACTTCACCTCCCACGTGATGCCCGGGCTGGGGCTGGGGTACGAGGACCTGCGCCGGATCCGGCCGGACCTGATCATGTGCTCGATCTCGGGCTTCGGTCCCACCGGTCCGCTGGCGGACGCGCCGGCCGCGGATGGCATCGCGCAGGCCATGAGCGGCATGCTGTCGCTGATGGGCGAGGAGAACGGCTACCCCCATTTCGCGGGCAACGGCATCGCCGACACGGCCTCCGCCACGACCGCGGCCATGGCCATCCTGGCCGCGTTGCTGGAGCGCATGCGCAGCGGCACCGGCCAGCACATCGATATCTCGATGATGCACACCCTGTTGAGCATGGACGGGGCGGCGGCACCGTACTGCGTGGTCTCGAAGGGCGAGCACAAGGTGCCGCGCAGCGGCCGCGCGCATCACCTGGCGTGTCCCTGGGGCACCTTCAGGGGGCCCGAGGGCAAATACCTGGTCATCATGATGACCGGGCCGTGGGCGTGGAAGAAACTGGTGGCGCTGATGGGCCGTGAGGACCTGCTGACGCATCCGAAGTTCGCCTCCGACGAGGCGCGCCTGCGGCACAAGTACGAGGTCCACGACATCATCGAGGACTACCTGATGGGTTTCGGGACGGCGGAGGACGCGTACCGGGCGCTCGCGGCCGAGCGGCTGCTGGTCGGCATCGTGCTCGACCCCTGGGAGGCGGCGACGCATCCGCAGACGCCGCCGGAAATGATCGAGTCGATCCCGTATCCGTACGCGGGTGCGCTGCCCACCATAGCCACGGCGCCGCGTTTCTCGCGCACCCCGACCCGCATCGGACGCGCGCCGTTCATCGGCGAGCACAACCGCCGCGTGCTGCGGGAGCTGGCCGGCGTGGACGATGCGGAGCTGGACCGGCTGCATCGGGAAGGCGTGCTGTTCGAGGACGCCACGGTCACCCACCTCGAAGCGGCCGCGGCCGCTTCGGCGCCCTGAGGAACAACCCATGCTGAACCGGCTCGACGACTATTTCGTGCACCAGGGCAACCGTCCGCTGGACGAAGCCACCGGCAGCGGCGCGTTGTGGCAGGAGGCGCTGTATTTCAACCTGCACAGCGCCGACGGCCGCTGCTCGGCCATCGGCGGGCTCGACGTGTTTCCGAACAGCGGCTTCGCCGTGGCCTGGCTGATGGTGGAGAGGGACGGCGGGCATTTCGCCACGTTCCAGACCGGCGGACTCGGCAACTGGCGCGACGAGCTGGGCGTCGGGGCGCTGCGCTTCCAGGTGATCGAGCCCCTGCGGCGCTGGCGCCTGTCGCTCGCCGACGAGGCCAACGGCATCCACGGCGAGCTCGAGTTCGAGTCCGGTTCGGCGCCGACCCACTTCCGCCCGATCCGGCTCGACGACGGGCATGAGGTGGTGCTCGAGCAGTCCTACTTCAACCAGCTCGGTCGCTTCCACGGCAGCCTGCGCGTCGCCGGGCAGACGTTCAGCGGTTTCCGCGGCCTGCGGGCCCGGCGCTGGGGTGTGATCGACAGCCAGAGGCTGCCGTTCTACAACTGGATGTCCGTGCCGCTGAGCGACGGTGGCATCGTCGCCTGGCAGTTCGAGACACCCGACGGCGAGGTGCTCTACTGCGACGGCGCGCGCCTGCACGACGACGGCCGCAGCACCGCGATCGTGCGCCTCGATCACCACTGGGAGCTCGGCGCCGGCGCGCGCCATCCGCACCGGCTCGACGCCGTGCTGCATCTGGCCGACGGCACCACGCTGCCGCTGCGGTTCCGCACGCAGGCCACCCATCACGTGGGAGCCGTGCCGCCGCACTGGAGCGATGCCGTGGCCGCAGAGCGCGACTACGCCGAAGCCGCCGCGTCGTCGATCGAACTGGTCGGCGAGTTCACCGTGGCTGGCGAGACGGCGATAGGTATCTACGATGTCGCGACGCGCCGGGGTTACCGCCGCTACGCGCTGCCGGCCCTGGAGAGCTGAACCGATGCCAGCCGGCGCCTCCCGGGCCGGTCACCCCCTTGCCAACGAAGGAGCCGCCATGAGTGAAGCTGCCCTGCTCGTCGAGCGCGACGGCCACATCGTCACGCTGACGTTCAACCGCCCGCGCTTCAGGAACTGCATGAACCCGGAGGTGTTCATCCGTCTCGCCGACGCGTGGGAGATGATCAACGCCGACGACGACATCCGCGCCGTGATCCTCACCGGTGCCGGCGGCACCTTCTGCGCCGGCGCCGACCTCGCGCACACGGTGCGCTGGCGTGCCGGCGAGCCACCGCAGGACGAGTTCGAGGCACGTTTTCGCGCCGATCCGGACATCATGTGGAAAGGCCTGCTGCGCAACTTCCGCTGCAACAAGGCGCTGATCGCGGCGGTCGAGGGTTCGTGCATCGCCGGCGGCGTGGAGATCCTCGAGTCGACCGACATCCGCATTGCCGGCGAAGGCGCGCGCTTCGGCATCTCCGAGGTGCGCTGGAGCGTGTTCCCGCTGGCCGGCTCCACCGTGCGCCTGCGCCGCCAGATCCCCTATACCAAGGCGATGGAGATGCTGCTGACCGGTGACCACTACCCCGCCGAAGAGGCCCTGCAGATGGGCCTGATCGGGCGTGTGGTCCCCGCCGGCACGGCGCTCGCCCGCGCCCGCGAGGTGGCCGGACGCGTCGCCGCCAACGGTCCGCTGGCGGTGCGCGGCATCAAGCGGGCGGTGCAGGAGACCGACGGGCTGCCCGAGGAGCAAGCGCTGGCGATCGAGTACCGGATCGGCATGGAAGTCGCCCACAGCGAGGATGCCGCCGAGGGGCCGCGCGCCTTCGTCGAAAAGCGCGTGCCGCAGTACAAGGGCCGCTGACACCGTTTCACGAGACCAGGAGACGACGATGTTCGACTACACCGAAGAACAGGAAGCCATCCGCAGGACCGCCCGCGAGTTCGCGCGCAAGGAAGTGGCGCCGGGGGTCGCCGAACGCGACGCCGCCGCCCGTTTCGACACGCAGTTGTTCAGGCGCATGGGGGAGCTGGGCTTCATCGGCATGCTGATGCCCGAGGAAGTGGGCGGCAGCGATACCGACATCCTGAGTTTCAGCCTGGTGCTGGAGGAGATCGGCAAGGTGGACCTGGCCCTTGCCTGGTCGCTGTTCGCCTCGTTGTCGTTCGCCCATCCGGTGGCCACCCTGGGCACGCCCGAGCAGAAGGCGCTGTGGATGGACACCATCGTCAGGCCCGTGCTGCGGGGCGAGGCCAATACCGCGATGGGGATCACCGAGCCGGACGCGGGCTCCGACAACGCCCGCATCCGCACCCGCGCCGTGCGCGACGGCGACGCGTGGGTGATCAACGGATCCAAGACCTTCATCACCGGCGCCGGCCTCGATATCTGCAAGGGCGTGGTGGCGGTCTGCCTGACCGATCCGGAGCAATTCCGCTTCGATCACATCTTCATCCCCACCGGCACGCCCGGTTACCGCATCGGCCCGCCGCTGCGCAAGATGGGGCTGCATTCCAGCGACACGCGGGAGCTGTTCTTCGACGACGTCCGCGTGCCACTCAACCACCGTATCGGCATGGAGGGGCAGGGGCTGGAACGCACCAAGAGCGGGTTCTTCACCGCGCGCATCCTGATTTCCTCCACCTGCCTGGGCCTGGCCGAGGAATGCCTGACGCTGGCCACCGACTGGGCCAGGCAGCGGGTGGCGTTCGGCAAGCCGATCACCCGCTACCAGTACGTCCAGGGACTGCTCACCGACATGGCCCTGAACATCGAACTCGGACGCCTGATCCGCGACAAGGCGGCCCACCTGGCCATGCAGGGCAAGCCGTTCGCCAAGGAAGCGTCGATGTGCAAGTGGTTCGTGACCGAGATGGCCAAGGACTGCGCCGACAAGGCGGTGCAGATCTTCGGTGGCCTGGGCTTCATGGAAAGCTGCCCGGTTTCCCGGTATTACCGTGACATCCGCGCCGCCACCATCGGCGAGGGCACGACCGAGATCCAGCGCCACGTGGTGGCGCGCGAAATGGGCCTGCGCTCGTGAGCGCCTGAGGTTGCCGCCATGACCACAGAGGTGTCCGGCTCCGATCTGGGCGTGGCCCGGATGGCGGTTCGCTACCCCGAGCGGGCAGCGGTGATCTGTGATGGTTGCCCCACACTGAGCTTCCGGGAGCTGGACCGGCGTGCCAACCAGCTGGCGCGTGTGTTGCGTGCCCACGGCCTGGGCCAGGGCGACCACGTGGTGCTGCTGTGTTCCAACCGCCCGGAGTTCATCGAGGTCGCGACGGCGGCGTTGCAGTGCGGCGTGGTGCTGTCGCCGGTGAACTGGCATCTCGCCCCCGACGACGTGGCCTACGTGGTGGCGAACTGCGGCGCACGGGGGTTCATCGCGGAGGGTCGCTTCGCCGGGGCGGCGCGCCACGCCGCGCGCGAGAACGCGGATCGGCTGCAGCTGTGCCTGTCCATCGGGGAACCCGTCGCGGGTTTCGCCGATTACGACCACGCCCTGGCGGCGCAATCCTCCGCGGCGCTGGAGGCGCCCGCACAGGGGGGGCTGATGTTCTATACCTCGGGCACCACCGGGCGGCCCAAGGGGGTGCGCCAACTGGCCGAAGCGATCCAGTTCGAGCCGTTCATCCGGCATTTCGCCGTGCTCTACGACTACCAGAGCGCGCGCGGCGACGCCGTGCTGGCCGCCGGTCCTCTCTACCACGGCGGCTCGATGATCATGTGCGCCGTCGTGGCGCTGAGCTGCGGCGTGACCACCGTGTTGCTGCCCCGCTGGGACAGCGAGGAATGCCTGCGATTGATCGAACGCCATCGGATCAGCCAGGCCTTTCTGGTGCCTACGATGTTCCACCGCCTGCTGGCGCTGCCCGAGCCGGTGCGCCGTGGCTACGACCTCGCCTCGTTGCGCCTGATCCTCCATGGCGGGGCGCCGACCCCCATCGAGGACAAGCGGGCCATGATCGAGTGGCTGGGTCCGATCCTGACCGAGGTCTATGGGGCGACCGAGGGTTTTTCGATGTCGATCACCTCCGGCGAGTGGCTGCAGAAGCCCGGATCGGTGGGCAGGCCCCAACCCGGTAGCGTGAGGATTCTCGCTGGCGATGCGGCACCGCTGCCCGCGGGTGAGGTGGGCACGATCTACGCGAAGCCCGCCGGCGACTTCGAATACTTCAACGACGCGGCCAAGACCGCCGCCGGCCGGCAGGGCGAGTTCGTCACCGTCGGCGACCTCGGCTTCCTGGACGAGGACGGCTACCTGTTCGTTACCGGCCGCAGCGCCGAACTGATCCTCTGCGGCGGCAGCAACGTCTATCCGGCCGAGATCGACGCCGCCCTGCTGGCGCATCCCGCGGTGCTCGACGCCGCCACCTTCGGCGTGCCCGACGCCGAATGGGGTGAGGTGGTCCATGCGCTGGTCATCCCGGCGCCCGGGCAACCCGGTGACCAGGCCTTGCGCCGCGATCTGCTCGTGCACTGCCAGGCCCGGCTGGGCAGCCTGCGCAGCCCGCGTGACATCGAGTTCGTCGACACGCTGCCGCGCAACGATGCCGGCAAGCTGCTGCGCGTCCAGTTGCGCGACCGCTACCGTGAACACCGCCTGCGCTAGCCGGAGAGAAGCACCGATGGGACCGCTCGCGGGATTCAGGATCATCGAGATCGCCGGCATGGGAGCCGCACCGTTCACGGCCATGATGCTGGCGGACATGGGCGCCGAGGTGCTGCGCGTCGAACGCCCCGGCGGCAATCCCATGACGCGGATGGCCGATGTGGCCGCCGACGTGTTCAGCCGAGGGCGCCGCTGCGTCGCCATCGACATCAGGACGCCGGAGGGCGCGGCGGTGGTGCTCGATCTGGTCGAGCACGCCGATGCCCTGTTCGAAGGCAACCGCCCCGGGGTCATGGAGCGCCTGGGCCTGGGGCCGCAGACCTGCCTGGCCCGCAATCCGCGGCTCGTGTATGGCCGCCTCACCGGCTGGGGGCAGGACGGCCCGCTGGCTCACGCGGCGGGCCACGACATCAATTACATCGCGCTGTCCGGCGTGCTGAGCCTGGTCGGGCGCCGCGGGGAGCCGCCGCTGCCGCCGTCGAACCTGCTGGGTGATCTGGCCGGTGGCGGCATGAACCTGGCCTTCGGCCTGGTCTGCGCGCTGCTCGAGTGCCAACGCTCGGGCCGCGGGCAGGTGGTGGATGCGGCCATGGTGGACGGGGCAGCCACGCTGGGCACGTTGCAGCACGGGCTGCTGCATGCCGGCTACCAGCGCCCGCGCGGCGAGAACATGGTCGATTCCGGCGCGCATTTCTACAACACCTACGAGACGGCCGATGGCGAGTACATCGCCATCGGAAGTTTCGAGCCGCGGTTCTACCGCGAATTGCTCGATCGGCTGGGCTTGGCCGAGGCGGACTTCCCCGAGATGGACGTCGCACGCTGGCCGGAATTCAGGGAGCGTTTCGCCGCGCTGTTCAGGACGCGCACCCGGGCACAGTGGTGCGAGGTGTTCGAGGGTACGGACGCCTGCTTCGCTCCGGTGTTGTCACTGTCCGAAGCGCCGCAGCATCCGCACAATGTGGCGCGTGGCGTGTTCGTCGACGTGGCCGGCGTGGTGCAGCCGCGGCCCTCGCCGCGCTTCAGCCGCACCGACGGCGCGATCCGGTGCCCGCCGGCGCGTCCGGGACAGCACACGCGGGAAGCCCTGGCGGAGTGGGGCATCGCCAGGGAACGTATCGACGAACTGCTCGGCAAGGGCGTCCTGGAGCAGACGAGCGACGCCGGCGCCGGCGTGGTGTGAACGGGCAGGTCCGACTGCATGGGGAGGTAACTCGCGATGGGACGACTACTGGAAAACGCCAGGGCATTCGTCACCGGCGGTGGCATCAGCGTGGGGCGCGCCTGCGTGGAGCGCTTCGTGCAGGAGGGCGCGCAGGTTGCGTTCCTGGACATCCACGCGGGCCGCACGCAGGCGGTGATTGACGCCACCGGCGCGCTCGGCTACGTGGCCGACATCGCGGATCGCGAGGCCGTGTTCGCCGCCGTGAACGATGCGGCGGCGAAGATGGGCGGTCTCACGGTGCTGGTGAACGTGGCCTCCGTGATGGAGGGCGGCCGCGTGGTGGACACCAGCGAGGCGCAGCTGGACCGCATGTTCGCGGTCAACGTGAAAGGGTATTACTGGGCGACGCAGGCGGCGGTGCCGCACATGCTGAGCGCGGGCAAGGGCAGCATCGTGCAGTTCGGCAGCGTGGCGGCGACGCATCCCGGCTGGGGCGAGTCCTACGGGGTCGTGAAGGCCAGCCAGCTGGCGCTCGCCTACCAGTGCGCGATGGAATACGCGCCGGCGATCCGCTCCAACGCCGTGATCTGCGGCTGGATCCAGGATTCGCCGTCGTCGCGGTTGCTGCAGACCATCCCGGAGGTCATCGGGCCGATCATGGCCGACCACCCCATGCACCGCGGTGCGAGCTCGGAGGAACTCGCCAACGTCTGCCTGTTCCTGGCCTCCGACCTGGCGAGCGCGATCAACGGTGAAACCGTGGTCGCCGACGGTGGCCAGACGCGCACGCAGGGCAACCTCAACGCGCTGATGCAACAGATGGGGCCGCTGTTCGCCGGCAACCCCGAACTGCTCGCCCGCAACCTCAGGAACCTCGCGGCGGTCACGCCGGACGAACTGATGAAGCCCTGAGGCGGCGCGTGGGGCGCTGGCAGCCCCTGATCAGTCGATCACCGCCACCGCGGAGATCTCGACCAGCATGTCCGGGTGACCCAGCGCCTGCACGCCGACCAGCGTCGAGGCATTCGGCGGGAAGGGCTGGTCACCGAGTGCGTCGTTCAGCGCACGCCCGAACTGCTCCATGACTTCCGGGTTCAGGTTCTTCACGTACATGACGCTGCTGACCACGTCGCCGGGGCAGGCACCGGCGGCGGCGAGCGCGGTCGCGAGGTTCTGCAGCACCTTGACCGTCTGCGCGTAGTAGTCGCCCGCTCCGACCAGGCGCATCTCGTGATCGAAAGCGCCCTGGCCGGCGACGTAGACCGTGCGGCTGCCGGAAGCCACCACCAGTTGCGAATAGCTCGGCAATTTCATCAGGGTGTCCGGATTGATGTGCTGCTTCGTCATGCGGGGTTCTCCGTTGGTGGGTAGTGATTCGGCTGGCGGGGTTCCAGCAGGACCAGCGGGTCGCCGACCGCGACGGTCCCCGGGCGTTCGACGACCACATTGACGCCGAAGCGGCGTTGGCAATGATCCACCAGGCTGCGCATCAGGCGCGGGCGTTCCGGCACCGCGCACCAGTCCTGCGCACGCACGGTCATGCTGCAGCGCACGGTGGCGCTGTCCACGCGCAGCACGGCGTTGCCGATCTGCAGCCGGGCGCCGATCCAGTCGTTCTCGGTCAGTGCCGCGATGCCTCTTGCCTCGATCAGCAGGTTCGGCCGGAACCGCTGCACTGCGGTGTCGGCATCCGTGTGTTGCGCCAGCCAGGCCAGCGAGTCGGTGGTCAGCAGATGCACCGGAAACGCATCGTAGTAGGCGCCGGGTGGCGTCGCGTTTCCCGCCAGCAGCGCGAGCACGTCCACCGCCACCCCGGCGAAGTCCGGTGCGGCTTCGTCCGACTGCAGCGCCATCGCCTGCGCGAACTCCTCGTCGGTGCGCGCGGAGGCGAGCCGGTAATGCGCACGGTTCGAGGGATGCGCGCGCGGCGCGAGCCGCAGCCGCTGGCCGAGTGCCTCGCCGAGCCGGGTCGCGGTCGCGGGGTCGCGCGCACTCAGGCGTTCGCCCCGCGGCGTCTCGATCAGCACATCGGGGACGTCCGCGTCGTAGCAGTCGGTGCCCGGCTGCGCCCCGGGCAGGTGCCGCGCGCGGTACTGCAGCAGCGCTGGCCATTTCTTCGCGTTGCGGATTTCACCCTTGTGCTCGTCGATGACGGCCCAGCAGCGATCACCCGCCAAGCCGAGCGTGCCGAGCAGGACAGAGTCGACGGTCTCACCGCCCATGCTCTTGACCGGGTAGCGCCAGATCTCCTGCAGATGCCCGAGCGTCCTCACTTCGTGTACGCCCCGGGTTTCCACAACTGCTCCTCGAGGCGCAGCTTCGCGATGCGCCAGCCGGCGGGTGTGCGCACCGCATCGACCGTGTAGGTCCCGCCCGCGGCCAGCGTGCGGTTGTGCATATAGAAACGCAGGGTCGCCGTGTCCCCGTGCATTTCGACGATGTGGTTCGATACGAAATGCCACGGAACCCCGTCGTAACCCCGGCGGTGGCCGAGGCTCTTCGACAGCCAGGCGAAGATCGCCTCGAATCCGGCCAGGTGTTCGTCGAGCGCGAGCGGGTTGCGCCCCACGCCCACGTACGCGGCCACCGCATCGGGCGTGAAGGTGTTCGCTAGCAACTCGCGGTCCAGGGTATCGATGCCCCACGCGTAGCGGCTGCTCAGTTCGATCACGTCGAGGCGATCGGCGGTCGTGTCGGATGCCGTGGCGAGCGGCGGCGCCAGGCCGAGGTACAACGCGAAGAGTAGTGCGGCGCCTGCCTTGAATGGGGTCATCTGCGTGGTTGCTCCGGTGCGTTGGTGGATGCGCGCGAACGTGGATCATCGCGTGCGGGCGTCAGATAGACCAGCACGACCATCACGATTCCCAGCGCCGCGAAGCCGTAGTTCCCGGCCGGTGTGCCGAGCTGGCTGGTACCGCGCACGTAGGTCGCGAAGATAACGTCCGTCTGGTACAGGTACAGGCAGGCGAAGAACGATACCCACAGCAACGGGAAGATCCGCAGCCACCCGTCCAGCGGCCGCTCGGCCTCGCGGGGGCGGAACCGGTAGATCCACGCGTTCACGCAGATCAGGATCGCGGTGCCTGCACCCGCGAGGAAGTACCTCCCGAATCCCTGGCTCAGCACGGTGAACGGGCTCTGGAGCAGGACCGAGAGCAGATTCGTCGCCAGGCCCACGCCCAGCGCGGACAGCGACCAGCCGATGACTCCGTAGCCCCTGGATCGGGCGCGCTCCCACAGCAACCAGCGTGCGCTCACCACGAAGGCCATCGCCAGTGTGCTGGCCCACAGGTAGCTGGTCGAGGGGACCGAATACCAGAACGGTTGCAGCGAGACCGCGGCGGAATCCCATACCCACCAGTGCAGCATCGGTCCCATGTTGTCGAACGGAACGTAGAACATCTGCATCGCGAACGCGGCGCAGGCGGCTTCGCGCAGGCGACCGCAGGGCGCGTCCGCCAGCCCCATGCGCCGGACCAGCATGAACGTCGGGTACACGATGGCGGGGTAGAGGGCGGCGATGTAGAGCGGCAGGTGGTTGTAGTAGAGCATCACCGTGAATTCGCCGTGCCAGAAATTGTCGACGAAGTTGTAGGAAAGCAGTTCGACGATCAGGCCGTAGAAGATCGTCGCAAGCCAGGTCCAGACGTACGCCGGATCGTGCTCGCGTCGCGCGCTGCGCACGGCGTGCAGCAGGCTCAGACAGGCGCCGGCGATCATCAGGCCTTCCACCAGCGGCATGCTCCAGTGCAGCAGATCGAACGGGTTGTTGAACCAGATCATGGCCTGCCTGGCTTCCTCGTTGCGCATGGCGTGGGCGATGTGTTCCGTGTTCATGGCGTGGCGTCCGTGGCGGGCTGCGTGGTGGGGCGCGGCGTGATGCGGAACAGCTCCCAACCCGCCTCGCCCGCGGCCGTATCGAGGTTCGAGTAGGTGGAGCCGCCGAGAAACAGCTCGTCGCCCATCACGATCGCGTTGCGAATACCGTTGTTCGCGGGGTTGCCGAAGCCGTCGCGGGTCAGCACCAGCGGCGGGCGCTGCGGGTCGTCGAAGCGAAGCAGGTCGAAGCCCGGCGTCTGCGCCTGGGGTGCCCGTTGATCGGCCAGGGTGCGCAGCACGTAGCAGGTCCACCGGCAGTCGGTGTCGTCGCGGATGGCTCGCATCCCGCCTGCGATATCGAAGGTGCCGACGTACAGGCTGTCGCGGTAGCGCACCATCGTCCACGTGTAGTCGTTGAAATACTCGTCGTAACCGGCGTCGCCGAACAATGGCGTCAGCCCCAGCCGGTTCGGCTGCAGCGACCAGTGACCGTCGCGGTAGCTCCACAGCCGCGCCTCGCCATAGAGCAGTTCGGTGTGCGGATGCTCCGGGTCGGTGAAATCGGTGCGAAAGAGGTGCGTGCGGCGATGCGCCCTGACGATGCCCAGCGCCGCGTCGAGCAGCACCGACGGATGCCGTTTCGCGAGTTCCAGGAAACCCTGCCCGGGCGGGAAGATCGTGCCCCAGTAGACCTTGCCGCGGAATTCCTCGATCGCCCCCATCAGCCAGGAGCGCGCAATCGCGGGGTCGGGATCGAAATCGCCGGCATCCAGCACGTGTTCGAATGCCGCGGGCCGTGCCGGCGTGAATCCGTCGGCGGGCATCTCGCCCGACAGGAACATCCCCGCCGGGCGCTCGCTGCCACCCCAGGTGGTGACGATCAGGCGGTCGCCGTGCTGCAGGAACTCGGCTCCGGCGCCGGCGTCACCGAGATCCCCGACGACAGCGAAACCTGGCGTGGCGCTGTGCTCCTTGCCGCTGCCGAACGGGTGCTGCCGGTCGCCTTGCCAGCGCAGCAGGTGGTTCGGGTGCGCCGAGGAAAACATCTCGGAACCGAGCAGCAGGTACAGCGCGTCGCTGCCGTCGGGGTGCCGGAGCACGCGGAAGCGACGCACGTTCACGTAGCCCTGGATCCGTGTGCCGTCGATGAACTCGCCCGTGTTACCGTCGAAGGCGAGCAGGAACACGGAGTCGTCGTCGCGCACCAGCGGGTTGGACGCCATGAACACCACGCCGGCGTGGCTGCCGGCGGCGCGGAAACCGAAGCTGCGCGACAGGATGTGCCGGAACACGGGGCTGTCCGATCGGGCCTGGCGAACGAGGCCGGAGACGCGGTTTCGCCAGAAGATCTGTGGTGGGCGCCAGTCCGCCTGCAGCCGCGAAGCACCCTCGGGCCACATCCATCCCGTCTCCGGAGTCTGCTGATCCGGATAGTGCGAGCGCCAGGTCTCGCAGGCCCAGTTCGGGTTGCGACTCGGCGTGAGATGGCCGCTGACCATCATCCAGCCGCACCAGCCGTTGCCGAGAGACGAGAACCAGAGGTTGTCGTCACTCGCTGCCATGGCCCAGAGATAGCTGCCGTTGCGCTTGCCGATTGCCCCGTCGCCGGGTTGCGCGGCGGGCGTGCCGGCCTCGGGCAGCAGTGGCCCGAGATACCGGTTGCGCGTATCGCCGATGCCGTAGAACCACTCGTCCACCGGTGCCCTGACGATGCGCTCGACGTGCAGATCGTTCGCCGGCAGGGAATCTGCGCGGCCCGGTGTGGTCATCGCTGCGCAGAGCGCACAGCAGACGACGATCGATCTGCAGAAATTCATCCGACGAATCCCACCCGTCCCCGCGCACGATCTTAAGGCGACTTTAAGGATTGCCCTCCAGATTGTCATCCGGTGTGCCCGGCGTCGGCCGGTTGCCCACCGCGGAGCGCCGCCGGCGCAACGTTGCCCGGGCGCGAGCACGGACCCGCCAGAGGACATCGATTCGCCACATGCCGCGCACTCTTGGCTACTTCTTCGCGCTGTCCTGGTTTCACATGCTGTGGGTGACGTCGGCGTTCCTGCGCGACGGCCAGCCGGATCCCGCGCTCGACGGCACGGCAGCCTTCCATCTGCTGGTCTGGCTGACCTACAGCGCGCTCTATCTGGCGCCGGCGCTGCTCTCGGCCTGCGCGGTGTGCCTGTGGCAACGACGGCCCTCCTGGCTGGTGCCGTGCGTCGCGGTTTCGACGACCGCCGCCTGCATCGTGTTCATGCGCGCCGACAGCGTGATCTTCGATCTCTACCGTTTTCACTTCAACGGCTTCGTGCTGAACCTGCTGAGCACCCCCGGAGGGATCGAGTCGCTGGGCGGAGACGCCGGCAGCTATCGTTCCGTGGCGACCATCGCGGCAGGGCATCTGCTGGTCCAGGCGGTGTTGTGGCCTGCGAGCGGCTGGCTCGCCGCGCGGCGAATCGTGCCGGCCGGCTGGCGGCATGCGTTCGCCGTGCTGCTGCTGGCGATGGTCGGCGAGCGCGTGATGTTCGCCGTGGCCGACATCGGGAACGACGGACCGATCCTGGCGGCGGCGCAGATCTATCCGTACTACGGGCGCACCACCTTCCGCAGCATGGCGGCACGCTTCGGCGTGCGACCGGTGCCGCGTTCGGAGAATCCGGCACCGGCGCGCGCACGCGGTGCCCTGCGTTATCCCGCGGCGGACGTCGCGTTCACCGCGGTCGCGAAACCGCCCAACGTGGTGATCATCGCGGTCGAATCGCTGCGCTGGGATAGGCTCGACGCGACGATCATGCCGAAGCTGTGGGGCTTCGCTGCGCGCGGCCAACGCTTCACACAACACTACTCGAGCGGCAACGGTACGCGCGAAGGACTGTTCGGGATGTTCTACGGACTGTACGGCTCCTACTGGCAGAGCTTCCTGCACGAGCGCCGCGGTCCGCTGCTGATGGAGCGGTTCCGGCAACTCGGGTACCAGTTCGATCTGCGCACCAGCGCGCGGTTCAGTTATCCCGAGTTCGACCAGACGCTGTTCGCGGGCATTCCCGGCGATGCGTTGCACGAGGCGAGTGGATCGATGCCGCCGGCCGCGCGCGATGCGGCCAACGCAGGCGCGCTGATCGAGTTCCTGCGCCGCCGTGACCGCACGCGACCGTTCATGAGTTTCTTCTTCATGGAGTCGACGCACGCGCGCTACGATTTTCCCGCCTCCGCGGTCATCGCGCGCCCGTACCTCGAGGACGTCGACTACGCGCGCATGAGCCGGCGGGAACTGGCGCCGCGAATCGACGCGCTGCTCAACCGCTACACCAATGCCGCGCACTGGATCGACCACCAGATCGGACGGGTGCTCGACGAGATCGAGACACAGGGCTTGCTGGAGAACACCATCGTGATCGTCACCGGCGATCACGGCGAGGAGTTCATGGAGAAGGGCGCCTGGGGCCACAACTCGGGTTTCGTCGAGGAACAGATCCACGTGCCACTGGTGACCTGGCTTCCGGGCGAACCGCACCGTGTGGTGTCGGCGCTCGGCAGCCACGTCGACATCGCCACCACCTTGCTGCAGGCGCTCGGTGCGCCGCAGGACCCGGCCAGCTACTCGCTGGGACGTCACCTGCTGGACAACTCGCCGCGCGACTACATCGTAAGTAGCGACTGGCACAGCATCGCCGTGATATCGGCCGACCTGAAGTACCGCATCGCGTACACCAACCGTGGCGGCGACTTCTGGCAACCCACGACGTTCGACGATGCCGCGCTCGGGCCGTCCGAAGAAGCCCGGGTTCTGGCCAGGAACCGTCCGCTGCTGCTCGCTGCCGTGGCGGAGTGTTCGCGGTTCCGGGCGCGGTGAGAGCGTTGAGAACGGAGGGCGCGCGGCGCTGTACCGCAGCGAAAATTCCCCTATTCTTCTGCCGGGGCTGATGTGGCGGCACCTTCGGGCTGCCGGAGCGGCGACAGGAGGCGCTGAGCCATGCCGGTCACGCGTGAACTGCTGATCCGGCTCGGTGCATCCGCCGCCGACGTCGGGCGTTATCTGGATGCGCTGAACGAGGCGATGCGCACGCACGGCATCACCTCGGAGCGGCGCATCGCGCACTTCCTTGCGCAACTGATGCACGAATCGGGCTGTCTGGCGCACACGGAGGAAAACCTGCGCTACTCGGCCGATGGCCTTCGCCGCTGCTTCCGCCGGCATTTCCGCGACGAGGCCGAGGTGCGTGCCTATGCCCGGCAGCCCGAGCGCATCGGCAGCCGGGTGTACGCCGAGCGCCTCGGCAACGGCCCCGAAGGCAGTGGCGACGGCTACCGCTATCGCGGGCGCGGACTGATCCAGCTCACCGGCAAGGACAACTACCGCGGCTTCGCCGACTGGCTCGGCGCCGACGTGGTGGCCAATCCGCACTGGGTGGCCGAGCGCTACGCGGTGCAGTCGGCGGTGTACTTCTGGGTGCGTAACGGCCTCGCGGAGCTGGCCGATGCGGATGATCTGGCTGCGATCACCCGCCGCGTCAACGGCGGGCTGAACGGTTACGAGAATCGCCGCGCGCTGCTCGAGCGGGCACGGCAGGTGCTCACCGAACAGGGCTCGGCGGCGCCGGTCATGCTGCCGCCGGATCCGCCGACGGGCGCACCGTTCGTGCCGCCGGCGGCGCAGTTGTCGCGGGACCGGCCGGAGATCACGCGGCGGCGCGACGGTGGTCGCGCGCATCCGCTCGGCGAGTCCGATCGCCCGGCGCGGGAAGGTCGCAGCGCGGCCGCGCTGGCGCGTTCGGTGTCGGCGATCGTCGATTATCTCGACGTGAGCAACCCCGATCACCGCCGCTACCGGCCGCACCGCGGTGCCACCTACGCCAGCGTCTACGCGACCGATGTGGCCTGCCTGTGCGGGGTGTACCTGCCGCGCGTGTGGTGGAACGAGGCGGCGCTGCGGCAGCTCGGTGAGGGTGACGCCGTGGCGGCGGAGTACGGACGCAGCGTGCGCGAACTGGACGCCAATGCCCTGTTCGAGTGGCTGGAAGCCTTCGGTGCCGTGTTCGGGTGGGTGCGAGTCGATGGCCCCGACGCCCTGCAGGCCGCCGCAAACGCCGGCGAGGTCTGCGTGATCGCCGCTCGTGGTGCCGGTGCCGGCCGCGCGGGTGGCATCGCGGTGGTGGTGCCGGAGACGGATGGCGTGCGTGCGGCGCGCAATTCCCGCGCCGAGGTGCTGCGACCGGTCGAGTCGCGGGCCGGGCCGCGCAACGTGTTGCGTGCGGCGCCGGCCCGTGCCTGGTGGCGTGGCGGCCGGTACCGGTCGCACGCCTTCTGGCGGCACGCCTGAACCCGTTTGCAGCATGCGGTTATTTACGGAACGTAACAAAAGTGACCTTATCGTAATGGGCGGGAAGCAAATTCTTGACAAATGATAAAGAAAATAAAAACAGATAGTTACACATTGATTAAATGGATTTCATGCGCTGATGGCATTATTTGCAGTACCCGGGACTAGCCAATTATCTGTCGAGTGTTACTATTGGTAGCAATTCGGTAGCAGTTCTCTGGTGATGGCGTTACGCCGCTCCCTGCTGCCGGGTGACTGCAGAGGAGGAATCCATCATGAAACGCTCAGCTGCCATGCTCGCCCTGGTGCTTGCTGCGCAGGGGGTCCTTGCAGATCCGTCCGTGCCGGACGCGATCAGCGCGTCGCCGTCCAGCGAGACGGCCGAGGCCGTCGTCGCCGCCAAGCTCGCCGAAGCCGATCTGCGCATGCAGGCGCTGGCCGAACGCAAGGTCCGGCGCAGTGTGGAAGAGGCCGTAGGGCATTCCGCCGGCGGCAAGGAAGACCGCTCCGCGGTGGTGATCGAACTCTCGATGGTCGACTGAAACCTTGCGCGATCCGTGCGGTCGCGCGCATCGTAGTGTCATGAGGTTCGCGCAGTATCCGGCGGCGCGAGCGTGGGTGCGCGTGCAGGCACGGAGACACAGTCACAATGCCGGTGACGGGGGCTGTTCGGCAAGCTGATTCGAGGGGGTGGGCCACGGCCTGCGCTGGAAGGCTGTGCGTGGCGCGGCTCGCTCTACCGGCGTGGGTTCTCGTGCTGCTGGCTGGATTGCGGCCAGCCCGGATCGACCACCTCCAGCGTGACTTCGATCGTTCCAATGCCGAATAGCGCCGGGAATTCATCGATGCATCGCCGCAACGCCGATCGGCACAGGACGCCGCACCGCGCAGGGCAGCCGCCGCTGGAGCTCGGGGCGGTGCGAGCGGTGACGGGAGGACGGTCGCGATGAGCGGTTTCCTCGACCCCCCGGTGCTGTTCTTCGTGTTCGGCATTTTCGCCGGATTGGTGAGATCGAACCTGGAGATCCCGCCGCAGATCGCGCGTTTCCTGGCGTTGTACCTGCTGATGGCACTGGGCCTCAAGGGCGGCTTCGCGCTCGAGGAATCCGGCTTCACCGCGGAGGTGTCCACCAGCCTGCTCGGAGCCGTGGCGCTGGCAGTGATCGTGCCGACGATCGGCTTCTTCGTGATGCGCCGGGTCGTATCCGACTTCGATGCGGCGGCGATCGCGGCGACATATGGATCGGTCAGTGCGGTGACCTTCATCACGGCCGTGCAGCACCTCGACTCGCACGGCATCGCCTATGGCGGTCACATGGCGGCGGCACTCGCGCTGATGGAGTCGCCGGCGATCATCTTCGCGGTGCTGGTGGCGAACTGGGTGCGTGCGCGTGCGCATCCGGGGCAGCAGGCGATGTCGCTTGGCCGCGTGCTGCACGAATCGTTCACCGACGGCGGACAGTTGCTGTTGCTCGGGGCGATGCTGATCGGCTTCGTGACGGGTGCGAGCGGGGAGGCCGCGATGCAGCCTTTCGCCGTCGATCTGTTCAAGGGCATGCTTGCATTCTTCCTGCTCGACATGGGGTTGATCGCCGCGCGCAACATGCGCGAACTGCGCGGCCGGTCGTCCTGGCTGCTGGTATACGCCATCGGAGGGCCGCTGGGGCACGCGTGTCTGGCGCTCGCGCTGGCGGCGGTGACGGACATGCAAGCCGGCAACGCGGTGCTGCTGGTCGTGCTCGCGGCGAGTGCGTCCTATATCGCGGTCCCGGCCGTGATCCGGCACGCCATCCCCGAGGCGACGCCCTCGCTCTACCTCGGCATGTCGCTCGGCATGACCTTCCCGTTCAACATCGTGCTCGGTATACCGCTGTACACGTGGGCGGCCGTGCGGGTGCTGGGCTGAACTGAGCTGAGTAGAGCACACGCCTGTTACGGGCGCAGGCCGCAACGGCGCCGCGTATTCTGCGCTAGGCTAGTGCCCTGATCCGAACCACAGGTCTGGTGCACGACCATGAAACCGATCCGTCACCTGCTGCTTGCCGCCGGTGTGGTGCTGCCGCTGCTGGCCGGCGCCACCGATGCCGGTGACGCGACCCCCAATCCCTGGCTCGCGGACTCCAGCTACCCGATTACGCACGTGGACCCGGCGCAGTCCGGCGCGGTCGCGGTGGCCGGCCCGCGCGGGCCCGACCGCGCACTCGGGGACACCGACATCGCGTATCGCTTCATGGGGCCGGGTCACCTCATCCAGGTGATCAGCGGTCCGTACCCCGACGGCCGGCGCGTCATCTGGTCCGGTGGCGTCGATCGGCTCGTCAAGCAGGACTATGCGAGCTTCGACATCGTCGACACGCTGATGTGGCGCGAGGACAGCCCTTATACCGAAGACTGGGCGGAGGACGCCGAGCGCGCACTCGACGCGGCCGGCGGAGGAGTGCCGGGAATCTGGCGCGCCGTGCGCGAGATGTACCATCTGAACGAAGGCGGCGGACTGTATCCGCTGGTCGATCGCGACAACCGGTTCCATGTGATCCACGGCAACGCGATCGAGGTCTACGGTGACGCCGAGCCCGGCAACGCGGGCAGCCCCATCGAGCTGCTGCAGCGTTTCGAGCGGCCGGAGGACGCGCACGGGCGCTTCGTCGGCATGAACTACACCTGGGACGGCTGGCTGGTCGTCGTCACCGAAGGCGGGGATTTGTTCGCGCTGACGCCGGACTTCAGGCGCCGGCACCGCACCCGGCTCGAGGGCGCCCCGGCCCGGTCCGAGGACAGCGACCAGCTCTCGGGCTGGATCCGCAACTCGTTCGCGATCGGCGACGACGGCGGGATCTACATCGTCTCGCGCGATTTCATGCATCGGGTGCAGTGGACCGGCGACGGCTTTTCGCAGGACCCCGCCGATGGCGCGTGGCGCGAACCGTACCCGAACGGGCTCGGCAGCGGCTCCGGCTCCACGCCCACGTTGATGGGGTACGGTGACGACGCCGATCGCTTCGTCGTGATAACCGACGGTGACGCGCTGATGCAGCTCACGCTGTTCTGGCGCGATGCGATCCCCGCCGACTGGCAGGGACTGCCCGGCCTGCCGCGGCGGATCGCGGCGCGGGCACCCGTGAACATGGACGATCCGGCGCTCGCGGCGGTGCAGTCCGAACAATCGGTGGGGGTGCTCGGCTATGGTGCCCTGGTCGTGAACAACGAGCCGCGCAACGTGCCGTGGTACGTGCCGCATCGCATGCGCAGCGTGCTGGTCGGGCTGCTCGCGACGCAGCGCGACTACCACCCGCTCGGCGTGCAGAAGTTCGCGTGGGATCCGGCGGCGCGCGTGCTGCGCACGGCCTGGGTGAATCGCGAGGTGAGTTCGCCGAACTCGGTGCCGCTGATCAGCGCAGGCAGTGCCCTGGTGTACACCGAGGGCGTGCGCGACGGGAAGTGGATCCTGGAGGCGCTCGACTGGGAAAGCGGCGCCTCGCGCTTTCACTGGACGCTGCCGCGGCTGCGCCATAACACCCAGTTCGCACCGGTGGTGCTGGACCCCGACGGCCGGCCGATGTGGGGATCGACGTGGGGACGGCTGCGCCTGCAGCCACTGGAGGACGCGCGATGAAGGTGGTGGGCAGTCTCTACGGTTCGCTGGCCGCGATACCGGAGTCCGTGCGTGCGCTCGAGCGCCAGGGCTTCGATGCGGCCTACGCGGTGGAGATCAACAACGATCCGTTCCTGCCGGCGCTGCTCGCGGCCGAGCACAGCGAGCGGATCGGGATCACGACCGCGATCGCGGTGGCTTTCGCGCGTAATCCGATGACGCTCGCGCAGACCGCGTGGGACCTCAACCAGTACGCGCGGGGGCGTTTCGTGCTCGGCATCGGCTCGCAGGTGCAGGGGCACATCACGCGGCGCTTCGGGATGCCGTGGTCGCAGCCAGCGCCGCGCATGCGCGAGTTCGTACGCGCGATGCAGGCGATCTGGCGCTGCTGGGCCGAAGGGGCGCCGCTCGACTTCGAGGGTGAGTTCTACCGCCACACCCTGATGACGCCGATGTTCGTGCCCGGGGAGCGCGAGCACGGCGCGCCGCGCGTGCGCGTGGCCGCCGTGGGGCCGCTGATGACCACGGCCGCGGCCGAGGCGGCCGACGGCCTGATCGCGCACGGTTTCACGACCGAGCGCTACCTGCGCGAGGTCACGCTGCCGGCGGTCGAACGCGGGCTCGCGCAGGCCGGGCGGGCGCGCGCGGACTTCGAGATCGTCGCCCCGATCATGGTGGTCACCGGTGACGACGAGGCCGCGTTCGTGCGCAACCGCGAAGCCACGCGCGCGCAGATCGCGTTCTACGCCAGCACGCCGGCTTACGCGGGTGTGCTCGCGCTGCACGGCTGGGAGGATCTGGGGCGCGAACTGACGGTGTTCAGCAAGAGCAACCGCTGGGCCGGGATGGCTGCTCGCATCGACGATGCGATGCTCGAAACGATCGCGATCGTCCGCGAACGGCCCGAGGACGTGCCGCCCGCGTTGCGCCAGCGCTACGCGGGCATGCTCGACGGCTGGCTGTGCACCGCGCTGCTCGCCGACCCCGAGCGCCAGGCCGCGCTGGTGGCGGGAGTGCGGGCCGACGCATGAGCCTCGACCAGCTTGCGATCCTGCTGATCCTGCTGGCGACGATCGGGATGTTCCTGCGCGGGCGCTGGCGGCACGACATGGTGGCCGCCGGGGCGTTGCTGGCCAGCGTGGCGGCCGGGCTGGTGGCGCCGGCGGCAGCGTTCGCGGGTTTCGGGCATCCGGCGGTCATCACGGTGGCCTGCGTGCTGGTGCTGAGCCGCGGGCTGCAGAGTTCGGGGGCGATCGATGCCCTGACACGTGCGGTGCTGCCCTCCCGGGCCGGTGCGACGCTGAGCGTGGCGACGCTGACGGCGCTGGGGGCGCTGCTTTCGGGCTTCATGAACAACGTCGGAGCGCTTGCGCTGCTGATGCCCGTGGCGGTGCAGATCGCTCGGCGGCTGGAACTGCCGCCTGGTCGGGTGCTGATGCCGCTGGCGTTCGGCTCGATCCTCGGTGGCATGAGCACGCTGATCGGCACGCCGCCGAACCTGATCGTCGCGGGTTTCCGCGAGAAGCACACCGCGCTGGGTGCGTTCGGCATGTTCGACTTCGCGCCGGTCGGGGTTCCCGTCATAGTGCTCGGCGTGGCCTTCATCGCGCTGCTCGGCTGGCGCCTGGTTCCGGCGCGTAAGCCCGCGGGTATCGAAGCGTTCGAGACCGGGGTATATCTCACGGAGGTGCGGGTTCCGGAAGACAGCAAGGCGGCTGGAAAACGTCTCTACGACGTGGAGCGTTCGCTCGACGAAATCGGCGCACAGGTCGTGGCGCTGGTGCGCAACGAGGTACGCCTGACCGCACCCGGTTCCCGTCGCGAGTTGCGCGTCGGCGACATCCTGGTCATCGAGGCCGATGCCGATGCGCTGTCCAAGGTGTTGTCCGGGCTGGGGCTGAAGCTGGAGGAGTCCAAGCGGCCGGAAGCCGCGAGTGCGGATCAGAACACCGGCGATAATAAACCCCCGTGGCTTGCTGACGATGCGGACTCGGTGAACGAAAAGAAGAAGGCCGACAGAAAGGATGAGGCGCCGGACGAGATTGCGCTGATCGAGTTGGTGATACTGCCCGGGTCCAGCTTGGGTGGTCGCTCGGCAAGCGATATCCTGCTGCGCACGCGCTATGGATTGAACCTGCTGGCGGTTTCACGCCAGGGCAGGCGGTCGGTCGCGCGGCTGCGCTCGCTCGCGCTGCGCGCCGGTGATGTTTTGCTGATGCAGGGGCCGCCGAATGCGATCATGGAATTCGCATCGGACAACGGCTGCGTGCCGCTGGCCGAGCGTGAACTGCGCATCCCGAATCGGCGCAAGGCGATCACTGCCACGGCCATCATGCTGGCGTGCGTGAGTGTCGCCGCGTTCGGGCTGGTGCCGACCGCCGTGGCCTTCTTCGGTGGCGTGCTGGCGTCGATGGCGTTGCAGACGGTTCCGCCGCGTGCGGTCTACGACGCGATCGACTGGCCGGTCATCGTGCTGCTGGCTGCGCTGATTCCGGTGGCGGGTGCGATGGAATCCACCGGTACCGCCGATCTTGTCGCGCGCGTCCTGCTCGAGGGCGTCGCCCGGGGGCATGCCGTGGTCGCGCTGTCGTTGATCATGATCGTCACGATGTTTCTCTCCGACCTGATGAACAACGCTGCCACGGCGGCGGTGATGTGTCCGGTTGCGATCAGCACGGCGATGGCGCTGGGGGTCGACGTCGACGCCTTCCTGATGGCTGTGGCCATCGGTGCGTCGTGTGCGTTCCTCACCCCGATCGGGCACCAGAACAATACGCTGATTCTCGGCCCGTCGGGCTTTCGTTTCGGCGATTACTGGCTGCTGGGCCTGCCGTTGGAATTGATCGTTCTCGTGGTTGCCGTGCCCATGCTGTTGTGGGTGTGGCCGCTCTGAACGCATGCCACCCGGACCGGGTCCGGGGACGCGGTTACTTGCATAACGCACCAGCGCGCTGGCGCAATCCGTGACGTCCGAGGCCGGTCAGGCCGGTGTCGTTGCCCCACTCGGCGCAGAGCAGTCCGAGTCGTGCGCGGAAATCGTCGGCAGCGAAGTTCGTGAATCCTGTGGCCCGGCTTGCCTCGGTGAGGATGTCATCCGCGTCGAATTCGACCCGCAACGTTTCGCCGTAGGCAATGGCACTGCGTTGCAGTTCGTTCAGCACGGGCTGCGACAGGTCTTCGATGCGCACATCGGCCATGGCCTGCTCCCGATTCTCAGTGCTGGCAATCGACCAGGACTTTCAGCGCTTCCCCCTGGCGCCTGGCCTGCACGAAGGCTTCGTCGAAACGCGACAGCGGAAAGTGGTGGCTGATCAGCGGCCGCACGTCGACCGCGCCGGACGCGAGCATGTCCATCACGGCCGGGAACTCGACCGGGTACTGGATCGCGGCCGTGATGACCAGTTCCTTCACCAGAAGATTGATCATGTTCAGTTCGACCGGTGCGAAGTGGACTCCGACCACGACGATGCGCGCCCCCTTGCGGGCGAGGTCGCAGGCCTGCTGGAAGACCGCGCCCACACCGGTCGCCTCGATGAACACATCGGTGGCGGGGAAGGTGCCAGGCGCCGTGTCGGGCATGGCACCGCCGTGGCGTTCGATCAGGAAATCCTTCAATTCGCCCGCGTCGGCCCTGAAGGTGCCGAGCCCCAGCTGGCGGGCGACCGCGAGACGCGGTTCGGACAGGTCGACCACGATCACGTCGTTCGCGCCCTGGTAGCGCGCGCCGACCGCGGCCGCCAGGCCCACCGGCCCGGCGCCGAACACCACGACCTTCGTGCCGGCCCCGATCTGTCCCTGGTTGACCGCATGCATGCCGACCGAGAACGGCTCGACCAGCGCGCCCAGGTCGAAATCGAGTTGCGGCGGCAGTCTCAGCAATCCCTCGGGATGCGCGGCCGCATCGCGGTAGACGATCCAGGGGGCGAAGGCACCCGCGAGGCCCGAGCTGCCGATGCCGTTGCCTCCGGCCTCGGGATTGACCACGACGCGGTCGCCTGCCCGCACATGGGTGACGTTGGCGCCGGCCTCGGCGACGACACCGCAGAACTCGTGCCCCAGCGCGAAGGGGCGCGCGGCGCCGGGGATGCCACCCAGCTTCGCGTAACTGAGGTCCGAGCCGCAGATGCCGCAGCGCTCCACGCGCACCAGCACGTCGTCCGGCCCCGGTACCGGACGCTCCACCGTGTCGATACGCAGGTCGTCGGGGCCGTGGATGCGCACCAGTGGCATCGTGTTCATGCAGGCGTCCTCCTTCAGACAGCCTGTTCCGGCGGTTTGCCACCGAGGAAGTTGTCGATCGCGTGGTTGGCGAGGTAATCGATGATCTGCTCGTCGGGAACCAGCTTCATCTTCTCGTGGTTCGCGCGGTGATTGGCCTCGGAGACGATCATCGGTTGCCTGCCGAGCGCTGCCATCGCCTCGTCGACGAGCTGTGCGGGCGTCTGGAAGCCTGAGGTGTCCAGATGCGCGTAGCCGGCGGCAGCGGTCGAGAGCGTCATGCCGCCGGCCACGGCCAGCACATCGACGTGGTACGGCGCGAATTCACGCCACAACGCCTGCCCCAGCGCGATCTCGTAGGCCTTCGAAGCAGAGTACGCGGCGTAGTACGGCGCGCCCTTCAATCCTGCGCCCGAGGACATCAGCACGATGCCGCCGCGCCGGCGCGCGAGCATCGGTCGCGCGTAGTGGTAGGTGAGCACCAGTGGACCGGTCACGTTGACGGCGAGGCGCATCTTCTCGAACGCGAGGTCCTTGTCGGGCTTGAAGAACGGGCCGACGTCGGCGATGCCGGCGTTGTAGACCAGCAGTCCGATCTCGCGCTCGCCGACCGCGGCCACGACCTGCTCCAGCATGTCGGGCGCGCCCAGATCGATCCTCAGCGGCAGGCAGTCCACGCCATGGCGTGCCTTCAGGTCCGCCGCGATCGCATCCAGCGCCGGCTGGTGGATGTCGATCACGACCACGTTGACGCCGCGCGCCGCGGCGTAGCGCGCATACGCCTCGCCGATTCCCTGCGCGCCTCCGGCAACCAGGGCCCAGGGTCCGTACTTGCAGGCGAAGTCGCTCATCGGTATGTCCTTGTCGGTGGTGGCAGCGGGTTGCGTGTACAGCAGGCGCCAGTCTAAAGCACAATCCGTGCTGCGTAGCGTGGCTGCGGGGATCAGCCGTTGTGTGCGCATCAACCGATCGGGAGCGGACCATGCCGAATCGTCTCGCCAGCATGCTGATGGCCTGCCTGTTGTGGATCATGGTGCCGTTTGCGGCATCGGCTGCGGACATGGCGCCCGGGCCGCAGCGCGTGCGCGAACTCGCGCGCGCGGCCTATGTATGGGGCTATCCGATGGTCGACATGTACGCGATCCTGCGCAGTCATGTGCTGGATCCCGCCTCGGGCGAGTACAAGGCGCCTTTCAATCATGTGGGGCACCTGCGCCAGGTGGGCACCCCGGACGACCGGGTCGTCGTCGCGCCGAACCTCGACACGCCCTACTCCTATGCGTGGCTTGACCTGCGCGCCGAGCCGGTGGTGATCACGGTGCCCGCGTTCGAGGCGGGCCGTTACCTGTCGCTGCAGATCAGCGATCTGTACACGTGGATCGTCGGCTACGTGACGCCGCGCACCAACGGCAACGCCGGCGGGGATTTCCTGGTCGCGCGCGAGGGCTGGCAGGGCGAGGTGCCCCCCGGCATCCGGCAGGTGTTCCGTTCGCCCACCGATCTCGCGCTCGGTTTCTTTCGCACGCAGTTGCTGAACGCAGACGACCTGCCGAACGTGCACCGGCTGCAGGACGGGATCGGGGTGCGTCCGCTGTCGGCGTACCTGGCGGGAACCGGCACGTCCGCTCCGGCACCGATGCCGGTGCCGATCGCCGCCATCGATGTGCGCAGGACGCCGACCGATCCCGCGTTCTTCGACGTACTGAACTGGATGCTGCGCTTCCTGCCGGTGCTGCCGGAGGAGCAGCAACTGCGCCGGGATCTGGCGACGATCGGCATCGTCGCCGGGCAGCCGTTCCGGCCCGACGAGGCAACACGTGCGGCCGTGATCGCCGGCATGGAGGATGGGCTGGCCGCGATCCAGCGCCGCGCGGCAGCGGTGCGTTCCTCGGCGGAGATCTTCGGCTCGCGGGAATTCTTCGCCGGCGATCATCTGACGCGCGCGGGCGGTGCGATGCTCGGCATCCTCGGAAACTCCGCCGAGGAGTTCCTCGGCATCGGCTACCCGGCTGACGCGGAGGGGCGGCCCTTCGACGGGAAGCGGCGCTACCGCATCCGTTTCGACGCCGACGACATGCCGCCGGTCGGCGCGTTCTGGTCGATCACGGTCTACACGGCCGAGCGCCTGCTGTACGCGAACCCGCTCGCACGCCATGCGATCAACAGTCCGATGGTGCCCGCCCTGGTGCGCGATGCCGACGGCGGCATCACGATCGACGTCCAGCACGCATCCCCGGGGACGGAACGCGAAACGAACTGGCTGCCGGTGCCGCGGGCCCCGTTCATCCTGACGTTCCGTGCCTATCAACCCGGCGAGGCGATCCGCGACGGTTCGTGGACGGCGCCACCGGTGGTGCCGCTGCCGAACGGAGGTGAACCATGATCGCGACGCCGGCATTCCTGCCCGAGGTCGATTTCGCGCGCGACGAACTGCCCGGGCTGCACGAGGTTCTGGACACGCTGCGGGCGCAGGGCGCGGTGGTTCCGGTGCGCTACTTCGGCGAGACGGTGTGGCTGATCACGCGCCACGCGGAGCTGAAGCAGGCCTTCGCAGACGAGGAGCACTTCCCGTCGGAGGCCGCGTACACCGTGCACTCCGAACCGTCGATGGGCAGGACGCTGCAGACGATGTCGGGCGACCGCCACCGCGTGAACCGCACGCTGGTCTCGAAGCCGTTCTTCCCGCGTGCGGTGCGCCAGCTCGTCGAGACGCTGATCGTGCCGGTCGCGGACGAACTGCTCGATCGCATCGGCGACGCCGACGAGGTCGATCTGGTGCAGGCGTTCACGCGGCCGTATCCGTTCACGGTGATCACGCGCATGCTCGGCATCCCGGTCGACGACGAAAGCCGGTTGCTCGCTTGGGCGCTGAAGCTGATCGACTATCCCTGGGACCCCGAGGGCGCGCTGCGGGCGCGGCGGGAGTTCGCCGACTACGTGCAGCCGATCATCGACGCGCGACGCGCGCAACCCGGAGAGGACGTGATCTCGCTGCTGGCCGGCGCCGAGTTCGAGGGGCAACGCCTCGACGACGAGGAGATCCTGTCGTTCCTGCGCCTGCTGTTCCCGGCCGGCTCCGACACCACCTACAAGGTGGGCGGCAGCCTGTTCTACGCGGTGCTCGCGGATCCCGCCGTGCGTGAGCTCGCGCTGTGCGACGAAGCCGGCCGCGCGGCCATCGTGCAGGAGGCGCTGCGCTGGCAGCCGCCGACGGCGCTGCTGCCGCGGCGTTGCGCGAAGGACACGCGCCTCGGCGGGGTGTCGGTCGCGGCCGGGGACTGGATCCTGTTCGGCATCACCGCGGCCAACCGCGATCCGGCGGTGTTCGCCGATCCGCGGCGCTTCGATCCCCGGCGCAGCGAGAAGAACCTGGCCTTCGGCCACGGCGAGCATTTCTGCCTCGGCTCGCACCTCGCGCGTCGCGAACTCGAAACCGCGCTCGAGCGCGTGTTGCGGCGCTTCCCGGCGATCCGCCTCGCGCCGGACCGGCAGGTGCGCTTCAGCGGCGCGGTGCTGCGCGGCACGCCCGAGCTGTGGGTGCGCCTGCGCCCCGACGCGGGAACCTGAGGCCCGATGATCCGCGTGCAGCGAAATCGACCGCGCCGGCGCTCGCGTATCCCGCGCATTCCGGCGCGCAGCACCACGCTGCCGCGGATCCTGCGCCGTTTCTACGTTGCGCTGGTCATCCTGTTGGGCGCCACCGTGCTCGGCACGCTCGGCTTCCACTACGGCGCCGAGCCGGCGCCGCACTGGAGCGATTCGCTGTACATGACGCTGATCACGATCAGCACCGTGGGGTACGGCGAGGTGGTGCCGGTCGATACGCCGGCCGAGCGCATCTTCACCGGATTGTTGTCGATCGCCGGCTTCGGCGTGCTGACCTTCCTGTTCACCAGTCTCACGGTCTTCTTCCTCGAATCCGATCTCGACTACACGCTGCGGAGGCGCCGCATGGAACGAAGGATCCGCAAGCTACGCGACCACTACATCGTCTGCGGCTTCGGACGGGTGGGGCGCAACGTGGCCACCGAGCTGCGCCTCACGCACCGGCAGTTCGTCGTGATCGATACCCAGGAGGCGCAGCTCACCTCGCAGGCGGAGCACTTCCCCGAGCTGCTGTGGCTGGCCGGCGACGCCAGCGACGACGACCAGCTGCTGGCGGCCGACATCGACGATGCGCTCGGGGTGTTCGCGGTCACCGGCGACGACAGCCGCAACCTGATGATCGCGCTGACCGCGAAGCAGCTGAACCCGAAGGTGCGCGTGGTCGCGCGCTGCCACGAGGTGCGCAATATCCCGAAGCTGCGCAAGGCAGGCGCGGACGCGATCGTCTCGCCGGACTTCACCGGCGGCATGCGCATCGCCTCGCAGATTACGCCCGCACGTGGTGTCGTTCCTCGACGAGATGCTGCGTTCGGAGCAGCGGCTGAGACTGGAGGAAGTGCCGGTGCCGGAGACCAGCGGGGGATGCTCGCTCGCCGACATCGGGCGCCGTGGCGAGGGCTACGTGGTGGTTGCGGTGCGCGAGGCCGAGGACTGGGTGTTCAACCCGCCCGACGAGTTCCGGCTGCAGGCGGGGCAGGTCCTGATCGCGATGGTTTCCCCGGACGGACACACGGAACTGCTGCGTAACGCCGGCTGTACCGGCTGAGCGCGTCCGGCTACAGCAGCGCCAGACCCGCGCCGGCCGCAGCGATGCCGATCGCGAGGTGCGCCCAGCTCCAGTAGCGAAAGCGCGCGGCGATGCGTTCGGGCAGCGCGTTGGCGAGCAGGAACAGCCGGCCGTCGTCCGGGCGCGTCAGTGTGTGCACAGGTCGCGACGAGGCGGCCTTGGCGATGCGGCGCTCGCGCACCTCGTGCTGCGCGGCGAGGCGTGCATCCTCCCATTCGCGCAGATCGACCTGCCCGTCGCCGTCGCGGTCGAAGCGCGCGCGCAGCCGTTCGCCGTCGCGCTTCCAGGTGGCGAGCAGCGTGGCGACCGCGGTGCGTTCCTCGCTCGCGTCGGGGGCATCCGCGCGCGTGGTGTCGAAGGCGCCGATCGCATACAGCATCGCGCCGTGCGGCAGCATCCACTCGGTGAATTCACGGTCGCCCTCGCGCCAGCTGCGGCCGCTGCCGGACAGCACCTCGGCCCCGGCGGGCAGCACCACGCAGCGGCCGCTGTCGTCGACCAGCTGGAACGGGTCCAGACTGCGTCCGTGGTCGATCGTGTCCCACTCGCCGCGGCTGTCGCGCCGGCGCACACGCCAGGCGTGCCAGCAGCAGGGCGTGCGGCTCAGCCGGCTGGCGACGGTGGTCGCGGGCACCGGTTCGCAGCGTCCGAACAGTTCGACGTAGCCCTGCGCCGCCGAGGCGATGCGCGAGGTCGGCAGGTCGTGGATCTGGCGGTAGCGGCGGTAGTTCGCGGCCCATGCGAAGACGCTGATCGCCGCGATCGCCAGCAGCGCCCACGGCCAGACCCCGGCGCGTTCGGACTCGGCGGCCCCGATCAGGACGACGATCTGCGCGGTGCCGCCCAGCCAGGCCGGCCCGTGCAGCCGGGTGGACGTAAGGGTGCGGATCCGGCGCGCGGGCACGGCATCAGGAACGGAACAGCGCGCCGACGTCGACGTCGGCCGTCTCGGCGGCCGCGAACTCCAGCAGTTCGGCCGCCTTGAAGCCGAACCAGCGCGCGATCAGCACGTCGGGGAACTGTTCGATGCGCACGTTGTTGAGGTTCACCGACTCGTTGTAGAACTCGCGCCGGTCGGCGATCCCGTCCTCGAGCGCCGAGATGCGCGTCTGCAACTGCTGGAAGGTCTGGTTGGTCTTCAGATCCGGGTAGGCCTCGGCGAGCGCGAACAGCCGGCCCAGCGAGGCGCGCAGCCCGCCCTCGGCGGCGCCCAGCGAACGCACGTCGCCCGATTCCTGCGCCGCGTGCACGCGCGAACGCGCCTCCATCACCTTCGTCAGCGTTTCCTGTTCGAACTGCATGTACTGCTTGCAGGTCTCGACCAGCTTGGGCAACTCGTCGTGACGCTGCTTGAGCAGCACGTCGATATTCGCCCACGCGCGGGTGACGTTGTGCTTGAGCCGCACCAGTGCGTTGTACAGCATGATGGCGTAGACCGCGGCCAGCAGCGCCAGGGCCAGCACGACGAGGGTTGCGATGCTCATGGTCATTCTCGCGGCAACAGGTCGACGCAGAGTCTAGACCGTCGCGGACCGTCGCGCCGCTCCCCGACACCGGGTGATCCCGATCCGGGGTGGCGCGCGTATCATCACCGGCATGTCCCGGTGAGCGCGGACGCGGAGCCGCCAGCGCACCGGGCACGAACCAGGAGACCGCCATGCCGACCACCAGACCGCGCTCCGGCCACAGTGCCCGCATCGCCTCGTCGGAGCTCACGCCGCAGTCGGTGTGGCTGCGCCGGCGCGAGTTCGTGCTGGCGGGGTTGGCCGCGGGGCTGCTGCCGGGCGTGCTGCGTGCGGCGCCGGACGGCGCAGGGTTGTCGTACACACGCAATGCGCGCTACGGCGCCGGCGAGACACCGAACAGTTACGAGGACATCACGACGTACAACAACTTCTACGAGTTCGGCACCGGCAAGGAGGACCCGGCGCGGCGTGCGGGCAGGTTCCGCCCGGCGCCGTGGAGCCTGCGGATCGAGGGCGAGGCGGACCGCACCGGCGTGTTCGCGCTGGAAGACATACTGCGGCCGCATCCGCTCGAGGAGCGGGTCTACCGCCTGCGCTGCGTCGAGGCGTGGTCGATGGTGGTGCCGTGGGTCGGCTTCCCGCTCGCCGACCTGCTGCGCCGCTTCGCCCCAACCTCGCGCGCGAAGTACGTGGCGTTCACGACGGCGGCGATACCGGAGCAGATGCCCGGTCTGGCGTACCGCGTGCTCGACTGGCCGTACGTCGAGGGTCTGCGCATCGACGAGGCGATGCATCCGCTCGCCTTCGTCGCGACCGGACTCTACGGCCAGCCGCTGCCGAACCAGAACGGTGCGCCCTTGCGCCTGGTACTGCCGTGGAAGTACGGCTTCAAGAGCATCAAGTCGATCGTGGCGATCCGCTTCACAGCAACGCAGCCGCCTACCTCGTGGAACCGGGCCGCGCCGCGGGAGTACGGCTTCTACGCCAACGTGAATCCCGCGGTCGACCATCCGCGCTGGAGCCAGGCGCGCGAGCGGCGCATCGGCGCCGGCGTGTTCGGCGCGCGGCGGCCCACGCTGGCGTTCAACGGCTATGCGGAGGAGGTGGCTTCGCTGTATGCGGGAATGGACCTGCGCCGCCATTTCTGAAGGCCGGCACCGCCTGCGCCTGCTGAAGGCGGCCGTTTTCCTTGCCTGCCTCGCACCGCTGGCGGCGCTGTTTGCGCGCGGACTCGGCGTCGGCGGCGCGACGCTGGGCGCGAACCCGGTCGAGTTCGTGCTGCACGCGCTCGGCAAGTGGGGGCTGAACTTCCTGCTGCTCACCCTCGCGGTGTCGCCGTTGCGCGCCATCATCGGGCGTGCGTGGCCGCTCGGGTTCCGCCGGATGCTGGGCCTGTTCGCGTTCTTCTACGCGACACTGCATCTGCTGTGCTGGCTGGTGCTCGATCAGGGGCTGTACCTGCAGGGGATCGCCGCCGACATCGCGAAGCGGCCGTTCATCACCATCGGCGTGCTGGCGTACCTGCTGCTCGTCCCGCTGGCCGTGACCTCCACCGACCGCATGCTGCGCCGGCTCGGCAGGCGCTGGAAGACGCTGCACCGGCTGGTCTACGCGGTCGTGCTGCTCGGGGTGTGGCACTACTACTGGCTGGTCAAGGCCGATGTGCGCGAGCCGCTGTTCTACCTCGCGATGACGCTGCTGCTGCTCGGCTGGCGGGTGCGCACGCGGCTGCGGCGCACCTGTCCGTAGGTTCGGCCTGCGGCCGAACATTTGTCCGGGCGCAGCCCGGACCACGTGCGCCGGCGTCCGGTGTTTGGCGCGTGCGTGGACGTGCCCGGCGTAGGTTCGGCCTGCGGCCGAACAGGTCCCCGTAGGTTCGGCCTGCGGCCGAACATTTGTCCGGGCGCAGCCCGGACCTACGATTCGAGCGCGCGTTCGATGGCGGCGATGATCGCCTCGGGTGCGGGGGGGCAACCGGACGCCGTGGCGTCTACGGCGATCACGTCGGCGACGCCGCCGCAGCTCGCATAGCCGGCATCGAAGATGCCGCCGTCGATCGCGCAGTCGCCGACCGCCACCACCCGTTTCGGTGCCGGTGTCGCATCGTGCGTGCGCAGCAAGGCCTCGCGCATGTGGCGTGACACCGGCCCGCTGACCAGCAGCAGGTCCGCGTGGCGCGGGCTCGCGACGAACTTCATGCCGCTCGCCTCGATGTTGTAGTAGACGTTGCCGAGCGCGTGGATCTCGAGTTCGCAGCCGTTGCACGACCCGGCGTCGACGTGACGCATGCACGGCGCTCGCCCCACCGCGCGCAGTTCGGGATCGGCGGCTGCGTCCCCCGGCGCGGCTTCTGCCTGCCGGCGACCGGCGACGATGCCGACGCGCGCGATCTGCTTCAGGATGTCGAGCATACGGGCCTCACAGGTCCACGCCGCTGTACGAGAGGTTGAACGACTTGTTGATCAGCGGGAAGTCCGGAACGATGTCGCCGATGATCGCGTGTTCCAGCGCCGGCCAGTTGTGCCACGAGGGGTCGTGTGGGTGGCAGCGCCGGATCGATCCGTCGGTCGCGGTTTCGAGCGCGACGAACACCGGTCCGCGCCAGCCCTCGACGAGTCCGACGCCGAAACCGCCCGGAGCGGGCGCCTGCGCTGGTGCGCACACCTCGCCGGGCGGCAGCCGGCGCAGCAGTTCACCGCCGAGGCGCAGCGATTCGGCGAGCTCGTCGAAGCGCACCGCCACCCGCGCGGCGACGTCGCCGCCCGCGGCGCTCGCGCAACGCACCGCGAGCGCGTCGTACGGCGGCAGCGGCAGATCGACGCGCAGGTCCCGGGCGATGCCGCTCGCGCGCGCGACCAGGCCGGTCACGCCGAGGCGGCGTGCGAGTTCCCCCGGCACCTTGCCGCAGCCGAGGAAGCGGTCCTGCATGCCGGCGTGGTCGTCGTAGATCGCGCGCAGCCGCTCCGTTTCCCCGGCCAGCACGCTGAACTGCTGCTGCAGCAGCGCGGCGCCGGCGGGCGTGAGCTCGATGGCCACGCCGCCGGTGACCACCGCATCCATCGGATAGCGCGCGCCGAAGACCTGCGCGTTCACGCGCAGCAGGTCCTCCTTCAGACGCATGAACTGCGCCAGCCCGACGCCGAAACCGGCGTCGTTGCCGAGCGCGCCCAGATCGCCGAGGTGGTTGGCGATGCGCTCGCGCTCGAGCAGCAGCGCACGCAGGAACGTCGCGCGTGGCGGTACGGACACTCCGCGGATGTGCTCCTCGGCGAGGCAGAATGCCCACGCGAAGGCGACTGCGGAGTCACCCGACACGCGTGCCGCGAGCCGCCGGGCAGCGGCTGGCGCGAGTTCGGTGAAGCGGCGCTCGATGCCCTTGTGCACGTAGCCCAGACGCTGCTCCAGGCGCAGCACCTTCTCGCCGACCACCGAGAAGCGGAAATGCCCCGGTTCGATGGTGCCGGCATGCACCGGCCCGACCGCGATCTCGTGCACACCGTCGCCGCGCACGCGAACGAAGCCGTACGGTGTGGGGTCCGGCGTGCCGCCGCGGAAATCGCGGCGCAGCGGCGCGTCGCCGTCGGACCACGCGCCGTGGCGGATCCACGGCCGCCGGTCGCCGCCCTCGGCCTGGACGCCCGACAGATCGCGCAGCGCGCGCTGCAGGCGCGCGGCGGCCGGAAACAATTCGTCGATGCGCGGATACGGCGCGGCGCCGTCGGGCAACGCCAACTCGACGATCACGACGCCGCCCGGCTGCAGGAACGCCGCGCGCAGCAGATCGCCTTCACCGTGGTCGCGCTCGTCGCTGGCCCACAGCGTCAGCAGGCGCGCGCCGGCGGCGTGCAGCGCCTCGATGCGCGGCAGCCACTGCTCGCGCGTCACAGGCGCGTGTTCGACCGCAAGCGTGGCGTTCATCGCGTTCACCCGATCATCCGCGCCGCGAGGCGGTACCAGTCGGCCAGGAACGGCGGTATCCACAGCCCCAGCAGCAGCACCAACGCGAGGTGCACGAATACCGGCAGCAACGAGGGCGGCACCGGCAGCCGCCGGCCGGTGTGCTCGCCGAGCACCATTTCCTGCGTGCGTCCGAACACGGCTGCGAACGCCACGCCGAGCGCGAGCAGCAACAACGGTGTTGCCCACGGCTGTTCGCGCATGGCGGTGGTGAGAATCAGGAACTCGCTGGCGAACACGCCGAACGGCGGCATGCCGAGGATCGCCAGCGTGCCGAGCATCAGCCCCCAGCCCAGCGCCGGTGACAGTCCCAGCAGGCCGCGGATGTCGGCCATCTGCTGCGATCCGGTCTTCTGGGTCGCATGGCCCACCGCGAAGAAGATCGCGCTCTTGGTCAGCGAGTGCACGGTCATGTGCAGCAGCGCGGCGAAGTTCGCGACCGCACCGCCCATGCCGAAGGCGAAGGTGATGATCCCCATGTGTTCGATCGAGGAGTACGCGAACAGCCGCTTGATGTCCTTCTGTCGCCACAGCATGAACGCCGCGAGCAGCACCGACAGGATGCCGAAGAACATCAGCATGCGCCCCGGCAGTTCGGGGCCGATCGCCCCCTCGACCAGCACCTTGCAGCGGATCACCGCGTACAGCGCCACGTTCAGCAGCAGCCCAGACAGCACCGCCGACACCGGGGTCGGGCCCTCGGCGTGCGCGTCGGGCAGCCAGTTGTGCAGCGGCGCGAGCCCCACCTTGGTGCCGTAGCCGACCAGCAGGAACACGAAGGCGATCGCGAGCACCGTGGGCTCGAGCTGGTCCTTGACGGCATCGAGCCGGGTCCACAACAGCGCGTCGGTGCCGGCGTGCCCGAGCACGCGCTCGGCGGCGAAGTAGAGCAGGATGGTGCCGAACAGCGCCAGCGCGATGCCGACGCCGCACAGGATGAAGTACTTCCACGCCGCCTCCAGGCTGGCGGCGCTGCGGTACAGCGAGACCAGCAGCACGGTCGACAGCGTCGCGGCCTCCATCGCCACCCACAGCAACCCCAGGTTGTTGGTCAGCAGCGCGAGCAGCATGGTGAACATGAACAGCTGGTACATGCCGTGGTAGAGCCGCAGGCGGGCGCGCCCGAGGCGGCCGTGGTGCTCCTCGATGCGCATGTAGCGGCGCGAGAACAGCGCGGTCGTGAAGTTCACGAAGGCGGTCAGCGTGACCAGGAACACGTTGAACGGGTCGACGAAGAACTGCTCGCTGCAGCAGACCCGCGGCCCGTCGGCGATCACGCGCACGGTGAGCAGCACCGCGACCGCGAACGTCGCGAGGCTGAAGCCCACGTTCGCCTCGGGTGCCAGGCGATGTGCGCCCGCCAGTGCGAGCAGCAGTGCGCCCCCGAGCGGCAGCGCGAGCAGGATCAGGATTTCCATCGCGGCATCATTCCTCCCTGAGCCTCTCCAGATGGTGCAGGTCGAGGCTGTCGAACTGCTCGCGGATCTGGAAGAAGAAGATGCCGAGGATCAGCACGCCGACCAGCACGTCGAGCGCGATGCCGAGTTCGACCACCATCGGCATCCCGTAGGTGGTGCTGGTCGCCGCGAAGAACAGGCCGTTCTCCATCGCCAGGAAGCCGATCACCTGGGTGACCGCCTTGCGGCGCGTGATCATCATCAGGAACGCGAGCATCACCACCGCGATCGCGATGCCGAGCGTGCTCTGGGTCACGTGGCCGGCGAGGCGCGACACCGGTTGCGCGAGTCCGAAGGCGAACACCACCAGCACCAGTCCGATCAGCATCGTGGCGGGGATGTGCAGTCCGGTCTCGGTATCCCAGCGCAGTTGCAAGCGGTCGATCAGGCGGTAGAGGATCAGCGGCAGCACGATCACCTTCAGCAGCAGCGTCAGCGCGGCGGAGTAGTACAGGTGCGGCTGGTCGCCGGTCCAGGCGACGATCGTCGTCGAGCACACCAGCGCCGCACCCTGCAGCGCGAACAGGTCGATCAGCGTGCGGATGCGCCGCTGTGCCAGCATCGCGAACGAGAGCAGCAGCACCACCGAGGCGAACAGGTGGATGTACTGGCCCGACAGCGGCATCGTCGGCATCGTGTTCACTCCTGCACCAGCAGTCGCACCAGCAGGCCCAGCACGGCCAGCATGAACGCGAACGCGAGGAATTCGGGGGCGCGGAAGATGCGGATCTTCGCGTTCACGGTCTCGATCAGCGCGAGCGCCGCGCCCGCGAGCAGCAGCTTCGCCGCGAGCACGGCGAGCGCGCCGGCGAGCACCGGCGGCGACGCCAGGTCGACCGCGACACCCCACGGCAGGAACAGCGCGAAACCCATGCACGCGTAGTTGAACAGCTTCAGCGCCGCCGCCCACTCGATCAGCGCGAGATGGCGCGCGGAGTACTCGAGCACCATCGCCTCGTGGATCATCGTCAGTTCGAGATGCGTTGACGGGTTGTCGACCGGGATACGCGCGTTCTCGGCCAGCAGCACCATCAGGAAGGCGATCGCGGCGAAGGCCAGGCTGGGGTGCACCGCGAGCGTGTGGCTCTGGTGCGTGCCGGCGATCACCGGCAACTCGGTGGAGCCCGCGATCAGCGAGGCGGTGAAGAACACCATCAGCAGCGCCGGTTCGGCCAGGAAGCCAAGCATCATCTCGCGCCGCGCCCCCAGCGTTCCGAACGCGGTGCCGGTGTCCATCGCGGCGAGCGCGGCGAACACGCGCGCGGTGGCGAACAGCCCGACCAGCGCGATCGCGTCGGCCGCGCGCGCGAACGGCAGGTCCAGCCCCAGCGCCGGGATGATCGCCGCGGCGGTCGCCATCGAGCCGAAGATCGCGTATGGCGCGAAGCGGAACAGCGGCGAGACGTCGTGCGCGAGCACGGCCTCCTTGTGCAGCAGCTTGCCGATGGTGCGGTACGGCTGGGCGAGTGGCGGTGCGCGGCGGTTCTGCAGCCAGGCGCGGCACACGTTCACCCAGCCGAGGAACAGCGGCGCCGCCGCGACCGCGACGATCACCGCGAACAACTGGGTGAGGACGGCGGCGGCGTTCACAGCACGATCACCAGCAGCACGAGGAGGGTCAGGAAGCTGTAGAGCAGGTAGACCGCGATCCGTCCCTGCTGGATGCCCCCGACCAGCCGCGCAGCGCGCGTCACCAGGCGTGCCAGCGGCAGGTACAGCAGCGACCAGAAGCGGTCCTCGACGGTGACCCGGTACTGCGGCACCGCGTCTAACGGCGAGGGCAGTTCCCTGTGCATGCGGAAGAACGGCGCGAAGATGTGGCGGATCGGCTGGCCGAAGCCTTCGGCGGTGTCCTGCATGCGTGCGTCCTGGTGCGGGAAGCCGCAATCCCACGGCGGTGCGCGGCGCACGCGGCGGCGGTAGACGCGCGTGGCGACCAGCGCGCTGGCGCCGAGCAGCGCCACGATGCCGAGCAGGAACACCAGCGGGCTGTACGAGGCGCGCTCGGCCGACAGCGGCACCAGCTTCCACACCGAGGAGGCCTGCGGGTGCACGAGCGAGGCGCCGAGCAGTTCGGCCGACACGCCGTCGAGCAGGCCGAGCACCGGTGCCGGCAGCAGGCCGAGCAGCACGCAGGCCAGCGCGAGCCACAGCAGCCCCAGCCGCTCGAGCCGGCCGCAGTCGTGCGCGTCGGCCAGCGCCGGTTCGCGCATCTGCCCGAGGAAGATCACGCCGTAGAACTTGACCATCACGTAGGCGGCGAGCGCGGCGGTGAGCGCGAGCAGCGAGGCGCCCAGCGGCACCAGCATGTTCATGAACGGGCGCGGCACCTCGGGGGTGAGCAGCAGGGCCTGCAGCAGCAGCCACTCGGACACGAAGCCGTTCAGCGGCGGCAGGCCGGCGATGGCTAGCGTGCCGACCAGCGCCGTCCACGCCACCCAGGGCATGCGCCGGATCAGGCCGCCCAGGCGCCCGAGGTTGCGTTCGCCGGTGGCGTGCAGCACCGAGCCGGTCGCCAGGAACAACAGGCTCTTGAACATCGCGTGGTTCAGGCAGTGGTACAGCGTGGCGGCCAGCGCCAGCGCCGCCGGCAGCGGCATCCGCTCGGCGTGGAACAGCAGCGCGAGCCCGCTGCCCGCGAACACGATGCCCAGGTTCTCGATCGAGGAGTAGGCGAGCAGGCGCTTCATGTCGGTCTGCACCGCGGCGAAGATCACGCCGAACAGCGCGCTGAACAGTCCGAGCGCGAGCAGCGCGGCTCCCCAGTGCCAGAGCGGGAACGGCAGCAGGTCCAGCGTGACGCGCAGCAGTCCGTAGGCGGCGGTCTTCAGCATCACGCCGCTCATCAGCGCCGACACCGGCGACGGTGCGGCGGGATGTGCCTCGGGCAGCCAGACGTGCAGCGGCACCAGGCCGGCCTTGGCGCCGAAGCCGAGCAGCGCGAGCGCGAAGGCGAGCGTGGCGCGCGTGGCATCGAGGTCGGCGCCGCGCATCGCGTCGAAGGTGAACTGCCAGCTGCCGCCCTGCAGAACACCGAAGCAGAGCAGGATCGCGATCGCACCGACGTGCGCGAGCAGCAGGTACAGGAAACCCGCGCCGCGGATGGCGCCGATGCGGTGCTGGGTCGTGACCAGGAAGTACGAGGCGAGCGCCATCGACTCCCAGGCGACCATGAAGGCGTAGGCGTCGTCGGCGAGCAGCACCATCGCCATGGTGGCGAGGAACACGTGGTACTGCAGGCACAACAGCCCCGGCGAGGTGCCAGCGCCGGCGCGGAAATAGCCGGCGCCGAACACGCTGATGCCGGTCGAGGCGCTGCCGAGCAGGAACAGGAAAAAGGCCGCCAGCGGATCCAGACGCAGATGCAGCGGCAGGTCCGGCAGGCCGATCGGCAGGATCCGTGTCGCGGGCGGCGCCGACAGCGCGGCAAGCCCGACGGCTGTGAGCACGATGCTCCCCAGCGCACCGAGCGGAAACAGCAGCCGCGCGATCAGCGCGGTGGCGTGCGGGCGCAGCAGGCCGGCCGCGCCGACGGCAAGCCAGCCGGCGACCACGACGAGCGCGGCGTTCAGCAGCACCGCCGGCTCAGCCATGCTGGCCGTCGGCGCCGCGAGACGGGTCGGTGATGCCGTTCGTCATGGGCCGCTCCTGCCCGGCGCGCACTGCGGGTGCGTGCCGGGACTTGACACATGCAAATCTAATTATCATTGTGTTCTCCGTCAATGTGAATTTGGTGCTGAAACCATGGCACTGGAAAGCCGCACCGCGCGCCTCACGATCCTGATCGATCCGGGCAAGAAGGCCGTCTTCGAGCACCTCTGCGCGCGCGAGGACCAGACACCCTCGCAGGTGGTGCGGCGCCTGATCCGTGACTACATCGAGAGCCGGCTGGGGCACCCCTGGCGTCCGGGCGACACGGTAGAATCCGCGCTGTCGCAGAATCTGACGCGTGAGCCCGTAACCGGCGACGGTGTCTGAGGACCGTCTCCGCTCGTCTCCGCGTCCCGGCTGCACGTGATGGAGACGCGATGCCCCGCAAACCCGTATTGTCTATGCCCGCCTTGCTGGTCATGGCCGTGGGAATCTGCGCGCCCGTGCCGCACGCCGTCGCGAGCACGAGTGAAGGCCTGTCGATCGTCTCGGACGACGGCCGGCATTCGTTGCGTCTCGGTGGGCGCCTCCACGGTGATTTCAATGCCTGGGACGGCGTCACCGCGGCGGTGCCGGGTGACGAGGAGAACGAGGTGTTCCTGCGCCGTGCGCGCCTCGAGTTGCGCGGGCGCACGGGAGACTGGCAGCTGCTCGCCAGCTACAACCTCGTCGACGAAGGTTCGTACGATCAGTTGTACCTGTCCTACCGCGGCTTCGGCGAGCTCGCGCGCATCACCTTCGGCCAGCAGAAAGAGGATTTCGGGTTGGACAGCACCGGCGGTTCGAACTGGATCACCGGCATCGAGCGCGCGATTCCGGCGATGGCTTTCGACCCCGCGCGCAATGTGGGACTGAAGCTGCACGGCGGCGACGATCGCTTCAGCTACAGCATCGGCACGTTCCGCGAGGACCTGGACGACAGCCGGGCGCTGGACCACGCGCTGAGCGGACGCCTGGTGGTCCGGCCGCTGTACGATGCGGGGCGGCTGCTGCACGTGGGGGTAGGCATCACGCGCCGCGGCGGTGTCGCTGCCGACTACAGCGCGCGGCTCGGCGTGCGTGGCGGCGAGGACGGCAGTGGCGCGGGCCGCGTGCGCGCGCGTCTTGCCGGCATGGAGGGCGAGCGGCGTGATCGCGTGGTGGAGACCGCGGCGCGCTTCGGCGCGCTTCACGCGATGGCCGAGCATTTCCGCGGCGAGATCGAGCCGGATCAGGGTGGACAGGACATCGAGACCGATGGCTGGTACCTGACGGTTGCCTACGTGCTGACCGGCGAGCAGCGCGACTACCGCGCTGCCGAGGCGGTATTCGATGCGGTGAAGCCTGCTTCGCCGGGTGGCGCCTGGGAACTGTTCGCGCGCTACGACACGCTCGACGTGAGCAACCCCGCTCCGGTAGAGGTCTACGGCGCGCGCGCCCGGAGCCTGACGCTCGGCGTCAACTGGTACCTGAACGAGGCGCTGCGCTGCTCGCTGAACTGGCTGCGGGTCGACACCGGGCGCGCGATCGGTGCCGTCGACGACGGTGATGCGGTACTCGCGCGCCTGCAGTTCGTGTTCTGAACGGGAGCCGGCAGCCCCTGCCGGCGGGAGGGCGGGATGTTCGTCGCGGTCTATTGCTGGCGCGTGAAACCCGGCCGGGAAGAGCAGTTCCGCGAGGCGTGGCGCACCGGCACGCGCGCGATCGTGCGTATCTACGGCGGACTCGGTTCACGCCTGCATCGTGAGCGTGACGGACGCTTCGTGGCGATCGCCGAATGGCCCGACGAGGCAACCTGGCAACGCGCGATCGAGGCGCGGATGGCCTACGACGACCCGCCGACGCGGGCGCGCTTCCTCGATGCGCTGGAGGATGCCGCGGCCGGCACGGTGCCGGTGTTCACGATGGAAGTCACCGACGACCTGCTCGCGCGCAGCGTGGCACTGTAAAAGCTGTTGCAAAGCCCTCGCCGCTCGCCTTGTGGGTTTTTGCGATGACCTCCGCAGACCGGGAGTACATGCCGTGCTCGCGCTAGCCGCCCGCAAACCGGCCGCGTTATGCTTGCGCCATGCGACACGACAGACTCCTCACTCGCTGCGCGCAGGCGCTGCTCGCGACACTGCTACCCGCCATGGCCGCGCTCGCGGGCCCGGATGCGCCGTTCGCGACCACCGACCAGAACCCGTTGCTGCAAACGCGCGGCCTGCCTTCGCCCGCCGAGTCGGCGTTGCCCGCGCCCGGGGACTGGAACTGGCGTGCCGCGCTCGACGTGGCCAGCCATTCGGTGGAGGACGAGGCCGCGAACGGCGAGCGCATCGTGCTCGACGGCGAGAGCTGGCGTCTGAACCTGGGGCTGAGTCGCGGGGTGGGCGAGCGCGTCGCGCTCACGGTGGACCTGCCGCTGATCGCGCACAGCGGCGGCACCCTGGATGCGTTGATCGAAGGCTGGCACGACGCCTTCGGACTCAGCAACGACCGTCGCTCGGTCTTCGCACGCAACCGCCTGGTGTTCCGTCATGTGGCGCCCGACGGGGAGCGGCTGACACTCACCGACAGCGGGCAGGGTGTGGGGGATCTGCGGCTGGGTGTCGAGTGGCGCGTGCGCGCCGGCGGCCCGGCGGCGCGCAGCCTGTCGGTGCGCGCCAGTGCCGAGTTGCCGACCGGTTCGGAGTCCGCGCTGCGCGGCAGCGGCGCCACCGACGTCGCGCTGCAGTTGATGTCGACCGACCGGGCGACGCTCGCGCGCTGGAACACCACGCTCAGCTGGATGCTGGGCGGTATACGCAGCGGCGCCGGCGAGGTGCTGCCCGCGCAGCGGCGCGAGTTCGTGGCGATCGCCAGCGCCGGTGTGGCGCACCCGCTCACGCGCCGCCTCAGTGCCAGGCTGCAGCTCGATGCGCACGGGCCCTTCTACGACAGCCCGCTGTGGCCGCTCGGTTCGAGCGGCGTGCAGCTAGCGCTCGGCGTGGGCATCGACGCCGGGTCGGCGGGCGTCTTCGACATCGCGGTCACCGAGAACCTGCGCAGCGATACCACGCCGGATTTCGGGCTGCACCTGGGTTGGCGGGGTATGCTATGAACATTGGCGCGGGCGTCCGCAATACCCAACGAAATGCGTCAACTATTGCCCCGCGACGCCGATGCGCCTAGACTCCCCCGGTCGATGACGCGAGTGTCGCGCCGATTCACCCTGCAAGGAGACGAGGAGAACGCCATGGAACACCAGTTGCCGCCGCTGCCGTACGCACGGGATGCGCTCGCGCCGCACATGTCCGCCGAGACCTTCGATTACCACTACGCGAAGCACCACCAGGCCTACGTCACGAACCTGAACAACCTGATCAAGGGCACCGAGTTCGAGAACCGCACGCTCGAGGAAATCGTGAAGACCGCGCCGACCGGCGGCGTCTACAACAATGCCGCGCAGGTGTGGAACCACACCTTCTTCTGGAGCTGCATGAAGCCCGCGGGCGGCGGCGTACCCAAGGGGGCGCTGGCCGATGCGATCAACCGCAAGTGGGGAAGCCTGGAGGAGTTCAGGAAGGCGTTCCAGACCAGCGCGGTCGGCAATTTCGGATCCGGCTGGACCTGGCTGGTGCGCAAGCCCGACGGCAGCGTCGACATCGTTAACATGGGTGCCGCCGGCACGCCGCTGACCACGGCCGACAAGGCGCTGCTCTGCGTCGACGTGTGGGAACACGCGTACTACATCGACTACCGCAACCTGCGTCCGAAGTTCGTCGAGACCTTCCTCGAACACCTCGTGAACTGGAGCTTCGTCGAAGCCAACTACGGCTGAGAGCATCGCGCTCCGCTCCGGGCGCCCCGCACGGGGGCGCCCGAATTTTTCGCTACTTTTGACCGGTCAAACCGCATGAGACGGCGTTCGGCGTTCGGCATAATACGCCGTCGGCCGGCCACGGGCATAACAGCAATGAGATCCAGGCGATTCGCCGAACGCGCGCGGGTGCTGCTCGCGGCCGGTCTGCTCGCGGCCACCGTGGCCGCTGCCGAAGACGAGCACCGCTTCAGCTATCACAGCGCCGACATAGGCAGTTGCCGATGGTGGAACGGCGCCGTCGAGGATTGCCTGACCGCGCGTGGAAACGGTGTGTTGGTCACCGGATCGGAGTATCTGCCCGCCCGCGACGGCAGGGCCGACGAGCGTGGTCTGCGCCGCGACACCAACTACTTCCTCGGCATGCAATTCGCGGTGATCGGCGTGTTGTTCGTCGCACCCGAGGGCATGAGCGGCTGGAGCGAGGAGCAGAAGGAGCAGCACCGTTTCGGCAAGTGGTGGGACAACGTCACCGGTCCGAAGTGGGACGAGGACGATCACGTCATCAACTACGTGACGCACCCCTACTGGGGGGCGGCGTACTACGTGCGCGCACGCGAGCGTGGCTACGACGACCGGCAGTCGTTCTGGTACTCGTTCATGCTGTCGACGATGTACGAGTTCGGCGCCGAAGCGCTGTTCGAGCCGGTGTCGATCCAGGATTTCTTCGTCACGCCCATCGTCGGCACCTGGCTGGGGCGGCAGTTCATGGACTGGCGGGCGCAGACCGAGGACCGCATCGAGCGCACTGGCGAGCGGCGTTTCCGCGACCGGGTCGTGCTGGGGGGTACGGATCCTCTGGGCGCGGCAAGCCGCCTGGTCGACCGCATGCTGTGCCGCGGCGGCGAACTGCAGGCGCTGCCGTTCGTGCGCGAGCAGCCGCTGGTGATGCCGGTGGCCGGCGGCGCGGACGTCTCCACCGCCACCACCACCGTCTACGGCGTTTCGATCGCGCTGCGCTGGTAGACCCCACGCCCGCCTTGCCCGTTCCGGGGCATGCCTGCGCGGGAGGCTATTGACTCTTAGCCGATAGCGGCGCTTGCTATGCAGCGGGTGTTCCACTCGTCCGTTGCGGCCGGAGGCGATCCATGAGCGCAGGCGATAGTTACGAGGTCATCGTGATCGGCAGCGGGCCGGGGGGCGGTGCCTGCGCCACGCTGCTGCAGAAGCGCGGTATCCGCACGCTGCTGCTGGAGAAGAACGATGTGCTGGGTGGCAAGATGTACAGCGTCGAACGCGACGGCTGGGCCTACGACATCTTCCCCCACGGGCAGGTGCCGATGCGCGGCTCGGCCTTCGAGACCGTGTTCGCCGAACTCGGGGTGGCGGATGAGTTCGTGCGCCCGGTGGAGCCCGACGACCCGCGCGATTTCGCGCACATCACCTACCGCCGGCGCGACCGGCGCGAGCCGCGCGCGGCGAACCAGCGCCAGGCGATGGCCGATCCGGGGCCGTTCTTCGCGCTGTGGGACATCGACGAGCGCGCGCGCCAGCAGACCGTCGAGTTCATGGCCCACCTGGTCACGCTGCCCGAGGAGGCGCTCGACGAACTCGACGACCTCAGCATGCACGATTACCTCGCACGCTTCGAGGTGCCGTACGAGCTCTACAGCTACATGGCGTTCCACGCCAACGCCTCGCTGGCGGAGCCGATCGACCTGGTCGCGGCGTCCGAGCAGATCCGCATCCTCCGGCAGATCTTCCTGCAGGGCGGTGGTGGCCAGTACAAGGGCGGCTTCGGCTTCCTGACGCGCGTGATGATGCGCGAGTTCGAGCGTAACGGCGGCACCATCCTGCGCCGGCACCGGGTCGAGCGGATCCTGGTCGAGGACGGTGCAGTGCGCGGCGTCGTGACGCCGCAGGGCAGCTTCCGGGCGCCGATCGTGGTGAGCAGCGCGGGACTGCAGCCGACGGTGCTCAAACTGGTGGGCGAGGGGAATTTCGATCGTCGTTACGTGGAGCACGTGCGCTCGCTGGTTCCCGGCTGGGGTTTCACCAGCGTGCGTTATTTCCTCGAGCGGCCGGTGCTCGACGTCGGTATCTACACCTGGTACAGCGACGAGTCGTGGTGGAACACCGAGCGCTTCGCGCAGGTCAAGGCGGGCCGGATACCCGACGAGGTCTCGCTGTTCATGGTCAACCACGCGTATTTCGATCCCGATGCCGCGCCCGCCGGCAAGCAGGTCCTGGTGGCCGGAACGGTGTGCTCGGGCGATCCCGAAGCCAACGAGATCGAGGCGCTGTGGGGCCGGATGGACGAACAGATGCAGCGCTATTACCCGCAGGTATGGGCGGCGACCGCACGGCGCGAATACGCCGGCCCGCGCGAGATCAGCGAGTTCACGCGCGACGGCGTGCTGCCCGGGCAGGGTGGTGAATGCGTGGGACTGGGGCAGATCGTGGGGCAGTGCGGGCGCCACAAACCCGGGGTGCAGGCCCCGATCGGCGGGCTCTACTACGTGGGGGCCGATGCCGGGGCGGCTGGCATGGGCACGCACCAGGCGGCGCTGTCGGCCATCGAGGTCGTGCGGCTGGTGGAACGGGAGCACCGCGCGGCCTGCGTTCCGTAGGTTCGGCCTGCGGCCGAACATTTCGGATGTCCGGGCACAGCCCGGACCGGGCGATGTCCGCGTAGGTTCGGCCTGCGGCCGAACGGGTTTGGCACCCATGTCCGGGCACAGCCCGGACCTGCGGGAACATGTACGGGTGCGGTGTGGAACCTCAGGCGCGGCCGCGGTAGCGCTCGTGCAGCAGTTTGACGCGCTGCACGTAGGTGCGGGTCTCGGCGAACGGCGGCACGCCGCCGTACTTCGCTACCGCGCCGGGGCCGGCGTTGTACGCGGCGGTCGCCAGCGTCACGTCGCCGCGGTACTGCCCGAGCAGCATCGCCAGGTACTTCACCCCGCCGTCGATGTTCTGCTGCGCCGCGAACGGATCGGCCACGCCCATGTCGCTCGCGGTGCCGGGCATCAGTTGCATCAGCCCGATCGCGCCCTTGCGCGAGACCGCGCTCGGGTTGAAACCCGACTCGGCGTGGATCAGCGCGCGGACCAGCGCCGGGTCCACACCGTGGCGGCGCGCGGCGGCGGCGATCTGCGGTGAGTATTCGTTGGTGAACAGCCGCGTCGCGCGCCAGTTCACCTTCGAGTTCGGGTCGCAGGCGTAGCAGGAGAACTCCATCACGCTGAACGAGCGCTGGCGCGCCGGCACCTTGTCGGTGAACGCCACCACGCCGTCCTGCTGGCGGTAGGTGTAGACGCGGTAGCGCGGCGCCTCGTCGGCGACGTTGCCGAAGCTGTTGGGTTTGCCGGCGGCGTCGGTCGCCGCTGCCTGCAGCGGCAGCAGCACGGCCAGCAGCGCCGCCAGCGTGCGCCGGAGCGGGCGGGAAAGCGTGGCGGAGTGGCGGTGAGCTTTCATCGCACTGGGTGATGGTGTCCGGCCTGGTGTCCCAAGGTTAGCCCATCTGCTTGTGCTGGCAACCGTCGGCTGCCGGCGGCGTGATCGTGCGCACGCGCTCTGCCGCTGATCAGTCACCGCCGGGCCAGGTCCAGTCACGGATCTGCGGCGGGTCGATGCCGTGCGCGTGCGCGTAACGCAGGCAGTCGAAGCGCCGGTCGCGCAGCTGCTGCTTCGCGTGCGCCCCGCGCGCCTGCAGGCGCGGCACGCGGTCGATCACGTCGATCGCGAGGCTGAAGCGGTCCACCTCGTTCTCGATCGCGAGTTCGAGCGGGGTGTTGATGTTGCCGCGTTCCTTGTAGCCGCGCACGTGCAGGTTGGCGTGGTTGGTGCGCCGGTACGCGAGGCGGTGGATCAGCCACGGGTAGCCGTGGAAATTGAAGATGATCGGCCGGTCGAGCGTGAACAGGCTGTCGAAATCGCGCGCCGGGAGCCCGTGCGGGTGCTCGGTTTCCGGCGTCAGCGTGTACAGGTCCACCACGTTCACGAAACGCATGCGCAGGTCCGGGAACAGCTCGCGCAGCAGCGCCACTGCGGCCAGCGCCTCGCGCGTGGCGGTGTCGCCGCAGCCGGCGACCACCACGTCGGGTTCGCTGTCGCGGTCGTTGCTCGCCCATTCCCAGATGCCTATGCCCTGCGCGCAGTGGCGCAGCGCCGCGTCCATGTCGAGGTACTGCAGGTGCTGCTGCTTGTCGCAGACGATCACGTTGATGCGGTCGGTACTGGCGAGGCAGCGCTGGGCGACCGCGAGCAGCGAGTTCGCATCCGGCGGCAGATAGATGCGCGTGACCTCGGGGCTCTTGGTCACCACCACGTCGAGAAAACCGGGATCCTGGTGCGTGAAGCCGTTGTGGTCCTGCCGCCAGACGGTCGAGGTGATCAGCAGGTTCAGCGAGGATACCGGCGCTCGCCACGCGATGCGCTGCGCGGTGGCCAGCCACTTCGCGTGCTGGTTGAACATCGAGTCGATCACGTGCGCGAAGGCCTCGTAGGTCGACAGGAATCCGTGGCGACCGCTCAGCAGGTAGCCCTCCAGCCAGCCTTCCAGCGTGTGCTCGCTGAGGTATTCCATCACGCGCCCGTCGCGCGCGAGTTCGCCGCCGTCGGCGTCCTCGGGCAGCAGCGAGGCCAGCCAGGTCTTGCCGCTGGCCTCGTAGACCGCGTCGAGCTTGTTCGAGGTGGTCTCGTCGGGGCCGAACACGCGGAAATTGCCGGAGTTGGCGCGCAGCACGTCGCGCAGCAGCGCGCCCAGCGGGCGCGTGTTGCCGGCGCTCGTGCGTCCGGGTGCGCTCACAGGCACTGCGTGCGTGCGGATGTCGGGCAGCCGCAGCGGCCGGCGCAGCAGGCCGCCGTTGGCGTGCGGGTTCGCGCTCATGCGGCGTGTCCCGCGTGGCAACAGCGCGCGGAGCAGTGGCCGGGGGAATCCGTCGCCATCGAACAGTTCCCCGGGCCGGTACGAGCGCAGCCACTGCTCGAGCATGCGCAGTTGCTCCGGATCGTCGCGCACCGCGCCGAGCGGCACCTGGTGCGCGCGCCAGGTGCCCTCGATGCGGTGGCCGCCGACGTGTTGCGGCCCGGTCCAGCCCTTCGGCGTGCGCAGCACGATCATCGGCCAGCGCGGGCGCTCGACCGATGCGCTCCCCCGCGCGGCTTGCTGGGCGTTGCGGATCTGGTGCAGGCAGGCATCCAGCGCGTCGGCCATCGCCCGGTGCATCGCGGCCGGCTCGTCGCCCTCGACGAAGTGCGGGGTCCAGCCGTAGCCGCGCAACAGGGCCTCGAGTTCCTCGTGGTCGATGCGCGCGAGTACCGTGGGGTTGTTGATCTTGTAGCCGTTGAGGTTCAGCACCGGCAGCACCGCCCCGTCGCGTGCCGGGTTGAGGAACTTGTTGCCGTGCCAGGCCGTCGCCAGCGGGCCGGTCTCGGCCTCGCCGTCTCCTACCACCACGGTGACCAGCAGTCCGGGGTTGTCGAAAGCGGCGCCGAAGGCGTGCGACAGCGAGTAGCCGAGTTCCCCGCCCTCGTGGATCGAGCCCGGCGTCTCCGGCGTGCAGTGGCTGCCGATGCCTCCCGGGAACGAGAAGCAGCGGAAGAACTCGCGCATGCCGTCGCGGCCCTCGCCCCGGTCCGGATAGACCTCGCCGTAGCTGCCCTCGAGCCAGGCCGGTGCCAGCACGCCGGGAGCACCGTGGCCGGGGCCGGCGAGGAAGATCGCATCGAGGTCGTGCGCGACGATCAGCCGGTTCAGGTGCGCCCACGTGAAGCTGAGCGCCGGGCTCGCGCCCCAGTGCCCGAGCAGGCGTTGCTTGATGTGCGCAGGCGCCAGTGGCTCCTCCAGCAGAGGGTTGTCGCGCAGGTAGATCATGCCGGCGGCGAGGTAGTTGCAGGCCCGCCAGAACGCGTCCACGCGCGCGAGTGTGATGTCTTCGGTGGCGTCGACGCCCGGGTTGCGCTTCGGCTCCATGGTGCGGTACTCCTCGTTCAGGTGGCGATCAGCGCCGCGACTTCGCGCGCGATCTCCAGTTCCTCGTTGCCCGGGATCACCAATACGGCGACGCGCGAGGACGCAGCATGAATCGCCATCCCGACAGTTCCATGACACGCCGCGTTGCGCGCGGCGTCGAGCGCGATGCCGAAGCCCTCCAGCCCGGTCAGGATACGGGCCCGGATGCGCGCGTCGTGCTCGCCGATGCCGGCCGTGAACACCAGCGCGTCCACGCGCCCCAGCGTGGCGAGGTAGGCGCCGATGTACTTGCGCACGCGGTAGCAGTACATCGCGAGCGCGCGCCCGGCATCGGCATCGCCGGCATCCGCCAGCGCGTGCACCGCGCGCATGTCGTTGCTGCCGCACAATCCGTGCAGTCCGCAGCCGTGGTTCAGCGTGTGCTCGAGCTCGTGCGACGCCACCCCCGCGCGCAGCAGGTACAGTAACACGCCGGCGTCCAGATCCCCGGCACGCGTGCCCATCACGAGCCCTTCCAGCGGCGTCATGCCCATCGAGGTATCGATCGCCACACCGCCGCGGATGGCGGTGGCGCTGGAGCCGTTGCCGAGGTGCAGCGTGACCAGGTCGAGCGCCTCGAGCGGCTTGCCGAGCAGTGAGGCCGCCTCGCGGCTGACCTGGCGATGCGAGGTGCCGTGGAAACCGTAGCGACGGATCCCTCGCTCGCGCCATGCCTGCGGCAGCGCGTACTCGCGCGCCTCGGCCGGCAGCGAGTGATAAAAAGCGGTATCGAACACCGCGACCTGCGGGCGCCGCGGCAGTTGCTCGCGCGCGAGTTCGATGCCGAGCCGGTTCGCGGGGTTGTGCAGCGGAGCGAGTGCGTCGAGTTGCTCGAGCGTGGCGAGCGCGGCGTCGTCGATCAGGGTCGCGGCGTGGAAGTGTTCGCCGCCGTGCACCACGCGATGCCCGACCGCGACGATGGCATCGTGGTCCGGTACGGCGGCGAGCGCCTGTGCAAGCGCGCTGCGGTGATCGGGCGGGCCACCGTCGGCGCCGCCTTCGCCGATGCGCTCGATGCGCCCGCTGCACAGCACGCGCTCCGCGCGCATCTCGTACACGCTGTACTTCAGCGAGGAGCTGCCGCAGTTCAGCACCAGCACCGGCAGGGCGGTCATGGCCGCGCGGGCGTCGCTCAGATCTGCCGCTCGCGGCCGGCCCAGTACCCCTGGCGCAGCGCGCTGCGCAGCACCTTGCCGGCCGGAGAGCGCGGCAGCGTGGCGACGAAATCGATGCTGCGCGGCCACTTCTGCCTGGCGAGGCGTTCGGCACACAGATCCATCAGCGACTGGCGCAGCGCCTCGTCGCCGCTGAAACCCGCGCGCGGCTCCACCACCGCCTTGATCTCCTCGCCCAGATCCTCGTTCGGCACGCCCACGCAGGCGACGTCGGCGACCGCGCGGTGCGTGGCCAGCACGTCGTCGATCTCCTGCGGATAGATGTTCACGCCGCCGGAGATGATCACCTCGGCGCTGCGTCCGCTGAGGAACAGGTAGCCGTCCGCGTCGAGGTAACCGATGTCGCCGGCGGTGAAGTAGCCGTCACGCACCGCCGAGGCGGTCTTCTGCGGGTCCTTGTAGTACTCGAACGCACTGCCGCCCGGATTCACAAGATAGATGGTGCCCGACTGCCCGCGTGGCACCTCGTTGCCGGCGTCGTCGAGGATGCGCAGCTGCCCCGGTGCCGGACACCCCACGGTGCCGGGTTTGGCCAACCACTCCTGCGGGCTGACGATGGTGCCCTGTCCCTCGGTGCCGGCGAACATCTCCCACAGGACCGGTCCCCACCAGTCGATCATGCGCCGCTTGGTGTCGACCGAGCACGGCGCGGCGCCGTGGATCACGAAGCGCAGGCTGGAGACGTCGTAGCGCAGCCGCGTGGCATCGGCCAGCTGCAGCAGGCGGTTGAACATGGTCGGCACGCAGAAGGTGTGCGTGATCCGGTACCGCTCGATCAGTGCGAGCATCTTCTCCGGCTCCCAGCGATCCATCACCACGGCGCCGATGCCGGCGCTGAGCGGGGTGGTGAAACACAGCGCGAAGGGACCGGTGTGGTACAGCGGTCCGGTCGCCAGCGCGCGGTCGGATCCGCTGGCGGGGTCGAACTGGAACACCGCGGTCAGCAGCTGTTGCAGGTGCGCGGCGTGCCGCGGATCGGGCAGCGCGCGGAACACGCCCTTGGGGCGGCCGGTGGTTCCCGAGGTGTAGAGCATCGTGTTGCCGAGCACGGGATCGGGGATGTCGCTGTCGTCCATGCCCGCCAGCGCGTCGTGCCAGCCTAGGTAGCCCGGCAGTTCGCCGCCGATGCCGACCAGCAGTTCGAGCGCTTCGATCTGCGCGCAGCCCGCGGCCACGTTCGCCACGCGGGTGTCGAGGAACAGCGCCTTCGCCTCGCAGTTCCCGACGATGTAGCGGATGTCGTCGGGGGCGAGGTGCCAGTTGATCGGCGTGAGCCGCAGCCCCGCGCGGTGGGTCGCGAAACGCACCACCGCGAACTCGTTGCGGTTGCCGCACACCAGCGCGACGGCGTCGCCGCGCGTGAGTCCGGCCGCGCGCAGGCGCCGGACCAGTCGGTTCGCGGCGGCGTTCAGTTCGGCGAAGCTCATCTCGCCGCGTTCCGACCACAGCGCGGGGCGCTGCGGATCGGCCGCCGCCACAGCCGCGATCTCCATGCCCTCGGGCGCGCGCTCGCACGCAAGCTCGAATACCGTCTTCGCCATATCCCTTACTCCCCGGTGAACAGCGGTTCGCGTTTCTCCCTGAAGGCACGCGGCCCCTCGCGCGCATCGCGGCTCATCATGACGCGCGCGGACTCCTGCGCCTCGCGCGTGAACGCCGCGTTCCACGCCTCGGTATGGCTCTCGAGCACGGTGCGCTTGATCGCCGCGAGCGCGAGCGGGGCGTTGGCGGCGATGCGCGCGGCAACGGCCTCGGCGCGCGCGCCCAGCTCGTGCGGCGCGAGCACCTCGCTGACCAGGCCCCAGGCAAGCGCGGTGGTGGCGTCGATCGGTTCGCCGGTCAGCAGCAGGCGCATCGCGTGCGCATAGGGCAACTGGCGTGCGAGACGCACCATCGAGCCGCCGCCCGGAACGATCCCGACCTTCGGTTCCGGCAGTCCGAACTGCGCGTGGCTGGCGGCGATGCGCACGTCGGTGGCCTGCAGCAGCTCGCAACCGCCGCCGAGCGCGCGGCCGTTGACCGCGGCGACCACCGGCTTGTACAGCGGTTCGCCCTTGAGAAGCATCTTGTCGGCGATCGCGTGATCGGCCAGCAGGCGCTCCTCGATCGCATTCTGCGGCTGGCGCGCGCCGCTCCACAGCGGGATCAGGCCGCTGAGGTCCCCGCCACAGCAGAAATCGCGATCGCCGGCACCGGTCAGCACCGCCACGCGCACCTGCGCGTCGTCGCGCACCTCCTGCCAGGCATCGGCCAGTGCGACGAAGGCGGCCGGGCTCAGCGTGTTGCTCGCCTGCGGGCGGTTGATCGTGATCCACGCGACGGCGCCGCGGCGTTCGTAGAGGATGTCGCTCATCATAGGTCTCCTGCGCTGTCGGGTCCGGCGTCCGCGAGCGCGCGGCCCAGCCGTTCCACGGTATCCACGTACTCGTTCACCATGTCGGCGATCACGCTGCGGCAGTCGCGTTCGTCGTTGCACATGCCGATCGCCTGGCCGCACGGATAGAACGCCAGTTCCTCGTTGTTCGCCCGCGCGATGCGCAGATGCGCCTCCTGCGTCAGGATGCCCTGCAGCGGCAGCGGCAGGAAGCCCGGGCAGTCGGGCTTTTCCCAGGCATCGGTCCACGCCGAGCGCAGCATGCGCGCCGGCTTGCCCGAGATCACGCGCGAGCGCACCGTCTGCCCGCTGTCGGCGGCCAGCAGCTTGCGCCGCGGCAGCGGCGCCACCTCGGACTCCGGCGTGGTCAGCCAGACCGAGCCGCACCACACGCCGGATGCACCGAGCGCCATCGCGGCGGCCATCTGGCGTCCGCTGGCGATGCCGCCGGCGGCGAGCACCGGCAGCGGCGCCACGGCATCGACCACCTGTGGCACCAGCACCATGGTGGTGATCTCGCCGGTGTGGCCGCCGGCCTCGTGGCCCTGCGCGATGATGAAGTCGACGCCGCCGTCGCGGTGCGCGACCGCGTGCTGCACCTTGCCGGCGAGCGCGCCGACCAGGATGCCGCGCGCGCGGCACTCGGCGAGGATGTCCTCTGGCGGCGTGCCGAGCGCGTTGACCATCAGCTTGAGCCCCGGGTAGCCGAAGGCGACCTCGAGCAGTGCGCGGCAGATCTCGTGCGTCCAGCCGATCTGCTCGCCGCTGATACCGCCGTGCGCCGCCGCGCCGTCGCCGCCGGCGGGGGGCAGCGGCGCGATGCCGTAGCGCGCCAGCACGCTTTCGACCCAGGCCCGGTGGCCTTCGGGGATCATCGATTGCAGGTCCGGCACCGCGCCGGCCTCGAATTTCTTCGGCATGATCACGTCGATGCCGAACGGCCGCTCACCGACCCGGGACTGGATCCAGTCGAGCTCCTGGCGCAGTTGCTCGGGCGTGAAACCCGCGGCGCCCAGCACGCCGATGCCACCGGCGCGCGACACCGCGGCGACCACGTCGCGGCAGTGCGAGAAAGCGAAGATCGGCAGCTCGATTCCAGCGCGCCGGCACAGTTCGTTCTTCATCTGGTCCTTCCCCTCGATGCGGTGAGTTCTGGGCCTTCGCGAGCAGGGTAGTGCAAGCGAGGGCATTCAAGGTATTCTGATGCGTAAGTAAAACAAGAGGGTTCAACGATGACCGTTAGCGCCTGGAGTGTCGAGACCATGGCTGCCCAGAACGGGCGCGTGATGATCGTGACCGGCGCCAGCGGCGGGATCGGCCAGGAGACCGCGCGCGTGCTGGCGGCCAGCGGCGCGACCGTGGTGCTGGCGGTGCGCGACATCGCCAAAGGCGGTCGGGCGGCGGAGCAGATCCGCGCGCGGCACCCGCGGGGGGATCTGCGGGTGTACGAACTCGATCTGGCGAACCTCGCCTCGGTCGAGCGTTTCGCGGCCGGCATCCGCAGCGAGTTCGAACGCCTCGACGTGCTGATCGACAACGCCGGCGTGATGATGTGCCCCTACGCGCTGACCGCCGACGGCTTCGAGATGCAGTTCGGCACCAACCACCTGGGGCACTTCGCGCTGACCCTGCGACTGCTCCCGCTGCTGGTGCGCACCGCCGGTTCACGTGTGGTGGTGGTCGGCAGCCTCTCGCACAAGCACGCGCGCCTCGATCTGGCGGATCCGCACTGGAAGTCGCGCCCCTACAACACCGGCCGCGCGTACTCCGACAGCAAGCTGGCCAACCTGCTGTTCGCGCGCGCATTGGCGCGCAGGCTGGGCGGGCAGGGCGGCAATCCGCTGGTGGTCGCGGCGCACCCGGGCGTGACCGCCAGCGAACTGGAGCGTCATTCCCGGTACATGGCGGTGCTGAACCGGCTGATCGCGCAGCCGGTGGAAGCCGGCGCCTGGCCGATCCTCAGGGCCGCGGTCGATCCGGGCGCGGCGGCGGGCGACTACTTCGGCCCGGCACGCTGGATGGAAATGCGCGGCGAGGCGGTGCGCGTGCAGCCGAGCGCGCAGGCCTGCGACGACGAACTCGCCGAACGGCTGTGGCGCGTGTCAGCGCAGATGACCGGCGTGTCGTAGGTTCGGCCTGCGGCCGAACAATTCCTGTCCGGGCACAGCCCGGATCTACGCAGAATGTCCGGCCGCGCGGGGATCAACGGCACATGAATGTCCGGGCGCGCCGGGATCGACGGCACGCGTCCCGCAAGGTCACGAGTCGCTTGGCGCTGCTCAGTCCAGACCGAGCAGCGCGATATCGGCCAGGCATTTGGTGATGAACTCGCGCGACAGGTGCGGGATGCCCTGGTCGCCGCCGACCCGGTACGTGTTCACCGCACGCACGAAGGCCGGGGCAGGCGCCGGGCCGCTCAGCTGCGCCGGCAGCGGCTGGCGGAACTGGTGCAGCAGCGGCAGCGAGGAGTGTTGCCGTTGCTGCTCGGGCAACGCGCGCAGCGCGGTCCCGAAGCGCCGGTACCAGTCGTCGTAGTCCTCGATGCGCCGGATCGCGTGCCCGGCCTCGATCGCCCAGTCGACGAAGCTGTCGAGCGAGATGCCGTCGTCGTGCGGGTTCACCACATGGTAGGTGTGGAAGCCCTCGTGGGTGGCGGCGCCGATGGTCGCGATCGCGCGCGCCGTGAAATCCACCGGCAATCCGTCGTAATGAGGTCGCACGGTGTCCGCCGCATGGAACGAACGTGGCGCCAGCCCGGTCAGTACCACGCTGAGCAACCAGCGCGTGAACATGTCCGGGACGTTGATCTGGCCGCGGTAGCGGCTGTGCGCGAGGATCATGTCGCAGCGGAACACCGACACCGGCAGCCCGAAGCGCTGGTACGCCTCGCGCAGCAGGACCTCGGCGGCCCATTTGCTGTTCGCGTAGCCGTCGGCGTAGCGGCTGGCATCGAGCCGGCGCAGCGGGGTGCTGAGGCGCACGTCACCGTCCTCGTCGAGCAGGGTGCCGTCGGCGAGGATCGCCGCGCCCATCGTCGAGACGTTCACGAAGCGCTTGCGCCGGTGCGTGAGCGCGAGGCACAGGAGTTCGGCGGTGCCGGCCACGTTCGGGCCGAACAGCTGTTCGTAGGGCAGCACGTGGTTGACCAGCGCGGCCGGGTGCACGATCAGGTCCACCGTGCGCGCCAGGCGCTCCCAGTCCGCGGCGGTCAACCCCAGCCGGGGCGCGTCCATGTCGCCGGCCAGCACTTCGAGGTGCGCGCCGGCGAGCCGCTCGAAATGCCGCTCCAGCTCGGGATCGCCCGCGGCAAAGGCCGCGGCGATGCGACGTCGCGCCGCGGCGGCGTCCTCGCCGCGCGCGATGCAGATCACCGTGCCGCCTTCGGCGGCCATGCGCTCCAGCCATTCCAGGCACAGGAAGCGGCCCAGATAGCCGGTGGCGCCGGTCAGCAGCACGCAGCCGATCGCCTGCGACGGCGCGGCCGCCTCGCCGGCGCGAGCGAGGGTGTCGGCGCGAGCGAGGGTGTCGGCGTCGATGAAGCGTTCCAGCGTCAGGTCGGCGGCGCGGATCGTGGTGGCACCTCGCCCGTGCACCGCCGCGAAGCTGGCGCGCGTGCCGGCCTCCGCGCGCGCTTGAGCGATCCAGGCTGCGAGCTGTTGCAGGCTGCCGGCCGGGCTGGTGATCACCGACACCGGCACCTCGATGCCGTAGATCTCCTCGAGCAGCTGCGAGAACGCCAGCGAGGTCAGCGAATCGCCGCCGAGCGCGGCGAAGCTCGCGGGGCGATCGAGCGCGACATGCTCGATCCCGAGGATCGCGCGTGCGGCGTTGGCGACGGTCTCGGTGAGCGGCGCGTCGCGGCCGTGGCGCCGCAGCGCCTCGAGCTCGGCGCTGCGGCTGGCGTCGATGTCCCTGTACATGCGCTCCAGCCGTCCGGCGTAGCGCTCGCGGAACTTCGGGCGCTGGTACTTGCCGATCCCCGCCAGCAGTCCGTTCTCGGCGCTGAACGGCTCGTGTTCGACGATGAAATCGCGCGGTACCTCGCATGCTGCCAGTCCCTCGGCGCGCGCCACCGCGTCCACCGCCTCGCGCAGCAGTGCCTTGATGGCAGCGGGATCGCCGGCAACCCCCTTGTCGCGCAGCAGTTCCCGGTCGGGCACCAGCACGCCGAGCAGGAAGGCGCGCTCGCTGTTGCCGTACAGATAGGCCTGGCGGATCGCGGGATGCCCGTTGGTGTACAGCGCCTCGAGGTGCGCGATGGCGACGAACTCGCCCTGCGCGAGCTTGAGCACGTTGTTGCGCCGGTCGAGGTAGACCAGCTGGTCGGGGGCGATCTCGGCCATGATGTCGCCGGTGCGGTAATAGCCGTCGGCGTCGAAGACCTGCGCCGTGACGTCGGGACGCTTGTAGTAGCCCAGCATCATCGTGTCGCTCTTCACGCACAGCTCGCCGCGCGGATGCGGCTTGTCGGTCCTGAAGTAGCCCAGCTCGGGCACGTCGTCGAGGCGGTAGTCGATCACCGGCGGGCGTTGCACGCGGTTGTTCACGGTGACCGTGATCATCTCGGTGGCGCCGTAGCTGTCGTTCATGCGCAGGCCGAGGCATTCCTCCATGAACCGGCGCAGCTCCGCCGCCAGCGGCGCCGATGCGTAGTGCACGCTGAGCACGCGGCCGCCCAGCAACTCGTCGCGGATCTTCGCCATGATTTCCCGCTCGAGTGCTGCCAGGTCCGCGGCATGGTCGCGCCGCCGTTCCAGTTCGACCTGGAACTGCTGGTAGATCATTTCGCAGACCCGCGGTACCAGCGTCAGGTTGGTGGGACGCGCGACGCGGATGTCGTCGAACAGCGTCGACAGGTCGCGCCTGGCAGTGAAGTGGCACACTCCGCCGCAACCCAGCGCGGCGAACAGCGCGCTGCGGCCCGAAGTGTGGTTGAGCGGCATGAAGCTGATCGAGAAAAAGGGCAGCGGAGCCACCACGCTCCACATCGGCTTCAGCATGTTCTCGGGGATCATCGCGCCCTTGGGCGCCCCGGTGCTGCCGGAGGTGTAATAGATCGAGGCCATGCGGCGTGCGGTATCGGGCGCGGCGAACACCGGCGCCGGCGGTGCTGCGGCTCCGCGCACGCGCATCTCTTCGAGCGTGACCAGCAGATCCCCCAGACCGGCCCCGGCGAGCCGTCGCGCGGCCGCGGCCAGTGCCTCACGATCGTCGTCGACGCGCGCATCGAAATCGAACAGCAGCAGTCCGCGCGGCCGGTGGCCGCCGATCACCAGATCCACCGCCGTCGCGAGGCACTCGGTGCTGGTGGCCAGCCAGGCCGGCTCGATCTCGCCGTGGATCGCCTGCAGTTGCGCGGGCGAGGCGCTGGTCTGCAGCGGCACCACGACCGCGCCGTTGTGCAGCGCCGCGAGGTCCACGGTCGCGAAATCGACGCCGGTGAAGGCGAGGATGCCGATCAGATCGCCGGCACCGAGGCCGCGCTGCGGATCCGTGTGCCAGGCGGTTGCCAGTGCGCGCACGCGTGCCCACAGTTCGCCGTAACCGACGGTTGCGAACTCGGGCCGCAAACGACGCACGCTGCGGCCACTGCCGGCGTCGGGGACGACCTCGACCACGCGCTCGGCGAGCGCCGGCCGTGCGGCGTAGCCCTCCATGCAGGTCGCGATGATCTGCGCGAGCCCGAGTCCGGGCTGCGTTTTCGCCGCGTTGATCGCGGGATCGGGCATCGTGGCACGGAACTGCGGATCGGCCGCCGCCAGGGCGGCGAAGCGCGCTGCCAGTCGTTGCTGCTCGTCGGTCGCGGGAATCGGCGTGGTGCTCATGGAACTCTCCTTCGATGTACGCTCAATCGTGGGCCGACCCGCTCGAACGGGTTCCCCGGTGCGCCTGTCCGGCGATGCGGATCAGCAGCGTCTGCAGCAGCGCGCGCTCCTCGTCGGCGAGTGGTCGCAGCACCGCGTCCTGCGCGGCGACCACCTGCGGTATGCACTGCGCGACCAGCGCTTCGCCCTTGACCGTGAGTTGCAGTCGCGTGACGCGGCGATCGTCGGGCGCGCGCTTGCGCGTGAGCAGCTTCCTGCGCTCCAGCAGGTCGAGCGTGTAGGTGATCGCTGCGGCGTTGCTGAAACGCAGGCGGGCAATTCCCGACGGGGTGTCCGCCATGCCGCGGTACACCGCGTGCAGCACGCCGAACTGCCGCACGTTGAGACCGCAGGAGGCGAGCGCGCGGTCGGTGGCGTCGCTGACGCGATTCAGACAGTGGCTGAGCAGGAAACCGACCGCCTCGTCCGCCGGGGAGGTTGCGGCGTCCGGCGCGTGGGCGAGGTCGGCCCGTTGGCGGATTTTCATGTCGGGGTGCGACCATGCTTATGGTTAAGTAATTAGACCACAAACAAACCAATAGTCAAAATTTTAAGTATCTGCGCGGGCGGCGATCCGGCCTATGATCGGCGTGGCCGATCACCATGGAGGAACCGATGAGCACGCTCGGGCGCAGCACCCTGATCGCCTACCTCGAGTGCAGTTACGAGGTGCATGCGCGGCCGGCGTTCGTGCTGCGCATCGGGGAGCGCAGCCGGGCGTTGGCCGCGCTGCTGGCGCGCGAAGCCGCGGATTGTGCGGCGTATCTGAGTGCCTGCAATCCGCACGGGGAACTCGTGGCCGAGGCGTGGAACGCGCGTGCCACGCAGCGGCTGCGGCGAGCGGTCGAGCGGCGCGGCTACGGCTGGGTTGCGGGCTGTGGCCGGGATCTCGCGGGAGTCTGGCCCGGCGAGGCCAGCGTGCTGGTGCCGGGGATGGGACTCGCCGAGGCGACCGCGATGGCCCGGCGCTTTGCGCAGAACGCCTTCGTCTGGTCGGCGGCGGACGCCCGCCCGCAACTGGTGCTGCTGCGCTGAGAATGTGCGTTCCCGGACGGGCGGCGGAGGTACCGATGCGGCGTGTGCTCCGACGCGTGGTCGGGAGCCGGTTACGAAGTGGGGTGCTAGACTTGGGCGCAATCCGGCATGGCGAGGTGGAGACTGCGTTTTGGACCACGTTTCCCGCTCCGCGCGCGAGCGTTTCTACCGTCTCGTACCCGCATTCGATTCGCTGCGACGTTATCGCCTGTCCGACGCACGTTCGGACCTGTTCGCAGGTTCCACGGTCGCCGCCGTCGCCGTGCCGCAGGCGATGGCCTACGCGATGATCATCGGGCTGCCACCGGTCTACGGGCTCTATACGGCGATCGTCATGACAGCGATCGGGGCGTTGTTCGATTCCTCCCGGCAACTCATCAACGGTCCGACCAACGCGATTTCGATCGCAGTGCTCAGCGCCGTAGCCGCGATCACGCCTCCCGATGAACGGCTGGCAGCCGTCGTTCTCATGAGCTTCATGATCGGCTGCATCCAGCTCGGCATCTGCCTGTTCAGGCTGGGGGACCTCACGCGCTTCATTTCCCACTCGGTGATCGTCGGTTTCACGTTGGGAGCCGGCAGCCTGCTGGTGATCGACCAGATCAAGAACATCTTCGGCATGACGGCCATGGGCAACCCGCACGATCACCTGCTGGTGCGTTTCTGGCTCTCGATGACCCAGGGCGGTGGGGCGCACTTCGAGACCACGCTGGTCGGCCTCGGCACGATCGCACTGGTGGTGGTGCTGCGCGTCGCGAAGCGCCGGTTCCGTGCACCGTTGCTGCCCGAACTGTTCATCGTTGTTTGCGCGATGTCGGCGATCTGCGCGTGGCTCGGTCTGGACGAGCGCGGCGTGCGGGTCGTCGGCGCGATACCGGCGTCGCTCCCGCAATTTCGCCTGCCGACCTTCGACGCCGTGCACCTGCAGAATCTGGCGACCGGTGCACTCGCCATCGCACTGCTCGGTCTGCTGGAGGCGATTTCCATGGCGAAGGCCATCGCCGCGGTGACACGCCAGAGGCTCGACATGAACCAGCAGTGCCTGAGCGAGGGACTGGCGAACCTCGGCGGCAGCTTCTTCCAGTGCATACCCGGTTCCGGATCGCTGACGCGCTCGGCGATCAACCAGCAGGCCGGCGCGGTCACGCAGTGGTCCGGCGTGATATCGGCGCTCGGTGTCGCCGTGATCGTGATGGTGTTCGCGCCGTACGCGCAGTACCTTCCGCGTGCCGCGCTCGCGGGTATCCTGCTGGTCGCCTCCTACGGCATGGTGGACTGGAAGGCGCTTGCCTTCCATTGGCGCGCGACCCGCTTCGACGCCTCGATCATCGCCGCAACGGCATTCTCGGCAGTGGCGATCTCGGTGGAGTTCTGCGTGATGATTGGCGTGCTGATGTCGTTCATGCTGACGGTGCCACGCGCCGGCCGCATGCTGCTGACGCAGTTCGTCATCGGCGGTGAAGGTCGCATCCACGAGCGTCTTCCCGAAGATGTTCCCTGCAGCAAGCTGCTGATCTTCGGTCTGGAGGGGGAACTGTTCTTCGGTGCCGTGTCGGCGATGGAACGCCATTTCGACGCGATCGAGGCACAGGTAACGCCCGCAACAGAGGTGGTCGTGCTGCGACTGAAGCGCGTGCGCAATCCCGACGCCGTGGCGGTTTCCGAACTGGAGCACTTCCTGCTGCGGATGAGGTCTCGTGGCGTTCACGTACTGATGTGCGGGGTGAACTCCGGCCTCTTGTACGTGATGAAGCGCGTGGGCCTGGAGGAGCGTGTGGGTGAGCAGATCTTCCCGGAGCAGCGAGTGCGGCAGACGAGTACCATGCGCGCGATCCGGCACGCCTACCAATTGATCGGGGATCGTTGTCGGCACTGCCCCTGGCACGATGGCGACGTTACGCCATCTAGTCCGCGGTGATCGGCGTGGCTCCGGGGCGAGGGGTGTCCGCGCCGGGAGAGAACGTGGACCCGGCCTTGTCACGCGCGATGCGCTTCGGCGATGATGTCCCCCGAATTCTTGGTGCCGCGGGGGTGTTCATGCCGACCGTCACACAGATCCTCGAAAGCAAAGCGCGCGGCGTGAAGACCGTCGAGGCCACGATGACCGTCTACGCGGCGGTGACGCTGCTGTCCACGTACCAGATCGGTGCACTGGTGGTGGTCGACGGTGACGGACCGGTAGGGATCTTTTCCGAGCGCGATTACGCGCGCAAGGGAATCATCCGCGGACGCGAGGCGCACCGCACGCTGGTGCGCGACTTGATGTCCTCGCCGCTGATCACCGTGACTCCCGACGATTCGATCGAGGAGTGCATGCAACTGATGACCGCACGGCGGATCCGCCACCTGCCGGTACTGGACGACGGCGAGCTGGTCGGCATCGTGACCATCGGCGACGTGGTCATGCACATGATCTCGCGGCAGAAGAGCACCATCGAACAGCTCGAAGGCTACATCACCGGACGCTTCTGAGGCGCCTCGCGGACTATCGTTGCAGCGTTCAGCGCAGCAGATCGAGCAGCGGCTGCGGGTAGAGTCCGACCGCGAGCGTGAACAGCGACAGCAGCACGGTCATCAAGCCGCCCGAGCGCTCGCCCCAGTTGCGTTCGGCGTCGAGGCGCCGGCGCCCCGGGACGGCCAGGAACATGGTTACCATCACGCGCAGGTAGAAGTAGATCCCGATCGCGCTGCCGAGCACCAGCACCGCGACCAGCCACCACAGGTGCGCCGCGACACCGGCTGCGACCACGTAGAATTTGGCGATGAATCCCGCGGTCAGCGGGATACCGGCTAGCGACAGCACCGCGACCGTCATCACCGCCGCCAGGTACGGGTGCTGCCAGAACAGTCCACGCAGGTCGGCGAGCCCCTGTGCGTCGTCGCCGCGGTACGGTGACGACAGCAGCGTCAGCACGCCGAAGGCGCCGAGCGAGGCCGCCATGTAGGTCAGCAGGTACACGCCGAGTGCATCGTCGCCGATCGTGTTGCCGGCGACGATCGCGATCAGAAGATAGCCGAAGTGCGCGATCGACGAATAGCCGAGCAGGCGTTTCACGTTGCCCTGGAACAGCGCGAGCAGGTTGCCGGTCAGGATCGACAGCACGGCGAGCGCGGCGAGCAGCGCGGTGAACAGCGGGCTGCTACCGAGCCGGAGTTCCTGCCACCAGCGCATCAGCAGCAGCACCACCGCGATCTTGCCCACCGTGGCGAGGAACGCACCTACCGGCGCCGGCGCGCCGTGATAGACGTCCGGGGTCCACAGGTGGAACGGCGCCAGCGAGAGTTTGAACGCGATTCCCGCGAGCATCAGTGTGAGCCCGGTGAGCAGCAGCGGTGCACCCGCCTGCAACGGCTGCGCCAGCGCCGCGAACGCGAGTGAGCCGGTTTCGGCGTAGACCAGCGCCATGCCGAACAGCAGGAAGGTCGAGGCCGCGGCCGACAGCACGAGGTACTTGATGGCCGCCTCCAGCGAACGGCGATCGCGGTAGATGTAGCCGATCATCCCGTACAGCGGCAGCGACATCAGTTCGAGGCCGATCAGCAGCGTCGCCATGTGATTCGCGCCGACCAGCACGATCGCCCCGCTGGCGGCGATCAGCAGCAGCAGGTACATCTCGTCGCGGTTGTCCTGCAGCCCCTCGAGATACGCGTGTGCCAGCGTCGCGCAGCCGAGCGTGGACACCAGCACCGCGGCGGTGCCGAACACGGCCAGGCCGTCGTGCTGCAGCAGCGCCGTCAGCTGCAGTTCCAGCGGCAGCGCGTTGCGTGTGAACAGCGTGGTGAGCAGCGCCACGTTCAGGCCGACCACGGTCAGCGTGGCGTTCAGGAAATGGTTGCGCCGCCACGCGATCGAAAGCATCACCGTGACGGCGGTCGCGACCGTCACCAGCAGCGGCGCGAGCGCGAGGAGTTCGGTGGATCCGATCGTCATGGCACGGCGGCTCCTGTGGCGTTCTCCTGCGGCGGGTAGTACTCGCGTACCAGCTCGACCGGGCGCTCGGAGAGGTCTAGCACCGGTTGCGGGTAGAGCCCCAGCCAGACGATGGCGCCGGTCAGCATCAGCAGCATCAGCGTCTCGCGCCTGCCGGCGCCGGGGATCGGTATCGGCGAACGCGCCGGGCCGAACATGCTGCGGTGCACCATCGCCAGCGAATACGCCGAGGCGAGCACCAGTCCCGCGGTGGCGATCACGACCGGTACCGGCGCCACCGCGTAACTGCCGGCGAGGATCAGGAACTCGCCGACGAAGTTGCCGGTGCCGGGCAATCCCAGCGAGGCGGCGGCGAAGAACAGCGCGAACGGCGGGAGCAGCGGCAACCGCGACCACAGCCCGCCCATCTGGCGCATGTCGCGCGTGTGCAGCCGTTCGTAGAGTTGGCCGCACAGGATGAACAGCGCCGACGCCGACAGGCCGTGCGCGATCATCTGCACCACCGCGCCCTCGATCGCCATCGCGCCGCCGGCGTAGATGCCGATCAGCACGTAGCCCATATGCGAGATCGAAGTGTAAGCGACCAGGCGCTTGATATCGGTCTGCGCGAAGGCGAGCACCGCGCCGTAGAAGATCCCGGCGATGCCCAGCCAGATCGCGATCGGCGCGAATTCCGCCGAGGCCTGCGGGAAGAACGGCAACGCGAAACGCAGCAGGCCGTAGGAGGCGGTCTTCAGCAGCAGCCCGGCGAGGTCAACCGATCCCGCGGTGGGCGCCTGCGAGTGCGCGTCGGGCAGCCAGCCGTGCAGCGGCACGATCGGCAGCTTGACCGCGAAGGCGACGAAGAAACCGAGCATCAGCAGGTACTCGAGCCGCGGCTCGAGTACCGTGCCGCGCAGCACCTCGTAATCGAAGCTGAGCACGCCGGTGGCGTCGAAGTGCGCGAACGCGAGCCCGAGAATCGACAGCAGCATCAGCAGGCCCGATGCCTGCGTGTAGATGAAGAATTTGGTGGCCGCCGAGATGCGTGACTTGCTGCTCGCGGCGCGGTGGCCCCACAGCGCGATCAGGAAGTACATCGGCACCAGCATCATTTCCCAGAACAGGAAGAACAGGAACAGGTCCAGCGCCAGGAAGACGCCGATCACCCCGCCGAGGATCCACAGCAGGTTCAGGTGGAAGAAGCCGGTGTTGCGCTGGATCTCGCTCCACGAGCACAGCACCGACAGCACGCCGAGGAAACCGGTGAGCACGATCAGCGCGAGCGACATGCCGTCGACCCCGAGGTGGATCGCGATGCCCAGCGACGGGATCCACGGCATCCGGAATTCCAGTTGCCACTGCGGCGCGTCGTGCAGGCTGGCGCCGAGGTGGTAGTCGCCGCTCAACCACAGCTCGAGCGCGAGCGCGGTGACCAGCGTCATCGCGCCGAGTGCGATCCAGCGCGGCGTGTTGCCGAAGCGGTCGGTCTGCCAGCACAGCAGTCCGGCGAGGATCGGTATCAGGATCAGCCAGGCGAGCAGCATGACCGGTGCTTCCCTAATTCAGGTTGATCAGGGCCACGGCCAGCAGCGCCACCGCGCCGAGCGCGACCGAGGCGACGTACCAGCGCAGCCTGCCGGTCTGCGGCATCACCGCCGCGCGGTTGGCGGCACGCACCACCACGGGGAGCAGCCCCAGCGTGGCGTCGAGTCCGTCGCGCCGCTCCTCGCGCGCCAGCAGCCGGAACGGGCGCACGAACAGCCGGTCGTACAGCGCGTCGAAGCCGAAGGCGTTCAGCCACCAGCGCCCCAGGAAGCGCCCGGTGGCGCTGGCGGCGAGGCGCTCGACGAAGCCGCGCCGTCCGAGGAAGAGCCAGGCCGCGAGAGCGATGCCGGCCAGCGCGAACCCGGCCGACATGGCTTCGACCAGATGCCGGCCGGTGCCGCCGTGTTCGCCGGGCGAGGCGGGCAGCACATCGGCGAGCGGCGGCTCGATCAGCGCCCCGAGCGCGGTCGAGAGCACGAGCAGGATCGCCAGCGGCACCACGCGTGCGGCGCCGCTGCCCGCGTGCGCGGCGAGGCGCTCATCGCCGTGGAACACCGTGAAGATCAGGCGGAACGTGTAGATCGAGGTCAACAGCGCACCCACCAGGCCGGCGGCGACCAGATGCGTGTTGCCGGCGGCCCAGGCGGACCACAGGATCTCGTCCTTCGAATAGAAACCGGCGGTCACGAAGGGCAGCGCGCACAGCGCGAGCCCGCCGACCAGGAAGCACGCGTACTCCAGTGGCAGGCGGTGGCGCAGCCCGCCCATCTTGCGGATGTCCTGCTCGTGGTGGCAGGCGACGATCACGGCGCCGGCGGTCAGGAACAGCAGCGCCTTGAAGAACGCGTGCGTCATCAGGTGGAAGATCGCGGCGCTCCAGGCGCCGGCGCCCAGCGCGAGGAACATGTAGCCGATCTGGCTCATGGTCGAATACGCGAGCACGCGCTTGATGTCGGTCTGCACCAGCGCGCACAGCCCGGCGATCAGCAGCGTCACGGCGCCGACGTTGCCGACCAGCGCGAGCACCGCGGGCGCCAGCTCGAACAGCCCGTGCATGCGTGCGATCAGGTACACGCCGGCGGTGACCATGGTCGCGGCGTGGATCAGCGCCGAGACCGGCGTGGGGCCTGCCATCGCGTCGGCGAGCCAGGTCTGCAACGGCAGCTGTGCGGACTTGCCGACGGCGCCGCCGAGCAGCAGCAGCGCGGCGGCGGTGAGCAGCGGGTCGCCGCTGGCGAAACGCTGCGGTGCACGCGCGAGCAGCTCGGAGATGTCCAGCGTGCCGAAGGTGGCGAGCAGCAGGAACAGCCCGATCGCGAGGAACACGTCGCCGACGCGTGTGACCAGGAAGGCCTTCATCGCCGCATTGCCGTTGGCGACGGTGCCGTAGTAGAAGCCGATCAGCAGGTACGAGCACATCCCCACGCCTTCCCAGCCCAGGTACAGCAGCGCGAGGTTGTCGGCCAGCACCAGCACCACCATGCTCGCGACGAACAGGTTCATGTACGCGAAGAAGCGTGCATAGCCTTCCTCGCCGCGCATGTACCACGACGCGAACACGTGGATCAGGAAGCCGACGCCGGTGACCACGCCGAGCATGGTCAACGACAGCCCGTCGAGGCGCAGCCCGAACGTGGCGTTGAAGTCGCCGACGTTCATCCAGGTCCACAGCGTCTCCTCGCGCGGTTGCTCGAAACCGAGTGCGAGCAGCGCGCTCGCCAGCGCCGAGACGCCGACCGAGCCGACGCCGATCGCGGCGCTGGCGTTCTCGCCGAGGCGAGCGCGCGAGAACGCGAGCAGCAGGTAACCCGCGAGCGGAGCGATGAAGGTCAGGCTGAGCAGGCTCATCCGTGCATCTCGCTGGCACCGTCGATGTCCAGGGAATGGAAGCGGCGGTACAGCTGCAGCACCAGCGCCAGTCCGATCGCGGCCTCGGCGGCGGCCAGCGTCAGCACCAGGATGAACATGATCTGCCCGTCCGGCTGCGCCCAGCGGCTGCCCGCAGCGACGAAGGCCAGCGCCACCGCGTTGGTCATCACCTCGAGACACATCAGCATGAACAGGAAATTGCGCCGCACCATCAGCCCGGCCAGCCCGATGCAGAACAGCGCCGCCGCCAGCAGCAGTGCGTGTTCCAGCGGTACCGTTGCGCTCTCGATCATCCTGCCTCTCCTTCGCCCGCCGCGCGGGCCGCGCTCAGCGGTGGTCGTCACGCCCCAGGTGGTAGGCCGCCACCAGCGCGCCGAGCAGCAGCAGCGACGCCAGTTCGACCGCCAGCACATACGGGCCGTACAGCGCGATGCCGACCGCCTTCGGCGTCACCTCGACGGCGCCGGCGCCGCCCGCGGTGCCCGCGATCGCGCGCAGCAATGCCCCCAGCAGCAGCGCGGCGAGCAGCACCGGGCCGGCCCATGCGCGCGGCCGCAGCCACGCGCGTTCCTGCGCCACCGTCTCGGCGCCGAGGTTCAACATCATCACGATGAACACGAACAGCACCATGATCGCGCCGGCGTAGACGATCACCTCGAGCGCACCGGCGAACGGTGCACCGAGCGCGAAGAAGATGCCTGCGACCGCGAGCAGCGACACCACGAGGTACAGCAGCGCGTGCACCGGATTGGCGGTCGTCACCACGCGCAGCGTGGTCAGCAGCGCGACCAGCGAGCAGACGTAGAAGGCTTCCTGCATCGTCCTGGTCCTCCCTAGGGCAGCAGCGTGCGCACGTCGATCGGCTGCGCCTCGTTCTGTGCGGCGCCTTTCGGCTTGCCCGCGATCGCCATGCCGGAGACGCGGTAGAAGTTGTAGTCCGGGTGCTTGCCGGTGCCGGCGATCAGCAGGTCCTGCTTCTCGTAGACCAGGTCCTGCCGGTGGTACTCGGCGAGCTCGAAGTCGGGCGTGAGCTGGATCGCGCTGGTCGGGCAGGCCTCCTCGCACATGCCGCAGAAGATGCAGCGCGAGAAATTGATGCGGAAGAACTCCGCGTACCAGCGGCCGTCCTCGCGCTCGGCCTTCTGCAGCGAGATGCAGCCTACCGGGCAGGCGACCGCGCACAGGTTGCAGGCCACGCAGCGCTCCTCGCCGTCGGGGTCGCGGGTGAGCACGATGCGACCACGGTAGCGCGGCGGCAGGTACACGGCTTGTTCCGGGTACTGGATCGTCGCGCGTTCGCGGGTCGCGCGCGCGAAGATCATCCACATGCTGCGCAGGTTGGTGCCGATCCCGACGAGTATCGCGAGCAGACGTTTCATCGCCTCATCCCCCCGCCAGCAGCACGGCGCCGGTGAGCAGCAGGTTCAGCAGCGTGACCGGCAGGCACACCATCCAGCCCGCCGTCATCAGGTGGTCGTAGCGCGGGCGCGGCAGCGCGGCGCGCAGCAGGATGAACAGCATCACGAACAGCAGCGTCTTCAGCGCGAACCACAGCGGCGCCAGCCACTCGGGTCCCGGCCCCAGCCAGCCGCCGAGGAACAGCGTGGCGAGCAGCGAGGACACGACGACGATGCCGACGTACTCGCCGACGAAGAACATCGCCCATTTCATTCCTGCGTATTCGGTGTGGTAGCCGGCGGCGAGTTCCTGCTCGGCTTCCGGCAGGTCGAAGGGGCTGCGGTGCGTGACCGCCACCCCGGCCAGCGCGAAGGTCACGAAGCCGAGGAACTGCGGCACGATGAACCACATGCCGCGCTGTGCCTCGACGATCGCGCGCATGTCGAACGATCCGGCCTGCGCGACCACGCCCATCAGCGACAGCCCCATGAACACCTCGTAACTCACGGTCTGTGCCGCCGAGCGCACGCCGCCGAGCAGCGAGTACTTGTTGTCGCTGGACCAGCCGGCGAACAGCACCGCGTAGACCGCCAGTCCCGCCATCGCTAGGAAGAACAGGATCCCGATGTCGAAGTCCGCCACCTGCCAGCCCGGCGCGACCGGCACGATCACATACGAGATCAGCAGCGCGCTCATCGCGATCACCGGCGCGAGCAGGAAGGTGGTGCGGTCCGCGAACGGCGGGATCCAGTCCTCCTTGAACAGCATCTTCACCACGTCGGCCGGCAGCTGGAAGATCCCGCCCGGCCCTACGCGGTTGGGTCCGTAGCGGTCCTGCCACAGCGCGAGCACGCGCCGCTCGATGAAGCTCAGGTAGGCGGCGAAGATCACGACCACGAGCAGGATCACGATCGCCTTGACGATGCCCCACAGGATCGCCGCGGTCTCGGGTGCGATGAAGCTCATGGCGTGTCTCCGGACTGCAGGCGGGCGCCGGTGCCGGCGAGCACCGGGCCCGTCCCGGGCAAGCCGGCCGGTATGCCCACCACTCCCGCGGCCAGCGTCGGGCGCAGCACGAGCGGCGCCGTCCACACCTGGCCGTCGAGTTCGACGCGCACCGTGCTGCCCGCAGCAAACCCTTCCCGTGCCGCATCGTCGGGGTGCAGCGCGACGTAGGGTGCGGGCACCAGCGTGCGCACGACCTCGGCGCGCGCCGACAGCTCCTCGCTGCCGAACAGGTGATGGAGCGGTGCGACCTGCCAGCCCTGCGCTGGCGCGGCGGGCGCCCCGGCGTAGCCGCCGCTGGCGTCGGACTCGAGCAGGCGCACGCCCGGGTCGCCGGCGCGCAGGTGGCCGCCGACCTCGTCCTGGAACTTGTTCCACGACTGCGGCGAGTTCCAGCCCGGACTCCACGCGAACGGGATCAGCGGTCCGGGCTCGTCGGGTCCGGCGTAACCCTCCATCGAGAACGCGAGTGCGCTGTCCGGATCCTGCGGCGCGCGCGGCTCGTGCACCGACACGTCGGCGCGCATCGCGGTGCGACCCGAATAGCGTGGCGGCTGGCGCGCCACGCGCCGCCCGTGCACCCGCGTCACGGCATCCGGGGCGGCCGCGACGATCGCCGCCAGTTCGGGGTGTGCGCTGGCGCAGGCCGCCGTGATCTCGTCTAGCGTGCGCCACGCTGCCGCCTCGTGCGAACCGGTGGCGAACAGCTCGGCGAGCCAGCGCCAGCTCTCGCGGATGCGGGTGGCGAGGTTGTAGTAGGCGGGGTCGTAGACCTGGAAGAAGCGCTGGGCGCGGCCTTCGTTGTTCACCAGCGTGCCGTCGCCCTCGGCGAAGCTCGCCGCCGGCAGCAGCAGGTGCGCGCGTTCGGCGGTCGGGGTCAGCTGGTGGTCGATCACGACCACGCAGCGCGCGCGCGCCAGCGCGGCATCGACCTGCGCCGCCGGTGCGCGGCGGTACAGATCGTTCTCGACCACCAGCAGCACGGTGTCGCTGTCGACGGCGTCCAGCGCATGGCCGACGTCGCTGCCGCCGAGCAGCGCCACGCCGAGGCTGTTGGCTTCCGGCAGGGCGAGCGTGAGGGCCGGCTGCGTGCCGCGCACGGTGAGCGCGCGCGCGATGTTCGCGCAGGCGTCGAGCAGCGCCGCGCTGCGCATCCCGGTGCCGCAGACGATCAGCGGCCGCGCGGCGCCCGCGA
>JAJVIG010000009.1 GCA_022072145.1 Pseudomonadales bacterium
GCCCGGGGGCGCCGCGTGGCACCCGTGCCGGACGTTCCGGCACGGCGCAAGGTGGCGGGCGGCGCGGCACCGGTGCGGGCAGAGGTACTCCGGCGCGCGCGCGCTCCGTAGCAGCGCCGGCACGCGGGCGCTGGACGCGCGTGCTGCGCCTGCTCGGCGTGTTGCCGCTCACGGTGCAACTCGGTGGTGTGCTGGCGTTGCTGCTCGCCGGGTGGTTTGTCGTGAACACGGTCTACCACGTCGCTCGCAAACCCACTGAACTGCTGTTTCCGCTCGAGGACCGTCTCTACAAGACGCCGTCCCAGACGTGGGTGGCCTACGGCGAGCTGTTCCGTCGCAATTCGACCGCGATCATCACGCCGGATTTTCTCGCCGCACTCGCGCAGGTCGAGGCATCCGGGAATCCGGTGGCGCGCACCTACTGGCGCTGGTCGCCCGGCCTCGATCCGTTCGACATCTACCGGCCGGCGTCGAGCGCGGTCGGGATGTTCCAGTTCACCGACGGCACCTTCGAGGAAGCACGGCGCTACTGTATCCGCGATAACCGCGTGGTCGAGGACGGGCCGTGGCACGACCTCGATTCGTGCTGGTTCAACAGTCTGTATTTCCGCGTGCTGCCAGGTCACGCGGTCGAACTCACTGCGGCGTACCTCGATCGCACGGTCACGCGCTTGCTTGCGCGCTACCGGCTGCGCGGGGTGGGACTGGAGCGGCAGCAGGAGCTCGCAACGCTGGTTCATCTGTGCGGGGCCGGGGCGGGCAACGCCTTCGCGCGCCGCGGCCTGCGGCTCGCGCCGGGCCAGCGCTGCGGCGCGCACGATGCGCGCGGCTATCTGGACAAGGTGGCGCGCATGAAGCGGGTGTTCCGCGGGCTGGCCGTGCGATAAATTGGCTCTGACCCCATTTCCGGAGGGAACGATGGACAACGGCGTATCGGGGTTTCGCGAGGATCTGCTGGCCGGACGGGTGGCGCTGGTCACGGGGGGCGCAACCGGGATCGGGCGCGAGATCTGCCGCGTGCTCGGGGCGCACGGCGCGCGTGTGGCGCTGCTCAGCCGCAACGCGGAGAACCTGCGCCGCGCGGTCGAGGAGCTCGGCGCCGAGGGCATCACGGCGCACTGCGAGGTCGCCGATGTGCGCGAACCGGAGGCCGTTGCGAGCGCGGTCGCCGGCACGCTGGCGGCGTTCGGGCGCATCGACATCCTGGTCAACAACGCGGCGGGCAACTTCCCCGCGCCGATGACGCGCATCTCGCCGAACGGTTTTCGCACCGTGGTCGCGATCGACCTGCTCGGCACCTACAACGTCTCGCGTGCCGTCTTCGATGCCTGGCAGAGCGAGCACGGCGGGTGCATCGTGAACATCTCGGCGCCGTTCGAGCTCAAGGGCGTCGCGCTGCAGGCGCACGTCGCGGCCGCCAAGGCCGGCGTCGATTCGCTGACGCGCAGTTGCGCGGTCGAGTGGGGTCCGTACGGGATCCGCGTCAACGCGATCGCGCCGGGCAGTATCGGCGGTACCGAGGGTCTGCAGCGCTTCAGCGCGGCGGTGGCGCCGGATACGCGGAAATACGCCAACCCGCTAGGGCTCGACGGCAACGCGCGCGACGTGGCGAACGCGGTGCTGTTCTTCTGTTCGCCGGCGGCGCGCTTCGTCTCCGGGCAGGTGATCGTGGTGGACGGTGCCGCGACGGTGGACCAGCTGAAACTGGGGCTGGGGCGCTGCTGAGCGAGGTTACGACAATTTCATCCCCGATCCGCGCGTACACACACCGTTTCGCTCCAGAATGAGCCTTCATCGATCCGGGAGGGAGCGACCATGAAGCAGTTCACCGAGATCGCCGCCGGTCTGCAGTTTCCGGAAGGGCCGATCGCGATGAGCGACGGCAGCGTGCTGCTGGTCGAGATCCGGCGCGGCACGCTGAGCCGCGTGCTGCCCGGCGGCGCCGTCGAGGTGGTGGCCCGGCTGGGCGGCGGGCCCAACGGCGCGGCGATCGGCCCCGACGGGCGCTGCTACGTGTGCAACAACGGCGGCTTCGAGTGGCACGACTACGGCGGCTTCTTCGTGCCGGGCGAGCAGCCGGCGGATTACGCGGGAGGGCGCATCGAGGCCGTCGATCTGGCGAGCGGTGAGGTCGAGGTGCTGTACACGCACTGCGACGGCGTGCCGCTGAAGGGACCGAACGACATCGTGTTCGACGCCCACGGCGGGTTCTATTTCACCGATCTGGGCAAGATGCGTGCACGCGAAAGCGACCGCGGAGCGATCTACTACGCGAAGCCCGACGGCTCGCTGATCCGCGAGGTGCGCTTTCCGTGCTCCATGCCCAACGGCATCGGGCTGTCGCCGGCCGGCGACGTGCTGTACTACGCCGAGAGTCCGACCTCGCGGCTGATGGCGGTGCCGGTGCGCGCTCCCGGCGAGCTCGCACCGATCATGGATTCCGAGGCGATGCTGGCCGGGTTCGCGAACTACCAGTTCTTCGACTCGCTGGCCGTGGACGCGGCCGGCAACGTCTGCGTCGCGACCATCATCAACGGCGGCATCACGATCGTGGCGCCGGACGGCAGCACCGTGGGGCATGTGGCGACCGGCGATGCGATGACGACCAACATCTGCTTCGGCGGCCCCGGGCTGCGCACCGCCTACATCACGTGTTCGATGAGCGGACGCCTGCTCGCCTGCGAGTGGGATACGCCGGGATTGCCGCTCCACTTCCTGAACCGCTAGAGCTCGCGCGCGATGCAGCGCCTGCCGATTCCTCCGAGCGCGGAGGCGATCGACGCGGCATGGCTGGAACAGGCGCTGGCCGGGCGCCATCCCGGCGTGCGCGTGGCGGCGGTACGCGTGGCGGCGCGCCAGCAGTGGACCAACGCGCACGCCTGGCTGGCGGTCGACTACCTGGCAGCGGCCGGCGCACCGCCCACGCTGTTCTGCAAGCTGCCGCCAGCCGATGCACGCCGCGGCGCGGTGATCGCCACCGGCATGGGACTGCGCGAAGCCGCGTTCTACCGCGATCTCGCCCCGCACGTGCCGCTGCGGGTGCCGATGGCACACGCGGTGCTCACCGACCCCGCGAGCGGGGAGTTCGCGCTGCTGCTCGAGGACCTGGCCGCGAGCGGCTGCCACTTCTCCGACGGTCCTGCCGGCATCGATCCGCGCGCTGCCGCAGGCGCACTCGAGGATCTGGCCGCGCTGCATCTGCGCTACGAAGACCCCGCGCTGCGCGAGCGTGAGGCGCCCTGGGTGCCGCCGGCCCCGCGCTCCGACGGCGGCTATGGACAGGCGATGCTGCGCTACGGACTCGAACACCATCGCCCGCGGCTGGGCGAGCGTTTCGCCACGATCGCGGAGTCGTACATCGCCGATGCCCCGCGCCTGCTCGCGCTGTGGAGCGACGGTCCCGCGCCGCCGACCGTGATCCACGCCGACGCGCACATCGGCAACCTGTTCGACGACCACGGTCGCATCGGTTTCTGCGACTGGGGCATGCTGCACGTGGGGCAGGGGCTGCGTGACGTGGCGTACCTGCTGACGATGGCGCTGACGCCGACCGACCGCCGCGCGCACGAGCGCGAGCTGCTGCGCCGCTACCTGGCGCGCCGCGTGGTGCTGGGCGCGCGGGAGCTCGCGTTCGATGAGGCCTGGCTGTGGTATCGCGCCTACGCGGCCTACACCGTCGTGGCGTGCTGCCAGGTCGTGACCTTTCCGCCGGACGCGACGCCGAAGCGGCGCGTCTTCGCCGACTCGCTGCTCGAGCGCGCGCAGGCCGCGATCGCAGACCTGCATGCCGGCGAAGCGCTGGCAGAGTTGTCGGCTGTCTGATTCCAGTCCCGGGCGTGCGGTCGTCTGTGCCGGCAGCGTCACGCACCGAGCACCGGGCACCGAGCATTCCGGCCGGCGTCAGTGAACCGGCTCCACGCCTTGCGTCAGCCGATCGACAGCAGGAGTTCGGCGACCTCGCGCGGCGCCGACACCATCGCGTCGTGACCGGTTGCGAGCTCCACGTGGCGCCAGCCGGGCATGGTGCGCGCCAGCGCGAAGGCGTTGCGGATCTCGGTGAACTCCGGTGCCGTGCAGTGGACGTAGGTCACCGGCAGTCCGTTGCCGGGCGGGTGCGCGAGGTCGAGCGGTGACAGGAAGCTCGCCAGCGGGTGCGGGCTCAGGTGGCGTTCCAGCCACGCGATCTGGGCGGGATCCGCCACGCCGAAGAAGTCAGCCGGCGGCACGGGGATCAGCCCGCTGCCGCCCGCCTCGCGACTCAGGCCGTGGTAGTAGGACTGCGCCTCGGCGGAGGCGGCGTACAGCACGTGTCCGCCTGGCGGCAGCACCAGCGCGTCGAGGAAGACGAGGTGGCGCAGCACTTCGGGGACGCAGTCGGCCACCCCGCTGATCACCGCTCCGGCGTAGCTGTGCCCGACCAGCACCACGTCCTGCAGTTCCTCGCAGAACAGCGTCTGCACCACGTCGGCGATGTGGGTGTGCAGATCGGGTTCGAGGTGGCGCAGATGCGCGCGCTCGCCGAGCCCGGTCAGGGTCGGCGTGAATACCCGGTGTCCGCGCGCGCGGAGCTGATCCGTGACGTGACGCCAGCACCAGCCGCCGTGGAACGCGCCGTGCACCAGAACATAGGTTCGCTGCGCCGCGCTCATCGGTGGTCTCCTGGCCGTTGCCGGCGTGGGGGTGGCGAAGCGCCAGTGTGGCGTGCCGGCGCCCCGGTGCGCAAACCGCGCCGGTCTATACTCGCGGAGTCCCTGTGCCGCGACGAGTCCCTCCTGCATGAACACCGGTCCGCACGTCAGCGCAACCGCCACCGCCACCGCCACCGCCACCAGTGAACGGGGATTCCTGTTCCACGAGCGCTTAGCCGTACAGGCGCGCGCCACCCCCGACGCGGTGGCGCTGCGGCATGCGGGCGGCGAGCTGCGCTTCGGGGAGCTGCACGCGCGTGTCGAGCGGATCGCCTCGGTGCTGCTCGCGCGCGGCATCGGTGCCGGCTGCTGCGTGGCGCTGCAACTCGAGCGCAGCCCCGATTACGTCGCCTGCCTGCTCGGCGTGCTGCAGGCGAACGCCGCGGTGCTGCCGCTGCCGCCGTCGTATCCGTCGGCCCGACGGCGCGAGATCCTTGCTGCGGCGCGCCCCCAGCTGCTGATCGACGGCGGCGCCGGCACGTCCGTGGCGGATGCGCCCGCGGGCCTGGCGCGGCTCGGGCTCGACGAGCTCCGGCGTGCCTGCGCGAGCTGCACGGTGCTGCCGGAGTTTCCGCCGGGTGTCGGCAGCCAGCCGGCGTTCGTACTCTGCTCGTCGGGCTCCACCGGTACGCCCAAGATGATCGTGCGCAGCCATGCCTCGTTCCTGCACCGGCTCGACTGGACCTGGACCACGCATCCTTACACCGACGGCGAGGTTTGCTGCCAGAAATCGCACATGACGACCACCCACGCGGTCTATGAGCTGTTCGAACCGCTGTTGCGCGCCGTGCCGGTGGTGCTGGTCGGCGACGAGGCGGTGCGGGACGTGCGCGGCTTCCTGGCCATGCTGCACGCCGAAGGCGTCACGCGGATGCTGATCGTGCCTTCGTTGCTGCGTGCGTTGCTCGAGTTGCCGGGTTTCGTTGCCCCGACGCTGCGGGTGCTGGTGCTGATGGGCGAGTACGTGCCGGCCGAACTCGCAGGGCGCGTGCTCGCGGCGTTTCCGGCGCCCACCTGCGTCTACTCGATCTACGGCAGCACCGAGGCGAGTTCGACGCTGCTCTGCGACCTGCGTGCGGAGCTGCGCCCGGGAGCCGAACTGCCGCTGGGACGTCCCATTTCGCCCGCGGTGCGCGCCGTCGTGCTCGACGAGGCGCTGTGCCCGGTAGCGCCGGGCGATACCGGCGTGCTGCATATCGGCGGTCCGGCACTGTTCAGCGGGTACTTCCGCGATCCGGAGCACACCGCGGCGGCGCTGGTCGCCGACCCGCGGGGAGACGGCCAACTGTTCGACACCCGTGACCGCGTGCGCCTTGGCGAGGACGACAGCCTGCAGTACGTGGGGCGCGTCGATCACACGGTCAAGATCCGCGGTTTCCGCGTCGACCTCGAGGAGGTGGAGCGCGCGCTGCAGGCCTGCCCCGGGGTGACGCATGCGGCGGTCGTGCTCGTCGATGCCGGGCGGGTGAGCGCCCGCCTCGCAGGCTTCTATACGCCGGCCACACTGCCGGCGGCCGAGCTCGGCGCGGTGCTGCGCGAACGGTTGCCGGCCTACATGCTGCCCGCGCAGCTCGAGGCAACGGACGCGCTGCCGCTGACGCCCAGTGGCAAGGTCGATCGCCGTGAACTGCTCGCCCGGCAAGCGGAATGCTCGGTCGAGGAGGGCACCGGGGCGACGTTCGCGAGCGCCACCGAGGAGGCCGTCGCCGTGCTGTGGCACGAGGTGCTGGGCCACGACCGGATCCGGCGCGACAGCGGCTTCTTCGAGGTCGGTGGCAGCTCGCTCAGTGTGTTCCTGCTCGCTGACCGGTTGCGCGAACGCTTCGGGATGGATCGCGAGCGCCTGCCAGAGACGCTCGTCTACGAGCGGCCGGTGCTTGCCGATCTGGCGGCGCATCTGGATGCGCTGGCGCGCGGCGAGCGGTCCGCCGTGCCGGCTGCCGATGCCACGCTGGTCACGCTGCGAGCGGCTGCGGATGCCACGCTCGAGCCGGTGTTCCTGATCGCCTCGGCCGGCGGCACGCTGGGGGCTTACGAACGGCTGGTCAAGGCCGTCTCCACGCGGCGTGCGCTGGTCGGGGTGCGTGATCCCTTCGTCTGGGGAGCGCGCGATCCACTCGCGGGTTTCGGCGCCTGGGTCGAGGGCTATGTGCGGGCGGTCGTGCAGCGTCAGCCCGTCGGTGCGCTGCGGCTGGTGGCGTACTCCTCGGCGGGGGCCTTCGGCTGGGAGATCGCCGAACGGTTGCGCGCACGCGGGCGCGAGGTGGCGCTGCTCGCGCTGATCGATCCGCTCGGCATCGATCTGCGTTCGAAGCGCCGCTACGGATACTGGGCGATGCGCGCACGTTTCATGCGGCCGTCGTTCCGCCGCATCGTGGTCGCAGGCGGTTGGCTGCGCGCGGTGTGGCGTCGGATGCTGCCGGCGGCGGGCAGCGCCCGCAACGCGGACGCCTCCGGGATCCCGGCGCAGGAGTTCCAGCGCCTCGCCGCCAGGGCGCAGCGCAGCCGCCAGCACGTGCTCGGGTTCTCGCTGCTGCTCGAGCTGAATTCGGGGTTGCCATTCGCTCTCGGAGACGCGCTGGCGCCGGAAGCGGAGTCGGCGGCTCACCTGCCGGCGCTGCTCGAGCGCGTGAAGTCCGTGGCGCCGGAAATCGATTCCGACACGATCACGCGCATGCTCGTGCAATACAGCCTGCAGACCGGCGCGCAGAACGCCTACCGCTTGCCTCGCTGCGTTGCCCCGGTGGTGCTGTTCGAGCCGGACGGCCCGGCGCACGGGCTGTTGCGCGCGCAGTTGCTGGGCAGCGCGCGCCGCCTCAGGGCGAAGACGCTGCCGGTGTCGTGGCCCGTTGGACGGGCCCACGCGCTCGATGCGGCATTTTCACCGCGCATGCGCCAGCACTACCTGTGCATGCGTGACGAACTGTTCGTGCGTGGGCTCGCGACGGAACTCGGGCGTCTGCTCGCCTAGGTGAACGACGCGCTCAGTGTTCCTTGCCGTCGATACGTGCACGCAGCAGGAACGGCACGTAGCGCCAGGCCAGCGTTGCGAAGCAGGCGAACCAGCAGGCGGCGGCCAGCTGGATCCACAGCAGGTACGCCGCGGGCGCCAGCTGCGGCAGCACCACGCGCAGCGCCAATGCCCCCAGCATGACCCAGAGGATCGCCCGGTCGAGCGCGTCGAACATGACCTTGCGTCCGGTATGGCCTTTTGCAATCCGCACGATCATCGACGGTATGATCACGCCCATCACGCCGAAGCTGAACAGGTGCACCGAGACGGTACCGGTCCACGTGACCCCGGCCGTGCGTTCCAGCGCCTGCACCACGAGCTGCGCGACGATCGCGAGGTAGCCCACGTACATGATTCCGAGGTCGATGCGATGCATCGCGAGCTGCGGCTTCCAGAACGCGAAGCGCCACGCGAGCAGCGCCGCGAGCAGCGTGGACAGCGCGGCCGCGGGCAGCGGCGGCAGGAACGGCTCGGCGACCAGCAACAGCGCGCACAGCTTGATCGCGCCGTCGAGCCGGGCGTCGCGCAGGATGTCGGTCTGGAAGTTGCTGCGCATGAACTGCGTCAGCGTGCGTTCGAGCATCACGAGGAATGCGATGCGGAACAGCGCCAGCGTCATCGCATAGCCGGCGCGGAAAAGCGTGTCGTCGAGCACCAGCTGCTTGGCGACGAGGAACACCGGCAGCGCGATCAGGAAGAACACGTTGTCGCGGTAGCTGTCCTGCGCGCGGTAGCGCAGCAGCGTCCACAGCAGCATGAGAACGATGCTGCCGAGGAAGGCGTTCGCAGCGAGGTGGAACGCGAGCGGCGGCCAGCCGCCGCCGCAGCTCATGGCGATGCGCTCGATGATCCACGCCGCGGCCAGCAGCATCAGCGCCGGGCCGTGGTAGCCGCGGATGCCGACCCAGTTCTTGGTCGCGGTCAGCAGGAAGCCGCCGAGCACCGCCCAGCCGAAGCCGAAGAACATCTCGTGCGCGTGCCACTGCGCGGGCGTGATGCGGCCACCCGGCGCCGGCAGGGTTCCGCTGTAGACCAGCGCCCAGGCGAGCGGCATGAACATGCCGGCCAGGCAGGCGAGCGTGAAGAACGGCCGGAACCCGACCAGCCACAGCGGATGCGACGACAGCCCCACAGGATCAGCGCACCGTCGGCGAGCCGTACTCGCCCAGGTAGTGCACGGCCGGCTTCGGCCGCTCGGGAAGTACCGAGTTCAGTTCGTAGACACGCCGGTAACGCGTTTCGCGGATCAGCCAGCGGCCGTCGACCTTCAAGTAGCGGTCCCAGTAGATCGCGGTACCGGTGGTGAAATGGCGCGAATCGAGCTGCCACATGTTGTCGGCCAGGTACCAGATGCCGGTGGCCTCGTTGTCGCCGAGGATCTGGATCTCGGGGTGATGGCCGTTGTGGTGGCCGATCGACTGCCGGTGGAACGCGCCGGTGACCGCGCCCAGATACGCGGCCTTGCCGTCGAGCTTCCACTCGTAGGTGCCGCCGATGAAGTGCACGTAGACCTCGTCGTGGAACAGCTCGGCGAGCTCGGCGAAATTCGCGGTGTCGACGCAGCGGAAATAGGCGTGTTTGAGTTGTCGTATCGCCTCGATGTCCATCAGCGTCTGGATGTCTCGTCGCAGCTCCTCGATGCCTCCCTGGCTCACGTTCAGCGGACGCCCGGGCGCGATGCCCATCGCGGCACGGGTCAGGGTCGGTGTCGGTGTCGGTGTCGGTGCAGATTCGCTCATGGCGTTCTCCGAGGTCGTTCGTGGTTGCTCTTCGTTCCGGGGGTGATAATAAGACAGGCGTGGGCAGGGTGCGAGCGTGCACCACCGCCACCTGCGATAATGCCCTTCCATTGGCTCCGTCCGTCGCCATCCCATGCCGAACACCCCGCCCGCGCGCAAGATCATCCACTGCGATTGCGACTGCTTCTATGCGGCGGTCGAGATGCGTGACGACCCGGCCCTGGCTGGCTTGCCGTTGGCGGTGGGTGGCAGCGCGGACCGGCGCGGGGTGATCACGACCTGCAACTACCTGGCGCGTGGCTACGGTGTGCACTCGGCGATGCCGTCGGCGCAGGCGCGGCGCCTGTGTCCCGGGCTGATCATCATTCCGCCGGATTTCGCGAAGTACCGCGAGGTCTCCCAACGCATCCGCCGAATCTTCCACGACTACACCGAGCTCGTCGAGCCGCTGTCGCTCGACGAGGCTTTTCTCGATGTCAGCGCGGCCGAGGCCTGCCAGGGCAGCGCGACGCTGATCGCGCGCGAGATCCGGCGACGCGTGCGTGCTGAGGTCGGGATCACCGTGTCGGCCGGGGTGGCGCCCAACAAGTTTCTGGCCAAGGTCGCCAGTGACTGGAATAAACCCGACGGCGAGTTCGTGGTGCTGCCCGCCGACGTCGGTCCCTTCGTGGCGGCACTGCCGGTGCGCAGGCTCTGGGGCGTGGGCAAGGCGACCGCGGAGCGGCTGCAGGCGATGGGGGTGACGACGTGCGCGGATCTGCGGCAGTTCACGCTCGTCGAGCTGGCCCAGCGTTTCGGGCGCTTCGGTCAGCGCATGCACGAGCTCTGCCGGGGCATCGACGAGCGCCCGGTGGTGCCCACCCAGCGGCGCAAGTCGCTCAGCGTCGAACGCACCTTCTCCGACGATCTGCGCGGCCATGAGGCATGTGAACGGCAGATGGCCGAATTGCTGCTTGGACTGCGCTCGCGCCTGCGCCGGGTCACGGACGATTACCTCGTGACGAAGCTGTTCGTGAAGCTCAGGTTTGCCGATTTCCGCACCACGACGGTGGAGTGTGCGGCGCGCGCGCCCGACGCGCAGCGGGTGGACGAACTGCTGGCGAGCGCGCTGGAGCGAGGCGATCTGCCGGTGCGCCTGCTCGGCGTCGGGGTGCGCTTCGTCGATTTACGTGACGAAGGCGGAGCCACCCAGCTCGAGCTGTTCGCGGCCGATGCATCGACACCGTCCTGAGGCGGGCACCGCGCGGCGTTTTCGTATATTATGAACATCTGATGGAGCCGGCCTTTGGTCGGAAGATCGTTCACAACCGGAGGCATCATGATCAAGGAAGTACAGGGGGATATCCTGCTCAGCGGAGCGAACGCGATCGCGCACGGGGTTTCGCCCAACGACAATTTCGGGCAGGGATTGGCGCTGGCGCTGCGCGAACGGTGGCCGTCGCTGTACAAGGACTTCCGCCATTACTGCCAGACCGCACACCCGAAGGCCGGCGAGGCGTGGGTGTGGGGTGCGGCGGACGGCCGCCGCATCGTTAACCTGATGACGCAGGAAGCCGCCTACGGCCACGGCGAGAAGCCCGGGCAAGCCACGCTGCCGAACGTCAATCATGCGCTACGCGCGCTGCATCGCATCGTGCTCGAGGAGAAGTTCAGCAGCCTGGCACTGCCGCGGCTCGCCACCGGCGTCGGCCGTCTCGAGTGGGACGATGTGCGCGCGCTCGTCGATGAACATCTGGGCGGGCTCGCCATTCCGGTGTACGTCTACACGCGTTACGAGAAGGGCGTGAGGGCGGTCGAGAACTGATCGCCCGCAGGGAGGATATGGCATGCATCCCTTTCCGCATCGCTACGTCGTCAACGCGCTGACCACGCCTGGCAGCACGGTCACCGTCCGCAGCCCGGACCTCGAAGACATCCAGAGCACGGCACCGCCGGAGTTCAACGGCCCGCCCGGCAACTGGTCTCCCGAGACCCTGTTCGTGGCGGCTGTCGCGGATTGCTTCGTGCTCAGTTTCCGCGCCGTGGCGAACGCGTCGCGGCTCGACTGGAGCGAAATCGATTGCGGGGCGGCAGGCCTGCTCGATCGCACCGACGAAGGATTGTGGTTCACGCACATCGAGTTGCAGGTGAGGCTGCGCGTCCCGTCGGGAACCGATCCCCACCGGGCCGCGCGCCTGCTCGAGAAGGCGGAGCAGAGTTGCCTGGTGTCGAAATCCCTGCGCTCGAAGGTGGCGCTGCACACCGAAGTGACGGTGGGCTAGCCGAGCATGCCGGCCAGATAATCCAGTTCAGCACGCGTGCTGGCCTCGATCTGGCCGAGGAAGAAGCTCTCCACGCGCCGCCCGAGCAACGGTATGGGGGCACGCACCGTGAACCGGACGCTGTAGATGCAGCCGCCCGTGGGTTCGGGGCGAAGCTGAAGCTCGGATTCGACGGTCACGGGCTGCCCGCGCAGCGTCAGTACGGCGCGTCCTGCCCGGCTTGTGCCGCGCGCCGACCAGCGTTCCACGATCTCGAGCGTCTGCTGGCTCTGCAGCAGCGGCGACAGGAAAGCAGGCACACCGCGCTCGACCTCGCGCGTGAGCGTGATCACGACCTGCTCGTCGTCGTCCTCGACGGTGCAGTCCGCTGCCAGTTCGCCGAGCGCCAACGAACGCTCCACCAGGAAGTCGGCGTTGCTGAGCAGTCCGAACACGCGATCCGCGCCCGCCTTGAAGTGGTACTCGATAGCCATCCCGCGCGATCCGTGTTCCTTGCTCCGAATGGATTCTAGCCGATCATCCGCAGCGTTCGACCACGATGCTGCCCACCGAGTAGCCGGCACCGAACGAGCAGATCACGCCAAGTGCGCCGGGCGCCAGATCGTCGCGGTAGCTGTGGAAAGCGATGATCGATCCGGCAGAGCTGGTGTTCGCATAACGGTCCAGTATCACCGGTGCCTCGTCGGCGTCCGGTTCGCGGCCCAGCACACGCCGGCCGATCAGCTGGTTCATGCTCAGGTTCGCCTGGTGCAGCCAGAGCCGCCGCAGCGCCTCGCGGCCGATGCCCAGTTCGTCCACCTGGCGCACGATGATGTCGGCGACCAGCGGGCAGACTTCCTTGAATACCTTGCGCCCGTCTTGCCGGAACAGCTTGTCACGCGCGCCGATGCCGTTCGGGGCGGCGCGGTTGAGGAAGCCGAAATTGTTGCGGATATTGTTCGAGAAACTGGTCGCCAGCCGCGAATCGACGATGCGAAACGGCGCCTGCGCGGCTGCCGACGGTTCGCGCTCGACCAGCACCGCGGTGCAGGCGTCACCGAAGATGAAGTGGCAGTCGCGGTCGCGGAACTCGAGGTGGCCCGAGCAGATCTCCGGGCTGATCACCAGTGCCGCACGCGCCGAGCCGCCGAGCACCGCGTTACGCGCCATGTCGATGCCGAACGTGGCCGAGGAACAGGCCACGTTCATGTCGAACGCGAAACCGCCGGCACCGAGCGCGGCCTGCACCTCGATCGCAATGGCCGGGTACGGCCGCTGCAGGTTGGAGCAGGCGACGATCACCGCATCGATGTCGGAGGCTTCCCGTCCCGCCTGCTGCAAGGCCTCACGCGCGGCGACCAGCGCCATCTCGCATTGCAGCGAATGTTGGTCGTCGGGGCGTTCCGGAATGTCCGGGCACATGCGCCGGGGGTCGAGCACGCCGCTCTTGTCGATCACGAAGCGGCTGCGGATTCCGGACGCCTTCTCGATGAACGGTTCGCTGGATTCCTGCATGGAAGCGCATTCGCCCGCCGCGATCGCGGCGGTGTGCTCGGCATTCCAGGCCGCTGCATAGGCGTTGAACGCAGCCACGAGTTCCGCGTTCGAAATGGTCTGCGACGGGGTGAACAGCCCCGTTCCGCTGATCACGACCTGCTGCATCTGCCGCTCCCGCGTCCCGTACCGTTGGCGCGGCGATTGTACGGCATGCACGGCGTTTGCGTACGCGCAAACCGGGCCCCGATGATCCTGCGCCCGCATCCCGACCGTGCCGGCGTGCCGTTCGGGACCCATCCCCGCAGGTTCGGCCTGTGGCCGAACAGGGATCGCGCGAATGTCCGGGCAGAGCCCGGACCTACTTGAACTGGCGGATGAGCTGGCTGATCGAGTCCTTGGCGTCGCCGAACAGCATGCGCGTGTTCTCCTTGAAGAACAGCGGATTGTCGATGCCGGCGAAGCCGGATGCCATCGAGCGCTTCAGCACGAACACGGTGCGCGCCTGGTCGACGTTGATGATCGGCATGCCGTAGATCGGGCTGCCCTTGGACTCGCGCGCGGCCGGGTTCACGACGTCGTTGGCGCCGATCACGATCGCGACGTCGAAGCTCTCCATGCGCGGGTTGATCTCGTCCATTTCCAGCAGCAGGTCGTAGGACACGTCGGCCTCGGCGAGCAGCACGTTCATGTGCCCAGGCATGCGTCCGGCGACCGGATGGATCGCGTAGACGACTTCCGCCCCGTTGCCTTCGAGCAGTTCCTGCAGTTCCTTGACCGTGTGCTGCGCCTGTGCGACCGCCATGCCGTAGCCGGGCACGATCACCACGCTGGAGGCGGCCTCGAGGATGTAGTACGCGTCCTCGTGCGAGATCGCCCGGACCTCGCCCTCGAGCTTCTCGGCCGGTCCGCCGACCGCACCGAAGCCGCTGAACAGCACGTTTGCGAGCGAGCGGTTCATGGCCTTGCACATGATCCGGGTCAGGATGATGCCACTCGCGCCGACCAGCGCGCCGGCGACGATCAGGATCATGTTGTTGACCGCGAAGCCGGCCGCGCAGGCCGCGAGGCCCGAGTAGCTGTTCATCAGCGAGATCACTACCGGCATGTCGGCGCCGCCGATCGGCAGCACCGCCATCACGCCGAGAAGGAAGGACAGCGCTACGATCGTGTAGAGCCACAGATGGTTGTCCGGCTGCAGGCAGAACATCATGGCACTGGTCACGATCGCCGTGAGCAGCGCGCCGTTGAAGATGCGTTGGCCTCCGAACAGGAAGGGCTTGCCGCTGACGGTCTCGCTCAGCTTGGCCCACGCCATCACGCTGCCGGTGAAGGTGACGCCGCCGATCAGGATCGTCAGCGCGATCGTTACCAGGATGAAGGGCGAGTGTGGCGCGAACAGCGCCGCCCAGCCCACCAGCAGGCTGGCGAGGCCGCCGAAGCCGTTGAACAGCGCGACCAGTTCCGGCATCCCGGTCATCTCGACGCGACGTGCCCAGACCGCGCCGATCAGCGTGCCGATGGTCACGCCGACGAGTATCTCGTTCCAGGTGATGGCGTGGGCGTCGAACAGCGTCGCGACGACGGCGATCAGCATGCCGACCGCGGACCACAGGTTGCCCTTGCGCGCCGTGGCCGGCGAGCTGAGCATCTTCAGGCCGAAGACGAAGAGGACCGCCGCGACGACGTAGGCGAGGTTGATCAGCAAGGTCGTAATCATGATCTCACTTGCCTCCCGGCTTCTTCTTGAACATCGCGAGCATGCGGTCCGTGACGACGTAGCCGCCGATCACGTTGATCGTGGCGAGCGCGACCGCCGAGGTGGCGAGCACGGCCGTCAGCGTCTCGTGCTGGGGCAGCGTCGTGGAGGAGACCAGCGCGCCCACCAGCGTGATTCCGGAGATCGCGTTGGAGCCGGACATCAGCGGCGTGTGCAGTGTCGAGGGCACCTTGTTGATCAGCTCGAAGCCGAGAAATATCGAAAGCAGCAGGATGAACGTCAGGTATACGGGTTCCACGCGGCGGCCCTCAGCGCTTCAGGTTCTTGATGGTCTGGTTCACGATCGCACCGTCGTGCGTGATCACGCAGCCCTGGATGATGTCGTCCTCGAAGTTCAGCACCATCCGCTTCTCTTCCTTGTGCCAGAACTCCTCGATCAGGTTGTGCAGGTTCGAGGAATACATCTGGCTGGCGTCGCGCGCGACGTGGTTGGCCCAGTTGCCGTCGCCGATGATCGTGACGCCGTTCTCCACCACCGTCCGGCCGGCCACCGAGCCCTCGACGTTGCCGCCGGTCTCGGCCGCCATGTCGACGATCACGCTGCCCGGGCGCATGCCCGCGACCATGTCGCGCGTGACCAGCACCGGTGGCTTGCGCCCGAATACCTGCGCGGTGGTGATCACGACGTCGGACTCGGCGATCTGCCTGGCCTGGCCCTGCTTCTGCAGTTCCAGCTGCTCCGCGGTGAGTTGCACCGCGTAGCCGTCCCTGGTCTGTCCGGTCTCGCCGAGGTCGATGTGCAGGAACTTCGCTCCCAGCGACTGTACCTGCTCGGCGACCACCGAGCGCGTGTCGAAGGCCACGACCTTCGCGCCCAGGCGCCGCGCGGTGGCGATCGCCTGCAGGCCGGCGACGCCGGCGCCGATCACGAACACGTTGGCCGGCTTCAGCGTTCCGGCTGGCGTCATCATCATCGGCAGGATGCGTGGCAGGCGCGAGGCGGCCAGCAGCACCATCACATAGCCGGCGAGGTTCGCCTGCGAGCTCAGCGCGTCCATCTTCTGGGAGCGCGTGGTGCGCGGAATCATCTCCATGCTGATCGCGCTGATGCCGGCCGTCGCGAAGGCATCGATCAGCGCCGGTTCATTGAACGGATCCAGATAGCTGACATGGATCGCGCCACGCTTGAGCATGGCGATCTCCTCGAGCGGCGGCTTGTGCAGCCGCAGCACCAGGTCGGCGCGCGACAGCAACTCGCGGCGGTCGGTGGCGACGCGTGCGCCCGCGGCCTCGTAATCGGCGTCCGCGTGTCCGGCACCCGCACCCAGCCCCGATTCGATCACCACCTCGGCGCCGGCGCGTACCAGCTTCTGTACGCTCGCGGGTATCAGTGCGGCGCGGTTCTCTCCCGGCATCAGTTCTCGTGGAACGCCTGTCAGCATGCGCTGTCTCCTGGTCTTCGTTCGGTGTGGCGGCGCCGACGGTGCCGGTCGCCTGCCGGTTTGTTCCGGATTATACGCATGGATCCGGTGCCGGATTCACCCGGGGGGATGATTTCCCGTCCCGGGGCTCAGTAGCGCCGCAAACGCAGGATGCTGCCGTCGCGGTCGACACTGAGGTAGATCGCATCGTCCGCATCGACCGCCACACCGGTCAACGCTCCGCCCGTGGTGTGGTCGGCGAGTCCGGCGATGCCGAGCGGCAACTCGTTGGCGATCGTGTCGACGTCGCCGGTGCGCGGATCGAGCAGCACCAGCCGTTGCTTCCCGGTCTCGGCTATCGCCAGCGTACCGTCGGACAGTGCGGCGATACCCTCGGGTCGCGCGAGTCCGGAGGCGAGCGCGCGGCGGCTGCCGTCGTTCCCCAGCAGCAGCACGCGTCCGGCGGCAGACTCGGTGAGCGCGTAGCCGTCGCGGGTCATCGCGAGTCCTCCCGGTTCGTCGAAGCCGCTCGCCAGCACTCGGCGTGCGTTCACGTCCTGCGCATCCAGCAGCACGAGACGGCCTCCGTCGGCCGCCTCGGCGACCACGACGTGGCCGGGGTCCGGCATCGCGAGTGCGCGCGGTCTCGCCAGTGGAGACCAGCGCGCCACGACCGCCGCGGTCGCGGTGTCGCGCAGTTGCAGGATCCCGCTCTCCGGGCTCGCGGTGGCGAGGCGCGTGCCGGCAGCTGCCGCGAGCAGCGGAAAGCCCGAATCGTTCAGTGAGCGGCTGACGTCGCCCACGCGGCCCGAGGCCAGGTCGACCGCCGCGATGCTGAAGGTGTCGGCGACGTAGAGCGTCGGTCCCGACACCGCGATCCCGGCCGGGAGCGTGAGCGGGCTCGACAGCACGGTGCGCACCGCGCCGCCGTCGAGGTCTACCTCGTAGATCGCGTTGTCCGCCATGTTGGTCACGAACAGGCGGTCATCGGTGCTGAAGGCGAGGTTGTCCAGGTTGGCGGGTGCCGTGGCGACGAGTTCGCGGCGCCTGGATGCGGTGTCGATGCGGAAGATCTCGCCGGTCTCGTTGTCGATCGCGAACAGGCGCCCCCGCGAGTCGAAGTTCGCCGCCGCCGGCTGTGTCATGCCCTCGGCGACCACCTCGAGCGCGCCGCCGTCGACATCGATGCACACGATCTGGCCGCGGAACCACAGCGGTCCGCACAGCCGGCCGTCGGGGCCGAAGTCGAAGCCGTTCAGTCCGCCCAGATCGCGCCGCACCAGCCGTGGTTCGCGTTGACCCGTGGTATCGAACTCCCACAGCGCGTCGCCGAGGAATACCTGGGTGCCGAACAGCCGCCCACGCGCATCGAGCGCCAGCGAATTGAGCCCCGGCAGCCCGCGGCCGAGCACGCGCAGCGTGCCGTCCGGTGCGCGTGCGTTCATCGTGCCTTGCGAGAAGCCGGTCCAGTACATGGTGCCGTCGGGGCCGAACTCGACATCGTCGGCCTCACCCTGCGGCGGCGGTACCAGCACTTCGCTGGCACCGGTCTCGGGATCGACGCGGTACAGCGCCTTTCCCATCACGCTGCCGACGTGGATCATGCCGTCGGGTCCGAACGCGAGCCCGTGGATGCCGCGCAGAGGCGAGCCGGGGACCAGCACCTCGCGTTGCCATGCCTCCTGCCCGCCGGAGGCCGGCATGCAGGCAAGGAGTGCTGCACCAAGGGCAGCCGAGCGCAGCAGGGGTGAATCGATGCGGAGCATCATGCGGTATCTCCCGTCCATTGTTGGTCTTGTCTCGTATTCGGGGGACGCAGCCGCGGCGCGCCGTGTTGCGCGGCCAAGCATAGGGGGCATCCCGCGGTGGTGAAAAGCCCCGGCCGTCCGCGCCGTGTCCGGACGATGTCCGGTGCAGGTTCGGCCTGTGGCCGAACCGGGGGCGCACGCATGTCCGGGCACAGCCCGGACCGCGCGATGCCCGTCGCACGCCGCACGCCGCACGCAGCACGTCGCACGTCGCACGCCGCACGCAGCACGTCGCACGTCGCACGCAGCACGTCGGACGTGCACAACGTCGGGCGTAGGTTCGGCCTGTGGCCGAACAGGGGCGCACGATTGTCCGGGCACAGCCCGGACCTACCGGCTCAGGAACTCGAGTATGGTGGTGGCGAGGCGTCCGTACGGCGGGGCCAGGAACTTCAGCGGGCTGAAGCGCGCCTGCCGGAACACCGGCCGCAGCTTCGAGAAGGTCAGGAAACCCTCGTGGCCGTGGTAATGACCCATGCCGCTGGCGCCGACGCCGCCGAACGGCAAGTCGTGTTGCGCTACGTGGAACAGCGCGTCGTTGATGCTGACGCCACCGGAGATCACGCGCTCGATCAGCAGTTGCACGCGCGTGCGGTCGTTGCTGAACGGATAGAACGCGAGCGGGCGTGGCTGCGCGTTGATGCGCTGGATCACGTCCTCGAGTGCGGTGTAGGCGTATACCGGCAACACCGGCCCGAAGATCTCGCGCGTCGCGAGTTCGCAGTCCGCCGGCAGGTCCAGCACGAGGTGCGGGGCGATGCGTCGCGTAGACTCGTCCCAGCGTGGCCCCGGCAGCAGCGGGATCACGCTGGCGCCGCGCGTCTCGGCCTCGGCGAGCGCGGCGGTGATGCGGCCGAACGCCCGCGCATCGATCACGGCCGTCAGGTCGGGGCTGTCGAGCCGCGGGTAGCGCGCCGGCACGATGCGGCGCGCCAGTTCGACGAAGTCGCCGACGCGGTGTTCGGGAACGAACACATGGTCGACCGTGGTGCAGATCTGCCCGGCGTTGAACAGTTTCACGAACAGGATGCGTTCAGCCGCCTTCGCGAGCGGGTAGTCGTCGCAGATCACCGCCGGCGACTTGCCGCCCAGTTCCAGCGTGACCGGGCAGAGGTTGCGCGCTGCGGCTGCCATCACGCTGCGGCCGGTGACGCCGGAGCCGGTGAACAGCAGGTGATCGAACGGCAACTGCGAGAACGCGATGCCCACACCGCCGGTCTCGTCGAACACCGCGAGCTTCTGGCGCGGGAAGTACTGCGGCAGCCGCGTGAGCATCAGGTGCGCCAGGTGCCGCGAGTTCTCCGACATCTTGACCATCGCGCGGTTGCCGGCGGCGAAGATGCTCACCAGCGGCAGCAGGCTCAGATTCAGCGGGAAATTCCACGGCACGATCACCCCGACCACGCCGAGTGGTTGCGCGATGACGCGATTGCGCGCGCCGGGGAACGTGGACCAGTCGACCGGCCGGCGCTGCGGCTTCATCCACAGTTTCAGGTGCTTCAGCGCGTGCTCGACACCGTCGAGCACGGTGACGATCTCGGCGAACAGCGTCTCGTGACGCGAGCGGTGGCCGTAGTCGGCGGCGATCGCGGCGACGATCGCCTCGCGGTGCTCGCGCACGAAGCGCGCCAGCTGGCGCAGGTCCTCGCGTCGTTCGTCGATCGACGGCACGGGGTGGGCGAGGTACGCGGCGCGCTGCAGTGCCAGCGTGGCCTCGAGTTCCGTGGTGTCGGCTGGCGCGGTGCCGGTGTCCGGCGGACTGCCCGGGTCGTGCATCGGTCGTTTTTTCCGCTGCTCGATGACGCCGGCAGCATAGCATGCACGCCCGCCGCGGTTGCCAAAGCGAGGCTGCCGGTGCAAGGTTCCGGACTCGCCTGGCAGGGAGACACGGGTCGTGCATGCAGGGGTGGATCGCGAGCGGCTGCGCCGCTGGATGGACGCGCAGGGGCTGGGCCGGGGAGAGCTGTCGGTGGCCGTCGAACTGGGTGGCGGCACGCAGAACATCCTGCTGCGCTTCACGCGCGACGGACGCGATTACGTGCTGCGCCGTCCCTCGCTGCACCCGCGCCCGGACGGCGGGGAAACGATGCGTCGCGAGGCGCGCGTGCTGGCGGCGCTGGGCGCGACGGCGGTCCCGCACCCGCGGCTGATCGCCTCCTGCGACGACGAGCAGGTGCTCGGCTGCGCGTTCTACCTGATGGAGCCGGTCGACGGATTCAATCCGCTGAACGGACTGCCTGCGCTGCACGAGGCTTCCGCGGCGATGCGCCGGCGCATGGGATTCGCGCTGGTCGAGGGTTGCGCAGCGCTCGGCGCGCTCGACCACGCGTCGCTCGGGCTGGCTGGCTTCGGTCGCCCCGACGGTTTCCTGGAACGTCAGGTCGCGCGCTGGAACGCGCAGCTGGCGGGTTACACCGCGATTGCAGGCTGGCCCGGTGCAGCCGGTCTGCCCGCGGTCCATGCGGTCGGCGTGTGGCTGCAGCAGAACCTGCCCGCGCGTTTCGCGCCGGGACTGATGCACGGCGATTACCACTTCGGCAACGTGCTGTATCGCCACGACGACGCCGAACTCGCGGCGATCGTCGACTGGGAGATGGCGACCATCGGTGATCCGCTGCTCGACCTCGGCTGGCTGCTCGCCACCTGGCCCGCGGCGGACGAAAGCCTGCCGTGGCGCGGACTGCCGCAGCCCGAAGAACTCGTCGCGCACTATCGCGAGCGCAGCCGCCGGGACCTCGCGCACATCGACTGGTACGCGGTGCTCGCCTGCTACAAGCTGGCGATCGTGCTGGAGGGGACGCACGCGCGGGCTTGCGCGGGCAAGGCGCCGCGTGCCACCGGCGAGCTACTGCACGAGCGGGCCTGCGTGCTGCTGCGGCGCGCCCTCGACTGGATCGGCTGATCGCGGTGCGCGATCGCTTGTACCGTCCGCGGCGCGCGCCAGCAACCAGATCGCGAGCGCGCGGCGCTCGCCGGCGTCGAGCTCGAAGGTCGGCATCGGCGCGGTCGGTGCGAGGAAGTAGTCGGCCAGCGAATCCACGTCGTAGCGCTGCCGGAGCGTGTCCAGCAGAACACCCGCGGGCTGCTCGGGTGCGTGGCATCCCGCGCAGGCGAAGCGTTGCCAGAGCTGCATCCCCTTCTGCCGTGCGGCGGCCATCGTGCCCGCGTCGATTCCCGCCAGCGGATCGGCCCGCTCGGGTTCGCTGCGCACGAGGTCCAGCGTTGCCGCTTTGCCTTCATCCTGGCGCGCGATGCGGTAAATGGCTCCGGCGTAGTCGTCGCTGACGTAGAACGCCCCGTCGGCGGCTTCGACCACGTCGACCGGACGCCCCACGATGTTACCCGCGGCTTCGAAACCGTCGACGAACGTGCTTTCGCGGATCGTGCCGTCGGCGTCCCACTGCAGCAGCGCCACCGCGTAGCCGTCCGGGGTGGAACGGTTCCACGAGCCGTGCAGCGCGACCAGCGCCGAGCGACCGAGCCGCGCCACGTTGCCCGGGTGGCGCGGGAACACGATGCCGAGTGGTGCGTTGTGTGCGCGGAAGCCGTGCGCTGGTGCGATGGCGGCGGCGCGTCGCGCCGGATTCGCCGCGCCGAAGTCGGGGTCGGGGATACCGTCGCCGTTGGCGTAGGGCCAGCCGTAGAAGCCGCCCGCGACGATGCGGTTCAGTTCGCAGGGCGGGAAGTCGTCGCCGAGCAGGTCCCGGCCGTTGTCGGTCGCGTACAACTCGCCGCTCCAGGGCGCCCAGTCGAAGCCCACGCTGTTGCGCAGCCCGGTGGCATGCAGTTGCAGCTCCGAGCCGTCCGGCCGCAGGCGCAGCAGCGAAGCGCGCCACGGATGCTCCTCCTCGCAGACGTTGCAGCTCGACCCGACCGAGACGTACAGCCAGCCGTCGGGGCCCATGCGCACGGTGCGTGACCAGTGGTTGCCGCCGGCGGGCAGGTCGGAGCGGATGCGCTGGTAGTCGCCCGTGATGCGGCCGCTCGACTCGTCGAAGCCGACGCGTCCGATCGCGCCGCTTTCGGCCACGTACAGCCAGCCGTCGGCGATCTCCATGCCGTGCGGGCGGTCCAGCCCCTCCAGCAGCACGTGGCGCGCATCGGGCTGGCCGTCGCCGTCGGCATCGCGCGCGAGCAGCGTCACGCGTCCCAGGCGCGGCTGGCTGAGCAGCAGGTCACCGGCGGCGGTGGCGCGCAGCCAGCGTGCCTTCGGCAGTGCCGTGGCGTAGAGCGTGATACCCCACCCCTGTGGCACGCGCAGCCGCTGGCGCACGGTCACGTCCTGCGCGGCGGGACCGCCGCGGCCGGTCGCGGCGTTCGCCAGCACCCGCCAGTCGGTCACGTCGAGGTTCGGTGTGGTCATCACAAGGACGACCACCGCGGCGGCGCCGAGCACGATCACCACAGCGGCCGTGATCGCGAACAGTCGTAGCAGGCGAGTGCTCATCGGGCAGTCCGGTGCGGTCAGGACACTTTGCTATAGTGGCTCAACCGATCCGACGCGGGAAGCCGAACATGACGACTGCGGGCAACATCGAGCTCAGGCTGCTGCTGGGAATGACGGTCGCGTTGCTCGCGATCACCGGCTTGCGGCCGTTCGACCAGCTGACGTGGTTCCTCGAGGTGTTTCCGGTGCTGGTGGCGATCGCCGTGCTGGCGGCGACGCGCAAGAGCTTTCCGCTGACGCGGCTGCTGTACTGGCTGATCTTCGTGCACGCGCTGATCCTGATGGTCGGCGGGCACTACACCTACGCCCGCGTACCGCTCGGATTCTGGGTGCAGGAACTGTTCGATCTGGGCCGCAACCATTACGATCGGCTCGGTCACGTGGCGCAGGGATTCGTGCCGGCGATGATCGCGCGCGAGGTGCTGCTGCGGCGCTCGCCGCTGGTGCGTGGCAAATGGCTGTTCTTCCTGGTGCTGTGCGTCTGCGCGTTCGTCACGGTCGTCTACGAGTTCATCGAGTGGTGGGTGGCGCTGATCGCCGAGGGGGCCTCCATCGAATTCCTCGGTACCCAGGGCGACGTGTGGGACACGCACTGGGACATGTTCCTCGCGCTGTGCGGCGCGCTGGGCGCGCAACTGCTGCTGGCGCGCGTGCACGATCGCCAGCTCGCGGCCTGAGGCGGGAGCACCGGTCGGCGAACCTGCACGGACGTGGTCCCGTAGGTCCGGGCTGTGCCCGGACAGGGTTCCGCCGTCCGGGTTGTGCCCGGACAGGGTTCCGCCGTGGGTCCGGGCTGTGCCCGGACAGGGTTCCGCCGTCCGGGTTGTGCCCGGACAGGGTTCCGCCGTAGGTCCGGGCTGTGCCCGGACATTGTTTGTTCGGCCACAGGCCGAACCTACAGGGTGTCGAGGGCGCGTTGTAAGGTGGTGACGGTGCGCTCGACGTTCTTCAGCTTGTCGAGTCCGAACAGCCCGATGCGGAACGTGCGGAAGTCTGCCGGTTCACCGCATTGCAGCGGCACACCGGCCGCGATCTGCAGGCCCGCGGCGCGCAGGCGGCTGCCGTTCTGGATCTCCGGATCGGTGGTGTAGGCCACCACCACGCCGGGTGCGCCGAAACCCTCGGCCGCCACACTGGGGAATCCGCGCGCGGCGAGCAGCGCGCGCACGGCGTCACCGAGCCGCTGCTGCGCGTCGCGCGCGGCCCCGAGCCCGAATTCCAGCGTTTCGCCGATCGCCGCGGCCAGCGTGCGCAGCCCGTCGGTCGGCATCGTTGCGTGGTACGCATGGCCGCCGTTTTCGTAGGTCTCCATGATGCCGAGCCAGCGCTTCAGGTCGGCGGCGAAACTGCTGCTGGTGGTCGCTTCGATGCGCCGGCGCGCGTCCTCTCCCAGCATCACGAGTCCGGCGCAGGGTGTGGCGCTCCAGCCCTTCTGCGGGGCGCTGATGAGCACGTCGACCCCGCTTGCCTGCATATCGACCCAGATCGCGCCGGAGGCGATGCAATCGAGCACGAACAGGCCGCCCACCTCGTGCGTGGCAGCGGCGATGGCACTCACCCACGCATCGGGGAGGATCATCCCCGAGGCGGTCTCCACGTGCGGGGCGAACACGATGCCTGGGCGTTCGGAGCGGATCGTCGCGACGATCTCCTCGAGCGGTGCCGGTGCGAACGGCGCCTGCGGCGAATCAGCGAGCGCGCGGGCGCGCAACACGGCGGATGCGGCGGCGATCGATCCGGCCTCGAGGATCTGCGTCCAGCGGAAGCTGAAGAAGCCGTTGCGAACGATCAGCGTGCGTTGTCCGTGCGCGAACTGTCGCGCGACGGCCTCCATCGCGAAGGTGCCTCCACCCGGAACGATCGCCACCGCGTGTGCGTTGTAGGCGTGTCGCAGGTCGCGCGCGATGCCGGTCATGACCTGCTGGAACGCGCGTGACATGTGGTTCAGCGAGCGGTCGGTATAGACCACCGAGTATTCGAGCAGGCCGTCGGGATCGACGTCGGGCAACAGTCCGGGCATGGCGGTTCTCGTAACGTGCGTGAATGGGTGCGTGCGCGTGGCGACGCCGGTTCAGAACTTGCCGACCAGCGAGCGCAGCGCGCGCGGGTCGATGCTGCGCGAGCGGGTCGTTATCTCGTCGGCGTAGCGCGGCGCGAGCGCACGCGCCTCGTCGCGCAGCGCACCGAAGGCCGACTGCAGCGTCTGGCGATCGAGCGTGCGACCACCCGCGTAATAGCGCTCCGCGACGCGCCCCAGCGCCCAGGTGCTCGCGAAGCTCAGACCGGAACTCGCGGCCTGGCGGCCGATTCCGCGGCCGATGCCGCCGGTGAGCGTGCCCAGCAGCCCGCCGAGCAGCTTGCGGCCCGCCTGTTCCAGGTACTGCGAGGTCAGGCCGACGCCGACCGTGGCCAGGAAGTCCCGCGCATGCGACGCGTCCATCTCGTAGCCGAAGGACCGTCCGATCCGGTAGACGAGGCGCACCTGCAGCGGAATGATCGCCAGCGTCGACAGCGACTCGGGCAACAGCTCGAGCGCGGCGTTCATGACCGCGGCGTCGAGGATCAGCTTGTCGCGTTCGGCCTGCGTCAAGGTGCTGGCGCGCTGTGTGCCGGCGGTGGCGGTTGCCGGGGCGGAGTCGGGGGCAGGGGCGGCGAAGGGCTGCTCCGGAACCGCTGCTGCGGCGATCGCGTCGCCCTCGTCGGCGAGCGCACCGGCCTCGGCCGCCGGCAGGGCCAGCGCCTGCGCCAGGCGCGTCAGGAAAACGCGCTCGGCCGGGCTCTGCACACCGTCGGCATCGCATACCCCCACCGCCATTTCGTAGGCGAGATGACGTGCGCCGTCGCTGCCCAGCGGGGCGACCACACCCGCGAGTTCGGGCTTGCCGACCAGCACGTCGCGGTACAGCGCCGCGAGGTTCAGGGAGCCGGCGGGGTCCAGCGTTTCGGCCAGACGGCGCACCGACTCGCGTTCGACTTCCGACTTCATGCCGTCCGCGAAGGCGGCCATCAGCGCCACATTGAGTATCGCTGCGACTTCCTGCTGCTCCATCACATCGTCTCCACCAGAGATCCCGGGCGCGCCATTGTAGCGCGAGAGGACAGGGTCGGAGGGAGCTTGCCATCGACGGGTCGGCGTGCTTTGGTGCACGCATCGCTGGCACCCGGGAACCGCACCGCATGGAACTCACCATACTGCTACCGGGGCTGCTGGGGCTGGGGTTCGCCTGCCAGTGGCTGGCGTGGCGGATGCGTCTGCCCGGCATCCTGTTCCTGTTGCTGGCCGGGCTCGCGCTGGGCCCGCTCACCGGGCTGTTCGACCCGCAAGCCGTGTTCGGCACGGCGCTGTTCCCGATCGTGCAGCTCGGTGTCGCGTTGATCCTGTTCGAAGGCTCGCTGACGCTGCGTTTTCGCGAGATCCGCGACCTCGCGCCCGCGATCCTGCTGATCGTCACGCTCGGCGCACTGGTCACGCTGCTTGGGCTGGCGTGGGCGGCCCACGTATTCGCCGGTCTCGACTGGAGCCTCGCGCTGCTGTTCGGGGCGCTGTGCTGCGTCACGGGTCCGACCGTGATCGGTCCGCTGCTGCGCTCGGTACGGCCCACCGCCGCCGTGGCGCACCTGCTGCGCTGGGAAGGCATCGTGATCGATCCGATCGGCGCACTGCTGGCCGTGATCGCCTTCGACGCGGTGATCGTGCACGGCCAGGAGAACAGCCTGCTCCTGTTCGCGGCCACCGGTTTCGCCGGGTTGGCGGTGGGGTTCGCCGCCGGCTTCGGGCTGGCGGCGCTGCTGCGCCGGCAGTGGGCGCCGGATTACCTCGAGAACTTCCTGGTGCTGGCTGCAGTGCTCGCGGCTTCGTCGCTGGCCAACGCGCTCGCACACGAGTCGGGGCTGCTGGCCGTGACAGTGATGGGCATCGTCCTCGCCAACGCACGGTCGCTCGACGTCGAGCACATACTGCATTTCAAGGAGAACCTCTCGACGGTCATCATCTCCATGCTGTTCCTGCTGCTCGCGGCACGCATCGAGTGGCCGTCGGCTGCGACGCTGGTGGCCGGAGTCGCGGTCCTCGTCGTGGCCACGCTGTTCGTGCGCCCGGCGGCGGTGCTGGTGTCCACGCTCGGCAGTCCACTCAGCTGGCGCGAACGGGCGCTGGTCGCGTATATCGCTCCGCGCGGCATCGTTGCGGCCGCTGTCTCGGCGCTGTTCGCGCTGCGCCTCGAGCAGCGAGGCTTCGCGGACGCCGACACGCTGGTACACCTGACCTTCATGATCATCATCGGTACCGTAGTCATCCAGAGCGCGAGTGCCGCGCGCGTCGCACGTGCACTCGGGGTCGTCGCGCCGGATCCGCGCGGGGTGCTGATCGTCGGCGCTACGCGATTCGCGCGTCAGCTGGCCGATCTGCTGCGCCGCCAGGATGTTCCGGTGATCGTGGCGGACGACGACTGGAACGGGATCCGCGAGGCACGGATGGCCGGCCTCGAAACCTATTACGGCAATCCGGTGACCGAGAAGGCGGCCGAGCGACTGCCGCTGGCCGAGCTGCAGTGGATGCTGGCGATATCGAGCAGCACCGAAATGAATGCGCTGGCGTGCCTGCGCTATCGCGACGAACTCGGGCGCAAGCGCGTGCTGCGGCTGCCCGTCTTCGCGCCCGGCGAGGCGCCGCGCTCGGGGTATGCTGCAGCGGCGCCGGAGCTGGTCGGTCCCGATACCACGCAGGTCGGGCTGGAGCAGCGCCTCGACGAGGGCTGGACGCTGCGTGTGACACGGCTCAGCGAGGCCTTCGGCTGGAAGCAGTTGCGCGAGAAGTTCGCCGTGGCGCCGGTGGTGCTGTTCGTGATCGACGAGCGCGGCGAGCTTCGATTCGCCGCCGACGGTGCGCTTCCCGAGCCGCGTGCCGGCTGGCGGGTCGGGCTGCTAGGGGAGTCCGGGCAGCGCGCCTGAGAACTGATCGACAGTGTCGGGCTCGGGGCTGCCGGGCTCTACAGCCTGCTGCTATGCTTGGCGCGTCTGGATCGGCAATGGCAACGGGGGAGCAGGGAATGAAACGTGAAGTTCGGGTGATCGGCGGCATCTTTGCGGGTTTGCTGATGACGGTCGGCGCGCACGCGGTGGACACCGAGGCGGTGGTCGGCGGCGCGGTGGGCGGCGCGGTCGGTGCGGCCGTGGGATCCGAACTCGGCGGTCGCGAGGGTGCGATCGTCGGTGGCGCCGCCGGGGCGGCGCTGGGTGCAGCTATCGCAACCGACGGTGACGAGCCTGAACATCGCGAGCGCGAGGTCCACATCCATCATGTTGAAGCAGACGATCGCGGCGGTCCGCCGCCGCACGCCTACCGCGCACCGCCCGGGCACGTGAAGCACCGCGGCAAGCACTGATACTCTCGATCGTGCATGTCCGGGTCCGTGCCGCCACCACGCGACTTTTTCTTTGGTGCAGATCATGAAGAGGGGACGAATCGTTCGTAGCCGCCTGTTGTTCGCAAAGACGGTTCGATGAATCGAACGGCGCCGCGCATCGACCCGGCGCCACTGCTGGTGCTGGGCATGCACCGCAGCGGCACGAGCTGCGTGGCGGGCATGCTGCAGGGCTGCGGGTTCCACGCCGGCGAGGTCAGCGCCTGGGACCCGTACAACCAGCGCGGCAATCGCGAGGACCCGGAGATCGTCAGGCTCAACGACGCCGTCCTGCAGCGCCACGATGCCGCGTGGAACGATCCGCCGCGCACGCCGCTCACGTTGATCGGCGAGACGCTGCGCGGCACGCGAGATGCGATCCTCGCGAGCGTGGCGCAGCATGCGCAGGCGTGGATGTTCAAGGATCCGCGCACGTTGCTGACGTTGCCGTTCTGGCGTGAGGCGCTGCCGAATCCGTTCCGCATCGGGGTGTTCCGCCACCCGGTGCGGGTGGCGCTGTCGCTCTATTTCCGTGAGCCGGACACACAGGGGATCGGCGCCGGACTGGCGTTGTGGCTCGACTACAACCGCCGGCTGCTCGCGGAGTACCGTCGTGCGCCGTTTCCGCTGCTGTGCTTCGATCTGCCGCGCGACGAATTCGTGTCGCGGCTCGACGCGGCGCTGCGCAGCGAGTGCGCCGTGCTGGTGGAGCGTTCGCTGATCGATCCCGGACGGGCAGGTGAGTTCTACGACGCCGGTCTCGTGCATCAGCAGGCGGTACCTCCCGCCGAGGAGTTGTTCGCCGACGACGCGGCGCGCGCGCTGTATAGCGAAGCGCTCGGGTTGCACGCCGAGCTGTGTGCGATCGCCGGAGTCGATCCCGTGCACCTCGCGCTGCCGACGGCAAACGCGCTGTCGCCGGCGCGCTGGGAGCCGGTCGAGGCGGCCGTGCGCGAGGGGCGAGCCGGCGAGGCATTGCAGCTGATGCGCGAACTCCTCGCGTTCGCCCCGGATCCGCCTTCGGTGTGGCGGCGGATGATCGGCGTCGCGCGTGATGCCGGCATCGACACCGCGCAATTGTGCCGCGAGGCCGTTGCCGCCTGCGCCGGCGATGCCGCGCTGCGGGTCGAGCTGTGCGAGCAGTTGCAGCGCGAGCGGCTGAACGAGGAGGCGCTCGCAGCCGTCGACGAGGCGATCCGTCTGCGCCCGGACTGGTGGCTGCCGCAGTTGCGCCGCGGCGCGTGTCTGTCGGCGCTGGAGCGATGGCACGAAGCCGTGGCCAGCCTGCAGCGCGCGCGGGACATGAATGCGCGTTACCACTGGACCCTGTTACCGCTGGCGATCGCACAGCTGCGCGCGGGGATGCGGGAGGTTGCCGGCGAGACCTTCGCGGCGGCGTTGCGCGATAATCCACAGGAACGCAAGTGCGTGATGCACCACCAGTGGGCCAACGCGCTGGCCGAGACCGGCGACATCGAGCGCGCGCTGGCGCATCACGAGCAAGCCTGCGCCGGTATCGCGTGCAAGCCTTATATGGTCGCCGGCTGGGCGGGAATGTTGTTGCGCCATGGGCAGGCCGGGCGGGCGCTGTCCGTGCTCGACGAGGCCGTGGCGCGCGGGCTGGAGGGTCCGGCGCTGCGCTCGATGCGCCAGCGGGTCATGCAGCGGCGCGCGGGTGCGTGAGGTGGTGGAAGGGTCCGATTGGCACGGTGCCGTAAGGAGATGCGATACATGGACGATTTTCGTGACGGTCCCTTCGACATATCGAAACCTCTGGGCCAACTTTCCTTTGGTGGCTCGATTTCCGGGGTGATCGATACGGCATCCGACCTCGATGTGTTTGCGGTCACCCTCAGCGCGGGACAGAACTACGTATTCGATCTCGCAGGGAGCGAGCGGGACGGCGGCACGCTGCCCGATCCGGAGCTTCATCTCTGCGACGCGGATGGACAGTCGATCGAAGACTACGACTGGGACTTCAGTGTCGGCAAGGACACCATGGTGTTCTCGGCCAAGACCTCGGGTACCCACTACCTCGTGGTGGGTAGCCAGCAGGCGTCGGAGACCGGATCCTATACCCTGAGCGCGGCGCTCGGAGCGGACGATTATCCGGATAACGTCACCGACGATTGGGGACTTCCCGGGGCGTTGCGCCTCGGCCTCATGGCGACCGGTACCATCGAGATCGTCGGTGACACCGATCTCTTTTCCATGGAACTCGAGGCGGGCACGACGTATTACTTGTGGGCGTCGAGGATCCTGGCACAACTGTTCCTGTTTCCTCCGGACGTCCTGCTGCTGCGAGACTCGTATCTTCGCGTCTACGACGCGACAGGGCAGTTGCTGCGGTCCAACGACGACGGCCCTTCCGGGAGCATGGACCCGTTGGTGGAATTCACTCCGGAGGTTTCGGGAACCTACTACGCCCGGATCGGTACCAGTCCGAAGCTTGCCTACGGCGCGGGAAACTACGGGCTGGCGCTCACTCCGGAACACGGCGTATCGATCGCAGGCACCGACAGCGACGAGTTCATCTATGGCGGACAGGGGGGTGACAACACCCTCGATGGCCAGGGTGGTGCGGATACCTTGATGGGCTACCGGTACGACGACGAGCTGCTGGGCGGTGAGGGAGACGACATCCTGTACGAAATGCTGGGCGGTGACGACACGCTCTCGGGTGGTGCTGGCGTGGACCGTCTCTCGAGCGGTCCGGGTAACGACCTTCTGGATGGAGGCACGGGCGAGGACTTTCTGTTCGGGTCAACGGGAAACGACGTATACATCGTCGACAGTGTGGCAGACACGGCGTCCGAGCGTGGTTCGGAGGGAGTCGACACCGTGCGCGCGAGCGTGGACTGGACGCTCGGTGCCAATCTCGAGCGACTCGTTCTAACGGGTGCGGCGGGGGCCGGCTCCGGCAACGAGATTGCCAACTACGTGAAGGGTAACGCGGCCGACAACCTGCTGCGCGGACACGACGGGGAAGACACGCTGGCAGGGGGCGCGGGAGCGGACACCCTGGAAGGGGGTGCGGGGGGCGATGTCTATTACGTGAACACGGGTGACGCGGTGCGCGAAGCCCAGTCCGCCGGGTGGGACCTGGTCGTGAGCCCGGTATCGTGGACGCTCGGGGCGAACGTGGAAAACCTCACACTGGGCGGGAGTGCGGGTCATGCCGGAACCGGCAACCTCCTGGGCAACATGATCGCCGGCAATGGCGGCCCCAACCTCCTGCAGGGACTGAAGGGCAACGACCAGCTTCATGGCAGCGGCGGCAACGATACGCTCCAGGGCGGTGCGGGATACGACACGCTCTTCGGCGCGGCCGGTGACGATGTCCTGATGGGCGGCGAAGGCAAGGACGTCCTTTGCGGCGGTGCGGGTGCCGACGTCTTCGTGTTCAGCACCGCACTGCTTGCCGGTGTGAACGTCGATACGCTGCGTGATTTCGTTTCCGGAGTGGATTTGCTGCGGCTGGACCATGATGTGTTCACCGCCGTGTTCCCCGGGCAAGCCGTGGGAGTCGAACGTTTCCTTTCCGGTCCCGATGCCACGACCGGCCTCACGCCGGAACACCGGATCGTGTACGACACGGACACCGGCTCGCTCTACTACGATGCCGACGGTGCGGGCGGTACCGCGGCGGTGAAGTTCGCGATCCTCGGTGTCGACTCGCACCCGGATCTCCGGGCGAGCGACTTCGTGATCGTGGCCTGAATCCCGGCTACGACGGGGTTTTCAGCGCGTCGGGAGCGGTTGGCCCAGCGCTCGATAGAGGGGTTCCAGGACCGCATCCGCGCGCTCGTTCTCGAAGCGCTTGCCAGGGCGGTTGGTCAGGTAGGCGAACGTGACGCGCGCCTCCGGGTCGGCGAAGCCGAGGCTGCCGCCGTAACCGAAATGGCCGTACGCGGCGTCGCCGCCACCGATGCGCCGACCCGGGCGCGACAGCTGGAAGCCGAGTCCGAAGCGCGAGTGTTTTCCCAGCACCCGGTCGGTGCCGTCGGACTGGATGCTCGTGGCCTCGGCGCGCAGTCCCGGACCGACGATGCCGCCAGCGGCCGCATCGCTGCGCATGAACACGTCGTAGAGCCGGGCCACGGCGCGTGCCGTCGCGTGGGCGTTGGTCGAGGGGATCTGCGCCGAGCGCCACGCCGGCAGGTTCACGACCCCGAAGCCCGAGATGCCGAGCGGATTGAAGTACACGCTGGCGAGCATCTCGTCGGTGGCGGCATCGCCGGTCGCAAGGTGTTCGCGCACGCCGGCGCGCGGGTCGGTGATCGGACCCGCCGCGGACTCGGCGATCGGCGCGACCCGTGCGTGTTCTTGCCATGGCAGCCCCACGTGGTAGTCGGCTCCAAGCGGTCCGGTCAGGCGCTCGCGCAACGCGCTGCCGAACGACACGCCGAGCCGGCGCACCAGCGGTTCGCCGATCAGGAAACCGTGCGTGTTGACGTGGTAGCCGTGCGCGCTGCCGGGTTCCCAGAACGGCTCCTGGGCAGCGAGCGCACTGCTCATCGTCGACCAGTCCCAGAGGGCCTCCGGCGGCAGCGGGCGACGCACGCCGGGCAGCCCGCCGCGATGCGCGAGCAGCATGCGCAACGTGATCCGCTCCTTGCCGGTAGAGGCGATCTCGGGCCAGACGGAGGCAAGCGGGCGGTCGAGCGCCAGTTCGCCGCGCTCCACCAGCGACAGCACCAGCATCGAGGCCACGCCCTTGCCGACCGAGTAGATGTCGACCAGCGTGTCCTGCTCCCAGGGCCGCGTGCGTCCGGTGTCCTGGTGCCCGCCCCACAGATCGACGGCCATGCGCCCGTCGACGAACACGCAGACCGCGGCGCCGAGTTCGTTGCGCGAGCGGAAGTTCTCGCGGAACGCCTCACCCGCCGCGGCGAAGGCCGGATCGCAGTGACCGCCGATCGGCGGATCACCGGCGGGGCTGGGGTCGCTCACGGGTGCGGTGCTCATGGCGGCATCCTCGCGTTCGGCCGTAGGTCCGGGCTGTGCCCGGACATTCGTTCGGCCACAGGCCGAACCTACACGGACATCGGGTTGCCGTCGAGTCCGCGTACCTCGCGGCCGTAGCGTTCGAGCAAGGGGCCGCTGAGCACGCACAAGCCCGAGCAGGTCGCGGGCGGCTCGCTGCACAGCAGCAGCGCGGCTTCCGCCATCTGTTCCAGCGGTTCCCAGATCGCTTCCTTGTCGATGGTGTTGATGTGCAACGCGCCTTCGCTGGCCACCGCCTCGACCGGCGCGAGCGTGTTGACCGCGACGTTCTGCTCGGCGAGTTCCACCGCCGCGCCCGCGCTCATGCGCTCCAGCGCGGCCTTGGTGCTCGCGTAGATGGTCGGACCGGTTTCGCGGTGAAAGCGCTCGTAGCGCGGGTCGCTGCCCCACGGCGCCGAAGGCGGCATCCGTGTCGTCGCGCTGGAGATGTTCAGCATCCAGCCGGCGCCGCGCTCGCGCATCGACGGCAGCGCGCGCTGCATCAGGTCGAGCGGCGCCTGGAAGTTGATCTCGAAGCTGAGCAGCAACCGCTTGCGCGACATCGTCAGCGTGGGTTCGTAGAAACCGCGCGCCGCGTTGTTCACGAGGATGTCGATGCCGCCCCAGGCCGCGATCGTCTCGTCGATGATCCGCGCGCGGTCGTCCGGATTCGCGAGATCGGCGGTCACGGTCAGGCATTCGCCGCCCGCCGCACGGATCTGCTCGGCCACTTCCCGCAGCGTGCCGGGCAGGTAATTGCCCTGACCCGTGTCGCCGGTGCGCGCGGTGATCACGACGCGCGCGCCCTCGGCGGCAAAGCGCCTGGCGATGCCCACACCGATGCCGCGGCTCGCGCCGGTCACGATCGCCACCTTGCCTGCAAGTATTCCACCCATCGTTCCATGCTCCCTGGTATTTACGCCGGTGATCGGTCGGTCCTGACCACGCGCAGTTCCGGCAGCGGCTGCGGTGGCGCGTCGACGAAACGCACGTTGAGAATTCCCTGGCGGTGACCGGTGGTGTCCAGCCAGTGGTACCCCGGCAACCCCGGATCGCGTGCGGCGATCGCGATGCGCACCGGCGCATCGGGCGCGAAGGCGTGCATCAGCGGGTTCACGTGCACCGGGTAGTGCAGATAATCGAGCGATTCGAACCAGTGGTTCGACAGCACCACGTTCCAGAAGCAGCCGGCCGGCGGCGTGAACTCGAGCAGCAGCACCTCGTCGTCCTGCAGGCTGAAGTAGCAGCTCGGGTACTGGTAGCGCGAATCCGCGAAGCTGCTGCCCACGGTCGAGGCATCGGTGGCGAAGAAGCGGTTCGGCGTGTGCTGCCATTGTTCCGCCATTTGCGCGAAGTAGCGGATCGAGTAGTCGACGTAGCCTCCCACGCTGCGCAGCGCCTTCGCCATCGCGAGTGCGTCCAGCGGGGGCGGCGGGTGGCCGTCCAGGCAGCTGATCGCGAACCGGCTGGGGATCGCCTCACGGCGGTTCGCGACGGTCTCGCGGATCAACAGCGTGCCGGCGTCCTCGCTGAGCGGCAGCCAGTTGCGCGTGCGTGGTTCACCGCCGAGGTGCACCACGCAGCGTCCGTCGGCATCGCGGTGCAGCTTCGCGAGCGACAGTTCGCCGACGGTGCGCCGTCCGCCGTCGCGGTTCAGCCCGCCGGCGTAGACGATGATGCTGAGGTCCACGTTCGGCTGCAGCTGGATGTCGAGCCGGTAGCGGTGCGTGCCGCGGATGCGGCCCCAGTAATACAGGTTGTCGGGGTTGTCGCCGCCGGATTTCAGGGTGGGGTTCTGGTAGAACAGCGCGGGTGCCGCCGGCGTGCCGTTCTCGAGGATCAGCTCGAGCCCCATGCGCGCCAGCCGCGTCAGGTAGCGATAACCCTCCGCGAGTTCGCGCTCGCGATCCACCGATTCGACCGCCTGCACCAGGCGCCCGGCGGCCTTGAGGCGGTCGCAGAACGCGTCCCACGCGCTGCCGTCGCGCAGTGCGGCTCGCAGTGCGTCGTCCGGATCGGGCGTGTTCGTCGGGTCGTTCATGCTGCGGATGTCATCGGGCGCGGACGCCTATCGGACACACGCCGGCGGGGGCTTGTCTACTCGCTTTCCGGAACCTGTCCATGCACGGGGGGCAGGCAGGAAAAATATTGAAAAACAGAGTGTTATGTATTGTCCGCCTGCAGCCTCGGCAGGCGTCAGCACCCCTGCTCGCTTTTTGTCGGGCCGTCGCGTCGCGGTTTCGGGCGCTGCGCCCGTCGCGCGGGCAGCACACGGGCGCCGTGCCGGAGCCAAACCGGTCACTGGCCGCTGCCTGGCGCGGACCGTGTCATAACATCGGGGCGCACCCAGAGGTCGAAGTCGGCGGCGCTGAGGTAGTCGAGCGCGAGCGCGGCCTCGCGCAACGTCAGCCCCTCGCGATGCGCCTTGCGAGCGATCTCCGCCGCCCGGTCGTAACCGATGCGGGGAACCAGCGCGGTCACCAGCATCAGCGAGCGCTCGAGCAGTTCGGCGATGCGGCCGGCGTCGGCCTCGATTCCGCGCACGCAGTGGGCCTCGAACGATCGCATGCCGGCGGTCAGCAGTCGCGCGCTCTGCAGGAAGGCGTGCGCGAGCAGCGGCTTGTACACGTTCAGTTCGAAATTGCCCGACGCGCCGCCGACGCCGATCGCCACATCGTTGCCGATGACCTGGCAGCAGATCATCGTCAGCGCCTCGCACTGGGTCGGGTTGACCTTGCCGGGCATGATCGAGCTGCCGGGTTCGTTCTCCGGGATGCGTATCTCGCCCAGACCGCAGCGCGGTCCCGAGGCCAGCCAGCGCACGTCGTTGGCGATCTTCATCAGCGCGGTGGCGAGCGTCTTCAGGCAGCCGTGCATCGCGACGATGCCGTCGTGCGCGGCCAGCGCCGCGAACCGGTTGTCGGCGACCGTGAACGACAGCCCGCTGTCCGCGGCGAGCGCCCGCGCGACGCGTGCACCGAACTCCGGGTGCGTGTTCAGGCCGGTGCCGACGGCGGTGCCGCCGATCGCCAGCGGATGCAACGAGGAAAGCGTGGACGCGATCAGGGTCTCCGCGTGCTCCAGCTGGGCCGCATACCCCGAGAACTCCTGCCCCAGCGTGAGCGGGGTCGCGTCCTGCAGGTGGGTGCGCCCTATCTTCACGATGCCGGCGAAGTCGTGCGCCTTGCCGTCGATGGTGTCCCGCAGCGCGCGCAGCGAGGGCAGCAGTCCGTGCGTGATCGCCTCCACCGCGGCGACGTGCATCGCCGACGGAAACACGTCGTTCGAGGATTGGCCGAGATTGACGTGGTCGTTCGGATGCACCAGCCGCCGCTGCCCGCGTTCGCCACCGAGCAGTTCGGAGGCGCGGTTCGCGAGTACCTCGTTGACGTTCATGTGGCTCTGGGTCCCGGAGCCGGTCTGCCACACCGACAGCGGGAACTCCCCGGCGTGCCGTCCGGCCAGGATCTCCCCGGCCGCCGCGACGATCGCAGCGGCGGTCTGCTCGCCAAGCAGTCCGAGTTCGCGGTTCACGTGCGCGCACGCGCGCTTGATCCGTACCAGCGCGAGCACGATTTCGTGCGGCATGCGTTCCTCGGGGATCGCGAAGTGGTCGAGTGCGCGCTGCGTCTGGGCGCCCCACAAGCGGTTCGCGGGTACCGCGACGGCGCCCAGCGAGTCGGTTTCCATGCGCGTGAGCCCGGCGTCGGGTGCGGCCGGTTGCGTTCCATCACCGGTGATCGGCGGTTGCGCTGAGGTACTCATCGGAATGCTCCTGGCCGCGCGCTGGCCGCGGCGATGGTCTTGCTGTGCGCTCCTCGCTTCGATGATACGCGTCGTCGCTGCGATCGACACCGCGGGCCGTCGGCGATACCCTGCGGCCGATGGCGCCGTGCGTTGGTTGCGGCCGGCAGCGGAGGATAGCCGCATGATCGACGTCAGTGTGTACCGCTACCACCCGGAACACGATGCCGAACCGTGGATGCAGCGCCTGGGTGTGCCGGAGGCATTCCGCTCGCGCATGGTGCTGGACGTGCTGCACCACCTCTACGAGCAGGACCAGACGCTGGCTTTCCGGCGCTCGTGCCGCGAGGGTGTCTGCGGGTCGGACGGGATGAACATCAACGGCAAGAACGGCCTGGCCTGCGTGACGCCGGTGGCCGATGCGATGCAGGGGCATGAGGTGCTCACGCTGCGCCCCTTGCCCGGCATGCCGGTGATCCGTGACCTGATCGTCGACCAGACGCTGTTTTTCCGGCAGTACGAGCGCGTGAAGCCGTGGCTGATCAACGACGATCCGCCACCCCCGCGCGAGCGCTTGCAGTCGGTGGAGGAACGCGCGGCGCTCGATGGCCTCTACGAATGCATTCTCTGCGGCTGCTGTTCCTCGCAGTGTCCGTCCTGGTGGTGGAATCCGGACCGTTACATCGGTCCGGCCGGACTGCTGCAGGCGTACCGCTTCATCGCGGACTCGCGCGACGGGGCCACCGATGAACGGCTGTCGGATCTGGACGATCCGTACCGCCTGTTCCGCTGCCGCAGCATCGGCAACTGCAGCTGGGTGTGCCCCAAGGGGCTGGATCCCATGGGCGCGATCGGCCATATCCGCCGCGAACTGGCGAAGAAGGGCACGTAGCCGATCGGGTCGCGGGCAGCGTACCGTGGAGGCTCCGTCGAAGGCGTATACTGCGCCGCGTCATGAGCGATGCCACCGAGCTTCCCATCGTCCGCCGCAGCGCGCGCACCGGTCGCGTGCAGTCGCCGCTGCGCAAGCGGCCGCCGCGCCAGCAGCGCGCACTGGCCACGCTGGCGGCGATCCACGAAGCGGCGCTCAGGATTCTCGACAGCGAGGGCGAGCAGGCCTTCAACACCAACCGGGTTGCCGCCGTCGCAGGCGTCAGCGTAGGCACGCTGTACCGGTATTTTCCGAACAAGGAAGCGATCATCGACAGCCTGTGCAACGAACTGTTGCACCGCAGCCTGGAAGAGATGACCGCGATCAGCGAGCGCTCGATCGAACTCGCCCGCCATTCGCTCGACGCGGTGGTGCGCCAGATCGTCGAGGCGGAGGTCGCGCGGCACCGGCGCATCCTGCGGCTGCTGAAGAGCTTCTACCGCGATATCCACTGGCATTACGATTACGAGCAGCACGTGCTCAGCAATCTGCCCGAGCGCATGCACACCGCCGAGTGGTTGCGCAGGGTACTGAACAAGTACCGCGCCGAACTCGTGGTCACGGACCCGGTCTTCGCCGCCCGCGTGGTGGTGCACATGATCGAGGGCACCGTACATTCGGCGCTGTCGCGTGAGCCGGAGCTGATCGACGACGATCGCCTGGTCCGTGAACTGGCAGCTGCCGTGATGCGTTATCTGCGAGGCGGGTCGACGCCCGGCGCTTGAAGGGGCATGCCCCGGTGGCACGCATGGCTCGCGATCGCGGGTATAACTTTTGGTGAATGCCCGCGTATTTTTATTCGTTAGCCCGATTTCCCCACGTCTGCTCTCATTCCGCACGTGCCAGTTCGAGCTGGCGTCGCGCAACCGGAACGAGAGGACAAGACAATGAAAACGATCGACACGCTGCACCTGACATCCCTGGTGGCAGCCGGTGTGCTGGCCTGGCCGACGATCACGGCCGCACAGGACACCGGTGGCTTCGCGCTCGAGGAAATCGTCGTTACGGCGCGCAAACGCGAGGAAAGCCTGCAGGACGCGCCAGTGGCCGTGTCGGCCTATACGAACTACGAGCTCAAGGTCAGGAACATCACCTCGACCGATCGTCTGGCCGACGTCACACCGAACCTGACCTTCGATTCGCATGCGCCTGGATCCGGCAGCAACTCGGCGTCGCAGATATTCATCCGCGGCATCGGTCAGACCGACTTCACGGCGGTCACCGATCCCGGGGTCGGGCTGTACGTGGACGGCGTCTACTATGCGCGCTCGATCGGAGGCGCGTTCGATTTCCTGGACGTCGAGCGTATCGAGATCCTCCGCGGTCCACAGGGAACCCTGTTCGGTCGCAACACCATCGGCGGCGCCGTTTCCATCCACACGCGTCGGCCGGGCGAGGAGTTCGGCGGCAGTGTCGAGGCCGAGATCGGCAGCGACGCGATGCGCAACATCGCGCTCGATCTCGATGTCCCGATCCTCGACACGCTGCTCGGCAAGATCACGCTGGCGAGCCGCAAGCGCGACGGCTATGTCGATCGCGTGTTCGACGGCAAGGAACTCGGAGACGACGATTCCTTGTCGGGACGTCTGGCAGTGCAGTGGCGCCCCACCGATTCGTTCGAGCTGTTCTTCGCCATGGATGGCATCAAGGAGCGCGAACAGGGATCGCCCTCGGTCTCGCTGGGCTTGAACGATCTGCAGGCCTTCGCGCACGTGACGAATATCCAGATTCCGGCCTGCGTCTCGTTCGGCCGGCCCCCGGCCCCGCCGCTCGGCACCGGAGGAGACCCGGATTGCGTGAACTTCACGAGGTTCAAGGACAAGTACGAATCCGGGGGAACCGGTGAAGTCGCCTCCGAGCTCGACTACTGGGGCGCCAGCCTGACCGCGAGCTGGGACGTCGGCGAGACGCTGAACATCAAGTCGATCACGGCGTATCGCGACATGGATTCGTATTCGGCGCGTGATGGCGACAATACTCCGTACCGGATATTCCATACGCAGGATCCGTTCACCCACGAGCAGTGGAGCCAGGAGTTCCAGCTGGGCGGCCGCGCGCTCGACGACCGGCTGACATGGCTGCTCGGTCTCTACTACTTCCAGGAAGAGGCGGATAACCCCAACCCGGTGCAGTTCCCGCTGCCGTACGTGGGGGAGTTCGTCAGCGGCGGCCGGACCGACAACGACAACTTCGCGGCATTCGGGCAGGCCACGTGGGATGCCACCGATCGCCTGCACCTCACTCTGGGTTTGCGCTACACGGACGAAACCAAGCGCTTCTCGGCGTACTCGTTCATTCCCCAGGGGGCGTACTACATCAAGGGCGGTGCCGGCAGTCCGGCGGTGCGTTTCTACGATTGTCCCACGGGCGCCGAAGCCGGATGCAACGGCATCGCCGGTCGTCGCTTCACCGCGGGTGACCGGCTGGTGCCGGCGGGCGAGTACGAACGCAAGTTCGACGACTGGACGCCGATGGTCAACGTTGCCTACGACGTGAACGACGAGGTGATGGTCTACGCCACCTGGTCACAGGGTTTCAAGAGCGGTGGCTTCGATCAGCGCTACAACGAAGACTTCCTCGATGGCCCGACCTCCTTCGAACCCGAAACGGCGACCACCCGGGAACTGGGAATGAAGTCCACCTGGCTGGACAACCTGCTGCGCCTCAACGTCGCCGCGTTCCTCACCGACTATGAGGACCAGCAGATCATCGTCAGGGAAGGCTTTGCACCGATCACCTTCAATGCAGGGGAATCGGAGATCAAGGGCCTCGAACTCGAGGCGAGCTTCGTGCCGACCGAGTCCTGGCTGCTGCAGGCCTCACTGGGCTACATCGATGCGGAGTACACGCGTCTGGACGCGCGGGTACTGAACAACTCGCCGATCACCGAGAAGACCGCCCTCGCGCAGACGCCGGAGTGGTCGGCCAGCGCCGGTATCGCCTACACGCGGGAACTGCGCGACTGGGGGACGATCACCCCGCGCATCGACTGGTCCTACCGCAGCGAGTCCTGGAACGACGCGATCAACACGCCGATCCTCCGGCAGGAAGGCTACTACCTGATCAATGCCTCGGTCGCGTTCCTCAGCGTGGATCAGAAGTGGGAACTCGTGCTGTCCGGACGCAACCTGAACGACGAGGAGTACCTGGCCACCGGACTCTCGGCGCTGGGAACCTCGGCAGCGTTCTCGGAAGGGGTGTTCTCGCGCGGCTCCGAATGGAGCCTGTCGGCGAAGTACCACTTCTAGCGATCACGCAGGGGTTCGCCGGTATCGATGACCGGCGGACCCGAGGTTTCGGCGAGCCGGTCAGGAGGTCGGTATGACTGCTCGATACAGCACTCTTCCAACCGGTGTTCGTAGCCAGGCCTGGTGGCGGATCGTGCTTGGAATGGTGGTCCTGTGCTCGTTGACTGCCTGTGTCGAAAGCAACCGCACGAGCGTGCCGGATGGCGCGGCAGGCGATGCGATCGAGCGTTCCGCCCGGCGCCCGAACCTGCTGGTGATCGTGGTCGACGACCTCGGGTATTCGGACCTCGGGGCGTTCGGTGGTGGCGATATCGAGACGCCGGTGCTCGATAGGCTGGCGAACGATGGTGTCAGGCTGGCGTCGTTCTACACGGCGCCGACCTGCTCGCCGACGCGGGCAGCGTTGTTGACCGGGACCGATCCGCATATCGCCGGACTGGGCAACATGGCCGAGCTGCTGGCCGACAATCAGCGCGGCAAGCCAGGCCACGAGGGTTATCTGAACGAGCGTGTGGTGTCGGTCGCGACGCTGCTGCGTGAAGCCGGGTACTTCACCGCGATGACCGGCAAGTGGCATCTGGGCGTGCAACGGCAGCACGGTCCGGCCGCCCACGGGTTCACACGGTCGTTTGCCCTGCTCGATGGCGGTGCCGGTCATTTCGACGATACCGGTCTGATGGCGGCCACGCCGGTCGCGCAGTACCGCGAGGACGGTGAGCCTGCCGCCTGGCCGGGTGGCCGGTATTCCTCGGACTTCTACACCGACAGGATGATCGCCTACCTGCGCGAGAACGCCGGGCGCAAGCCGTTCTTCGCCTATCTCGCCTTCAGCGCCGCGCACTGGCCGCTGCAGGCGCCGGACGCGCTGATGCGCAAGTATCAGGGACGCTACGACGAGGGATGGGACGTGTTGCGGGATGGGCGTCGTGCGGGACTGCGCCGGGCCGGTTTCGTTGAGCGGGAGGTCCCGTTCGTTGCGCCGCCGGAATACCGGCCGTGGACGACGCTCGACCCGGGGCAGCAGCGCGTCGAGGCGAGGAAGATGGAAATCTATGCCGCGATGGTGGACAGCGTCGACCAGAACCTGGGGCGGTTGATGGAAGAGCTGGAGCGCAGCGGCGAGTTGCGCGACACGGTGATCGTGTTCATGTCCGACAATGGTGCCGAAGGCACGCCGCTCGAGAAGAGTCCGCTGTTCGGCGACTGGATCGCGCGCTTCGACAATTCGCTCGATAACATGGGCCGTGCCGGATCGTACGTGTTCTATGGCCCGAACTGGGCGCATGCGACGACGGCCCCGGGAAGACATTACAAGAGCCATGTGGCGGAAGGCGGGATCCATGCGCCCGCGTTCCTGTGGCGAGCAGGGCCAGCCGGTCAGGGCGCCATCGCGCGCACTCCGGTCACCGTGATGGACATCGCGCCCACACTGCTGGAACTGGCAGGGGTGGCGCACCCGGGATCTCGCGAGGGCCGCGCCATCGCTCCGCTGCGTGGCCGCAGCCTTGGGCCTTTGTTCGAGCAGCCAACTGCCCGCATACATCCTGTCGATGCGGGGTTCGGTGTGGAGTTGTTTGGAAGGCGGGCGATGCGCGAGGGCGACTGGAAGGCGTTACTCGAGCCGCCACCTTTCGGCAGCGGTCGATGGGAACTGTACGATCTGGCGCAGGATCCGGGCGAAGCGCGCGATCTGGCTGCGCAGCAACCGGAACTGCTGCAACGGCTGGTAGGCAGGTGGCGGGAATGGGCGGAAGAGGTCGGGGTGGTGCTTCCGGAAGGTCAATCGGGTTACTAGATACGGGAGGGGGTCCATGGCGATCAACCGAAGGGATTTCATCCAGCGCGGTCTTGGTGGTGCATCGCTCGCGCTGGCGTTCGACATCGGCGGTGGGGTGTTCCTGCTGACGCCCGGGGAGGCGCGCGCGCAGGCCGTGGCGCTGCGCAACCTCGGTGCGGCGGAGGCGGCGGGGCTCGAGCGTCTGGCCGACGCGCTGCTGCCCGGCGCGGCGGCGGCGGGTCTCACGCATTTCATCGATCACCAGCTGGGGGTGGATCCGGATGCGTGCCTGCTGATCGCGAAGTACTTCCAGGTGCCGCCGCCGTATGCGGATTTCTACCGCACGGGGCTGGCGGAGTGTGAACGGCTGGCACGCCTGGAGTCCCCGCAGGGACTCGCCGGTCTCGGCGAGGAGGCGTTGCGGAGCGTGATCCTGGCGATCGGCAAGCCGGGGACGAAGACGGCGGAAGGGTTCGACCTGTCGCTGTTCTATCTGTGCCTGCGATCGGATGCCGTCGATGTGGTCTACGGCACGCCGGCGGGGTTCGAGAAGCTCAATGTTCCTTACATGGCGCACATCGTGCCCCCGGAGGGATGGAATGGCTAAGACCATGGACAAAGTGGATGTGGTGGTGGTCGGTGCCGGTGCGGCGGGCAGTGTCTATGCGGCGGTGCTGGCCGAAGCCGGGCGCAGCGTGCTGGTGCTCGAGCGCGGCGTGGAGCGCCGGCTGCAGGACCTCTACAGCTCGCAGATCTGGGCCCGGCGCCTGAAGTGGGGCTCGCCGCACGTGGTCGAGGACGGCCCCGACAGCATCTGGTACAACTTCAACGCGGGCCACGGTTTCGGCGGCGCGGCGATCCACCACTACGCCGTGTGGCCCCGCTACCACCCGGAGGATTTCGAGCTCGCGAGCCGCTACGGCAAGGGGCTGGACTGGCCGTTCGACTACGGCGCGCTGCGTCCCTGGTACGACCTCGTGCAGAGCGACGTGGGCATGGCCGGCGATGCGCAGCAGGAGGTCTGGCGTCCGCAAGGCGAGCCCTACCCGCTGCCGCCGGTACTGGTGAGCAATCACGGCCGTGTGCTCGCCCGCGGGTTCGAGCGCCTGGGGATGCGTACGGCGCCGATACCGATGGCGGTGCTGACGCAGCCGTACAAGGGACGGCCGGCGTGCATCTGGGACGGCTGGTGCGACGCGGGTTGCCCGATCGGCGCGCTGGCCAATCCGCTGGTGGTGTATCTGCCGCGCGCGCAGCAGGCCGGGGCGCGCCTGCAGGGCAACGCGCACGTGACGCGCGTGCTGCTCGACGACGCCGGCAAACGGGTGGCGGGGGTGGAGTACTTCACGACCGACGGCGAGCGCGTGGTGCAGCCGGCGGATGCGGTCGTGCTGTGCGCGTTCACGGTGGAGAATTCGCGTGTCCTGCTGAACTCCGCCACGGCGGCGCATCCGCAGGGTCTGGCCAACCGCAGCGGGACGGTGGGGCGCTACCTGATGTCGCATCCGGCGGTCTCGGTGTTCGGCAGCTTCGATGAGGACATGCAGAACCATCTGGGGGCCACGGGCGGACAGTTGCTGTGCCAGGATGCGTTCGCGAAGACCGGGGACCCGCAGGGTGCGTTCGGCAGCCGCCAGTGGGAAATCGGGTTGGCGCTCAAGCCGAACGATCTGCTCGGCATCGCGATGTCGCGCCCGGACATCTGGGGGCAGGCGCTGCACGAGTTCATGCGTGAGGGCGCGCGCAGCCTGGGCTCGATGGTGGGTGTGTGCGAGGACGAGCCGCTGGCGGAGAACCGGATCGCGCTGGCGGATCGCAAGGACCGCTTCGGGATGCCGCTGGCGCGGGTGACGTATCGCACCAGCGACGAAGGCCGCAAGCTGTGGCAGACCGCGACGCGCGAAGGCGTTGCGCTGTTCAAGGCGGCGGGTGCGAAGGAGGCCTGGCACGGCCCGCAGGCGGGGCAGCACATCATGGGCGGGACGATCATGGGAGCCGATCCGGCCCGCTCGGTGCTCAACGGCAACGCGCAGAGTCACGACATCCCGAACCTGTTCGTCGGCGGGCCGAGCGTGTTCCCGACCAGTTCCTCGGTGAACTCCACGTTCACGGCCCATGCGGTGGCGATGAAGTCCGCGCACTACATGGTGAAGCACTGGGGAGAACTGCTTGCGTGAGCACCACGTGTCGATGGCGATGGGACCCGCAGGTGCCGGTTTACGCTTCCAGGCCGCAGCGCCTGCGCAGGCACTCGATCAGGTACGTCGCGCTGGGCAACAGCGCATGGGCCTTCAGGCAGGTGATCCCGACCGGTCCGGGGTCGGTGTCCAGCTCCACCGGCAGGACGACGAGACCGCTGGTAGGGCGGTATTCGACGACCTTGCGCGGCAAGCCGAGGATGACGAACTTGCCGGTGGCGAGCAGGGCATCGACGGACAGTACCGACAGGGTGTCGATGCGGCGCTGCGGCAGTCTGAGCTTCCTGTCGAAGAACACCCGCGCGAGTTGCTGGTATGCCAGCGAATGCTCCTTGGGGACGATGCAGTATTCGCGCGCGACTTCTTCCAGCGTGACGCGCCGGCGTTGTGCGAGCGGGTGGGAATGGTGCGCCGCGACACAGAGCTGGTCGTGATACAGGAGCTCCGTCGTGAACTCCTCGGAGTTCGTGTCGGCCGGCAGCCGGCCAACGACGAGGTCGAGTTGCCGGTTGCGCAGTGCCTCGATCAGCGCATCGTGATCGCCTTCGGTGATGGAGACGCTGATCCCGGGGTAAGCCTGCACCAGATCCGTGACCGCAAGTGCCGAGAGTCCGGCCGCTGCCACCGGCATGGTGCCGAGCGCCACCTTGCCCGTACCGCTGCTGGCCAGTTGGGTGATCTCCTCGCCGGCAAGCCGTATCTCGCCGAAGATAACCAGCGCGCGCCGGTACAGCACCTGGGCGTATCCCGTCGGCTGGATGCCGCGGCTGTCGCGCTCGAAGAGCGGCACGCCGAGGGTCGCTTCCAGTTCGTGGATGCTCTTGCTGACGGCCGGTTGCGTCAACGACAGCCGTCGTGCGGCCTCCGCGATGCTGCGTGCCTCGACGACCGCGATGAACACACGCAGCTCCCGCGTTTTCAGGAGCCTTGGCAAGTTGTCAGCCAGCGACCTGTCCAAGAGATTATCGACCCGTACCGGCGGCAGTGTCCGCCACAGCGTTTTTTCGCACTATAGACCAGCGTGACCTGGAAGGAGCAAATGGCATGACATCGCCCGGCTGGGCCAGCTTCGACTGGCAGGATCCGTTCCTGATGGCGGCACAGTTCAGCGACGAGGAACGGCTGGTCCGGGAAACGGCGCGTGTCTATGCCGAGGACCGGCTCGCCCCGCGCATTCGCGACGCCTACCGCACGGAATCCACCGATCCGGCCATCTTCCGCGAGATGGGCGAACTCGGCCTGCTGGGCTCGACGATCGAGGGCTACGGCTGCCCGGGCGTCAACTACGTCAGCTACGGCCTCATCGCGCGCGAGATCGAGCGCGTGGACTCCGGTTACCGCTCGATGCTGAGCGTGCAGTCGAGCCTGGTGATGCACCCGATCCACGCCTACGGCACCGAGGCGCAGCGCGAAAAATACCTCCCTCGGCTGGCGAGCGGCGAATGGATCGGCTGCTTCGGGCTGACCGAGCCCGATGCCGGCTCCGACCCGGGCAGCCTGCTCACGCGCGCGCGCCGCGTCGACGGCGGCTACGTGCTGCGCGGAACGAAAACGTGGATCAGCAACGCGCCGCTCGCCGACGTGTTCGTCGTGTGGGCGCGCTGCGACGACGAGCGCATTCGCGGCTTCGTGCTCGAGAAGGGAATGAAGGGGCTGTCGGCGCCGAAGATCCAGGGCAAGCTGAGCCTGCGCGCCTCGATCACCGGGCAGATCGTGATGGAGGACGTGGAGGTCGATGCCGGGCACCTGCTGCCGGGGATCGACGGGCTGAAGGGGCCGTTCGGCTGCCTGAACAGCGCACGCTACGGCATCGCGTGGGGCGCGCTCGGGGCTGCCGAGGCGTGCTGGCACACGGCGCGGCAATACACGCTGGACCGCCGGCAGTTCGGCCGGCCGCTGGCGGCGAACCAGCTGATCCAGAAGAAGCTCGCCGACATGCAGACCGAGATCGGCCTGGGACTGCTGGGCTGCCTGCAGGCCGGGCGGCTGCGCGATGCGGGGCGGCTGGCTCCGGAGGCGATCTCGCTGCTGAAGCGCAACTCCTGCGGCAAGGCGCTGGAGGTGGCGCGCATGGCGCGCGACATGCTGGGCGGCAACGGCATCGCGGACGACTACCCGGTGTTCCGCCACATGGCGAACCTGGAGACCGTGAACACCTACGAAGGCGCGCACGACGTGCATGCGCTGATCCTCGGGCGGGCGCAGACCGGTATCGCGGCGTTTTGATATAGTTCCGACGCAGACCGCGCTCCTCGAGGACTACCGATGACCGACGATCAGCAGCCCCGCGGCTACGTGGCGCTCGCGGCGCGACGGATACCCTTCCCGCGCTCGATCAGTCCCGATGCGCGGGCGCGTCTCGCGCGCTTCGTGGACGAGGACGGCGTGCCGCTGAACCGGTCGCGCTATCCCGCACCCGAGGACTTCGCGGGCTGGCTGGCCGACAAGCAGCGCGGCAACCTGCACATGGAATCGTTGTTGCCCCAGGGGCGCTCACCGACCACGACGGTCGAGATCGCCGGTTGCGTGGTGCACGTGGCGACGCCGCCTGCGGCGGACCACCGCGTCTATCTGGACATTCACGGCGGAGCGTTGATCTACGGCGCAGGCGAATGCTGCCGGCGCGGAGCCAGCCTCGGGGCCGACCAGTTCGGCGTGCGCTGCTACGCCGTCGACTACCGCACACCGCCCGAACACCCGTACCCGGCCGCGCTCGACGACTGCGTGGCCGTCTACCGCGCGCTGCTCGATCGCCATCGACCCGGGGACATCATCGTTGGTGGCTCGTCGGCCGGAGGCAACCTCGCGGCGGCGTTGGTGCTGCGTGCGCGCGACGAGGGGCTGCCGTTGCCCGCGGCGCTGATGCTGCGCACGCCGGAGCTGGACCTGACCGAATCGGGCGACAGCTTCGAGACGAACCGGTTCCTCGACGTGGTGCTGCCCGAACCGCTGATGCCGATCAACCTGCTCTATGCCGGCGGGCACGATCTGGCGCATCCATACCTGTCGCCGTTGTTCGGCGACTTCAGCCGCGGCTTCCCGCCCACCTTCCTGCAGGCGGGGACGCGCGACCTGTTGCTGTCCAACGCCGTGCGCATGCATCGGGCGCTGCGGCGCGCGGGTATCCCGGTCGAACTGCACGTGTTCGAGGGCATGCCGCACGGGGGGTTCTTCGGCGCACCCGATGACGCGGACATGTACGCGGAAGTGGGGCGTTTCGCCGCGGAGCACTGGGCAGCCAGGCGCGGGGCATGAGCCGCGTCCCGGCGGTGCTACGACAATCGTCGTCCGGCCGATCATGTCCGTGGGTTCGGGCTGCGCCTGTAGGTTCGGGCTGCACCCGAACTGTTGTCCGGGCACAGCCCGGACCTACGTGTAGCTTTCCACCGGCGGGCACGCGCAGAACAGGTGCCGGTCGCCGTACACGTTGTCGACGCGGTTCACCGGCGCCCAGTACTTCTGCTCGCGCAGACCCGGCACCGGGAATGCGGCCTCGGCGCGCGAGTAGGGGTGTTTCCACTCCGCGTCGCAGATGTCGCGCAGGGTGTGCGGCGCGTTCTTCAGTACGTTGTCGAGCGGGTCTGCCTGGCCGTGCTCCACCGCACTCACCTCGCGATGGATGCCGATCATCGCCTCGCAGAAGCGCTCCAGTTCGCCGAGCGGTTCGCTCTCGGTCGGCTCGATCATCAGGGTGCCGGGAACCGGGAACGACATCGTGGGCGCATGGAATCCGTAGTCGACCAGGCGCTTGGCGATGTCTTCCTCGCTGATCCCGCTGCGTTCCTTGAGCGGACGGATGTCGATGATGCACTCGTGCGCCACGCGGCCGTTGGTGCCGGTGTACAGCACGTCGTAGTACGGGGCGAGCCGCGCGGCCACGTAGTTGGCGGCGAGGATCGCGACCTGGGTAGCCTTGCGCAGCCCGCTGGCTCCCATCAGCGTTGCGTAGGTCCACGAAATCGGCAGTATGCCGGCGCTGCCGAAGGCCGCCGCCGACACCGACATGCCGTCGTCGTGCACGCCGTCAACGCGCGTGCACACGTGGCCGGGCAGGAACGGCGCGAGGTGCGCGCGCACCGCGATCGGACCCACGCCCGGACCGCCGCCGCCGTGCGGGATGCAGAAGGTCTTGTGCAGGTTGAGGTGCGAGACGTCGGCGCCGAATCTGCCGGGCTGCGCGATGCCGACCAGCGCGTTCATGTTGGCGCCGTCGAGGTAGACCTGTCCGCCGCTGGCGTGCACCAGCGTGCAGATCTCGACGATGTTCTGTTCGAACACCCCGTGCGTCGACGGGTAGGTGACCATCAGTGCCGCGAGTTCGTCGCGGTGCCGTTCGGCCTTCAGGCGCAGGTCATCGATGTCGACATTGCCGTGCCCGTCGCACTCGACGATCACGACACGCATGCCGGCCAGCGCGGCGCTGGCCGGGTTCGTGCCGTGCGCGGAGCTCGGGATCAGGCAGATGTCGCGCTGCGGCTCGTTGCGGCTGCGGTGGTAGTGGCGGATCGCGAGCAGCCCGGCGTATTCGCCCTGCGCGCCGGAATTCGGCTGGAACGAGCAGGCGTCGTAGCCGGTGCAGGCCAGCAGCGCCTTCGCCAGTTCGCACATCAGCTGCGCGTAGCCGGCGGCCTGGTCGGCCGGAACGAAGGGGTGCAGGCCGGCGAACGCGGGCCACGTGATCGGGATCATCTCGCTGGTTGCGTTGAGCTTCATGGTGCACGAGCCGAGCGGGATCATCGCGCGGTTCAGCGCGACGTCGCGTTCCTCGAGTCGGCGCAGGTAGCGCAACATCTCGGTTTCGCTGTGGTGGGTGTTGAACACCGGGTGCGTGAGGTAGTCGGGCTCGCGCTCGAGGCCGGCCGGTACGCGAAGCGCAGTGCATCCCGCCGCGATGCCGTCGAAGTCCGGCGCGGCGTCGCCGAGGAGCACGCGCCAAAGCGTGCGGATTTCCTCGCGCGTGCTGCGCTCGTCGAGGCTGATGCCGAGACGATCGCCGCCGATGGCGCGCAGGTTGATGCCGGCCTGCAGCGCACGGCCAAGGAGTTCGTCGCGGCGCATGCCGCAGGCGAGCGTCAGCGTGTCGAAGAAGTGCGGGTGCACGGGCGCCAGCCCGCCGGCCTCCAGTCCGCTGGCGAGGATCGCGGTGAGCCGGTGGATGCGCAGCGCGATCGCGCGCAGCCGCTGCGGACCGTGGTAGATCGCGTAGAACGCGGCCATCAGCGCGAGCAGCGCCTGCGAGGTGCAGATGTTGCTGGTCGCCTTCTCGCGGCGGATGTGCTGTTCGCGCGTCTGCATCGCCATGCGCAGCGCGCGGTTGCCGTGCGCGTCGACCGACACGCCGATGATGCGCCCCGGCATCGAGCGTTTGTGTTCGTCGCGGGTGGCGAAATAGGCCGCGTGCGGGCCGCCGAAACCCATCGGCACGCCGAAGCGCTGCGTGTTGCCGATGGCGACGTCGGCGCCCAGCGCCCCCGGGCTCGCGAGGATCAGCAGGCTCATCAGGTCCGCCGCGATCACCGCCAGCGCGCCCCTGGCGTGCACGACGGCGATCGTCTCGCGGAGGTCGCGCACGCGACCGTCGGTGGCCGGGTACTGGAACAGCGCACCGAAGAACTCGGCTCCCGCGAGGTCGCGCTCGGGGTCGCCGACCAGCACCTCGATGTCGAGTGGTTCGGCACGCGTGCGCACCACCGCGATGGTCTGCGGGTGGCAGGCGCTGTCGACGAAGAAGGTGTTCGAGCGGTTCTTGCGCACCACGCGCTTGCACAGCGTCATCGCCTCGGCGGCGGCGGTCGCTTCATCCAGCAGCGAGGCGTTGGCGAGCTCCAGCCCGGTCAGGTCGATGATCATCTGCTGGAAGTTCAGCAGCCCCTCGAGCCGGCCCTGCGAGATCTCGGCCTGGTAGGGCGTGTACGAGGTGTACCAGCCCGGGTTCTCGAGCACGTTGCGCAGGATCACCGGCGGCGTGATCGTGTCGTGGTAGCCGCAGCCGATCAGCGAACGCAGCACCCGGTTCTTCGCCGCGATGCCGCCGAGCCGCTCCAGCACCAGGTGCTCGGGTTGCGGCCCGGGCAGCGCCAGCGGTTCCGCGCTGAGGATCGCTTGCGGCACGGTCTGCGTCGTCAGTTCGTCCAGCGAGCCGGCGCCCACCACGGCCAGCATCCGTGCGATCTGTTCCTCGGAGGGTCCGATGTGGCGGTGCAGGAAGTCGTCGTGGCGCTCGAGCTCGTCGAGCGTGGGCTGCGCGGTGCGGTCGGTCATGGCATGGCTCGCGGACTGGGAGTGACGGGAAGGAGCCCGGAAAGCGCGCTATTTAACCACACGGCCCGTGGACTGCCGATTGCCTGCTGCGGTAAAAAGCGTGCTCAGTCCGGTCGCGGGGTCTCGTAATCGATCGCGATCACGCAGACCACGCGTTCGCCGCCCGGGGTGTTTACGCGGACCTCGTCGTCGAGCCGCTTGCCGAGCAGCGCACGGGCCAGCGGAGAGTCCATGCTGATCAGTCCCTGCGTGGCGTCGAATTCGTCCGCACCCACGATCCGGTAACGGCTGGTCTCGCCGTCCTCGTCCTCGAGCGTGACCCAGGCGCCGAAATACACGCGCCCGCGGTCCGTCGGCGGAGCGCGCACCACCCGCACCTGCTCCAGGCGCCGGCTGAGGTAGCGCACGCGACGGTCGATCTCGCGCAGCCGGCGCTTGCCGTAGATGTAGTCGCCGTTCTCCGAGCGGTCGCCGTTCTTGGCGGCCTCATGGACGGCGGCGGTCACCTGCGGGCGCTCGATCTTCCACAGCTGCGTGAGTTCCTCGCGCAGGCGGCGCTCGCCCGCGGCGGTGATGTAGCGCGGCCGTGCCGGGGCAGCGGGAGTGGGGGCGGGGTGTTTCATGCAGGGCGCTCTCCTCGGCGGGCGCCGCCACCGCGGCGCCATCTGGTAGACTGCGTATTATCTGTGTTCGACCGCCGATGGCCAGAACGACGCTTCCGATGCGCTTTCCTTCCTTCCTGTCGCTGCCGTGCCTGCTGCTGTGCGGATGCGCGGCCTTCGCGCAGGCACTGGAACTGCACGGGCCGCTGGTGCAGGGCGGGGTGGTGATCGGGCGCGCGCCGCCTGGCGCCGACCTCAGGCTCGACGGCCGGCGGGTACGCGTGGCCGCCGACGGCAGCTTCGTGATCGGCTTCGACCGCGATGCACCCCCCGTGCAACGCCTCGCGGTCGACGGCGAGGTGCGGGAACTGGCGATCGCGCGACGCGAGTACGCGATCCAGCGCGTGACCGGCATTGCGCAGAAGATCATGAGTCCTTCGGCGGCGGACCTCGAGCGCATCCGCCGCGAGCAGGCGCTGGTCGGCACCGCGCGCGCGCGCGACGACGAGCGCACCGACTTCGTGCACGGCTTCGAGTGGCCTATCACGGGGCCGATCAGCGGGGTCTACGGCAGCCAGCGCTTCTACAACGGCGAGCCGTCACGGCCGCACTACGGCGTCGATGTGGCGGCGCCGGCCGGTGCGCTGGTGCGCGCGCCGGCCCCCGGCGTGGTCACGCTGGCCGAGCCGGACCTGTTCTATTCCGGAGGCACGGTGATCATCGATCACGGGCACCGTCTGTCATCGAGCTTCCTGCACCTCAGCGCCGTGCTGGTCGAGCTCGGGCAGCGCGTCGAGCGTGGCGATCCGGTCGCGCGCGTCGGCGCGACCGGTCGCACCACCGGGCCGCACCTGGACTGGCGCATGAACTGGCGCGACGCCAAGGTCGACCCGCAACTGCTGGCGGGTCCGATGCCGGTGGCGCCCGCCGCCCCGAATTCACAAGGAGACATGAACTGATGCTCGACCCCAAACTGCTGGAGATTCTCGTCTGTCCGGTCAGCAAGGCGCCGCTCGAATACGATCGCGAGAAGCAGGAACTTGTCTGCCGCGCGAGCGGACTCGCGTATCCGGTGCGCGACGGCATCCCCGTGATGCTCGAGAGCGAGGCGCGCCAGCTGACGCTCGAGGAGCGCGAGCGCGGCTGAGCCGCGGCAATCTTCACGCGGGACGCTTAGCGGCCGCCTCCGTATAATCCCCCGCTCCCGACGCCGTCCGCCAGCAGGGCGACGGCGTCCCGTCTCAGTGGAAACAGATCGATGAATGGTGCCCGCATCAGGGAAGCGTTCCTGAGCTATTTCGAAAGCCGTGGCCACACGCGCGTGCCCAGCAGTTCGCTGGTGCCGGCCGACGACCCCACGCTGCTGTTCACGAACGCCGGCATGGTGCAGTTCAAGGACTGCTTCCTCGGCCGCGAGCAGCGGCCGTACGTGCGTGCGGTCAGTTCGCAGCGCTGCGTGCGCGCCGGCGGCAAGCACAACGACCTCGAGAACGTCGGCTACACCGCGCGCCACCACACTTTCTTCGAGATGCTCGGCAACTTCAGCTTCGGTGACTACTTCAAGCGCGAGGCGATCGGCTTCGCGTGGGAGTTCCTGACCGACGTGCTGGCGTTGCCGCGTGAACGGCTGTGGGTCACGGTGTTCCACGACGATCTCGAGGCGGAGAAGATCTGGCTCGAGGAGATGGGCGTGCCGGCCGAGCGCTGCGTGCGCCTCGGCGAGAAGTCGAACTTCTGGGCAATGGGCGACACCGGCCCGTGCGGCCCCTGCAGCGAGATCTTCTACGACCACGGCCCCGGCGTGGCGGGTGGGCCGCCCGGCAGCCCCGACGAGGACGGCGACCGCTATATCGAGATCTGGAACCTCGTGTTCATGCAGTTCGAGCGCTCCGGCGACGGCCGGCTCACCCCGCTGCCCAAGCCCTCGGTCGATACCGGCATGGGCCTGGAGCGCATCGCCGCCGTGATGCAGCACGTGCACTCGAACTACGAGATCGACCTGTTCCGCCACCTGCTCGACGCCGCCGGGCGCGTCACCGGGGCCCCCGATCCCGCAAGCCCCTCGCTGCGTGTGATCGCCGATCACATCCGCTCCTGTGCGTTCCTGGTCAGTGACGGCGTGTTGCCGTCGAACGAGGGCCGTGGCTACGTGCTGCGGCGCATCCTGCGCCGCGCCTGCCGTCACGGCCACAAGCTCGGCGCGCGCGAGCCCTTCTTCCACCGGCTGGTCGCTCCGCTCGCCGAGGCGATGGGCGATGCGTATCCGGAACTGCCCGCCAGGCGCGCCCAGATCGAGCGGGTGCTGCTGCTCGAGGAAGAGCAGTTCGCGCGCACGCTGGACACCGGCATGCGTATCCTCGAGCAGGACATCGCCGCGCTGGGCGGCGTTACCCTCGACGGCGAGACGGTGTTCAAGCTGTATGACACCTACGGCTTTCCCTTCGATCTCACCGCCGACATCGCGCGCGAGCGCGGGCTGGCCATCGACGAAGCCGGTTTCGAGCGCGCGATGCAGGCGCAGCGCGAACGCGCACGCGGCGCCAGCCAGTTCGGCGCCGGCCAGCTCGGCGACACCGGCGTCGATCAGCCGACCGTGTTCACCGGCTACGAGGCGCTCGCGGGCGGCGCGCACGTGCTGTCGCTGCTGAGCGGCGGGCAGCGCGTGGAGCGCATCGAGGAGGGCGGCGAGGGCGTGGTCGTGCTCGACGTCACGCCGTTCTACGCCGAGTCGGGCGGACAGGTCGGTGACGCCGGCGTGCTCTTGGCGCCGGGCGTGCGTTTCGAGGTGCGCGATACGACCAGGGCCGGCTCGCTGTGGCTGCACCACGGCGTCGTGGCGCACGGTGCACTGCTGGTTGGCAGCACGGTCGAGGCGCGGGTCGAACCCGCGATCCGCGCCGCCACGGCGCGCAATCACTCGGCCACGCACCTGCTGCACGCGGCGCTGCGCCAGGTGCTGGGCTCGCACGTGACGCAGAAGGGCTCGCTGGTCGATGCGCTGCGGCTGCGCTTCGATTTCGCGCATTTCGAGGCGCTGACGCGCGAGCAGTTGCGCGCGGTCGAACGTCTGGTCAACGAGCAGATCCGGGCCAATACGCCGGTGCAGGTCGAGTTGACCGACATGGACACCGCGCGCGCCCGGGGTGCGATGGCGCTGTTCGGCGAGAAGTACGGCACCGAGGTGCGCGTGCTGACCATGGGCGAGGGCTTCTCGGTCGAGCTCTGCGGCGGCACCCACGTGCGGCGCACCGGCGACATCGGGCTGCTGCGGATCACCGCCGAGACTGGGGTCGCGGCCGGCGTGCGGCGGATCGAGGCGGTCACCGGCGCCGGCGCGCTCGCGCTGTTCGATCGGCTCGAGGAGCGCGAGGAGCGGCTGGCGCAGCTGGTCAGGGGAAGCGCGGACAACGTGGTCGAGAAGGTCGAGCAGCTGGTGGCGGCGAACCGCCAGCTCGAGAAGGAACTGGCGAAGCTGCGCGTGCAACTCGCCAGCGGCGGTGGCAGGGATCTCGCCGCCAACGCGGTCGACGTCGACGGCGTGAAGGTGCTCGCCGCTCGGCTCGACGGAGCCGATGCGAAGAGCCTGCGCACCACGCTCGATCAGCTGAAGGACAAGCTGGGGCGGGCCGTGATCGTGCTCGCGACGGTCGATGGCGACAAGGTCGCACTGGTGGCGGGTGTGGGCGGGGGGCTCGAGGCGCGGCTGCGCGCCGGCGATCTGATGGCCGAGATCGCGCCGCTGGTCGGTGGCAAGGGGGGCGGCCGGGCCGATATGGCGCAGGGTGGCGGCACCGATGCGAGCGCACTGCCGGCGGCGCTGGAGCACGTTGCCGGCTGGGTGCGCGCGGCGCTGGGCGGCGCGGCCCGAGGCTGACCCGGCGCGAAGTCCGCGGGTCGTGCGCCCAATGCTTGGGAATCCGGGAAGGATTCTCTATAATCCCCCGCGCCCCAAATGGGACAGCGGTACTTCAGGGAGGTCGGCGACAGATCGGCCGGGGAGAATCCGCGGCACAGAGGAGAATGGTTAGATGCTCATCCTGACGCGCCGGGTCGGCGAGACACTGATGATCGGCGACAACGTGACGATCACGGTGTTGGGCGTCAAGGGTAACCAGGTGCGACTCGGTGTCAACGCACCGAAGGATGTAACCGTGCACCGCGAGGAGATCTACCAGCGCATCCAGCGTGAACACGGGAGCGACGACGACCCCGGCGCGCACTGAACGAAACCCGCGGCAATCGCCGCGACACCGCAGTTTTCCGGAGAGATGGCCGAGTGGCTGAAGGCGCGCCCCTGCTAAGGGCGTATAGGCTAATCCCCTATCGAGGGTTCGAATCCCTCTCTCTCCGCCAATTCCAGCATACCCCGCCAGCCGCCACGCTCGAGTGGCCGGGAGATTGCGCCTGTGCGCGACGGGGTGATTCATGGCACGGGAGAACGGCATGAGCGACACAGTGGGCAACCAGGTGCGTTTCGATTTCGGCGCAGCGCAGGTGCTGGTGACCGGTGGCACCAGCGGCATCGGGGCGGCGATCGCCGCAGCGTACCGCGATGCCGGCGCCCACGTCACGATCACCGGCACGCGCGCCGCGGCGGGGGACTACGACGCCGATCTGCACGGCTACCGCTACCTGCAACTCGACATCGAGGATGCGGAACAGGTCGCGCGCGTGGCGGCCGGGCAGCAGCGGCTCGACATCCTGATCAACAACGCAGGGCTCGCGCTGCCGAGCCTGGGACTCGACGAGTACGATCCCGAGGTGTTCGCGCGCGCCGTGAACATGCACCTGGTCAGTGCCTACCGCATGGCGCGCGGCTGCCGCGACGCGCTGGCGCGCAGCCCGCTCGCGGGCGGGGCCTCGGTGATCGGCATCGCGTCGATGAGTTCGTATTTCGGGATCGGCATCGTGCCCGGCTATGGCGCCGCCAAGACGGGGCTGCTCGGGCTCACGCGCGCGCTCGCGGTCGAGTGGGGCAAGTACAACATCCGCGTCAACACGGTCGCCGCCGGGCTGACCGAGAGCCGCATGACCGCGAGTACCTTCGAGAATCCCGCGTGGTCGGCACCCACGCTGGCGCGCACTCCCGCGGGCCGCCTCGGCGTGCCGCAGGACATCGCCGGGGCGGTGCTGTTCCTGAGCAGTTCCGCCGCCAGCTGGATCACCGGTCAGACGCTGGCCGTCGACGGGGGCTACACGGTCAGCGGCTGATCCGGCCAGCGCAGGTGTCACGGTTCGGGCCGAACATGTCCGGGCACCGCGCGGGCCTACGAGCGGGCGGCGTGGTGATCGTGCAGCACCTGCGCCACGCAGGCCGTGAGCCGGCGCGCGAACGGCACGTGCAGGAACTCGTTGGGTCCGTGCGCGTTCGATTGCGGTCCCAGCACCCCGGTGATCATGAACTGCGCCAACGGGAACGAGACGCCGAGCATGCCCATGAACGGGATGCTGCCGCCTTCGCCCATGCACATGAACGGGCGCCCGAAATGCCGTTCTGAGGCGTCTGCCAGCGAGTGCGCGAGCCACGGCGCCAGCGCCGGCGCATTCCAGCCGCTGGCCGCCTTGCCCTCGAACGCGATCCGCGCACCGCAGGGCGGATCGTGTTCGAGCGTGCGCCGCACCGCGGCGAACGCGGCCTCGGCATCGGCGGTCGGCGGCAGGCGGATGCTGAGCGCGAGCGCCGTGTGGGTCCGCAGCACATTGCCGGCGGATTCCAGCGGCGGCAGGCCGTCGGCGCCGGTCACCGACAGCGTGGGACGCCAGGTACGGTTCAGCACGCGCTCGAGGTTGTCCTCGCCCATCGGGCGCACACCGTCGAGCAGAGGCAGATCGCGCCACACCGCGTCGCCGAGCGCGGCGGCGACTGCGCTTGCCTGCTGCAGGCGGTCCGCCGGCACCTCCACGTACAGTTCCGGCAACAGCAGGCGTCCGGTCGCGGCGTCCTCGAGCCGTGCGAGCAGCTGGCGCAGCACCCGGAAACTCGACGGCGCGACGCCCGAGGCGCCGCCGCTGTGCACGCCCTCGCCGAGCACGCCGGCGCGCAGCCGGGCACCGATCATGCCGCGCAGCGAAACGGTGAGCCACAACTGCCCGTAGTTGCCGGCGCCCGAGTCCAGGCACACGATCAGCGACGGTGTGCCGATACGTTCGCGCAGGTGCTCGATGTACGCCGGCAGGTCGGGACTGCCCGATTCCTCGCCTGCTTCGATCAGCACCAGGCAGCGTGCGTGTGGCAGACCGGCGTGCTGCAGCGCGAGTATCGCCGCCAGCGAGGCGTAGGCGGCGTAACCGTCGTCGGCGCCGCCGCGGCCATAGAGCCGCTCGCCGCGCAGCACTGGCGTCCACGGGTCGAGCCCCGGCGACCAGCCGCTCATCGCGGGTTGCTTGTCCAGATGGCCGTACAGCAGCACCGTGTCCTCGCCATCGCCGGGAATCTCCAGCAACAGCAGCGGCGTGCGCCCCGGCAGCCGCACGACATCGAGTTGCATTCCGCGCGGCGCATGCGCATGGCACCAGTAGGCGATCAGGCCGAGTGCGCGCTCGATGTGCCCATGGCGTTCCCAGTCGGGATCGAACAGCGGCGACAGGGCCGGAATCCGGATGTACTCGCACAGCGAGGGCACGATCGATTCCATCCACAGTGAGTCGATGAACTGGCGGGATATCGGGACAGCCACTGGCGGAACTCCTTGGCGCGGGGGCTGGGGGCATCGTCGCCGAAGGCTGCCACCGCTGCCAAGTCCGCCGCTGCGCGCGGGATCGGGGAAGTCAGTCGGGTCAGGGTATGGTCTTGGTGAGGGGGCCGGCGGGTCGGCTGGCACGGCCGTTCTCGTCCAGCGCCGAGACGCGGAACGACCAGACGCCGGGAGTCAGGCGTTCGAACAGCTGCCAGCGCGTCGCGGGATCGCCGATCGCGACGGTGCGCGTCTCGGCGCCGCCCGTACGGTTCGCCTGCACACGGTAGCCGGCGAGTTCGTGACGACACAGTGCTTCGCCGTTCTCGCGCGTGGCGGGGCGCGACCAGCCGAGGAACGCCCATGCGCTGCCGCTGGTCGCCGGAGGCTCGATTGCTCCGAACTCGTGGTAGGCGGGCGGTGCGCAGGCGAAGCGGAGCTGGCCTGCACCGGGGAGCGGCAGGGTAAGCGTGGCACCGGCGCTGCGCCCCGCCACGGTGGCGAATCCCCAGCGGCCGGAGCCGTCGATGGTCAACGCCTCGGCGAATCCGTCACCGTCGAAGTCCGCGGCGCCGGCCACGCGACGCTGCGGGTCGGAGCCGAGCGCCACCGTGCCTGAGCCGTCGAGCCGCGCGCGCCCCATCAGCAGGGTTGTATATACGGCCCCGGTGTCGCGCCGGGAGAGCAGCACGTCGGTGAAACCGTCGCCGTTGAAGTCGGCCGTCGCCTGCAGCGCCCAGGCGCGGGCCGTCGGGATATCGGTCGACCCGGAAACCGTCTTGACCGCCGCGCCGTCCATGAAGCCTGTCCACCAGGCGCCGGTGTCACGCTGGCGCAGCAGCAGGTCTGCGCGCCCGTCGCGGTCGAAATCGTCCACTGTCTGCAGTTCCCAGCGCGGGTCCGGGGGCAGTGCCCCGACTACTGCGGCCGAGACGACCTGCGCGCCTTTCATGCGGTAGAGGACCCAGGTCAGCGTGTTCGCGTTGCGCAGCAGGATGTCTGCCTGTCCGTCGCCGTCGAAGTCCGCCGCTGCGACCAGGCGCATCGCGGCGCGCTGCGGGATCCCGGTGGCACCGCTCGATGCGCTGCTCGCCGTGGTGCCGTCCACCGGGTACACGGACCAGGTGAAATCCGCGCCGGTGCGCACGAGCAGATCGTCGGTGCCGTTGCCGTCGAAGTCCGCGATGGCCTCCAGGGTGTCGGTCAGCCCGGCCGGCACTTCGGTGAGCAAGCGCTGCGAGCGGATCGTCGTCCCGTCCATCAGGCGCACGCGCAGCGAGCCGGTGCGCAGGCTGCGGGTCAGGATGTCGCTGCGGCCGTCGCCGTCGAAGTCGCCGCTGCGCACGTCGAAGGCCAGATCCGGATCGTCACCGGTGGCGAGCAGCAGGCTGCGGCGGGCAAACGGGCCCGAGCGATCGTTCAGGACGATCTCGAGCCGGTGATCGCCCTGCGAGCGGTCGCGGAACAGCAGGTCGGAGACGCCGTTGCCGTCGAGATCGAAGGCGTGCGCCGCCCCGCTCCCCAGAACGAGGGCGCAGGCGAACAGACCGGCCGGGAGGGCAAATCCGATGTGGAAGATACAGCGTGACCACATGGCGCGCGCATGGTAACGGCTGCGCTCGGACCAGGCAAAGGATTATTTCCCGGATCACCGGTTGCGTGAGCCGGTGCCCGGCAGGGGATCAGCCCGGCCCCCCGTCGATGCGTGGCCGCAGCAGGATCGGCGCCCACACCGCGGCGAAGGCCGCGAAGGCGGCGATCCACGCGATCTGCGCGCCGAGGATCCACAGCGGGTACGCGGCCGGGTACAGCATCGGTCCCGCCACGCGCAGCGCCACCGCGCCCAGCAGCATACCGAACATGAATCCCGTGATTCGCGGCGGCGCCTGCACGCTGCGCCCGGTGTGCCCCAGCGACACGCGCGCCATCATCGACAGCGTGATCAACCCGATGCCGCCGAGCGCGAAGGTGTGCAGCGCGAGCGATGGGCCGAGCGCGCCCAGCGCGCCCAGCGCATGCAGCAGGAAGCCCGTCGTGATCAGCGCGAACGACAGGTGCATACTCCACAGCAGCGGTCGGCTCCAGATTCCCGGCGTGTACCAGAGCGCGAGCCGCGTGGCGTTGACCAGGAACATCAGCGCACTGGCGAGCGCCGCCACGGCGTGCCAGCGCAGGAACACCTCGCAGACCCAGAACAGCAGCAGCAGCACCAGGCTCGACATGTCGAGCCACAGCGCGTTGCGCAGCTTGACGCGTGGCTGCACCCCGCTTTCGGTGAAGAACGGGATCAACCGGCGCATCATGGTCAGGATCAGCGCGAGCACGATGTAGAACGCGCCGTAGAGGCTCCAGTAAACGCCGTGTTCCAGCAGACCGAAGGCGCCCGCGTAGAACAGCGCGTTGCCGATGCCGAGCAGCACCAGCTTCGACAGGATCGCCATCTGGCGCCACTGACGCGCGCGCACCAGAGGTATACCGCAGGCCAGGGTGAGCGTCAGGGCGAACAGCAGGTCGGCGACCGCCGCGACCGTGATGAAACTGCCGGCGGCGGCGAAGGTGAGCCGTGCGATCGCCCACAGCGCGAACGCGAGCGCGAGCGGCGCGCGCTGCAGCGTCTGCATGCCGGTCCAGTTACGGATCGCGGTCAACAGGAAACCGGCGACCACGGCCAGCGAGTAGCCGTAGATCATCTCGTGCGCATGCCACTGGGTCACGGTGATGCCGGCGAGTCGCGGCTGGTGCCAGCCTCCCCACACCGCCGTCCACAACCCCATCGACAGTATCGCGAACAGCGCCGCGCCGAGGAAGAAGGCGCGAAAACCCATGTTGAACAACGCGATCATCCGGGTCCTCCGTCCGCCGCGGATCCGGTGGCCGGCGCCTCAGAGCGCCAGCGTCACGCGTGCCGAGACGCTGCGCCCGGGCGCGAGCAGGTTCTCGGCCGACGTCGAATGGCGCTCGTCGTTCAGGTTTTCGAGTTCCATCACGAGGCCCAACTGCTGGCGTGCGCCGAACTGCAGGCCACCGCTGAGGTTCAGGGTCAGCCACGCGTCGTCGCCCTGCAACACCGGCGTGCCGCTGCTCGACGGTTCCTCGCGCTTCGAGCGTGTCTCGCCGCGCAACGCAAGGTCGAGCCAGCCGTCCAGCGCGGCGGCGAACGCGGGCTCCCAGACCACGCCCAGCGACCCGCTCAGTTCGGGCACGCCGGTGTCCTTCGTCGTGAAGGTCTCGTAGCGGTTCTCGCGCTCCATCCAGGTGAGGCTGGCGTAGGGCCGCCAGCGTTGTGTGCCTTCGGCGCGGCTGGCGTAGAGTTCGACGCCCTGCGCCTCGGATTCGCCGATGTTCACGTAACGCTTGTCGCGGCTCGTGATGCAGCCGTCGGTCGGGGCGCAGAACACGTGATCGATGTAATCCTCCGATTCGCTGCGGAACACGCCGGCGTCGAACACCCAGTCGCGCGCGCGCACGCGTACCCCGGCTTCCCACGACAAGGCAGTCTCCGGTTCCAGATCCGGGTTGGGGTTCACGTAGCGCGACGCTGCGTAGGCGCCGATCGCGAACTGCAGCAGCGAGGGGTACACGTAGCCCTGCGCGACGTTGGCGCGCAGCACGACGTTGTCGCCCAGTTCGTGGCTGAGGCCGAGATTGGCGATCAGGTGTGAGTCGTCGTTCTCGCCGGGAGTCAGTCCGGCGCGGTTGGTCTCGTCGAGGCTGCCTTCGACGCGGTACTGGCGCGCGCCGACCGTCAGCGTGCTGCGCTCGCCGACATGCCACTCGTCCTGCACGAACAGCGCGAGCGTTTCGATCGCGGCCTCGTCACGGATGTCCTCGGGGCGTCCGGTGGTGCCGTTGGTGACCGTGTCGACGTGACGGTCCTGTGCCACGCGTTCCTCGCTGTAGTGGATTCCGCTCACGATGTAGTGGTCGTGCGCCGGGATCCAGTCGAACTGCGCCACCACGTCGTCCATTTCCAGCTCGGCGTCGCTGTAGACGCTGCGATCCGTCGCCACCGGGCGCGGCCCGGGAACGAAGGTGCTGCTGAAGGTATCGAACTGCCGGTCGTTGCGTGCGCGGTTCGCCTGCACCTTTACCAGCGGGAGGAAACCGGCCACATCACGCCACTGGTAACTGAGCCCGACCTTCTCGCGGTCGCGCTGCGGCACGTCGATGCGGAAATCGGTGAGCGGGAAGGCCGTCCGCTGTTCTTCCTCGACGAACACGTCGGTGGCCGATTCGTAGCGGTCGTACAGCAGTTCGATGCGGTGCGCGCCGAAGTCGCGCCCAATCCAGGCGTAGACGCTGTTGTTGTCGAAGGCGGTGTTCTCGATCTCACCGTCGGGCGTGTCGCGCTCGTCGTGGTCGGCGTCGGAGACGGCCAGACGGTAACCGAGACCCTGGAGGTCGCCGAACACGCTGGCGAAGCGCTCGCGCCCGTCGGTGGCGGAATTCCAGCCCGAACTCGCCTCGAACTGCAGCGGCTCGGTGCCGCCCTTGCGGGTGATGAAGTTGACCACGCCGCTCAGCGCGCGCGGACCGTAGAGCACCGAGCCGGAACCGCGCACCACCTCGATGCGCTCGACCAGCAGCGGGTTCAGGCTGAGCGGCGTGCCGTACTCCCAGTGGTCCGTGATCTCCTGGCCGTCGAGCAGGATCGCGGTCCGCCGCGACTCCTCGCCGCGGATACGCACGCGCTTGAGTCCGGGCTGGCCGCCGTCCGTGACCTGCAGCCCGGGCAGGCCGCGCATCGCGTCGGCCAGCCCGTACGCGGTGTTGCGGCGCAACTGCTCGTGGTCGATCACGCTGACGGTCTCACTCGCTTCCATGACGATGCGCGGCACGCGGCGCGCAGTGACCACGACTTCCTCGAGCATCGCTTTCGCGCCGGCCTCCGGCGCCGCCCAGGCGGGGGCGGTGAGCGAACAGGCGCCGATCGTGACGGCGAGCGTGTTTCTCAGGGTTCGCATGCGAGAGGTCTCCTCAGTCGTGACATCAGGCCGGGTCCGGCGTCGCCGCGCGTGTCGGCGATCACGCGCCGTGCCCCGGCGTAGTCCGGGCAGGAACCGGCGTCGGGCGTGCCCGGGGTGTTGTGGATCGCGGCGCACAGGGCCAGCGCCTCGTGCCAGCGGGCGAGCTCGGTTGCCGTGGCAGCCGGACGCTCCCATTGCAGCAGCTCCTGCCGCAGCCGCTCGCAATCGACACCCCAGTGGTTTTCGCGCTGTGCGCGCGTGACCGGCGGCCGCTCGTTGACCGCATCGTCACCGGCGCCCGCGAACGCCGGTCCACCGAGTGCCGGCAGCACGACGAAGCACGCGACGATGGATCGGTGCAGGCACGGATGACGGGTCAAGGCGCTCCCCGGATCAGCGGATCAGGCTGCCAATGATCCGCCGCGTTGCCCGGCCGATCCAGTTTCGAGCGCGCGAACAATGACGCAAATCATTCTCTTGCGGCACCCGGCATGGCATGGTTGGGCGGCGGCAGGAATTTGTGTGACGCATCGGCAATTCGTGGCGAGCGCGAAGTGCCTTATCATTTGCGGCATGCGGGACACCGGTCACGGACGCGCAACGGGTGCGGTGGGTGTGCCGGTCGCAGGAGATCCATCGCCATCATGAGCGTCTCGTATCGCGTGCTGACCCGGTCGCTGGGTGTGCTGCTGGCCGTCGTACTGCTGTGTTCCTGCGCCGTGGCGGGACCGGTCTGGCGCCTCGAATCGCTGGACATCGAGACGGTCCGCAAGGTGTTTCCGCAGGCCGGACGCGTCGGCGGCACGCTCGAGGCCGTGCGTGCGCGCGCCGTGTATACCGGCGATGCGTTGCAGGGCTGGGTCTTCCTGAGCGACGAGATCTTTCCGGTGCCGGCCTACTCCGGCAAACCGATTTCGGTGCTGGTCGGGTTGCGACCGGACGCGACGATTGCCGCGGCGACGATCGTCGCCCACGAGGAGCCGATTCTCGTGATCGGCGTGAAGGACGCGGATCTGCAAGGCTTCCTTTCCCAGTACGCGGGGATTGCCGCGAAGGACCGCGTGCGGGTGGGCGCCGACGATGGTGAGGGCTATCACGGCATCGACGCGATCAGCGGCGCGACGATCACGGTGATGGTGCTGAACCAGAGCTTGATGCGCTCGGCGCAGGAGGTGGCGGCTGCGCTCGGCCTGCCACGCGCGGCACACGAGTTCACGCACGACGAGCACGAAGAACACGAATGGCAGGAAGGACACGAAGGGCATGAGGTGGCCGTGCGCCGGCCCGCCCCCCGGCGAACCGGCGGATTGCCCGCGACCCCGCTGGCGCAATCTGCCGGGGAAGAACCCGAGTGGATGCAGTTGTGGAAGGATCGCTGGCTGCGTATCGCGGTGCTGTTGGCGGCGCTCGGCTTCCTGGTCACGATGCTGGTGTTCCAGGACTGGCTGGTGTTGCGCCCGGCGCTGTTCCGGCGCGTGCGCATCGGCTACCTGCTGTTCACGGTGGGCTTCGTCGGCTTCTATTGCATGGGGCAGTTGTCGATCGTCAACATGCTGGCGTTCAACCACGTGCTCGCCGGTGGCTTTTCGTGGGAGACGATGCTGCTCGAACCGGTGACGTTCATCCTGTGGAGCTTCGTCGCGGTGGTGATCATCCTGTGGGGCAGGGGTGTCTACTGCGGCTGGCTGTGTCCGTTCGGTGCGATCCAGGAACTGATCCACACCGCCGCCGAGCGGCTGCAATGGCGCAAGTTCGAGTTTCCCGCGATGGTCCACGAGCGTCTGTGGGCGATCAAGTACCTGATCCTGATCGCGCTGTTCGGCCTTTCGCTCGATTCGATGTCGAGCGCGGCGACCGTCGCCGAGGTCGAGCCGTTCAAGACGGTGTTCGCGCTGCATTTCGTGCGCGACTGGCCGTTCGTGATCTATGCGGTCGGGCTGATCGTGGTGTCGGCGTTCAACAGCAAGTTCTACTGCAAGTACCTGTGTCCGCTGGGCGCGGCGCTCAGCTTTTTCACGCGCTTCCGCATCTTCGACTGGCTGCGCCGGCGCCGCGAGTGCGGCAATCCCTGCCAGACCTGCGCCGCGCAGTGCCAGATCGGCGCGATACGTCCGACCGGCGAGATCATCGAGAACGAGTGCCACTATTGCCTGGAGTGCCAGGTCGTCTACCACGACGAACACCGCTGCCCTCCGCTGGTCGACAAGCGCAAGCGGCGCGAGAAGCGCGAGGCGCGCGCCGCCGAGATCGCACTGGCCCAGATCGAGTAGGCGTTCTGCGTCCAGCGGACCGCGGCGCGCGGACGCTCAGCGGCGTGAGCGGCGCGCGCGACGCACGCTGAGCAGCACGACCACCAGGAACATCGTGCCGCCGATCACGGCGACCAGGCTGCCCGTGCCCATCAGCCCCATGCCGACGATTTCCTGCACGCGGCTCATTCCCTCGGCGGTGCCGACGGTCTTGCGCTGCGCGCCGTGGCCGCCGGTCCACGCCAGCCCGGCGATGTGCATGACCTGGCCGATGCCGTAGACCACCGGCTGCCAGCGCGCCGTGCGCGGCAGCGCGAGCGGATAACCGAGCATCGGCAACAGCAGGTAGAACACGCCCATGTAGGCCAGCGTGACGCCGACGATGGAGCCGTGGTAGTGCGCCGGTATCACCGTGTTCGAACCCTGGATCAGGAAACCGAGGATGCCGCCGCCGGCGAACAGCGCGAGCGACCAGAACAGCGCCGACTGCAGTGTCCGCGCGCCGATGTCGGTCAGTGACCCGCGGCGTAGCCCGGCGGCCATGAGCAGCAGCAGCGGTATGCACGCGGTGCCGCCCCAGCGCATCAGTTCGCTGTAGCCGGTCACGTAGCCGGCCACTGCCGGGTCGATCGTCAGCAGCCACGGCACGCCGAGCAGCGGCAGCGCGCTCAGCGCGAACAGCGCGCGGTGCGTCGTGTCGGTGCCCGGCGGCGCGAGTCCGGCGCCGCGCAACAGCAGCAGCGCGGCGACCAGCATCAGGATCGTGTGCATGAATTGCAGCACGTGGCCACCGCCCCAGAACAGCAGTTCGAAATAGCGTTCGTCCGCCGCATCCGGCGGCATGCGCACCCAGCTCACGCCGACCGCGAGCAGCGCGAGCAACGCGCTCACGGCCGCGAGCGCGAGCGCGAGACCGATCGGACCGTCGGCATCGCGCGGACCGCGTGCGAACGCCAGCAGATAGCTGCCGGCCTGTATCCCCAGTGCCGTGCCGACGGCCAGCAGTCCGGCGTAGAACCATGGGTGCTGCAGCACCGGAACGTAGTTGGCCATCAGCGCGCGCTCGGCGCCCGCGAACGGCGCCGTGCTGATCGCCACCGTGCCGACCAGCGCGAACAACAGTGCGGCGCCGGTGGCCGGCCGGTGTCGCGGCCCGAGGTACAGCGTCCACAGCGCGCCTGCACCGGCCACGAACCACACCAGCACCGACAGGTCGACGTGCGCGACCAGTGCGACGCGGAACCACTGCGTGCCGGGGACGAAGTCGTGCAGCACCGGCGTGCGCGACAAGCCGAGCAGGATCGCGAGTACGCCGGCCGCGATCAGCGCCCAGACGCCGAGCCAGATCCACGAAGCAACGGCCGGAGCCGGTACGGGTATGCGGGACGATTGGTTCATGCGGGAAAGGTCTCCGGGCTCATTCGTCGATCAGCTGGCGCACGGCGGCGAGCATCTCGTCATCGGTGGTGTACGCGGCGAAGGTGGCGCGCACGCGCCCTTCGCGATCGATCAGGTAGATGCGATCGCTGTGCGTGAAGCCGTAACCGATCTGCGGGCTTTCCTCGCGCGCGTAATAGACCTTGAACAGCTCGGCCGCGGCGCGGACCTGCTCCTCCGTTCCGCTCAGGCCGATGAAGGCCGGATGGAAATAGCCGAGGTAGGGCTTCAGCACCTCGAGCGTGTCGCGCGCGGGGTCCACCGTCACGAAAAGTGGCTGCACTTCGGCGGCGGCGTCTCCCAGGCCGAGCAGCAGCTGGCGCATGCGCGCGAGCACCGCCGGACAGACGTCGGGGCAACTCGTGAAGCCGAAGTTGAGCAGCACCAGCCGGCCGCGGAAGCCGCTCAGCGACAGCGTCTCGCCGGTGGTGGCCGGCAGCGAGAAATCTCCCCCGAGCGTCTCGATGACCGGCAGTGCGTTCTGGCCCCTGACCAGTTCGGCGAAATGACGCGTGGCTTGCCAGGTCCCGACCAGCACGGCGATGGCGACGAGAAATGCGGCGGCGCGATTCATCGGAGGGTTCCCCCGGTCGGATCCTGCAGTGCGTGGTCGAAGCGTAGCGCGGCCAGCAACAGCAACGTCGAAAGCAGGCCGTGTGCCAGCGTGAGCGGCAGTGCCAGCGTGGTGGCGAGCGTCCCGACGCCGAGCGCGCATTGCAGGGCAAGCAGCAGCGCCAGCGGCATCCACGAGCGCGCCGGAATCCGCGCCCGCGCCGCGAGCAGGCAGGCAAGGCCGAGCGCCAGCGCGCTCGCCAGCGCGCCGACCCGGTGCAGTGTGTTGATCGTGAACGCGGTCGCGTCGGTAACCACGCGGCCCGCGGGGTCGAGCGCGAGTTCCCTGGCCGGTGCCAGCGCGGGAGCCGATGGTGCGACGGCAACGGCTGGTGTGTCGATGCAGCCGGGAAGTCCGGAGCAGGCCAGCCCGGCGAAATTTGCGCTGACCCAGGCGCCGGAGACGATCTGCAGTACCAGCAACAGCAACGCGATGCGCGTGCCGTGGCGCAGCACGCTCGTGCTGCGGTAACGGGTTTCAGGAGCCAGCGTGAGCAGCAGGCGCCACGCCAGCGCCGCCAGCGCGGTGCCGCCGAGCAGATTCACGGTGGCGATGCCGGGGAGCGTCTTCAGGTGGCTCATCGGCCCTACGATCGCCAGCGCCAGCAGCAGCGCGACCATCGTCAGTGGAATCACCGCGGCTGGCCCTGAGCGCAGGCCCGCCTTGCGCGTGCGATATACCAGTGCCAGCGCGAGTACCACGAGCGCGCTGGCGAGCAGGCGGTGTGCGCGCTTCGCCCACGACTGTGGCGTCAGTGCCCGCCGCGCGTCGATGGCCGGCGCACCGGCTGCCTGCGTGTGGCCGATCTGCCCGTAGCATACGGCGCGATCGGCGCAGGCCAGGCCGGACTCGACGTGGCGGATGCCGGCGCTGAGCACACCGATCGCCAGCGCCGCGAGCAGGATCGTCGCGACGTGCGCCCGCAGCGTGAACGCGACGCTTCCGGCTACGCGTTTCATCGATTACCCTTGGCCGCGCGCCGCAGTCTCGCGGACGCACTGCGCGCGGAGGAGCCTGAATTGGAAATCGTGTTGTTCACCATCGTCGGGGTTGCCCTGTACTTCGCCGCCGACTGGGCGCTCAGGACGCTGGAGCGCATGCACGGTGCGCCGTTGCCGTACCGTAACATCATCTATTTCGTCATCATCCTCGCGCTCGCGCTGGCGAGCTTCGAGATGCTGGAGCGTATCGGTCCGCGCTGAGACGCGCGCGCAGCGCTCGCCACGCTTCAGAGGAACTCGAAGCGCTTTTCCTGCGAGTCGAAGTCGATCACCAGCACCTGCCCGGGACGCAGTTCGACCTCCTGCTCGACGGCGTAAGGGAATTCCTGCTGGTCCACGTGGTCCTTCATGCGCACCTTCAGCCGGGTCGGTCCGGCCGGCACGTTCAGGCGGTGGTAGATCGATGCCATGCCGTCGCTGTGCAGGCCGCGCGGTTCCACGCGTTCGCTGAGCCGTGTCTCGCCGTTCACCTCGAGTTCGATCTCGAGCGGGGAGCGTTCGCGCGGGCAATCCAGCGGCGCGCGCATCGTCGGCGGCAGGCGGGCGAGGTCCTCGGCGGACATCTGCTTGCACTCCCCGAGTACCTGGCCCGAATGCCGAAGGCTCAGCTTCAGCATCGCCTGGTCCGGCGCCAGATGCTGGTAGCCAGGCGAATTCGAGAAATAGCCGACGAAAAGCACGAACACGCCGTAGGCGGCGGCCTGTCCGATCCAGCGGACGGAATCTGTCGAACTCATTGCGCAGCCTCCGTCTCGTCGGCAGCCTGCGTGGCGCCAGCCGTGTTCTTGCGTTGCAGACCCGAACGGAACTCCTCGATGTCGGCCGCCAGCCGTTCACCCTCGAAGATCCCTGCCCACGACACCTTGACCTTGTCGTGTCCGGCCGAGGTGCGCAGATGCGGCATACGCTGGCTCGCGAAGCGTTCCTCGGTCCACGTGTTGCCCTTGCGATAGAAGCAGTCCCCGCTGCAGCAACCGCTGACCAGCACGCCGTCGACCTTGTCCTGGCGCGCAATGTAATCGACGAACGACGGCGGCAGCATGCCCACGCAGGGCAGGCTGAGCGCAACCACACCCTCGCGTTCGATGCGTTCGATGGCCAGCGCGTGATCGCAGCCGAACACCATCACGCGTGCCTCGCCGCCGAGTGTGTCGACTTTCGCCATCGCGTCGTCGAGCAGGCGGTCGACCGGGTAGCCCGGGATCTCGATGCCGGATACCAGTTCCTCGACGTGGCGGAACGGCGTCGCCGACGGGCAGGAACCGGCGCAGATGCCGCATGCGGTACAGCGGTCGGGATCCACCAGCGCCTGGCGCATGCCCTTCTTGTAAGAATGCGGAACGATCGTGATCGCCTCGTACGGGCAGTCCTGGAAACACCAGGTGCAGCCGTTGCAGTTGGCGGGGTCGACGACCGCGGCCGCGGCCGCGGTCTGCTTCGATGGCGACAGCCACGGCAGTACCACCAGGACGCCGGTTACGCCGGCCAGCAGTAGCCACACGTACAGCGGATCCACGCGATCGAGCAGCGGATAGAAGTTCATGTAGAACCAGTCGAGCGGAACCTCCGCGGGTACGATCGACATATCGGCCGGCGCCATGCTGATCGCCGGTTTCAGCAGCGACAGCACGATCATCGCGAGCACCACTCCGATCGCCAGTCCGCGTGCGGGCTCGGTGCGCGCCAGCTTCAGCCGGTTCACGTGGATGAACATCCCGAGCAGCAGGAACAGCGGGATTGCGATGTGCATGAACACCAGCAGCGAGAACAGGCGATCGCTCAGGGTGGCGTTGGAAAGGAATGTGCGGGCCAGCGAGTCGCTGATCACCGGCAGGCGTTCCAGCCACTCGGTGGTGATCTGGGCCACGTACTGGCCGAACTGGTCCCACACCAGCCAGTAGCCGCCGATGCCGGCGGCGAACAGCAGCCACAGCAACGGCACTCCGCTGATCCACGAAAAGGCCTGCGGACCACGGAAACGTCCCTTCGCAAACTCGCGCACGAGGTGCAGTGTCACCGTCACGACCATTGCATCCGAGGCATAGCGGTGCAGGCTGCGCATCACGCCGCCCAGATACCACTGCTCGACGGTGAGCCGCTCGACCGACTCGTAGGCACCGTTGATGCTGGTGTCGAAGAAGATGTACAGGTAGAGGCCGCTGATGCAGACGATCCAGAAGAAATAGAACGACAGCGCGCCCAGCTGATACCACGGGTTCCAGTGCGGGCCGAAGGCGACATTGAACGCGGACTCGATGCGTTTGAACGCTCCGTCGAGGAGTTCCTGTGTCTTGCGGATCACGTACTTCCCGCTCCGTTTGTGTCAGTTCGTGCCCGCGGAGCGCGAGCGTGCGCTGTGGCGCCACTCCCGGATCAGCAGGTACACGAAGAAGATTCCCATCACGACGCCCATCGCGAGGCCCACGAAGATCGAATAGTCGAACAGGTAGCTGTCCGAAGCCGGATCGTAGACCGTGCAGAACAGGCGGAACTTGTTCGTCATCCGCTCGAAGAAACCATCGGTGATCTTCTCGCCGTAGAGCAGACGCTTGATCGGTTCGATCAGCAACGGCGTGTCGTAGTCGAGGCCGTAGACCTGGCGACGCACCACGCCGTCGGCGTCGAGGATAGTTGTCTGCAGCAGGTGGTCGAAGCCGCCGCCGGCAGGGCGGAACTGGAATCCCAGCTCGCGCGCGAAGGCATCGATCGTCGGCGCATCGCCGGACAGGAAGTCCCAGTGGACCGCGGCCACCTTCTGCGCCTTCGCGAACTCGCGCATCGCCTCGGGGGTGTCGCGCACGGCGTCGAAGCCGAGCGTGACCACCGCGAAGCTGTCGATGCCGAGCACTTCCTGCGCGCGCTCGATGACCTCCGCGAGGTGGCGCGTGGTGGTGGGGCAGATGTGGTAGCAGCTGGTGTAGATCAGGCTGATCACCAGCGGCTTGCCGCGGTAATCCGCGAGACGACGCGGCGTGCCCTCGATGTCCCTGAACGTGTAGTCGCCGACCGTGCGACCGAGCGCCGCCTGGCTGGTCGCCAGTGCCAGGTCCCGGTCGAAAGGTGGTGTCGACGGCTCAGGCGGAAGGGGCGAGCCCGGGTGCGCATGGCTGGAGCCATGCGCTTCGGTCGGCGCGTGCGCGCCGCCGTGTGACTGCGCGTTCGCGTGCCAGCAGTAAAACGTCAGCAGAGCCGAGAACAGTACCGATACGACGGGTTTCAACAGCGATCACCTGGCGAATACGTCCACCATCGCGGCGAGCAGCACCGCCGACAGCTGGACCAGTGAGGCGACGAAGCACTTCAGTGCCGCTTCGCGCGTCGGGGATGCGACGAGTTGCACGCTGCGATGGATGAAGTAGGCTCCGCCCGCGAGCGCACCGGCCAGATAGATCCAGCCCATGTCGAACAGGAACGGCAGCAGCGACACCACGCACAACACGACCGTGTTCAGGAGAATGATGCGCGCGGCCGCGGCGTCGCCCTTGACCACCGGCAGCATGGGCACGCCGGCTGCCTCGTAGTCCTTGTGCAGCACGATCGCGAGCGCCCAGAAATGCGGCGGCGTCCACAGGAACAGCACGACGGCGAGCAGCGCCGATTCCGGACTGAAGCCCGGATTAGCGGCGGCGGCGCCCGCCAGCACGGCGAAACTGCCGGCCGCGCCACCGATCACGATGTTCAGCGGCGTGCGGCGCTTCAGCCACAGGGTGTAGATCACGCCGTAGAAGAATGCCCCCATGAACACATGGAAGGCCACGGCGAGGTTGAAGACCCATCCGGCCAGCGAGACCGAGACGAGCAGCAGGGCGGCGATCAACCCGAGCCAGCGGCGGTCGGGGTTCGCGGCACCGGTAACGAAGGGGCGCCTGGAGGTGCGGGCCATCTTCGCGTCGAGGTCATGCTCGGCGAACTGGTTGAAGGCACCGGCAGCAGCCGAGGCTCCCAGCACCACGAGGGCCAGGAGCAGCAATTCGGGGGAAGACAGGCGAACGCCGGGAGTGACCACGTAACCCGCGACCGCGGTCAGCGCCATCAGGGCACCGATGCGCAGCTTGAACAGATCGATGATCTCGCGGTGGGTCATGCGGGGCGGCTCGCTGTACGGAGTCGTTGAACGAGGGAAAGCCGTCCGGGGGCCGCGGGGCACCCCGGACGGGAGTAGCGTATCAGCTCAGTCCCCAGGTTTCGGCCAGGAACTTCCAGTTGATGAAATAGTACAGGGCGAAGGCCACGAAGAACACACCGACCAGCACCATGGTGCCCGGGATGGTGATCGTTCCCATACCGATGTTGTGGTATTTCTCCGCCGGCGGAGCCGCGCGCACCATCAGTGTGCCGACCTTCTCGTTCTCGGCCAGCTTGCGGCCGAACAGGATCGAGCCGACCACCACACCGATGTACATCGCGCCACCGAGCGCCGCCAGTACCGCCGACAGTCCGTTCAGGCTCATCAGCGTCAACGCGGCTGCCGAGAACTCGTAGCCGTTGCCGGCGCCGGCGCTCGAGAACAGGATGTCCCAGTGACGGCGCGGTACGCCCAGCGTGCCGGCGCCCATCAGGAACAGCGCCACGCCCGACATGCCGGCCGCGAACACGTAGGGCTGCCAGCGCGCCACGCCCTTCAGGATCAGGTCACGGCGGAACAGCACCGGCACCAGCCAGTACGTGATGCCCATGAACGCCAGCGTGGTGCCGACGACCACCGTGCCGTGGAAGTGGCCCGGAACGTACATCGTGTTGTGGATCACGAGGTTGATCTGCTCGGTACCCATCACGACGCCGGTGATGCCGCCCAGTACACCGAAGCCCACCAGCGACAGGAACATCGCCGAGAACACCGGGTTTCCCCACGGCGCCTTGCGCAGCCACTCGAAGAAGCCCGAGTTCAGGCCGTGTGCACGCTGTGCCGCCTCGATCGAGCCCGGCACCGTCAGGCCATGCACCATGCTCGCCATCACCGCCAGGTACATCGCGTAGCTGGTGTTGAAGATCTTCCACTCGGCGCTGAGGCCCGGGTCCACCAGCAGGTGGTGGGCGCTGGCGATCTGCAGCACGGCGATGTACAGGAAGAACGCGAAGCGGCTGACCTTCTCCGACAGCGGCTTGGCGCCGAACAGCAGGGCTGCCGTCAGGTACCAGATCGATACATGGGTGGCCACGTTGATCTGCTGCGAGGAGTGGCCGAAGGCCCACCAGATCAGGCGGTAGACGCCGGGGTCCACGTGCGAGATCAGCCCCAGGTTCCAGGCCAGCGTCGGGATCAGGATCACCGCGCCCGAGGCGATGGTGAAGATCGCGATGATGCAGGCCACCAGCGCGCCGAAGCTCACCAGCGGCAGCGAACCCTCGTAGGTACGCTCACCGCGAGCGATCACCAGCGTGCCCAGGAAGATGAAGCAGTGGATCAGCGCGCCGACCGCGAACAGGATCAGCCCGACGTAGAACAGCGTGTCGGCGGGCAGCGGCACGTACGAGGTCATCATGACGCTCGAGTTGCCCTTGACCAGCACCGCGTAGTTGTTCAGCAGTGCGCCGACCAGCATCAGGCCGGTCGAGGCCCAGCCGAGCTTCGGCGTCGCCATGCGGCTGTTCAGCAGCACCGCGGACGCGAAGTGCAGCACCGCCACCTCGAAGAAGATGATCCAGAAGATCAGCACGTTGATGCCGTGACCGGTGAGGACCTTGTAGAAGGCGTCGGCGGGCAGCAGGTGCACTTCCGGCCAGCGCGTCAGGCCGACCAGCAGGCCCAGCACGCCACCGACGAGCAGGAACACGACGGCGAGCACCGCGTTGGCCTTGATCAGGGCCTCGGCGGGGCGGTGGATCTTGAGGCCCGATTCCGGGCAGATTCTGAAGTCTGTGTTGGCGTTCATCGCTCCCTCACTCCACCACGTGGATCTTGCCGAGCATCATGTGATGCCCGATGCCGCAGTATTCGTTGCAGACGATGGAGTACTCGCCGACCTTGTTGGGGGTGACGGTCATTACCATGTCGTAGCCGGGCAGTACCTGGACGTTCAGGTTCGCCGGTTGCAGCGACCAGCCGTGTTGCCAGTCCATCGAGGCGAGGTGCAGCCGGTAGCTCTGGCCCACCTGCAGTTCGAGCACCGGCCACCATTCCCAGAGACGGCCCAGCATGTACACGTCGCTGCCCACCGGCGGCTTGACGACCGGCTTGCCGTTGTCGGTGCGCACCGTGTACTGGTCCACGCCGGCCTGCACCTTTTTCATGTAGACCTCGGGCGTGGTCTTGTAGGCCTCGCTCGAGAGGTTCTGTTTGCCGTACACGTGCCAGAACGGCATCATCAGCGTGAGGATGATGCCCCACACGACGACGATCGCGATCCAGATCAGTTCGGCCTTCTCAATCGGTTCTTTCCACCAGTGCTTGTCGCTGGGAGGTGAAATGCTCGTCATTGGCTGTTTCTCCTGGTGAGTGTTCCGCAGCGTGATGTCCGGTCACGCGTCGGGTTATTCTGTGAGTCGATCGCCGTTCCTGCGCTCAGGGGTTGGCGATCGGCAGCGACACCAGTTCCATCACGCCCCATACGATGTAAGTGAGCGTTGGAACCGCGAGGCCGATGAACAGCAGCAGGAAATGGTTATCGAGCACCTTCTGCATGAAGGGCTGGTCCTTGTCGTCGTCTTGCATCTCTGGGTACCCCTTGTGGCGGTGATGGTGGAATCCGGTCGCGAGGCGCTGGGCAAAGGCCCTGCGACAAATCGTCGCAACTCTATCTTAGAAGAGGCGCGTGCGGCAATTTTTGATATGGATCAGCACATTCCCGATCGAATCGCTCGGACTTTCGAAGCCTCTACCGGTCGTTGCGAGGGCAGTCGATGCGCAGCGAACTTTGATGCATCGCAAGCATTCCCTCTCCGGCTTTTCGTTATATTATGACGCAGAGGTTTCATAAGCATAAAGCGTTTTTTGTGGTATTTGCGGTACTTGAACTGAAAACCGAATCCAGGAGCTATCAATGAGAACGTTCAGGAGCAGATTGATCAGCGTCGCGTGCGGTATCGCCGCGATCGCGATGAGCGGGGCGGCGACGGCGGCCGAGAAGACCGGCCACCCGGGCACCATCGGCGAGGACCTGCGGTACCGTGGAGCGCCGACCATGCATCAGGACCTCAAGATGGTCACCAGCCCCGGTGCACCCGACATCACACAGGACGAGTTCGACCAGGCGACGAAGATCTACTTCGAACGCTGCGCGGGCTGCCACGGCGTGCTGCGCAAGGGCGCGACCGGCAAGCCGCTGACCCCCGACATCACCCAGCAGCGCGGCACGGAGTTCCTGAAGGTGCTGATCAACATGGGTACCCCGGCGGGCATGCCGAACTGGGGTACCTCGGGCCAGTTGACCGAGCAGCAGATCGACATCATGGCACGCTTCCTCCAGCACGAACCGCCGGCGCCGCCCGAGTGGGGCATGAAGGAGATGAAGGAAACGTGGAAGGTCGTGGTCCCCGTGGACAAGCGGCCTACCAAGAAGATGAACAAGTACAATATCGAGAACATCTTCGCCGTCACGCTGCGTGACAGCGGCGAGGTGGCACTCATCGATGGGGACACCAAGAAGATCATCAGCATCATCCCGACCGGCTACGCGGTGCACATCTCGCGTGCGTCGAACTCGGGACGCTACGTGTTCACCATCGGCCGCGACGCGAAGATCGACATGATCGACCTGTTCATGGATCCGCCGCAGGTGGTGTCCACGATCAAGATCGGTCTGGAGGCGCGTTCGGTCGAGACCTCGAAGTACAAGGGCTACGAGGACAAGATCGCGATCGCCGGCGCCTACTGGCCGCCCCAGTACGTGCTGATGGACGGCGCGACGCTGGAGCCGAAGAAGATCGTCTCCACCCGCGGCGTGACCGTGGACACGCAGGAGTACCATCCGGAGCCGCGCGTGGCCGCGATCGTCGCCTCGCACGAGCATCCGGAGTTCATCGTCAACGTCAAGGAAACCGGGTACGTGCTGCTGGTCAACTACAGCAACATCGATGCGCTCAGCGTGACCACGCTGGAAGCCGCACGCTTCCTGCACGACGGCGGCTGGGACTCCACGCACCGCTACTTCATGTCGGCGGCGAACCAGTCGGACAAGATCGCGGTGATCGACTCCAAGGAGCGCAAGACCACCGCGCTGGTTCCCGTCTCGAAGATCCCGCACCCGGGACGCGGTGCGAACTTCGTGGATCCGAAGTTCGGTCCGGTGTGGGTGACCAGCGCGCTCGGCAACGAGAACGTCTCGGTGATCGGTACCGATCCGGTCAAACATCCCGAGCACGCATGGAAGGTGGTGCGCGAGATGAAAGGCCCCGGTGGCGGTTCGCTGTTCGTGAAGACGCACCCGAAGTCGAAGAATCTCTGGGTCGACACCACGCTTAACCCGGATGCGAAGCTCAGCCAGTCGATCGCCGTCTACGACACCACCAACCTCGACGCCGGCTTCGTGAGCCTGCCGATCGCGGAGTGGGCCGACGTGGGCGAAGGTCCGAAGCGCGTCGTGCAGCCCGAGTACAACATGGCGGGCGACGAGGTGTGGTTCTCGGTCTGGAACGGCAAGGAGCAGAAGTCGGCGATCGTGGTGGTCGACGACAAGACGCGCACGCTGAAGACCGTGATCAAGGACCCGCGTCTGATCACGCCGACCGGCAAGTTCAACATGTACAACACGCGCAAGGACATCTACTGATCCACGCGCGCGCCTGAACGGGAGGCCAGGGAAGGCCCGCACCCATCGCTCCCCCGTCCGCGTGGTGAACAATGCGGACGGGGAGTTCCTTTTACGCACAAGGGGTGATCTATGTTCCAAGCACGCAAGAGTCTGCTTGCGATGGCCTGTGCCGTCGCTGTAGCGGGTCCGGTGGCGCCGGCATTCGCCGCGGAAGCTTCCGGTACGCTGGTCGATGCGATTCGCAACAGCGACCTGAAATTCCATTTCCGTTACCGCTATGAGGACGTGAACCAGGACAACGCACTCGATACCGCCGAGGCGTCCACGCTGAAATCGCGCCTGACCTTCACCACGCAGGCGTGGCAAGGCTGGCAGGCTCAGGTCGAAATCGACGATATCAGCCCGATCGGCGACGACGACTACAACTCGACCAACAACAACGAAACCGGCTATTCGGTCGTGGCCGACCCCGAGGGGACCGAGATCAACCAGGCGTGGATCGCGTATTCGGGCCTGTGCGACTCGACGCTCAAGTTCGGACGCCAGCGGGTGCTGCTCGACAACGAGCGTTTCGTCGGCGGTGTCGGCTGGCGCCAGAACGAGCAGACCTACGACGGTGGATCGATCGTCAACAAGTCGCTCCCCGACACCACGATCACCTATGCCTACGTCTACAACGTGAACCGCGTTTTCGGTCCCGAGGACGGCACGACGGCCGCGTGGCTGGGCGACTGGGAGTCGGACATCAGCCTGCTGAACGTGAACTACACCGGCCTGAAGGTCGGTGCCCTGAGCGCCTACGCGTACCTGATGGACATCGACGATGCCGAAGCGCAGTCGAACGAGACCTACGGTCTGCGTTTCGCCGGCAAGCAGGCGCTGGGCAAGACGGTGAACCTGCTGTACACGCTGGAGTACGCGCGCCAGGAAGACTACGGTGACAACCCCGTGGGTTACGAGGCCGACTTCTACGCGCTCGAGGGCGGGCTCGCGCTGCCGTACGCGGTCACGCTGACGCTGGGGCAGGAAGTGCTCGAAGGCGACGAGTCGAAGGCAGGCCAGATGTTCCGCACGCCGCTGGCAACGCTGCACAAGTTCCAGGGCTGGGCCGATATGTTCCTGACGACGCCCAACGGCGGCATCGAGGACACCTATGTCGGTGCATCGGTGGTGTTCGCGGGTATCACCGCGGCAGCGGTCTGGCACGATTTCGAAGCCGAGGACGGCAACTCGCCGTACGGCGAGGAACTGGACCTGTCGCTGACGCGCAAGTTCGGCCAGTACCTGACCGGCATGCTGAAATACGCGGACTACGACGCGGACAACCTCGCGGTCGATACCCGCAAGGTCTGGGTACAGCTGCAACTGGACTTCTGAGTCCATTCCGGCGTGCGCGGACGTTCGTGTCGCGCACGCCTTTTCTCTCCCTTCGTCTGTTCCTTCTCGCTACGCGGGTGATGATCGCGCCCTCACCGTGAGCGCGATGCGCCGGTACCTGCGCGCGTGGCCTGTCCCTGGCGATTGCCGTCGCGCGGGCTTTGCCGGAAATTCGACTGCGGACGTGGCGTCGCCTGGCCGCCGCTGCCGCGGCGTGCACCTCCGCCCGAACGTCCGCGCGGCGGCAGCGGCGGGCGCGTGTCGATGTCGGGACCCGCGCTGCGCACCGTCGCTTCCAGCTCCGCCGCATCGTCGGCCGACAGCGTCGCGCGCGGCAGCTTGCGCCGGATCAGGCGTTCGATCCCGGCGAGCAGCGGCAGGTCGTCGTCGCCGACCAGCGAGATCGCTTCGCCCGACATGCTGGCGCGGCCGGTGCGACCGATGCGGTGCACGTAGTCCTCGGGCACGTTCGGCAGGTCGAAGTTCACCACGTGCGGCAATTCCTTGATGTCGATGCCGCGCGCGGCGATGTCGGTGGCGACCAGCACCTGCGTGCTGCCGTCCTTGAACTCGGCCAGCGCGCGCGTGCGCGCCGACTGGCTCTTGTTGCCGTGGATCGCCAGCGCGCTGATGCCGCCCTTGCTCAACTGCTCGGCGAGCCGGTTGGCACCGTGCTTGGTGCGCGTGAACACCAGCACCTGGTGCCAGTCGTGGCGCTTGATCAGCCGGGCCAGCAGATGGCGCTTGGCTTCCTTGCGGACCAGATAGACGCACTGATCGACCAGTTCGGCGGGCGCGTTGCGCCGTGCGACCTCGATCTCGAGCGGCTGGTGCAGCAGCGAGTCGGCAAGGCGGCGGATCTCGTCGGAGAAGGTCGCCGAGAACAGCAGGTTCTGGCGCTTCTTAGGCAACAGCGCCAGCACCCGCTTCACGTCGTGGATGAAGCCCATGTCGAGCATGCGGTCGGCTTCGTCGAGCACCAGCGTGCTCACCGTCGACAGATCGAGCGTGCGCTGCTGCGCGTGGTCGAGCAGGCGCCCGGGCGTGGCGACCAGGATGTCGAGCGAACGCGCGAGTCGCTCGACCTGCGGCTGCATGCCGACGCCGCCGAAGATCACGGTCGATTGCACGGGGGTGTGCTTGCCGTAGACGCGCACCGATTCCTCTACCTGCGCGGCGAGCTCGCGCGTCGGCGTCAGGATCAGCACGCTGACGCGCCGGCGCGTCAGCGCCCCATCGCGTGCGATCTGCGCGTGGAGCCGCTGCAGGATGGGCAGCACGAAGCCGGCCGTCTTGCCGGTGCCGGTCTGCGCGCCGGCAAGCAGGTCGCGGCCCTCGAGCACGGCGGGAATCGCGGATTTCTGGATCGGGGTGGGTTCGGTGTAGCCGTGCTCGGCAACGGCACGCACGATCGGGTCGCTGAGACCCAGAGCGGAAAAACTCATGGATGGTCCTTGAAGGGGTCGACGGCGCGCCGCCCTGGCGGGCGTCAGTCTCGGGCCGGAGGAGATTCGTTGGTTCCGGAAGGGGATGCCGGCAGACTGCGGTCCGGCAGGCGGCAGTGTAACAGCGGCACCGGTGCGCACGCCGTGCCGATCGCGGCATTAATCACCAGCGTCGCCGCGTGGAAAACTGTCTTGCACGGCGCGGTTGACGAAGCGCGAAGGCATCAATATAGTACGCGGCCTTCGCACCCGTAGCTCAGTTGGATAGAGTACCTGGCTACGAACCAGGTGGTCGGGAGTTCGAATCTCTCCGGGTGCGCCAATCAAAAAAGCCCAGCCAAGTGCTGGGCTTTTTTTGTCTTGCGACCGGCCGGCCGTCGGCCCGCACCCCAGGCTCAGCGTGCGTTGTCGATCTGCACGGTGCCGCGCCAGTAGTAGCAGCGCCAGACGCCGTTTTCCTTGCGCCACTTGCCCTCGTGGAAGCCGGCCGTGTACGAGATGGTCTTCCAGGTGCCATCGTTTCTGGTCAGGTGACCGTAGTGCGAGAAGCGGTCCTTGCTGGTCGCGCGGTCTCCTTTGACGGTCACGATGATGTTCGACAGGATCGTATGGCTGGTGACCTGACTCGCCATGTTCCACCCGTTGAACATGTAGCCGATGCCGCCTTCCATCGCCTGCCCGTTCCATGCCGGGGGGCGATTGTCCTTGCCGACGAAGCGAAAGTTGAAGCTGGGATAGTCGACGACGGCGTCGTCGGTGAAAATCGAATAGAACTGCTTCGTTCCTGCTTCCCACGATTCCGGCCAGGTCGTGGGGTCGTTGGCGTTGAAATAGGCAGCGTCGGGGTTCGGCCATGTGGGTCCGCGTGGCCAGTCGAGCGAGTCGGCGTACAGGATCAGCTGGCGCTGGATGGCGAGTTGATCGACCGGCGAGCCGCCATTTTTCGGATCGGCGAGGGCCGCGCCGACCAGGAACAGCGAGAACAGGATCGATGTCACGGCCGTTATGGTTCTTTTCATTGCAGTGCTCCATTGCTGAGTTGTTATCGGAACAGCGAATTCAGGCTAATTGCCGTAAGGGTATAAAGTCAAGCAGCGTTATCAAGCGCGGTCGGGGGGGCAGGATGCACGGGTGCGCTGTCCAGTTGCAGGTTCGGCCCGTGGCCGAACGATTCACGTCCGGGCACAGCCCGGACCTACAGCCGAGCCAATGACCGGGCACAGCCCGGGCCTTGTCTACGCGAAACACCCCGGGTGCACAAGTCTCGCGGCGAGGGCGGCGGCTGCGCATAATCCGCGCCCTTCGACGCAGGGGAGGGCAGCACAATGCAGACGATCGAACAGCGCATCGCGGCGGAACTCGGGGTGCGTGCGGAGCAGGTGCAGGCGGCGGTGGCGCTGCTCGACGGCGGCGCGACGGTGCCGTTCGTGGCGCGCTATCGCAAGGAGGCCACCGGCGGGCTCGACGACGTCCAGCTGCGTGCGCTCGAGCAGCGGCTGGGGTATCTACGCGAACTCGGGGAGCGGCGCGAAGCGATCCTGCGCAGCATCGGCGAGCAGGGCAAGCTGACGCCTGAGCTCGAGGCCGCGATCAACGAGGCCGATTCGAAGGCGCGCCTCGAGGATCTCTACCTGCCGTACAAGCCGAAGCGGCGCACCAGGGCGCAGATCGCCCGCGAGGCCGGCATTGAGCCGCTGGCGGACCTGCTGCTCGGCGATCCGGAGCGTGATCCGCCGACCGAGGCGCAGGCATTCCTTAACGCCGACGCCGGTTTTCCGGACGTGAAGGCCGTGCTCGATGGTGCGCGCCAGATCCTGATCGAGCGTTTCGCCGAGGATGCCGAACTGGTGGGGCAGGTGCGCGAACTGCTGCGCCGCAGCGGTGAGCTGCGCGCGCGGGTGGTCGAGGGCAAGCAGGCCGAGGGTGCGAAGTTCGGCGACTATTTCGCGCACGACGAACCGTTGGCAAGGGTGCCTTCACACCGCGCACTGGCGATGTTCCGCGGACGCAACGAAGGCGTGCTGCAGCTCGCGGTCGAGTTGCCCGGCATCGACGAGGAGGCGCTGCATCCCTGCGAGACGCTGGTGGCGGCGCGCGCCGGGATCGCCGCGCGCGGCCGCAGGGCCGATCCGTGGCTGCTGGACGTGGCACGCTGGACCTGGCGCGTGCGGCTGTCGCTGCACGTGGTCGGCGACCTGCTGGCGGAACTGCGCGAGGCGGCGGAAGCCGAGGCGATCCGCGTGTTTGCCGCGAACCTGCGCGACCTGCTGCTGGCCGCGCCGGCCGGTCACCGGCCATGTATCGGTCTCGATCCGGGCCTGCGCACGGGCGTCAAGGTGGTCGCGCTCGACGGCACCGGCAAACTGCTCGAGCACGCCACCATTTACCCGCATGCGCCGCAGAACCGCTGGGCCGAGTCGATCGCGACGCTGGCGCGCATCGCCGAACGCCATGGCAGCGAGCTGGTGGCGATCGGCAACGGCACCGCCTCGCGCGAGACCGAGAAGCTGGTCGGCGAACTGATCGCGGCGCATCCGCGACTCGGGCTCACGCGCGTGGTGGTCAGCGAGGCCGGCGCCTCGGTCTATTCGGCCTCCGAACTCGCGAGCCGCGAATTCCCCGACATCGACGTGTCGATCCGGGGCGCGATCTCGATCGCGCGCCGCCTGCAGGATCCGCTGGCCGAACTGGTCAAGATCGAACCGAAATCGATCGGGGTAGGGCAGTACCAGCACGACCTGAACCAGCACCGGCTCGCCAAGAGCCTCGACGCGGTGGTCGAGGACTGCGTGAACAGTGTGGGCGTGGAGCTGAACAGCGCCTCGGCGGCGCTGCTGGGGCGCGTCTCGGGCCTCGGCGGCTCGCTCGCGCAGGCGATCGTCGAGCACCGCGACCGCAACGGACCGTTCCGCAGCCGCGACGCGTTGCGCGCGGTGCCGCGGCTCGGCGAGCGCACCTTCGAACAGTGCGCAGGGTTCCTGCGCATAACCCGCGGCGACAATCCGCTCGATGCCTCGGCGGTGCACCCGGAGTCGTATCCGGTCGTGGAGCGCATCGCGGCCGCGCAGGGTTGTTCGGTGCGGGAACTGGTCGGCAATGCGGAGCGGGTGCGCGCGATCGAGCCGCGGTGCTTCGTGACGCCGGAGACCGGGGAGCCCACGCTGCGCGACATCCTGCGCGAACTCGAAAAGCCGGGCCGTGATCCGCGTCCGGCGTTCCGCACCGCGGCCTTTGCCGACGGCGTCGAGTCGCTCGCCGACCTGCGTCCCGGCATGGTGCTCGAGGGCGTGGTCACCAACGTGGCGAACTTCGGCGCCTTCGTCGACATCGGCGTCCACCAGGACGGGCTGGTGCACGTCTCGGCGCTCAGCCGCAAATTCGTGCGTGATCCGCGTGAGGTGGTCAAGGCAGGCGATATCGTGAAGGTGAAGGTGCTCGAGGTGGACCCGGCGCGCAAGCGCATCGGACTCACCATGCGGCTCGATGACGATCTGCCCGCCGAGGGCGAGCGGGCGCGCCCGGCGCGTGGCGCGGTCCCCGCGCAGCGGACGGAGTCGCGTCGCGACAACAGGCCGGGCAGCGCCGGCGCGCGTACCGGCACCCTCGGCGAACTGCTGCTGGCGGCTCAGAAGCGCCAGCGCTGAACCTCCGGTTCGGGCCCCGGGGTACCGCTGGCTCGTACGAGGGGCGGGAATTCGCCTGGCGCGTAATCTGGATCAACAAAGTCCTTGCCGGTATCGCTAGTGTAGTGATTCGTAATTAATGGAACTAATAAGGTTTCTCTCTGTCTGAGAATACATACCCCAGACAGGAATCGAGCGATGCGCGTAGCCCCGACGATCACGCTGAGCGCGGACGAAAAGCA
>JAJVIG010000030.1 GCA_022072145.1 Pseudomonadales bacterium
CGCCACTGCGCGTGGCTGCGGTAGATGCGCCGGGTCGTCTTCATCTCTGGCTCCCTCTGGGTAAGTGCAGGGCCAGAGTAGCCACGCGGCGCCGGTCGTGGCAGACGTCTTAGAATGATCGCTTACGCATGCGCTGCGCGGTCTACACGCGCAAATCCACTGATGAAGGGCTGGACCAGGAATACAACTCGATCGACGCGCAGCGCGATGCCGGTCACGCCTACATCGCCAGTCAGCGCGCCGAAGGATGGATACCGGTCGCCGACGATTACGATGACCCCGCCTTTTCCGGCGGCAACATGGAACGCCCGGCGCTCCAGCGCATGATGGCGGACATCGAAGCCGGCAAAATCGACGTGGTCGTCATCTACAAGATCGACCGCCTGACGCGCAGCCTGGCGGACTTCTCGAAGATGGTCGAAGTATTCGAGCGCTATGGCGTGTCGTTCGTGTCGGTCACTCAGCAGTTCAACACGACGACCTCGATGGGCAGGTTGATGTTGAACATCCTGCTGTCTTTCGCACAGTTCGAGCGCGAGGTCACTGGCGAACGCATCCGCGACAAGATCGCAGCCAGCAAGCGCAAGGGCATGTGGATGGGCGGCGTACCGCCGCTGGGCTACGACGTCGAGAACCGACGGTTGGTGCCCAACGAGCGCGAGGCCAAACTGGTCCGGCACATCTTCCAGCGATTCGTTGAGCTCGGTTCCAGCACCGCACTGGTCAAGGAACTGAAACTGGATGGCGCGACGTCGAAGGCGTGGACCACGCAAGACGGCAAGACTCGCGATGGCAGGCCGATCGACAAGGGCCACATCTACAAGCTCCTCAGTAACCGGACCTACCTTGGCGAGTTACGTCACAAGGACCAGTGGTACCAGGCTGAGCATCCACCCATCGTCAGCCGCGAACTGTGGGACAGCGTCCACGCGATCCTGGAGACGAATGGCCGGGTGCGGGGCAACACCACGCGGGCCAAGGTTCCCTATTTACTCAAGGGCATCGTGTTCGGCAACGACGGCCGTGCGCTGTCGCCCTGGCACACCACCAAGAAGAATGGCCGGCGCTACCGTTACTACGTGCCCCAGCGCGACGCCAAGGAACACGCGGGCGCCTCAGGCCTGCCGCGACTGCCTGCCGCAGAACTCGAATCGGCGGTGCTCGACCAACTGCGTGCCATCCTGCGTGCCCCGAATCTGCTCGGCGACATGCTGCCACAGGCGATTAAGCTCGACCCAACCCTGGACGAGGCCAAGATCACCGTGGCCATGACCCGACTCGACGCGATTTGGGATCAACTGTTCCCAGCGGAGCAGACCCGGATCGTCAAGCTGCTGGTGGAGAAGGTGATCGTGTCGCCAAATGACCTCGAGGTGCGACTGCGCGCCAACGGCATCGAGCGCCTGGTGCTGGAGTTGCGTCCCGAGCCGGTCGAGCAAACTGAGGAGGCCATGGCATGAGCGACATCCGCATCCAGAAAACCGGCGAGCCGGACATCGTTGAGGCGAGTGATGGCCGGCTAACCCTGTCCGTGCCGATCCAGATCAAACGCCGCAGTGGCCGCAAGTTGGTCACTCTCCCGAACGGTGAGACTGCACCGGTCAGACCGTGGGACGTTGCACCGACCTCCATTCAATTGGCGCTGGCCAGAGGGCACCGCTGGCTGGCGATGCTGGAATCGGGGGAGGCGAAGTCGTTGAAGGAGATCGCCGTGCGGGAAGGAATCGACAACAGCTACGTGAGCCGCATGGTCAACCTGACGACGCTGGCGCCCGACATCGTGGCGGCCATCCTGGACGACGCATTGCCGAACCACATCACGCTGTTCGATCTGGCGGTTGATCCGCCAGCGCTGTGGGATGAGCAGCGAGCACGACTTGTGCCCGTTGAGAGCAAATAAGCTTAGTGAAGGTTAAGGCAGCATTTCTTGTATTTGCGCCCGCTGCCGCAAGGACAGGGGTCGTTACGGCCAATCTTTCGCGCTCGGTTTCGTCCCGTCATCAGTGTCTGAAGAGCCTGGTCGATCGGAACTGGCTCCTTCATATCTTTGGTTTTCTCATCCATTCGCTCATCTTGACTCCACGGGAAGACCAGCGAGACACCGAATCGCACGTCTGGGCCCGTTGAAGTCATGCAGAGACCAAACCACTGCGAAGCTTTCTCCCGGTATTTACGAAGCGTGCAGTATGACTCCAGTCGAGGGCCAGCTACGTTTGATGGCTCATCAGTGCAGTGGAAGGTAATGCCTGAGCCTTCTTTAAACCCAAACGTGACGTCATGCACCTGGCCATCAGCACGAGTCCGAGCAGCCAGTTTGTCTACAGCGCGACTCATTTCCGTCACAGCCTGCTCGCTCATTGCTAGGAGCAGGAAGCCGAGATCAATAGTTGCAGAGTCTGGTCGAGCTTCTATTTCTTTCACTATTCGCCCAACCGTCGTCTTCCCAAATCGAGTCAGAACGCCGTCGGGTGTGGCTGCCCCTTGCACGCCAGCTCGCCTCACCGCCATCGCAATGTCTAACCCGGCGGAAAAGTCATCGCACAGATGCATCAGATTAACGTCAGACTGCACCCACAGGTTCTTCGTCAGGTGATAGCCAAGGATCGTTAGTTCCTGCGATGCCATGAGTTGCTCGGCGTAGTTGGCCCGTCGGTTCACATAGCTAAGAAGCTGCAGGGGCGACTGAAGCATTTCGGTCATGGCATCCACAGCAAACACGTCCATAACCAACGGCGCTTGTACCCGATCAATGGATTCTGTTTTCAGGAATTGCCGTGCCTGAAAGCTCAAAGCTGGGTAGTGATCACTGATGACACAGAAGATGTAAATCTCCTTGATGTCATCCGGCAGTACGACCTCGCGCCCATCAGCGGCCGCGAGCCGGCATCCCTTCTCGATCAGGCTTTTAGCGCAAGCGGCACCTTGGTCATAGGCAACCTGTACCGCCTTCTTGAAGTCGCTGCGAATAACCTGATCATTTCCCTTTCTCGACTCAAGCGTGAGGCGCTTTGATTTTGCCTGGACGATGATGACCCGATTGCCCCAAACGACAAGCACGTCTACATCAGATACCTTTTCTGCCTTGGTCCTGAAGATATCTACATTCAAATGAACACGATCCTTTCCAAAGACCAAGCCGAGTCGCTCGGCTACAAAATCTTCAGTGAAGTCGCCACGGTTCTTCGAGAGTGTTGGACGATATGCCTCGTCCTGATACATCCAATGATGGGGCGCTTCGTATATCGCCTCAGCAAGTGAGTATGATTGCAGTGATAGGAACTCTCCGCTTGGCATCCGCAGCAGTGGCATGGCCGTAATGACGTTGAAGTCGTGCAGTGCGTTGAATCCTTCATTACGCTCTGCTGATGGCAGTTCAAATGCCCCGAGCACTCGTTCCACAATGTCGGTAGCAAGATTCGCCTTTGTTGCAATTTCATCGGCAGTGAATGAGAACAGAGGGAGCATTGTCCACTCGTCAGGATGCTGCTTTCTCATTCGCTCACGAATTAAGTCAAAGCGGTCAGCATGGACGCCCTCTACTGCTTTCGCGACACGTGTGGCGTGATCGATGGTAAAGCCGCGGTTCGCTTGCAGCCATTTCGAATCGGCTGCGTATTTACGAGTCGCCAGATCAAGGTACTGAAAGATATAGGCCGCTTCACCGCTGTAGAAAATCGGTTCTCGCAACACATCCCCGCGCTCAAACGGGTTGAAGCCACCTTCCACGGCTTCCCTGGTTAGACCGGACCAAAATTCCCCAGACAGACAATGGTGTAACTCCTCAAGGAGTTTCTCCGTTGCATCCATGTATTCCTGCAGAGTCCTCGGTGCAGGCAAGGTCCAGTCGATATCGGCCTTGATCATCAAGCCGAGCAAGGTATTGATCTCCGTTCGGATGAGCCGCGAGGGAGAGAACATCTTCCTCATATCGGCTTCCTTCATGTCACCTGCGTGGAGAATCACGTTGTCACGGAAGCATATGTGGGCTATTGCGTGCACGTAGCCAGGCTGGCAGCAAATCGCAGCCAGATCTGCAAAGACCTCTCGCTCTGTTCGCATGGACTTTTCAGTCATTGTTCATCCTTCGTGGGCGGCACTTTTCCTGCTGAGCCTCGCAGGCGTCCACCGAGAGCACCGTGATGCGCTGGTTCATGGCAGGCTTTCCACGTAGGGGCGCATCACATTGGCCACCCGGCACAGAGTCGCATGGCGCCAGAGTTCGTCCATGGTCACGCGTTTGGCACGCCACGATTCCTGCAGCGCTTCCAACGCGACATCGAGGCCGATTTTGTTGCGGAACTTGAAGCAGTCGGCCACGGTGCGGGCGACATTGGTCACGCGCACGGTCACGCCATCGATCTGGTGCTCTTCTATTCCGTCGGTCAGCCCAGCGCCGGAGAAGCGCACGACGCGCAGCGGCGGATAGTCCATCTTCGGCGCACGCGCCTTATTGGGAATCGCCAGCCAAACCTCGAATGGCGACTGCGTGGTGAGGTCGTGCACCCGCAGTGCTGACAGCAGGCAGACGATGGCTTGCGGGTGTTTGCGGGCCACCTCGGCCAGCGTGCCATGCTCGGATACGCTGCGATCGGGACGGGCGTACAGACCACGACCCACGCGGACGAGCAGGCCCTGCCGAACCAGCCGCGTGAGGGCGACACTGGGCAGACCCAGCGCATCGATATCTCGCGGGCGTATGAGGCCGCGCTGGGCGGCGAGATCGAGAATGGTCTGGTGCGAAGTTTCCATGCCACTATGATGTTGTATTACGTCGGTAGATGCCAATATATACCGACAAAACGCAACTGCGGCGGTTTCCTTTGCTCCCCGATGCCGCAATCCAACTGCTTGATTCGTCCGCGCGTAACCCTTTGATCCATATGAGGCTGCATTGCGGCCTTTGCGGACTTCGGGCCAGCTTCAGGGAGCGAGGTCGGAGCGAGGAATGGCCAGGAGAGAGTGGAATATGGCCCGGAACGGGCTGGAAGGCTGACCGGCGCAGTCCGCAGGCTTCCGCAAGAACCCCCAAGAACACGCGGGAACCGGCGCGATCAGGCAAGAAAAAACCCCAACCGAGAACGGTTGGGGTTTCGTTATTGGTGGAGGCGGCGGGAGTTGAACCCGCGTCCGTCAGTCCTCTGCCCTCAGCTCTACATGCTTAGTCAGGTCTATTGTCTTTAACCCCTCGCTGCCCGGCCGACAGGGCAATCGAAGTGGCGATCCCGGTAAGTTTTAACGCATCGGCCCCGGGCGGCTTCAGCGCGATCCTGCGAGATATGACGCCTGAGTGCTCCGAAGAGCCCGGACGCGCAGGCGCGGCTCCGGTCAGACGGCACCCTACTGGGGTTTAAGCAGCGAGTGCGTAGTTGTCGTCGTTGGCAACTATGGTTTGCAACTCTGGATTTACGAGACTAGTTGCCGTCTCGGCATGCACATCGGGTTTCGTAACCGGCGTCGAATCCAAAACGCCCCCGAAAACCGTGTTTTCCCGAACGCGGCCAGCTTAGCACGTCGCGTCCGGCAAGTTGGACACCTCCAGCGGCCCGAGTTCCCGTACCTATTTGGCATGGCGCGCGAGGCGCTGCTTCTGCCGCGCCCAGTCGCGGTCCTTCTCGGTCTCGCGCTTGTCGTGCTGCTTCTTGCCCTTCGCGAGCGCGATCTCGCACTTCACGAGGTGGCGCTTCCAGTACAGCGAGGTGCAGACTGCGGTGTAGCCCTCGCGCTGCACGCCCGCGAACAGCTTCGACAGTTCACGCTGGTTCAGCAGCAGCTTGCGCGTGCGGTCGGGGCTGGTGACGAAGTGCGTGCTCGCACTCGCCAGCGGTTCGATGCGCGCACCGAGCAGCCAGGCCTCGCCGTCCTTCAGCAGCACGTAGCTGTCGACCAGTTGTGCGCGACCCGCGCGCAGCGCCTTCACCTCCCAGCCTTCGAGCACTATCCCGGCCTCGAAGCGCTCCTCGATGAAGTAATCGAACCCTGCCTTGCGGTTGAGGGCGATCGTGCCGCCGCCCGCTCCCGTCTTCTTCCTGTTCATCGCCCGTCCAGGCATGTCCCGAGGGGCGCGGATTCTAGCACGCGCTCCACCGTCCTCCGGCGCCCGTGATTTGTTCCACCGCCCGGCAGGCTTTATAGTGCGCGCCGTCTTGGTTGCGCAGCCCACCCCAGGGGAATGACTACCCGCATCGACCGCAGCGCGTTGCTGCTTTATCCCGCACAGGCCATGTTCGACCTGGTCAACGACATCGAGTCGTATCCCAGTTTCATGGACGGCTGCGTCGGCGCCGAGGTGATCGCGCGCACCGACACCGCCGTCGAGGCCCGCCTGCACCTCGCGAAGGCCGGCATCCGCCAGAGTTTCACCACCCGCAACCTGATCGAGCCGGGACGGATCCGGCTCGAACTCGTCGAGGGACCCTTCGAGAGCTTCGAAGGGCTGTGGGGTTTCGAGGCGCTGCGCGACGACGCCTGCCGGGTCAGCCTGCACCTGGCGTTCCGCATGCGCAACGCGCTGGCCGGACGTGCCGCGCGCAAGCTGTTCGAGTCGATGGCCAACACGCTGGTCGATGCGCTGTGCCGGCGCGCAAGGCAGGTCTACGATGGACGCTGACGCCGCCCCGCGCATCCGCGTCGAGGTGGCCTACGCGTTGCCCGAACGCCAGCGCATCGTCGCGCTCGAGGTGCCGCGGGGAACCACGGTGTTCCAGGCGGCCGAGCGTTCGGGTCTTGCAACGCAATTCGACGGCATCGATCTCGAATCGGCGAAGATGGGTATCTTCGGCAAGGTGGTGGCGAACCCGCGCACCCAGGTGCTCGAGGACGGGGATCGGGTGGAGATCTACCGGCCGTTGCGTGCGGACCCGAAAGACGCGCGCAAGGCGCGTGCACGCAAGGCCGCATCAGCCAAGGACTGACGCGCGTTCAGCGCGCCTCGGTTTCCTCGCCGGCGGCGGTCGTAGCCGCATCCGGGGACGACGGCGGCAGCGTGCCGCTGATGCGCGTCAGCACGTCCTTCTCGAAGAACAGGCTCACGCGCTCTTCGGCTTCCGGCTCGCCGCGACGCGCGTAGCGGTACACGTAGTCCCAACGATCGGGCGCGAAGGTGTCGACCACCAGCGGCGTGCCCAGCACGAAGCGCACCTGGCGCTTCGTCATGCCGGGTTTGAGCTTGTCGACCATCTCCTGCGTCACGATATTGCCCTGCGCGACATCGATGCGGTAAACACCGGGAAAACCGAGGCGCGTACCGCCGCAGCCGACCAGTGTCATGCAGAGCAGGGCAACCAGAGTAAGTCTTTGCATTGAAAAAACTGTTCCAGTATCGTGAGGCGAATCCTCGCGGGGGGCATTCTCCCACAGCATTCGGGTGCTTTGCATCCCCGGACCCCGGCGGGGCAGAAGGTCAGGAAAACAGTGATGGAAAGCGCCCGACTCAAGAAGGCCGGACTCAAGGTAACGGCGCCGCGGCTGAAGATCCTGCAGATGCTGATGTCGCTCCCGACCGAGAGCCGGCACATGAGCGCCGAGGACGTCTATCGTGCGTTGCTCGAGGCCGGCGAGGACGTGGGGCTGGCCACCGTGTACCGCGTACTCACGCAGTTCGAGTCCGCGGGGTTGGTCGAACGGCACAACTTCGAGGGTGGGCACTCGGTGTTCGAACTGTCGCGCGGCGGTCACCACGACCACATCGTATGCATCGACACCGGGCGCGTCGTCGAATTCCACGATGCCGACATCGAGGCCCGCCAGCGTGCCATCGTCGCCGAGCACGGCTTCGACCTGGTCGGCCACAGCCTGGTGCTCTACGTCCGCGAGAATCACTGACCTGGCCCCGTGACCGGCCGCCCGGACATTTGTTCGGCCGCAGGCCGAACCTACGTGGACATTCCTGGCGACCGCCGGGGGGTGGCGCTTGCGAGCATCTCGCGGGCGTGCGCGGTGGTCTTGCGGGTGATCGTGCTCGCGCCGAGCATGCGTGCCAGCTCTTCCACGCGCTCCTCGGCGTCCAGCGGCTGCAGTTCGGCGGCGGTGGACTCGCCGTCGCTGTGCTTGAGCGCGCGCAGGTGCTGCTCGCCGCGCGCGGCCACCTGCGGCAGATGCGTCACGCAGACCACCTGGATCCGTTCGCCGAGCGTCTGCAGCAGCTTGCCGACCGCATCAGCGGTGGCGCCGCCGATCCCCACGTCCACCTCGTCGAAGATCACGGTCGGTGTCGTCGCGCGGCTCGCGATGATCACCTGGATCGCAAGGCTGATGCGCGACAGCTCGCCGCCGGAGGCCACGCGCGACAGCGCGTCCGGTGCGGCGCCGGGGTTCGTCGCGACCAGGAACTCGATCTGCTCGGCGCCGCCCGGCGCCGGGTCCGGATCCGCCAGCGGCCGGAGCACGACGCTGAAGCGGCAGCTTTCCATGCCGAGGAATGCGAGCTGCTCGCGCACCTGCACCGCGATGCGCCCGGCGGTGGCCTCGCGCGCTGCGCCGAGCTCGGCGGCCAGCGTGTTCCACGCCGTGCGCAGTGCGCGCTCGCGCTCCTCGAGCTGCATGATGCGCGCGTCGGATCCGTCCAGCCCCTCGGCTTCCTGGCGCAGCGTCTCGCGCAGTGCCGGCAGCGCGGCGGCGGGCACGCGGTGCTTGCGCGAGGCGGTGTAGATCGCCGACAGGCGTGTCTCCACGTCGGCAAGGCGCTCTGGATTGACCTCTACGCGATCCGCCAGCGACTGCAGCTCGCGTCGTGCCTCGTCCACCTGGATGTGCGCCGAATCGAGCAACTGGTGCGCGTTGTGCGCCTGCTCGCCGAGCCCGTCGAGCTCGCGCATCGCCGCGCAGGCGCGCCGCAGTCCGCTGAGCAGGCCGCCGTCGCTTTCACCGTCGCCCTCGCACAGCGCGAGCACGCCGGCCACCGCGCGCGTGAGCTCACCGGCGTTCGCCAGCAACTTCTGCTCCTGTTCGAGCGTCTCGCATTCGTTCGGTTCGAGCGCGAGTTCGTCGAGTTCGCCGAGCTGGTAGGCGAGCAGTTGCGCGCGGTCCTGGCGCTCGCGCGCACCTGCGCGCAACGCCTCGAGCTCGTCGCGGCAGGCGCGCCACGCGTCGCTCGCCTCCGCCACGCGACGCAGCAGCGGCAACTGCTCGCCGTACTCGTCGAGCAGCCGTTGTTGCGAGGCACGCGCGAGCAGCGAGTGGTGCTCGTGCTGGCCGTGGATGTCGACCAGCCGGTCTCCCAAGTCCTTGATGTCCTGCAGCGTCGCGGGCCTCCCGTTGATCCAGGCGCGGCTGCGGCCGTCGCGCGTCACCACGCGGCGCAGCTGGCACTCGCCACCCTCGTCGAGCGCGCGTTCGACGAGCCACGCGGCCGCCTCGGGCGTATCGGCCAGATCGAAGCTCGCGGCCACTTCCAGCCGGTCCGCGCCGGCGCGGATCGCGCGCGAATCGGCGCGGTTGCCGAGTGCGAGCCCCAGCGCGTCGAGCACGATGGACTTGCCCGCACCGGTCTCGCCGGTGATCACCGTGAGCCCCGGATCGAGTTCCAGCTCGAGCGCGGGGATCAGCGTGTAGTTGCGAATCGACAAATGGTTCAGCATCGCTCGCCCGTAGATCCGGGCTATGCCCGGACATGTGTACGACGGCGCCTGTTCGGCCAGAGGCCGAACCTACCGCAACATCTCCTTGAACTTGTCCCAGGCGCCGGGGTCGGCGTCGCGGTATTCGAATGCCGAATCCGGCACGCGCCACTGCGACATGTCCATGACCTGGTCCCAGTGATCGCGCACGTCCTCGACGGTGTCGTCCTTGCTGCCGCGGTAACCGTCGTTCACGCCGAGGAACGCGCGATACACGCGCCCGCCGCCGATCACCAGGATCTCGCCGCTGCACGGCGCCTCGTCGTGGCACAGGAGCGCCACCGCGGGCGCCACGCAATGCGGCGGGAAGTTGATCTTCTGCGACTGCGCGTAGGCCTCGCCGGCCGCGTGCGCCAGCCGCCCGTAGGCGATCGGCATGATCACGTTGACCTTGACGTTCCTGCCGGCCATCGCCGCGGCCACCGAGAGCCCGCGCGTCATGCCGATCACGGCCGCCTTGGTGCCCGGATAGCTGATCCCGGATCCCATCCCGAACACCGACCCGGAGGACACGTTCACGATGCGCCCGAAGTCCTGGTCGAGCATGCGCTGCCACACCGCGCGCGTCACGCGCATGGTGCCGCCGGCGGCCACCGACATGTCGAACTCGTAGTCCGCGTCGCTCAGCGCGGCGAGGCTGCCGCCGCGCACCACGCCGGCGTTGTTGATCAGGATGTCGATGCGGCCCCAGGCGTCGAGTGCCTGCGCAACGATCGCGTTCGCCCCGTCCGTGCTGCTCACCGAATCGCCGTTGGCGATCGCGGTGCCGCCGGCGGCGCGGATCTCCTCGACCACGGATTGTGCCATGCCGCCGCTTGCGCCTCGCCCACTGCCGTCGCAGCCCAGGTCGTTCACCAGCACGCGCGCTCCCCGGCACGCCAGCAGCAGCGCGTACTCGCGGCCCAACCCCCCGCCGGCGCCGGTGATCACGGCAACCCGGCCATCGAAGCGCATCTCGGACATCGGCAGCCTCCACCGAGTGATCGGCCCGCGAGCGAATGGCGTGGCCGCCGCGGAACATAACCGCGAACGGGTCCCGACGGAAGGGGGCTTGCAAGGGAGCCGGATCCCGACGGCGCGGTGCTAGAATCCGCCCGGATGCCCCCGGCGCGGCAGTGTGGAGGTGCCTGACGCGATGAACGGCGTGTCGATTTCCGAACGGCAGCAGCTGCTGTTGCGCACCCTCGTGGGTCTGTACATCCGCGGCGGCCAGCCCGTGGGCTCGCGGACGCTGGTGCAGCACAGCGGCGTGTCGGTGAGCCCGGCCACAGTGCGCGCACTGATGGCCGACCTCGAAAGCCGCGGCTACGTCGCCACGCCGCACACCTCGGCGGGGCGCGTCCCGACCGCGAAGGGCTACCGCTTCTTCATCGACACGCTGATCACGATGCAGCCGCTGCCTCCCGGCGAGATCGAGGCGCTGAAGACGCAGCTCGGCCCCGACAAGACCACGCAGGAGTTGCTCGCGGCGACCTCGAACCTGCTGTCGGTGATCACGCACCAGGCGGGCCTGGTCACCGTGCCGCGCCAGGACGAGGTCACGCTGCGCCACGTCGAGTTCCTGCCGCTCGCCGGCTCGCGTGTGCTGGTGATCCTGGTGCTGAACGAAAAGGAAGTGCAGAACCGCATCATCCACACCGAGCGCGAATACGAGGAACACGAACTGCGCGCCGCGGCGAATTTCGTCAACGCGCATTTCACGGGGCGTGGCCTCGACGCGATCCGCGACGATCTGCTGAGCACGCTGCACAAGACGCGCAAGAAGATCGACGGCCTGCTCGAGGCTGCGATGGACATCGCCAGCCGCGCGCTGGTCACCGAGGACAGGAAAAAGGACGCCGCTTACGTCGTCAGGGGGCAGTCGCACCTGCTCGACGCCGCATCGGCCGATAACATGAAGCGCCTGCGTGAACTGTTCGAGGCCTTCCAGCAGCAGAAGGACATCCTGCACCTGATGGAGCGCAGCGCGCGCGCCGACGGCGTGCAGATCTTCATCGGCGAGGAAGCCGGCTACGAGCCGCTGGTGGATTTCAGCCTGGTCACCGCGCCGTACCAGGACGGCGGCCGCACGGTCGGGGTGATCGGCGTGATCGGCCCCACGCGCATGGCCTACGACCGCGTGATCCCGGTCGTCGACGTCACCGCCCGCATGCTCACCGCCGCCCTCCGCGCGTAGGTTCGGCCTGCGGCCGAACATGTCCCCGTAGGTTCGGCCTGTGGCCGAACATTACGAATGTCCGGGCACAGCCCGGACCTACGCGAACATGTCCGGGCACAGCCCGGACCTACGCTTCGTAATCGTCGGGCAGGTAGGTGGTGAACATCTGCCCCAGTTCGCCGCCCGCCTTGCGCGGCAGCCGGTACCAGGTGCGGATCACCAGTGACCCGTCCGGCTCGAAGCGGTACGTCTCGATGCTCGGCACCACCGTGGTCCTGCCCTCGGAGGTGATGATGTTGTGCAGCACCCACGCAACCTCGTTGCCGTTGACGAACAGCGTCTCCGGCGGCATGTGGAACTTCACGTGCGGCTGGAACAGATCCCACGAGTCGACGATGCAGTGCTGGAAGCCGTACTTCTCCGGGGTGCCCACCGGGTCGAGCATGCGCACGCAGTCGCTGGCCACCACGGTGCGGTAGTTGTCGATCCAGCCCTGGCGGTCGCCGGCCGTCCACAGCTTGTCGTAGTTGCGTGCCCAGTTCAGCAGTTCCTTCGTGGTCGGATTGGGCGGGGGCATGGGTGGTCCTCCGGTGGCTATTACAGTTTCGCGATTACCTGGTCCGCGTAACGCTTGATCGCCTCGATCTTCACTTCGAGCGGCGGCTGCTGCTGCATGATCGTGCCCACGCCCATCTCGGCGAGGATGCCGGGCATGCTCCACGGCGTGACCTGCAGATCGGTGATGCCCATGTCTTCCAGGCGACGGATGTCGTCCAGCGTGTCGGCGTTCGGACAGTGCATCATGATGTCGAACGGTACGTTCTCGCGCCCGTATTCGCGACGATACCCGTTCAACTCGGCCAGGATGCCCGGCACGTCTTCCTTGTTGTGGATCACGCTGACCCAGCCGTCGCCGAGACGCGCGGCGCGCTTCAGCGCCGGCGTGGTCGTGCCGCCCACATAGATGGGAATCGGCTTCTTCGGCACCGGGGCCATGATCAGGCGGTCGAAATCGTAGTGCTTGCCGTGGAATTCCTGGAAGCCGCCCTGCATGAGCAGGCGGACGATCTGGATCGCCTCGTCCTGGCGCGCGCCGCGCGTCTTCATGTCCTGCCCGAGCCACTTGAATTCCTCGGGCATCCACGCCAGCCCCACGCCAACGGCGAGCCGGTCGTTGGCGACGGCCGCCACCGAGAACAGGTTCTTCGCCTCCAGCAGCGGCTGGCGGATCGCGAGCCGCAATACCGACGGCAGGAAGCGCACGCGCCGCGTGACGGCGGCCATGTTCGTGATCGCGATCCACGGATCGAGCACTTCCACGTCGAGCGGCCAGAAACGCGAGCCGTCCGGCGTGTACGGATACGGAACGGAGACCTTCTCGGGGAAGAACGGGGCGTCGGCCACCTGGATGCTGTCCCAGCCCCAGGCGTCGGCCGTGCGCGCGAGTTCCTGATGCTCCGACGGGGGGACCATGAAAATGTGAAAACCGAACCGCATGACGCCTCTCCTCTTCTTCTAGTGATGATGCCGTATGGTAAGGACAAATGACCGGTTGTGCAGCGCCCCGGCACCCGGGCGGTGCCTCGCATCCGGCCACACCCGTGGCCGGATCCGGTGGTTCCGCGCGTGGCCGAACAAACAACGTCCGCGTAGGTTCGGCCTGTGGCCGAACAAATCATGTCCGGGCACAGCCCGGACGGGCGAACGAACGATGTCCGGGCACAGCCCGGGTCGCCTGGCCAGTGTCGCAGCGAATGCGGATGGCGAAACATCCGTTGGGATGAAAAAACCGGGAGTCCGCTCGACACCGGCCGAATGTAGCACCGGAAAGTCGAATGCCGCGTCCGGCACATGCCCGCCGTGTGCTACGGTTGACGCGGTAGGCATCGGGCAAAGGCCGCAGCATGGATCAGGACACCTCGGCGCACCCGCCCGCGGCGCACCCGCACGCAGCGCCGCCCGCCGCGCCGTGGGGCGAGGCCTTCGTGGCGGAGTTGCGCCGCCAGATGCTGCGCTTTGCCACCCTGCAGCTGTCCGACGCGCACGCCGCCGAGGACGCGGTGCAGGAGGCCCTGATCGGTGCGCTGCAAAACGGGGCGTCCTTCGGCGGTCGGTCGGCGTTCAGGACCTGGGTGTTCGCGATCCTCCGGCACAAGATCGCCGACGAGCTGCGCCACCGCCAGCGCGTGGTCGAGGCCAGCCAGTTGCTGCAGGAGGGCGAGGAGGACGCGATGCTCGAGCTGTTCGACAGCCGGGGCCACTGGCTTGCCGACGAGCGCCCGCGGCGCTGGGCGGACCCGGAGGCCTCGCTGCAGGATGCGCAGTTCTGGCGCGTGTTCGGTGCCTGCCTCGAGCACCTGCCGGCGCGTCAGGCGCGGGTGTTCATGATGCGCGAGTTCGTCGGCCTGGAAACGCCGGAGATCTGCGCCGCCGCGGGGCTGACGGTGAGCAACCTCAACGTGATGCTGCATCGCGCCCGCCTGCGCCTGCGCGAGTGCCTGGAAAACCGCTGGTTCCTGGAGGGCAGGGCATGCTGAACTGTCACGATGCCACCCGCCTCGTGTCCGAGGCCGAGGACCGCCAACTGTCGCTGAAGGAACGGGCGTCGTTGCGGCTGCACGTGGTGATGTGTTCCGGCTGTCGCCACTTCCAGGCCAACATCAGGTTCCTGCGGACGATCATGCGTGCCTGCGTGCGCGGAGACGACGAGCGCAGCCGGACGCCGCCGCCCGGTCCGGATACCGGCGCGGACTGATCGATCCGCTGTTGCCTCACGCCATCGGCGCGTGACGTGCGCACCCGGCGCAGGCGGTTCGCGTGTTCGCGTGACGTGCGCGCCCGGCGCAGGCGCTGCGGGTGACTGTGTGTCGCGTGCGCTCCGCCCAGGCAGTGCGCGCTATCGCATGATCGATCGACACCCGCCCCGGACCATACGCCATCAGGTAGAGCAGCACCGCCGCCCAGGTGCCGTGCGTGGCGTAGGCATCCGGGTACACGAACACCTGGATCACGGCCGTCATCACCAGCAGCGCCAGTGCCGATGCGCGGGTCGCCAGCCCGGCCAGCAGCAGCACCGGAAACAGATGCTCCGCACCGGCCGCCAGCGGCGCGGCGATCTCCGGCGGGACCAGCGGCAGCCGGTATTCCTCGCGGAACAGCGCCACGGCCATGTCCGTCAGCCGCGGCCAGCCCGGCTCGAACGTTCCCGCGACGAGGTCGACGGCAAAACCCTCCACCTTGGTCTGGCCGGATTTCCAGAACACCGCGGCGATCGAGAATCGCGCGAGCGTGGCGATCAGGTCGTGCGCGACGGGGTTCATGGGCGGATCTCCCGGAAGGCCTGGTAACGGATCAATACGGCGAGCGCCTGCATCAGGTCGAAACCGGTGTCCGCGTCGGCACCGGCCTGCGCTGCTTCGCCCAGTGGTGCGCCCCGCTGCAGCGCGCACACCAGCGCGTGCGTGCCGGCGTCGATCGCCACCACGTGTACCAGCAGCGCCGGGCGCAACAGCAGCGCCGCTTCGGCGCGGTTCGGATCGGGCAGCGCGTCGATCCGCTCGGCCTGGTGCGCACCCCACAGCGACACGATCGCGTAGTCCGAGGCGAGCGTGCGCACCGAAGGGTGCAGTGCCACGCGCAGTGCGGGGAGCAGTTCGGGTGCCGCGAGCGCCGGGGCGAGCGCCGCCGGTGCCAGCGGCGTGGCGTCGGCGGCGTGGAAGGACTGCACGTACGCCCACTCGAGCCGCGCCACGTCGGACAGGTAGGGCACGCTGGCCGCGGGCGCGAAGCCGGCGATGAACGCCGCGAAACCCTCCCCGTACTGCGCCAGCACCGGCGAGCGTGGCGGGTGATCGACGAGCCACTCGTGCGCCATGGCGCGGAAGAACGTCGCCCCGACCAGGCGTTGCACCACCGGGTACGCATCGGTCAGCGCATCGGTCAGCGAGGCGACGACGTTGTTGCGGTAGACCGCGAAGCGCAGGTCCACGCGCGAACCGTTCCAGGCGACCAGTCCGTCCGGCACGGGGCGCGCGGCGTCGAGCAGGGCGTGCGCGAACGCGGACTGGTTCATGCGACGTGCTCCTCGTGCCACGCCGTCGGCGCGACTGCCCGCAGCACGGCCTCGGCGCGTCTGGCCTCGGCCAGTAGTGTGGTCCACGGCGGCACGTTGCCGTCCCATTCGATCAGCGTCGGTTGCGCGCCGGTCAGTTCGAGCGCCTGTGCGTAGAGCGTCCAGACCGCATCGGCGACCGCGCGGTCGTGGCTGTCGATCAGCAAGGGGTCGCCCGCCGCGTCGTGCTCGCACGCGTGCCCGGCCAGATGGATCTCGCCGACCGCATCGAGCGGCAGCGCGGCGAGGCAGGCGTAGGGGTCGTGGCCGTGGTTGGTGCACGACACGAACACGTTGTTCACGTCGAGCAGCAGCCCGCAGCCGGTGCGCCGCACGACCTCGGTGATGAACTCGGGCTCGCCGTACGTCGATTCGCTGAACTCGAGGTAGGTCGCGGGATTCTCGAGCAGCATCCGGCGTCCCAGCCGGTCCTGCACCTCGTCGATGTGGGTGCAGACGCGGCGCAGCGTCGCGCCGGTGTAGGGCAGTGGCAGCAGGTCGTTCAGGAACGTGCCGGCGTGGGTCGACCACGCCAGGTGCTCGGAGAATTGTTGCGGCCGGTAGCGGGCCAACAACGCCGCCAGCGCGTCGAGGTGGGCGCGATCGAGCGGCCCTTCGGCGCCGATCGACAGCCCCACGCCGTGCACCGACAGCGCGTGGCGCTCGCGGATGCGGCCCAGGTAGTGATGGAACGGGCCGCCGGCGACCAGGTAGTTCTCGGCGTGCACCTCGAAGAAGCCGAGATCCGGCGCACGCGCCAGGATCCCGGTGAAATGTTCTGGTTTCAGCCCCACTCCGGCGCGTCGCGGCAGCTCGTCGGCCGCCGCCGTGTGGTCGATCGATCGCGGCGATGTCTGCACACGCATGGCGCTTCTCCTCGTCACGGCGGCCGGAGGGGGCTGCGATCAGCCCTGCTTTTCCTCGAACGCCGCGAGCTGGCCGAAGCCGGTCGGCGAGGTCGGCGACGGCATCTGCTCGCAGGTTCCGGCGGGCACGTACTTCCACGCGTTGCCCTGGTAGTCGCGCGTGGACGTGGCGGCGCAGCTGGTGCCGGCGCCGGCCTTGCAGTCGTTCTTGCCCTTCATGGCAACGCCGAAGCATTTCTCGTTGGCGGCTTCCTCGCCGGCGGCGGCGGGCAGGGTGGCCGTGGCCAGCGCGGCGCCGAGTGCCAGCGCGAGTGCGGCGGTGGTCGAGGTCCTGTTCATGACGATCTCCTTGATGAAAGAAGCCCCTGGGTATCCGACGGGAGGCTGTCGCCGGGGCATGACGCGACGGTCATGACGTTGGTCGCAGCTGCGCGCGCTTTCTTACATCCGGCCTGTGTCCGGACATTTGCTTGGCGGCACATCGTTCGGCCACAGGCCGAACCTTGAAAAAGGGGCATGTGGCCCCCATCTGGGGCGGACAACGCTCATGTGCCGGAATGACGGGGGTCATCGTGACGGAAGAGGAAAGGAAGAAGGCCGGCAACGGCGCGGCGGAGCCGCAGGCAGAGGGAGCGGGCGCAGCAGGCGCCGACACCACCGCAGCGGACGCATCGGCCGGTGCAACGGCGGCGGCCGACTCCGACGCCGAGCTCGCCACCCTGCGCGAGCAGCTGCTCGCCACCGAAGACCGCATGCTGCGCGTGCAGGCCGAGGCCCAGAACATGATCCGCCGCGCCGAGCGCGACGTGGAGAACGCGCGCAAGTTCGCGCTCGAGCGCTTCACCGGCGCGCTGCTGCCGGTGATCGACAACCTCGAGCGCGCGCTCGCAGCGATGGGCGAGCCCGACGACACCACGCGACCGCTGCTCGAAGGCGTGCAGCTCACGCACCGCTCGTTCCTCGACGTGCTGCAGAAGTTCGACGTCGCGGTGGTGGACCCGGCCGGGGCGCCGTTCAACCCCGAGCTGCACCAGGCGATGTCGATGATCGAGTCCCCCGAGGCCGCGCCGAACAGCGTGGTCGCGGTGATGCAGAAGGGCTACACGCTGAACGGCCGCCTGGTGCGCCCCGCGATGGTGGTGGTCGCACGGCCGTCCACGCCGCACGTGGACACCACGGCCTGAGGGCTTGAAATGGCGCCGCCAGCGCCAATATAGGATGTCGGTTAGATTAATCGAGGCGGTTCGGCTACTGTAGCCGCCCCGCGCGACGGGTAAACGGAGAAGCAAGATGGGCAAGATTATCGGGATCGACCTCGGGACCACCAACTCCTGCGTCGCGATCATGGAGGGCGGCAAGCCGAAGGTCATCGAGAACGCCGAGGGCGCGCGCACCACGCCGTCCGTCGTCGCGTACACCGATGATGGCGAAGTGCTGGTCGGGCAGTCCGCCAAGCGCCAGGCGGTCACCAACCCGAAGAACACGCTGTACGCGATCAAGCGTCTGGTGGGTCGCCGCTTCGCCGACGACGTGGTGCAGAAGGACATCAAGATGGTGCCCTACGCCATCGTGAAGGCGGACAACGGCGACGCGTGGGTCGAGGCGAAGGGCCAGAAGATGGCGCCGCCGCAGATCTCGGCGCAGGTCCTGAAGAAAATGAAGAAGACCGCCGAGGACTACCTCGGTGAACCGGTGACCGAGGCGGTCATCACGGTGCCGGCCTACTTCAATGACTCGCAGCGCCAGGCCACCAAGGACGCCGGCCGCATCGCCGGTCTCGAGGTCAAACGCATCATCAACGAGCCCACCGCCGCGGCGCTCGCCTTCGGCATGGACAAGGGTCCGGGCGACCACCTGATTGCGGTCTACGACCTCGGTGGCGGCACCTTCGACATCTCGATCATCGAGATCGCCGACGTCGACGGCGAGAAGCAGTTCGAAGTGCTCTCCACCAACGGCGACACCTTCCTCGGCGGCGAAGACTTCGATATGCGCCTGATCGAGTACCTGGCCGATGAGTTCAAGAAGGAGAACGGCATCGTCCTGAAGAACGACCCGCTGGCGATGCAGCGCCTGAAGGAAGCGGCCGAGAAGGCGAAGATCGAGCTGTCCTCGAGCCAGCAGACCGAGGTCAACCTGCCGTACATCACCGCCGACGCCACCGGGCCGAAGCACCTCGTGGTGAAGCTCTCGCGCGCGAAGCTCGAGTCGCTGGTCGAGGACCTCGTCGAGCGCACGCTCGAGCCGTTGCGCATCGCGCTGAAGGATGCCGGCAAGAGCCCCTCGCAGATCCAGGACGTGATCCTGGTCGGTGGCCAGACGCGCATGCCGATGGTGCAGGACAAGGTGAAGGCCTTCTTCGGCAAGGAGCCGCGCAAGGACGTGAACCCGGACGAGGCGGTCGCCGTGGGCGCCGCGATCCAGGGCGCCGTGCTCTCCGGTGGCGTGAAGGACGTGCTGCTGCTCGACGTGACGCCGCTCACGCTCGGCATCGAAACCCTCGGCGGCGTGGCCACCCCGCTGATCGACAAGAACACCACCATCCCGACCCGCAAGTCGCAGGTGTTCTCCACCGCCGACGACAGCCAGACCGCGGTGACCATCCACGTGGTGCAGGGCGAGCGCAAGAAGGCGAGCGACAACAAGTCGCTGGGCCGTTTCGACCTCGCCGACATCCCGCCGGCCCCGCGCGGCGTGCCGCAGATCGAGGTGACCTTCGACATCGACGCCAACGGCATCCTGCACGTCTCGGCGAAGGACAAGGCCACCGGCAAGGAACAGTCGATCGTGATCAAGGCCTCGAGCGGCCTGTCCGAGTCCGAGATCGACAAGATGGTGCGTGACGCCGAGGCGCACGCCGCCGAGGACAAGAAGTTCGAGGAACTGGTCGTGGCGCGCAACCGCGCCGATGGCATGGTGCACGCGGTCAACAAGACGCTGAAGGACGCCGCCGACAAGGTGCAGCCCGACGAGAAGTCGCGCATCGAGGCAGCGATCAAGGAAGTCGAGGAAGCGTTGAAGGGCGACGACGTCGAGCTGATCGACAAGAAGTGCGAGGCGCTGACCGACGCCTCCGCCGCGCTCGCCCAGCGCCTGTACTCCGAGCAGGCCCAGGCCGGCGGCGGTGCCGAGCCCGAAGGCGGGGCGCAGGCCGAGCAGCCCAAGCGTGACGACGTCGTCGACGCCGAGTTCGAGGAAGTAAAAGACAAGTAGGTCCGGTCTCCGACCGGACATTCCGCCCGCGCGACCCGCGCCGGAATGACGTCCACCGGCCCGCGCCGGGAATGACGAACGCCGACCCGCGCCGGGCACGACGAACGCCGGCCCGTGCCGGGCACGGCGAACGCCGGCCCGCGCCGGGAATGACGAACGCCGACCCGCGCCGGAATGACGTCCGCCGGCCCGCGCCGGAATGACGTCCGCCGGCCCGTGCCGGGCACGACGAACGCCGACCCGTGCCGGAATGACGTCCGCCGGTCCGTGCCGGTAACGACGAAACCCGGCTTGGGCCGGCAATTGACGTAGGTCCGGTCTGTGACCGGACATTCGAACCGCGATGGGGCGGCACGACCGGTCCGCATCTGGAAACCGACGATGGCGAAACGAGACTACTACGAGGTGCTGGGCGTCGAGCGTGGCGCCGACGAGGCCGAAATCAAGAAGGCCTACCGCCGTATCGCCATGAAATACCACCCGGACCGCAACCCGGGTGACAAGGCCGCCGAGGAGAAATTCAAGGAGGCCAACGAGGCCTACTCGGTTCTCTCCGACCCGCAGAAGAAATCCGCCTACGACCAGTTCGGCCACGCCGCCGTCGACGGCCAGGGCGGCCCCGGTGGTTTCGGTGGCTTCGGTGCCGGCGGCGGCGCGAGCTTCGCCGACATCTTCGGCGACGTGTTCGGTGACATCTTCGGCGGTGGCGGCGGAGGCCGTGCACGCGGCGGCCCGCAGCGCGGCGCGGACCTGCGCTACAACCTCGAGATCGACCTCGAGGACGCCGTCCAGGGCGCCACGATCAAGATCCGCGTCCCCGCGCTCGAGTCCTGCGACGACTGCCACGGCAGCGGCGCGCGCCGCGGCAGCTCGCCTGTGACCTGCACCACCTGCGGCGGCGCCGGCCAGATCCGCATGCAGCAGGGCTTCTTCTCGGTGCAGCAGACCTGCCCGCAGTGTCGCGGCAAGGGCAAGACGATCAAGGATCCCTGCCCGGGCTGTCACGGACGCGGGCGCGTCGAGCGGCAGAAGACGCTGTCGGTCAAGATCCCGCCCGGCGTCGACACCGGTGACCGCATCCGCCTGGCCGGCGAAGGCGAGGCCGGCCCCGAGGGCGGCCCGCCCGGTGATTTGTACGTGCAGGTCTCGGTGCGCCAGCACGCGATCTTCGAGCGCGACGGCAAGAACCTCTACTGCGAGGTCCCGATCAGCTTCGCCGACGCCGCGCTGGGCGGCGAGATCGAGGTGCCCACGCTCGAAGGCCGCGTGAAGCTGCGCGTCCCGCCCGAGACGCAGACCGGCAAGATGTTCCGCCTGCGCGGCAAGGGCGTGAAGCCCGTGCGCGGCGGCACCGTCGGTGACCTGATGTGCCGCGTGGTGGTCGAGACGCCGGTGAACCTCAGCAAGCGCCAGAAGGACCTGCTGCAGGAATTGCAGGAATCCCTCGGCGAGTCCGGGAGCAAGCACTCCCCGCGCCGCAGTTCCTGGTTCGAGGGCGTGAAGGCCTTCTTCGACGAAATGAAACCCTGAGCCGCCCCGTCCGGTCCCCGGCCGGACGCACGACGACCGGCGGGTCTACGCCGTACACGCCGACCGCACGTGCAACGACCGGCGGGTTCCCGTAGGTCCGGGCTGTGCCCGGACGAATGTTCGGCCACAGGCCGAACCTACCCGGACATGTTCGGCCACAGGCCGAACCTACCCGGACATGTTCGGCCACAGGCCGAACCTACCCGGACATGTTCGGCCACGGGCCGAACCTGCGGGATATGGGCGTGGGGCTGCAGTTGGCGCTCCGGCCGTGACGCCGAGCATTGCGCGGTAGCGGACGCTAGAATGTGCGCCCTACACACCCCGCGCACAGGAACCACCCGATGACGCGAATCGCCGTGAACGGCGCCGCCGGCCGCATGGGCAAGACCCTGATCGAGGCCGTCGCGCAGAATCCCGAGACCACGCTCACCGCCGCCATCGAGCGCCCCGACAGCACGTTGCTCGGCGCCGACGCGGGCGAGCTCGCCGGCATCGGGCGCAACGGCGTCGAGGTGGTTGCCTCACTGGCGCAGGTGATCGACGCCTTCGATGTGCTGATCGACTTCAGCACCCCGGCCGCCACCGTCGCCAATGCGCGCCTGTGCGCCGACGCCGGCCGCGCGCTGGTGATCGGCACCACCGGTTTCGACGCCGCGCAGCTTGCCGCCGTGCACGACGCCGCGCGCCGCGTGCCGGTGTGCATGTCGTCGAATTTCAGCACCGGCGTGAACCTGTGCCTGCGCCTGCTCGACATCGCCGCGCGCACGCTCGGTGACACGGTCGACATCGAGATCATGGAGGCGCACCACCGCCACAAGGTGGACGCACCGTCGGGTACCGCGCTCAGCATGGGGCAGGTGGTGGCCAGCGCACTCGGGCGCGATCTGGCGAAGGTGGCGGTGTACGGGCGGGAAGGACACACCGGCGCGCGCGAGCGAGAGACGATCGGTTTCGCCACCGTGCGCGCCGGCGACGTAGTGGGCGATCACACCGTGCTGTTCGCCGCCGACGGGGAGCGCATCGAGATCACCCACAAGGCATCGAGCCGCATGGCCTTCGCGCGCGGCGCCGTGCGTGCCGCCGCCTGGCTCCCGGGCCGCGCCGCGGCTTTCTATTCGATGCAGCACGTCCTCGGCCTCGCGTAGGTTCGGCCTGTGGCCGAACAATTCATGTCCGGGCACAGCCCGGACCTACGAGCGACGGCATGTCCGGGCACGGCCCGGTGACGGCGAACAATGTCCGGGCACAGCCCAACGACGGCGAACACGTGTCCGGTCACATGCCGGATGTATCGCTGTCGAGGTCGAAGAGGAGGGGGGAATTCAGCAGCAGCCGCGTCAACTCGTTCTGGCGCTTCACGCCGGCTTTGTTGAACGCGCGCTTGAGCAGGTTGCGCGCGGTGATGACGGTGTTGCCGTGCGTCTCCGCAATCTGCTCCAGGGAGCGGCCCTGCATGATGCCGAGCGCCACCTGCGCCTCGGCGCGCGTGAAACCGAAGATTTCCTGGCAACGCTCCAGCGTGACGATGAACTCCTCATCGGGGTCCACGATCACCGCCGCCGCGGCCGGCCGGCGCCCGTCGCCGAAACGCCCCGGTGACAGCGGTTTCACGATCACCTGGTAGGCGCGCCGTCCCGAGGGGCGCGACACCACCACGTCCTTCGAATGCTTGTGCGGTCGGTGATGCAGGTTCGCCTCGATCACCGCCGAGATCGCGTCCTGCAAGGCCTGGTTCTCGGTGTCCTCCAGCGCATGCAGCCCGTGGCGGCGCAGGATCAGTCCGTCACCGGTGATCAGGCGCTGCGCCTTGGCGTTCACCAGGAACACGTCGCCACCGTTGTCGAACACCACCATCGCGTACGGCACCATGTTCGCCGCTTCGGCGTAGGCGCGGCGCAGCACGTCCACCAGGTCGATCTGCAGATAGAGGTGAGTGGCGCGCACCCAGTGCGGTGCCAGGCGGGCGGCCAGCCGGGTGCGCTGCGCGCGGTCCTCGGGTTGCTCGGGCCACGGCACTGGGTTGCGGAACACCGCGAAGATGCTGCGCTCGGGGGAGTTCTCCAGGCAGATGCGCATGCCGTCCTGCATCGCGGGTTCGGCCGCCAGCAGCGGGAACCACGGCTGCGCCTGCAGCTCCTCGTCGGACATGAGCTCGTCACGGAACGCGAACTCGCCGGCGAGCATCGGGCGTCCCAGCCGTGCCGCCAGATTGGCCTGGATGCCGAACTGCCGCTCGGCGCGGGTCCATTTGCGGATGTCGATGTTCCAGCCGAAGGAGCACACCGGCTCGGAAAACATGCTGCGGGCGGTCACTATCCCGGCCGCGCTGTACCCGAGGCAGCATGCAATGCGCTCCAGCAGCCCGGTGCTGGTCAGCTTCCCGAACGCACCGGCATAGATATCCTCGATGAGGATGTCCAGCGTTTCGAAATCGCCCATCCCTGACCTGCTCCAGCTTCACGCGATCACAACGTACGTCCGTCGCGCCGGCCGCTGCCGGAATCCGGTCCGTGCCTCGACTACACCCTCGAAGCTTATGCAGGCCGAATGAACATGCAATATGGACGGGAAATCGATTTTCGAAAAATTGACCCGTTCGGGTCAGGAAGGCTGCGAGTCGCAGGATCAGGGCGTGAAAGGGGGCTCGCTCGCGGGCAACCACGACTCCGGCAGCCGCCCGACCGCCGCCGGCCCGATCAGCACCAGCCGCACCAGCTCGGACTGCCGGCTGGTGCCGGTCTTGGAGAACACACGCTTCAATTGCGAGCGCACGGTCTCCTTGCTGATCTGCTCGGCCGCGGCGATCTCGTCCAGCGATTCCCCGCGCGCGATGCGCCAGCACACGTTCGCCTCGGACTTGCTGAACGCGTACAGCTCGCGCAGGATCAGCGGCGACGCCACGCCGGGTCGCGCCGGATCGAAGACCAGCACGATCGCATGGCTCGCCTGCGCAAGCAGCAGGTGCGGCGCCGCATCGGTGCGGTACGGCAGCACCACCACGTTCAACGGCAGCGCGCCCTCGCGCGGCGCCGCGATCACGCCGCTGGTGATCACCGCCGGCAGCCGCGAGGTGGTGATGCAGGTCTTCTGGATCTGCTGAAAACGCGCATCGGCGTTCGCGTCGCTCAGGTGCAGCCCGTCGTCGCGCAGCAGCAGCCCGTTGCCTGCGCGCAGCATCTCGCGAGCCACCGAGTTGATGAAGTTCACGCGTTTGTCTTCGTTCAGCGTGATGCAGCCGGTGCCGAGCTGCGCGAACTGCTCCTGCGCGATGTCCGACAGGATGCGCAGCTGGTCGATGCGCGCATGGATCGACAGCACCTGCCGCACGTGCGGCAGCAGCAGGTCGAGCAGCGTCACCTCGGCGCGTGTGAACGCCGGCGCCGTGCCGCTGCGTGCGAAGCCGACCAGGCAACTGTAATGCTCTCCGAGCGGAAAATGCGCCGCGCACAGATCGCGGTAGCCGAAGTCGCCGAACCACTGCTGCCAGCGGGCATAGGCAGCGGGGTCCATCGTCGTGGCCAGCTCGTCGGAGGTGTAGAAGCGGTCGGCCGCGCGGCGCAGCAGCTCGGCCTTCATCGGGTCGTCGTCTGCGTAATGCGTTTCGTAGGCGCGCAGCACCTCGGCCACGAGGGGGAAGTAGTCCACGTAGCGCCAGCGGCCGGTCTCGTGGTCCGACATCGACACCGACGCCAGGCTCGCGCCCAGCGCCGTGCACAGCCGGTCCAGGAAGGCATCCAGTCGCGTGCCGCCGGTGGCGCTCGCGTAGAGCTCGTGCAGCAGCGCGGAGACGTCCTGCGGCTGCAGCAGCAGCGGCAACGGTGACTGGTCCGCGCCCACGCTTCAGCGCACCATCGCGATCGGCCCGCTCAGCACCAGCTTCATCAGCTCGGTCTGCCGGGTGGTGCCGGTCTTGCGGAACACGCGCTTCAGTTGCGAGCGCACGGCGTCGATCGAGCGGTCCGCGTCGCGTGCGATGTCCTCGATGGACGCGCCCGTAGCGATCGCCTCCACCAGTTGCGCTTCCTGCGCGCTCAGCTCGTACACGTTGCCGATTACGTCGGCCAGGCGTGCCAGCGGCTGCTCGGGGTTGTGGATCAGCACTACCGCGAGCCCGCCGTGCGGCCCGTGCAGCGGCGCGCTGCCCACGCTGCGGTACGGACTGATCGCCACCGACAGCGGCTCGCGTCCCCCGCTGCGATCGACGCGCAGCAGCTCGCGTGCCACGTGGCCGTCGGGCAGATCGCTCGCGATGTGCGCCGCGATCGCGTGCATCAACGTGGTGGCGGTGGCCTCGTCGTGTGCGCCGAGGCACCCCTCGTCGTCGATGCGCAATCCGTCGGAGGCGCCGAACAGCGTGCGGGCGGCCTCGTTGCAGTACTGCAGCGCACCGTGTTCATCGACGATCGCCACCGCGATCGCGTAGCGGTCGAAGCGGTGCATCGCCGCCACGCTGACCGCGCGCACCGGCTCCAGCCGCCGCGCGATGGCGAACGCGCGCCCCACGTGCGGCAGCAGCCCCTCGAGGAGCGCGCGGCGCGTCGCCTCGATGCGCGAACCGTCGGGCGCGCGGCGCACGAAGCCCACGTACGCGATCGCGCCGCCGTCGGTCTCGAGGTGCGCCATCAGGCATTCGGTGTCGGCGGACACGGAGGAAGAATGGCGGTGCTTGCGTGCGAGGGCGTGCACGTCGTGCAGGCGCTCGGGAGTGGCGCGTGCGCCGAGGCGCCGGTAGAGCGCCAGGTCAGGGAACGCCACGGACTCCTGTCCGCCGCTCCAGTCGTCGCGCGCGGTGGTCACCACGAAGCCGTGCGTGGCGTCCTCGCCGCGCCGCGCGCTCGCGAACAATCCCGCATCGGCATCGGCCAGTGCGGTCATCGCGTGCAGCGCCGTGCGCAGCCGCTCCGGGTCATCCACCGCCTCGAGCAGCAACTGGGTGATCCGCAATCCCTGCGCCAGATGGGTGCTGTTCATCGTTGTTCTTCTTCCGTGTGGTCAAGCCGCGTGACGAGCCGGCTACAGTTCCTTTGACCCCCCCGATCCTAGCCCCATCCCGCGCCCGCTGTCATGACCCATATGGATCATGCCGGGCATCAAATTATCGCGCGAACATGCACCCGAACATGCACCCGAACATGCACCCGAACATGCGCCCGACATGCGCCCGACATGCGCCTGAACATGTGCCCGAACATGCGCCTGAACATGTGCCCGAACATGCGCCCGTAGGTTCGGCCTGTGGCCGAACGGGTTGCGGCCGAACAAACAATGTCCGGGCATGGCCGGGATCGGCGGCCCATATGGTCCACCGGACTGTGCCAACGGGGTCAAATCTGCCGCTTTTTGTCAGTTCGGCGCCCTGACCAACGAAAAAATTTAAAAAAAGTTTGGTTTTGTGATCCATATGGGTCATGACAACTGCGCTTGACGTTGAGGATCATGCGTCCAACTGTCCGTCCTTGCCCGTGGCGCTCCGGCTCAACCCCCGCCCGCAACGGACAGAAGAGCAGACAGATCGTTATCGGGTTCCAAAAGGAGAGTGGGCCATGAACATGTTGGGTCGTGCTGCAGCCAGCCTTGCAGGAGTTTTCGCGCTTTCACTGAGTTTCTCGGCGACGGGGAGAGCATCGAGCCGTCTGGCTGCCACGGTAACCGTCGCGGCCGCACTGTGGAGCGCAAGCGCCTCAGCCAATCTGATCACGAACGGGTCGTTCGAGAGTCCCGTGCAAGCCGGGGGCACGTGGGGCGTCCATTCCACGATGACCGGTTGGTCGGTCGATCCCGTCAACAAGGTCGAGGTTCGAAACAACGTGGCCGGTGCCGCCCAGGCCGGTGTCAATTACATCGAGCTGGACGTGTACGAGAACAGCTGGATCGAACAGACCGTGACCACGGTCGCGGACACGTTCTACACGCTCAGCCTGTGGTATTCGCCGCGGATGAGTCAGCCGGCAACGACCAACACAATCAACGTGCTCTGGAACGGCAGTCTGCTTACGGGCGGCTCGTTGACCGGCACGGGTGCTTCCTCCGGCAACAGCTGGGTCAATTACGTATTCACGGTAAAGGCGACAGACGCTTCCAGCGTGCTCAAGTTTGCCGCGGCCGGCGCCAGCGACTCGTATGGTGGCAGTCTCGATAACGTCAGTCTCACCGCCGTCCCCCTCCCGCCCGCCGCGATCCTGTTCGGCAGCGTGCTGGCGGGTCTGGCGGTGGTCGCGCGCAAGCGCGGCGCTGCGGCGGCCGCGGCCTGATACGGAGTGCATGAAGGCATGAAGAAGTCGATAGTCGCGGCGGGTGCGCTTGCCCTGGCAGCCACGCTGGGGAGCGCGGGTGCGTCAGCGAACCTGGTCCAGAACGGCTCGTTCGAGAATCCGGTGCAGGCATCCGGCACGTGGAGCACCTACAACGCGATCCAGGGCTGGACGTCCACTTACGGCATCGAGGTGCGCAACGACGTCGTCGGGTCCGCCTTCGACGGTGACAACTTCGTCGAGCTGGACACGAACCGCAACAGCTCGATGCGCCAGCGCATCACGACGGTCGCGAACACGGCGTACACGCTGACGTTCGCGTACTCGCCGCGCGAAGCAGTGGCGGCCGGAAGCAACACGATCCGGGTGCTCTGGAACGGTGTGGCGCTCGCCACGCTGACGGCCTCGGGCATCGGCAACACGGGCAATGTGTGGACGCAGCACCAGTTCACGGTGAACGGCACCGGCCGCACCGGTGGCGACGTGCTGCGTTTCACCGCGTTGGGCACCAGCGACAGCCTGGGCGGTGGACTCGACGGCATCAGTCTCACCGCCGTGCCGTTGCCGCCGGCGGCGATTTTGTTTGGAAGTGTGATATTCGGATTTGCCGTTGTTGCACGGAGGCGCGGCGCGGCAGCAGCGGCGGCGTGACGTCGGCTTCGGATTTTCAGCAGCGCAAAGAGCGGCCAAGCAAGCAGATGATTTCGAAAAGGAGAGCAGCAATGAACATTTTTCTAAAGGCGCTGGCGGGGCTTCTGCTCGTGCTCAGCGTGCCTGCCAAGGCAACGGTGTATTACATCGATTCGGGCAATCCGCTGGGTACAGGTACATACAATTTCGACGCCCAGGTCACGAAGAAAACCGCATCCTTTTTCGACGAATGGCGGTAACTGCTCGCCCCCTCATGGCTGACGAACCCACCGCATGATCCGAGGTCGACTCGAAAATCCCGCGATCTGTGCTATACGGACTTGGCATGGCGTATGTCAACAAGACGTCCCTGCGCGACGAGTTCAGTCACCTCAAAGGGGAGTTCGCGACCCTTGCGGCGGCGGGGAAAGTCACCCCCGAAAGTCGGGTCCTGTTCAATGCGCTGCTGATGCTGCTCGAAGTCATGATGGCCGTCTTCCTCGAGAAGACGACGCCGAAGACCAGCAGGAACTCCAGCAAGCCGTCCTCCCAGATGGAGGCGCCCGATACGAGTGCTGTGCAGGGCACGCACGCGCGTGGTCTTGCGGCCGAGGCCCGAGGATTCACGAACACGCGCACGATCGAGACCGTCGAGGTCGCTGCGGTCGAGACCTGCGGGAACTGCGGCGAGGATCTGCGCAAGATCCGCGGCACCTCCCGCGAGCGGCGTACGCGGATCGATCTGGTATTCGAGAAGGTCGTCACCCATATCGATGCCGAGATCAAGACCTGCCCGCACTGCGCCGCGACAACGAAGGGCGACTTTCCCGCCGATCTTGCGGGGCCGGTGCAGTACGGTATCGGCATCAAGGCTTATGTGCTGAACCTGCTGGTCAGCCAGATGGTCTCGCTCAGCCGGGTCCAAAAGCTCCTCGAGACACTGATTGGCGAGGTGCTGGCCGAGGCGACGCTGCTGAAGTACGTGTGGTCGTTGCACGAGGCACTGGCGCGCTGGGAGCGCATGAGCATCGAGCAGCTGTTGGGCTCCCCCGCGCTGCACGTCGACGAGACCTCGGTACGGGTCGATCGGCACAACCACTGGGTGCACGTGTACGCCTCGGGCATGATCACGCTGAAGTTCGTGCACCCGAAGCGGGGCACGGAGGCGATCGAGGCGATCGGCATCATCCCGCGCTACGGGGGCGTGACCATCCACGACTGCTGGGCCTCCTATCTCAGCTACGGGCACTGTGGCCACGGGCTGTGCGGGGCGCATCTGTTGCGGGAGTTGACCTTCATCCACGACGCGAACGGCTACCCGTGGGCGGCGAACATGAAGCGGTTGCTGCGCGAGACGTGCGCCGAGGTCTCCAGGCGCGAGAGTCGGATGCTGACGCAGGAGGAGTACGCCAACCTGCAGAAGCGCTACCGCAACATCCTGACCCGCGGAGCCAGGGAACTCCCGCCGATCCCCCTGCGCGCGAGCGGCAAGCGAGGCCGGGTCGCGAAATCGGATGCCCACAACCTGTGGGAGCGGCTGCGCGAACACGAGACCGCCGTACTGCTGTTCGCGCGCCGTGCCGAGGTCGCGTTCACGAACAACCGCGCGGAGCGAGATCTGCGCATGGGCAAGGTGAAGCAAAAAGTCTCCGGTTGCTTCAGGCAGCAGCGCTACGCCGAAGCGTACTGCCGGATATCGAGCTATCTGCAGACGATGGCCTACCAAGGCGTCAATCCACTCGTCGCGATCCAATTGGCCCTCTCCGGCGAGTTGTACGCCCGAAAGGGGTGAGTAGTTACGAATGGCGTTTTACACTCGCTTCGCTTTCCAATGCGGAATCGGAAGTCGTAAACGTCATCAGTGGCCAGGGGAAGAACATCAGCGGCCTTTACTTCAGTCTCTTTTCGGCGGACGCGAATTATGTGATCCAGTCAGCCGTAGCCGGATGCACATCGGTGCTCGCCTGCTCGGCAGCCGGACTGGCCGCAGGGCAGTACGTCCTTCACGTCGGCGGATCTGGCACTGGTAACGGTGGCGGCACTTACGACGGCACCTTGACGATCACTGCCGTCCCCCTCCCGCCCGCCGCCATCCTCTTCGGAAGCGTGCTGTTCGGGCTTGCGGTCGTGGGGCGGCGCCGGCTCGCGGGTGGCGCGCAGGCGGTGTGAGCGGCGGCGCGCGGTCACGCGTTGCCAGCACGAGGAAGACGTCGGGATAGTGTCATACGCGCAGTGCGCATCGGATGCACGGCCGCGGCCCGCAAGGACCGCGGCCGTGTTGCATTGGGCAGGCTTCACGACTATATGAATGCGGATATTTTCGCGTCCATCGCGAACACGTCAGGGAACCGAACGATGCATCGATTGCTCCTCATCGCACTGCTCGCACTTTGCCCCATTTGGGCCGCCGCCGACGAACCCTACCGCATCAATCCCGGCGATGTACTGCAGGTGTTCGTGTGGAACGAGGAAGGCCTTTCGCGCGAGGTGCTGGTGCAACCCGACGGTGACCTGCGCTTCCCCATGGTGGGGCGCGTGAAAGCCGGCGGCAGCAGCGCCGAGGACGTGGAGCAGCGCATCGTCGAGGGGCTTGGGAAATATCTCAAGGACCAGCCCGTGGTGACGGTGTCGCTGCTGAAGATCGAGGGCAACAAGATCTACGTGCTCGGCAACGTGCAGCGCCCGGGCGAGTACATCGTGAACCGTCGCATCGACGTGATGCAGGCGCTCGCGCTGGCCGGCGGACTCAACAGCTTCGCGGCCGAGAACAGCATCGTGGTGTTGCGCCGCGAGGATGACGCACAGCAATCCATCGCGTTCCGTTACGCCGCGGTGAAGCAGGGCCAGAGCCTCGACAGCAACATCGTGCTGCGTGGCGGTGACACCGTGGTGGTGCCGTGATGCCGCGCGACGCACGCCTGCTGATCATCGCCACCGCATTCGCCGTGCCGCTGCACGCGGCGGAATACACCGCCGCCGGGCGCATTGGCACCAGCGGCGAATACGATGACAACGTCCGCCTGGTCGAATCGGGCGGGACCTCGATCGCCGGCGCCTCGGTGGCGCCCGCGCTGCGCCTGGGCTACCGCACGCCGGACGTCACGGCCTCGCTGGACACGCAGCTGAACTTCGCGCGCTTCGACGAGAGCGACTACGACAGCAACGACCAGCGTATGGTGTTCGACGTGGCGAAGAAGACCCCGCGCAACGAGCTCGCGCTGCAGGCGGGCGGCGTGCGCGATTCCACGCGCACCAGCGAACTCGAAGACACCGGCCGCGTGAGCAACCGCGCGGTGCGCCGCGAGGACTACTGGATCGCGCCGTCGTGGCTCACCTACCTCGGCGAGCGCAACGCGCTGCGCTTCGGCGCCTCGTTCCACGACGTGTTCTTCGACAGCGCGTCGTACACGGACTACACCACCGCCGCCGCCGACGCCACGTGGCTGCACATCCTCTCGCCGCGCACCACGCTGAAGTTGCAGGGTTACCTCAACCGCTTCGAGGCCAACGACGCGCTCGACACCCGGTCCGACACCGCCGGCGTGCTGGCCGGCGCGGATTTTGCCCTCACGCAGAACCTGAAGCTCTCCGCGCTCGCGGGCCTCGCCAACGTCGAGACGCGCTACGACCTGCCACCCGGCGCGCCGTTCGCCGACCGCAGCGACGAGAACGTCACCGTCGTCGACGCGAAGCTCGACTACACGCAGCCGCGCTGGTCGCTGTCGTTCAACGTCGCGAGCCAGACCTATCCCTCCGGTGACGGCCTGGTCCAGCAGCGCCACTTCGCCCGCGCCTCGTGGAGTTACCGCATCAGCGAGCTCGCGACACTGCGCATCGGCGCGCTGTACGGCAAGAACGAATCCGTCGAGAGCCGCTTTGCGATCGACCGCGACTACGCCGACGCCGACGTCGGCATCGACTGGCGCATCACGCAGAGCCTGTTCCTGAACGCGCGCTACCGTTACCGCTTCCAGGACTACGACTACAGCGCCGGCGAGGCCGACGGCAACGCCGTCCTCCTCGGCCTGCGCTACGAACCCGCCCCGAAGCGCTGGTCACGGTGAACGCAATGGACATGCGCGCGACGGGCGAGTTCGAGCCCCTCGAAAACGAACTCTCGATCGGTGACTACCTCGCGGTGCTCAAGCGCCGGCGCTGGCACATCCTGCTGCCAGCGGCGGTGGTGGCGCTGCTGGCCATGCTGCTCGCGCTAGGACTGCCGGCCACGTACCGCTCCACCGCCACCATCCTGATCGAGGAACAGGAAATCCCGCAGGACCTGGTGCGCTCCACCATCTCCAGCTACGCGGCCGAGCAGGTGCAGGTGATCACGCAGCGCGTGATGACGGTGGAGAACATCCTGCAGATCGTCGACAAGTTCGACCTCTACGGCCAGAAGAGCGCGGAGTCGAAACTCCCGCGCACCACCATCGCGGAGAAGTTCCGCGCGAAGGTGAAGCTGGACCTGGTCAGCGCCGACGTGGTGGACCCGCGCAGCGGCCGCGCGATGGAAGCCACCATCGCGTTCACGCTCGCCTACGACGACGCGAACGGCGCCACCGCGCAGAAGGTCACCAACGAGCTGGTTACGCTGTACCTGAACGAGAACCTGCGCTCGCGCACCGTGAAGGCGGCCGGCGCCTCGGAGTTCCTCGCGGCCGAGGCCGAGGCGCTGAACGTCGAACTGAAGGCGCTGGAAGCGAAGCTCGCCACATTCAAGGAGGAGAACAAGGGCGCGCTGCCGGAGTTCTACCAGTTCAACCTGTCGGTGGTGGAGCGCACCGAGCGCGAGATCTCGGACATCGCCATCCGTATCCAGGAGCTCGAGAAGCGCAAGATCCAGCTCTCCGCGGAAATGGCGCAGCTGAGCCCCTCGGCGCCCGTCGTGCTGCCCACCGGCGAGGCCGTGCTCTCGGACGTGGACCGCCTGAAGGCGTTGCAGTCCGAGTACCGCAAGAAGTCCGCCGTCTATCACGACTCGCACCCCGACGTGCGCCGGCTGAAGCGCGAGATCGAATCGCTGCAGGCCACGCTGGGCGTGGGCGATGACCCCGAGCTGCTGCGCGAACAACTCGCCACCGCGCGTGACCGGCTCGCATCGCTGCGCGAACGCTACACCGCCGATCACCCGCAGGTGACCGCCGCCGAGCGCGAGGTGGCAGCGCTGGAGCAGTCACTGAAAGGCGCGGGCCGCGGCAGCGGGGGCGAGCGTCCGCAGGCCGACAATCCCGCCTACGTGTTGCTGCAGACGCAGATCTCCGCGGCCGATGCCGAGCTGCGCAGCCTGGCCGCGCAGCGCGCCGTGGCGCGCACCAAGCTGGCCGACTACGAGGCGCTGCTGCAGAAGGCCCCGGCCGTGGAAGCGGACTACCAGGCGCTGCAACGCGAATACGCCACCGCGAACGCGAAGTACCAGGAGCTGCGCGCCAAGCAGCGCGAGGCGGACGTCTCCAAGAACCTGGAGCAGGAGCGCAAGGGCCAGCGCTTCACGCTGATCGAACCGCCGGACCTGCCGCTCGAGCCGGTGAGCCCGAACCGCCTGGCGCTGATCGTGATCGGTTTCGTGCTGGCCGGCGCCGCCGGCCTGGGCAGCGCGGTGCTCGCCGAAGGCATGGACAAGAGCATTCGTGGCGGCAAGGCGCTGGCGCGCGTCACCGGCGCACCCCCGCTGGTCGTGATTCCGTACCTGGACAACGGCGCGGACGTGCAGCGCCGTCACACGCTGCGCCGCCGCCTGCTCGTGGCCGCCGCGATCACCGCCGTCGTGCTGGTGGTGTACGTGCACTTCTTCTTCAAGCCACTGGACGTGCTCTGGTTCATGGTCCTGGGCAGGATGGGAGCAGGCTGATGGACCGTATCCAGGAAGCGATCGCGCGCGCCCGCCAGCAGCGCACCGGCAAGATCGGCAGGCTCCCCACCCACCCCGGCGACGCCCCCGATGCCCCGGAACCCGAGGCCGTGGAACCCATTTCCCCGGCCGACGCCCGCGCACCCATTTCCCCGGCCGACGCCCGCGCACCCATTGCCCCGGCCGACGCCCGCGCACCCATTGCCCCGGCCGACGCCCGCGGACCCATTGCCCCGGCCGATGGCCGGGCACCCGTAGGTCCGGCCTCTGGCCGGACACGTTCGGCCGAAGGCCGAACCTACGACGGCACCACCGCAGCCCCCACCGACGCCGACACCCTCATCGACACCTTCTTCTCCGACACCGACGCCGAACCCGTCCCCCCGCCGCCGCCCACCGCGATCCGCTACACGCGCACGCGCCACGTGGACCTGGACGAATCCAGGCTGAAGGAAAACCGCGTCATCGCCGGCCTGGACTACGACGACCGCGTCGAGGCCTACCGCCAGCTGCGCACGCAGGTGCTGAAGATCCTGAAGGACAACAACTGGAACACGCTCGCCATCACCAGCCCCGGTGAGAACGCCGGCAAGAGCCTCACCGCCACCAACCTCGCCATCTCGCTCTCGCGCGAGGTGAACCACACCGTGATGCTGGTGGACCTGGACCTGCGCCAGCCGTCGTTGCACGAGATGTTCCACATCCACGTTGAGAAAGGTCTGATTGACTACCTCGGCGCCGACGCCGCGCTCGAGGACGTGCTGGTGAATCCCGGCTTCCCGCGTCTGGTGTTGCTGCCGGGGCGCGCGCTGGGCAAGTACTCGTCGGAAATCCTGTCCTCGCCGCAGATGCAGAGCCTGGTGAAGGACATCAGCGGACGCTACGCGGACCGCATCATCGTGTTCGACCTGCCGCCGCTGCTGCGCAACGACGACGCGCTGATGTTCACCCCCACCGTCGACGCCACGCTGATGGTGGTGGAGGACGGCGTCACCACCGTGGACGACGTGCAACGCTCGCTGCAACTGCTGGAGGGCAGCAACCTGATCGGCACCATCCTCAACAAGGCGCGCGGCTAGGGTCACTGGATGTACCTGGAGTATTACGGGCTGCGCGAGAAACCGTTCAGCCTGCTGCCGGACCCCGACTACCTCTTCTTCTCCAAGCGGCACAAGGCCGCCTTCGCGATGCTCGAATACGGACTCTGGGAGCAGAGCGGCATCACCGTGGTGACCGGCGCCGTGGGCTCGGGCAAGACCACGCTGATCCGCCACCTGCTGCGGCGCATCGACTACGACGAGTTCACCGTGGGCGTGGTCAACTCCACGCACGGCTCCTTCGACGACATGCTGCAGTGGATCGCCTCGGCGTTCGGGCTGGACTACGAGAACCGCAGCCGCGTGCGCCTGATCAACGATTTCACCAACTTCCTGATCGGCGAATACGCCGCCGGCAAGCGCGTGGCGCTGATCCTGGACGAGGCGCAGAACATCGAGGAAAAGGCGCTCGAAGACCTGCGCCTGCTGTCGAACATCAACGCGGACAAGGACCACCTGCTGCAGATCCTGCTGGTGGGGCAGCCCGAGCTGCTGGACCTGCTGCGCCGCCCCACGCTGCGCCAGTTCGCGCAGCGCGTGTGCGCCGAGTACCACCTGGAGTCCATGAGCTGCCGCGACACCATCGAGTACGTGCGCCACCGCCTGCAGGTGGCCGGCGGCAACAAGTTCCTGTTCGACACCTTCGCGATCGTGGCGATCTTCTACTACAGCGGCGGCATCCCGCGCCTGGTGAACACGCTGTGCGACCAGGCGATGGTGTACGCCTACGCCGCGCAGCTCGAGCGCATCGAGGTGGACCTGGCGCTCGAGGTGATCAAGGGCCGGCGCATCGGCGGCCTGGACCGCGTGCGCGAGAACGTCGAGGAACTGGAGAAGGCCCGCCACATGCTGAAGCAGGTGGTGGGGGTGGATATTCGGGAAGTGGTGAGTTTCTGAGTGCGCGAACCGGAATCGCGTAGACACTGACGGACCGGTGGATATGGAGTCCCTGTACAGTTTCACCGTCGCCTTGTTCGTATCGATCGCCCTGATGCCGGTGATGATGCGGATTGCGCCCGTATTGGGGCTGATCGACAACCCCTCCGAAGCACGCAAGATCCACTCGCGCATCATGCCGCGCAATGGTGGTCTCGCAATCATTGCCGGCGCCCTGGCGCCGCTGGCCTTCCTGCTTCCGCATACCCCGCAGGTGATGTATCTGGCCGGCGGCGCCGCGGTGATCCTGGTGTTCGGGATTGCGGATGACCTGTACTCGCTGAATCACCGGTGGAAACTGGTCGGACAGGCGCTGGCGACGATCGTCGTGATGGGCGGCGGCGTGGTGATTCGCGAGTTGCCGCTGCTCGGGGTCATTGCGCCGGACCTGGTTGCCTACCCGCTGACCATGCTTTTCATGTTGGGCGTGGTGAATGGCGTGAACTTCTCGGACGGCATGGACGGGCTCGCCGCCGGCAGTTCGCTGCTCGCGCTGTTGCTGATCTTCGTGCTCGCCATGGAAACCGGCAATGACGTGGTAATGCTGATCTCGCTGACGGTGGCGGGTGGGGTGCTTGGATTCCTGCGCTACAACACCTTCCCGGCGCAGATCTTCATGGGAGATGCCGGAAGCCAGTTCCTCGGCTTCGTGATCGCCTGTCTCGCCATACTGGTCACGCAGGCCGAGAGTTCCGCGCTCAGCCGCTTCCTGCCCGTGCTCATCCTCGGGCTGCCGATCCTCGACATCATCCAGGTGCTGCCGGTGCGCTGGTACAAGAGACTGCCGTGGCCCGGTCCGGACCGCGAACACCTGCACCACCAGATATTCAAGCTGAACCTGCAGCAGTTCGAGGCCGTCGCTATTATCTATGTGATGCAACTGCTGCTGCTCAGTGGGGCGTTCCTGCTGCGCTTCGCAGCTGACGGCCAGATCGCGATCTTCTACGCCGCTTACGCCGCGGTGGTCCTCGGCTTCCTGCTGTGGGCACACTGGACCGGTTGGCGAATCCGTCCCGCGGAAGAAGTGGATCCGCAGCGTGAACGCCGCCGCACCTTCCTGCGCCGCTTCGCTTGGCTCCATCACCATGGGGCGCAGATCACCGAAGTGCTGCTGGCCGGGCTGTTCCTCCTGATCACTGCCTTCGTGTGGAAGAGCGCCGCCGTGGGACCCTCACTGGTGGTGCTGCTGTCAGTGACGGTGCTGCTGTCACTGGTGCTGGGATCACGTTTTCCGGCTGGAGCGGTTCGGTTGGTGGTCTACACCACCGGCATTGCGCTTGCGCACCTGATTGCGGTGGCTCACCTCAACGCCACACAGGAACTGCTGCTGAATGGCTGCTACGTGGCGCTGGTGCTGTTCCTGGCAGTAGCCATTCGTGTGACGCGGCGTGACACCTTCAGGCTGGATACCCAGGACCTGCTGATCCTTACGAGTGTGCTCTTGCTGCCACTGCTGCCCTTTGACTCGCTCAGCCAATACGAAGTTGGCAAGCTGGCCTTGCGCAGCGCGGTTGTCATGTACGCATGCGAGTTCGTGATTGCGAAGAGGGGCGTCTCGCACCTGGTAGCGCAGCTCTCGTCCACGGCGGTTGCCGCGGTGCTGCTGCTGCCGATGACCGGAGCGGTCCGGTGATTTCCTCGACTGCCGGTGCGCGCCCCGCATGGCACGGCGTGGGTTTGGCCGCGCTCGCCTTCGGTCTGTTGTTGTGGGTGTTTCGCGAAGGCCTCGCCGAGATGGTCGAGTACTGGCAGCGCGACGCTTACAGCCACGGCTACATGATCCCGGCGGTGGCGGCGTTCCTTATCGCGCAGCGTGTGCCATTGCTCGGTGACGTGCGGGCGAGCCCGTCGTGGTGGGGGTTGGCGGTGCTCGGTCTCGCCGCACTTGCCTGGCTGCTCGGCGAACTGTCGACGATCTTCATGATCCTCCAGTACGGATTCCTGCTCGGGCTGGCTGGGCTGCTGTTGCTCATGGTCGGCTGGCGTGGCGTGAGGCTTATCTGGGGGGGGCTGCTGTACCTGCTCTTCATGATTCCGTTGCCGCAGTTCCTGTACAACAACCTCTCGGCCAAGCTGCAACTGCTCTCGAGCGAACTGGGCGTTGCCGTGGTGCGCGCGATGGGAATAAGCGTGCACCTCGAAGGCAATGTGATCGACCTCGGTACTTACCAACTGCAGGTGGTGGAAGCGTGCAGCGGGCTCAATTACTTGTTCCCACTGATGAGCTTTGGCTTCCTGATCGCTTACCTGTTCCAGGGCAAGCGATGGCAGCGGATCCTGATCTTCCTGTCGGCCGCGCCGATCACGGTGCTGATGAACAGTTTCCGCATCGGTGTGATCGGTGTGCTGGTGGACCGGCACGGCATCGGCATGGCCGAAGGGTTCCTGCATTACTTCGAAGGGTGGGTGATCTTCCTTGCCTGTGCAGGGCTGCTGCTGCTCGAGGTTTACGTGATCGACCGGCTGGGCGAGCGCCGGGGCACGCTGGCGAGGCTCGACCTGTCCTTTCCCCTCATGGAGAAACTGATACCGGCGGGGAATACCGCGTTCAGCGCGTCGAGGACGTTGCTGACAGCCGGCGTGGCCCTGCTCGGCGTGGTTGCAGTTGGCGCCAACGCCATCGGAAACCGAACCGAACACACCGTGGCGCGGGAGCGGTTTACCGCATTTCCGATGCTCCTCGGTGAGTGGGTGGGCCGGCCGGGACGCCTGGACCAACGTGTGCTCGATTCGCTGGAGTTGTCCGATTACCTGGTGGCGGATTACCGGCGCCCCACGACCGGTGATGAGGTCAACCTGTACATCGCGTGGTACGACTCGCAGCGCAAGGGCAGCGCAATCCATTCTCCCCGCACCTGCATTCCCGGTGACGGCTGGGAAATTCAGGAATTAACGCAGGTATCGATACCTTCAGTCCTGACTCCAGATGGGCCACTTCGGGTCAACCGCGCAATAATCCAGAAGGGCAGCGTGCGTAATCTGGTCTATTACTGGTTCCAGCAGCGTGGCAGGATCATCACGAACGAGTATGCGGCGAAGTGGTACATATTTCTCGATAGCGTGTTGATGAACAGGACGGATGGGGCGTTGGTTAGGGTGGTGGTGAATGTGCCGCGCGGGGATTCGGCGACACAAGAAGATGTGGTGCTGCAACAGTTCCTTGCTACGGCTCAAGCTCTACTAGGTGCGTTTATTCCTCAGCGACACATATAGCCATCCCATCCATGCGAATGTGCACGTTGGTAAACAATAGTTGGCAACATGGCATCCATCAAAGTCGCGGGTCGCGGATAGCGGTCGCACCCAGCCTTGCAAGCAGATGAAACTCGAATATACGCAGCTGGGACTTCTGGTGCCCGCCATCATCCTGATGGTGATGGCAATCCTGCGGCCGAAGTGGCCAACCTATACATATATCGGTATTTTGATCTGCTTTTCTGCCACAACCTACGGGCTCATCCCTGATGCCGATTCCGTAGGGACAATCTATGGTCGAGGCAAGGGGCTTCTCCCAATCTCCTTGATCAACGTTTTGCTTATAGCGCTCGTCATCCACTCCTGTCTGGTGGCACGGCGAAAATACGTGTTCGCCTCACCAGAAATCGGTCACTATCTTGCCGCCTATTGCGCAATGTTTTTTTGCTACGCCACCTATGGCATTGTCTCAGGCGTGTCCTTGGAAAGAATACTTGCGTGGCAGGGAGTATTTAATGTCGTAAATATGGCACTGCTGTACTTGCTGCTTAGACGAACATTTTCGACAACACATCAGTTACGCAATCTTTGCAGATTCATCTTCGTTCTTGGTATGGCGCGCTGCGCCTGGGGACTACTTCGTTTTGTTCTTCTTGAAGGTGACCCGGCGAATTATTATGCAAACTACCAAGACATCACAATCAAGCTGACGTACTTCGATATCAACGACAGTTTGGTTGCCATGCTGGTGATAGCGATATCGATTTGGGAGAGTGTGTACGCAAAGCAGCTAAATAGCAGGATCTGGCGATATATGTACCTGTTAGGTCTTGTCGCCGGCCTTCTGACCATTGTCTTCTCTTACCGACGAACCGCGTGGATAGGGTTGGCTCTGGCCCTAATTCCACTGCTTTGGCAATTGCCACGACGCATTCGAATTATCGCCTTAAGCATCTTCGTTCCGGTCACCGCAGCCTTTATTGCTATAACCACATTGCAGCGATTCGGAGATACCGGCGAGAGCGTTGGCTTTACGATGTCGCTTTTTTTTGGCGATGTGTTTGATCGCGGCGGCAACATCGATACCAAGCGCGGTCGATTCTCTGAGTTGATTGCGGCGTCGAGGGCGATCGCAAATAGTCCCGCATTCGGCATTGCTCCATGGGGTCAGATCGACCAGTTTTTCCAAGATTTCATACACAGCGGCCTGTTGCACGTAATGCTAAAGACGGGGTTGGTTGGGTTTGGAATATTTGCTGCGGCGACTGTGGCCTACGTTGTGTTTGTCGTGCGGAATAGGCAACGTATCTCAACGGTCAATCGGGGTCCCTTGGAGGCTGGATTTGCAGGCTTTCTGTTTATGCTCCCCACACTACTTTTTGGCACACCGATAATTGAATATCGCACAATGCAGATGTATGGACTGATTTTCGCAATGCCGTATATTGCTGTTGCCGCGCAGGCAGCCGGACGAAAATATAACGATAGCAGGGCGCTTCGCGCGACGCGCGATGATTGCATTTCTAAAAGAATTTGAAGCGTCCGTCTGTAGTGGTGACTCCGCCATGAATCCAATTATTTCCGGAAGGATTGAGTGTGACGCTTCTTGTTAACTGGCTATCTGGATAAATTGAGCCGCACAGTGGTTGCACAAATCGACAAGACGTATTTTCGCTACACCGGGTATCGGGCTGCGCGACGATTGCTGAGTTACGCGTTGTTTGAGGGGAGGCCGGTCACGACACGGGGGCGTACGATAAACACGGCGGTATTTCTTTGGCTAAGAGCGCTAGCAAACATACCCGGTTCGCCGGCAGTCCCGACGCCGATCTTTATCGTTGGGCTTGGCCGCTCAGGAACAACGCTGCTCGGAGTTTTGCTTTCTGTCCATAGACAGGTCGCATATCTCAATGAGCCCAAGGCTCTTTGGCACGTTGTGGATCCGCGGCAGGACATCAATGGCAACTACAGTGCATGCGGGGGGGAGTTTCGTCTCGGTGACAAAGACGTCACTCCGGTGCTTGCGGCCAAGGGAAGGCGACTCTTTGCTCGTTACCTTCGGATGGTTGGTGGCACGACGGTAGTGGACAAGTATCCTGAGATGATTTTTCGCGTAGACTATTTAAAAAGGATATTCCCACACGCAAAATTCATATTCATCACGCGAAATGGTCGCGACGCGATTGCTTCAGTTGCCACGTGGTCTGATAGTCATCGTGTGGTGAACGCCAATCGCAAGGACGACTGGTGGGGAAGAGATGACATCAAGTGGCGATATATTTGCAATCAACTAATACTAAATCACCCTGCCTACAAGTCGGTCTGGCCATTAGTCAGTGGGCATGTGGATCCATTGAATCGTGCGGCCATAGAGTGGGTTGTGACGATGGATGAGGGGGTGCGACAGCAGCGAAATCATCCGGAATCATTTGTGCGGGTTGCGTACGAGGATCTTGTCGCGGATCCCGAATTTCATCTAATTCGACTGTTGGATTTTTGTGGGCTCGATTTCGACCGAAATGTAATCGAATATGCGAAAGTGCGAGCACATTCCGGGAAAGTAAATGCATTGCCGAATCTAAACAATGCGGTAGCAGAGTTGTTTGACGGCACAATGAAAAGTTTAGGGTATTGATGGTGGCTGACTCGAAAAGACGCGTCACCATTGTTGGGGTTAGGGGGATTCCCGCAGCCCACGGTGGGTTTGAAACATTCGCAGAACATCTAGCCTTATATCTTGTGCGGCAGGGTTGGGTGGTTACTGTTTATTGTCAGGAGGACGGACGCGGGGCGACTGTGGTAGATAATTGGCGTGCGGTGCGACGTGTTCGTGTGCCAGTAGATGTCGCGGGTCCTGTTGGAACGATGTTGTTCGATGCGAAATGCATTTGGCACTCCGCGAAGGCTGGAGGGTTAATCTTGACATTAGGTTACAATACGGCCGTTTTCTGCATTGTATACAGACTGTTTGGTAGACGAAACATTATCAACATGGACGGGATCGAGTGGCGCAGGAAGAAGTGGGGTCCGCTGGCCCGATTGTGGTTCTGGATCAACGATTGGGCAGGGTGTTGGGTCGGAAATCATTTGATTGCTGATCACCCGGGCATTCGTCAGCACCTGTTAACTCGCGTCCGCGCTCCGAAGGTGACGATGATTCCCTATGGTGCACATCGAGTTGATTCTGCCAACGTAGATTTGATTGAGCCGTATGGCCTTCATGCGCGCGCTTATGCGATTTTGATTGCGAGGGCGGAGCCGGAGAATTCAGTTCTCGAAGTGGTCAGCGCATGGTCATCTGCAAGAAGGGGGCTTGTACTCGTAGTGTTGGGAAGTTATGACGACAGAAACAGTTATCACTGCCGTGTAAAGGCTGCTGCAAGTAACGAGGTTTTTTTTCTTGGCGCTATCTATGATTCCGAAGTCGTTCAATCTTTGCGGTACTTCGCAAGATTCTATATTCACGGACACCAAGTGGGCGGCACTAATCCGTCACTGGTAGAGGCTCTTGGGGCTGGCAACGCAGTTCTTGCTCATGACAATGAGTTCAACAGGTGGGTTGCCGGCGATGCCGCCCTCTATTTTTCATGTGAACGAAGTTGTAGTGCGGCGATCACGTCGTTAATAGAGAGCGATGAAATCCTGGAGTCGCTGAGCGAAGCAAGCGTGAGATGTCACGCCGCGAGGTTCGGCTGGGGCGGTGTGTTGAGTCAGTATGAAGATCTGCTCTCGAAATGGGTGGAGTAATTATTCGAAACGCGTGATGTTCAAAGAGCTGGAGTTCAAGCCCAGCATGCTGATTCAATTTGATGCGCGACATTCAGCGCCAACGGCAGTGTAGAGAACATTAATTTCGCTAAAATAGCGTTCCGCGGTGTACACCTCTGCTGCTAGACGACGGGCAGCCATTCCCATTTCTACGAGGGTGCGGTTTGTCATCCTGGCGAATCGACATAATTGGCTTGCCAGTTCACCCACGTTGCCGCTTTCGAATAGAACCCCTGTCTCGCCGTCGCGCACCATTTCCGGAATGCCACCTATTTCTGCACCAATCACCGGCTTGCCGCACGCATAAGCCTCCAGCACGCTCATCGGCGCATTCTCGTACCACTCGGATGGCAACACGATCGCGCGCGCCTCGCGCACCCATTTCCATAACGGATCGCCGCTCACAAAACCAAGAAATTCGACGTCTCCGCCCACCTCGGCCGCCAGGGCTTTCAAGGCATCGCCTTCCGGCCCGGTGCCGGCAATGCGCAGTTTCACCTTCACCTGCGCCGCGGCCCGGATCAATGTCGCCACGCCCTTTTCCATCGCCAGGCGGCCGAAATAGAAAAAGTAATCGCCCGGCTCGTAGCAAGGCGTATAGGCAGCCGAGTCCACATAGTTGGGTATGTACGCCAGTTGCTGTTCCGGCCAGCCCCATTCCATCAGCTTGTGCTTGTAAAACAGACTAGGCGCCACCACCCGGTCCAGATTTCGCCGGTAAAGCCCGAGCGACTTGTGCACCGCAGACTCCAGCATGATCAGCGCGCTCACCGGCAGCGAATCGCGAATGCAGCGGTTGGCCACCACATGCAGCAGATTGCCGGAGCGGCATTTCTCGCACACGCCGCCGCGATTCAGCATCTTGTAGGCCGGACAGGCCAGCTTCAGATCGTGTGCCGTCATCACCGTGGGAATGCCGCGATGCTTCAGTTCCACCAGCACCGAGGGCGACAGATGATGATAGATGCAATGGGCATGGGCCACGTCCGCGGGAAATTCATCGAGCAGCGCGGAAATCTTGCGCCGGGCCTCGCCGGAATAAATCACCTTGCCCGCCATCGCCAGCTTGTTCATCACCCTATACTCATGCCCGAATTCGATCTCGTCGGCGAAGAACCGGCTCCACGGCGAAGGCTCGTTCTTCGGGTGATGCATGGTCATCACCGCCGTGTCCCACCCGCAGGCACGGAACATGGCGTCGTGTTCAAGGAACACCACGTCGGAACCGCCGCGACGGTAGTTGTAGGTATTGAGGGAAAGCAGGCGCGGCATTCGCTTAGATCTCTTGTCCAGATACAGACTTGGCAGGAACGGTGTCCAGCAGGAAATGCGCGTACGCCTGGCCAATCTTTTCCCAGCCATACCGCTCACGCGCAGCCTCACAGGCAGTCGCGTAGCGCTCGTAGTTTTGCCTGACCTCGCGCACTGCACCAGCCAGGTCATCCGCCGTGCATGTGACAGGCAACAAGACCCCCACGCCTTCCCGCAAGGTTTCGGCCAGGTCGCCCACGTCCGTAGCGATGACAGGCTTGCCGAAAGCCAGCGCCAGTTTCAGCACGCCACTCGTCGTACCTTCCTGGTAGGGCAGCACCACAGCATCCGCAAGGGCGAAATAATCCTGCACCTCCATGAACGGGATGTTGTGGTCATGCACGATGCAATCGCCAGACGCGCGTGCATCCTCCAGCGCAGCGCGCAATTCCGTTTGCTCGGTGCCGATGCCGGCCCGGCCTGCGATGGTGAACCGGTATCCCTCATTCGCAGCAAGCGCCTGCCACAATTGCAGAAAAAGCCCGATACCCTTGCGCGAATCGATCTTGCCAAAGAACAGCAGCACGAAATGATCCCGGGTAAAGGGCGTCAATTTCTCACGCGCCGCTTCGCGCACAGGATGTCGCGTAATGAACAGGTCGTACAGGCCATGCGGCACCACCAGCGAGGGTCGACGCACGCCCATCGCGCGGACATCATCGCGGCTGCGGTGGCTGTGCACGATCAGGCGATCGAAGGAACGATAAAGCACGGTATGCAGCCAGCGGCTCCACGGCTTGGGGTAGTGCGGCAGCACGTCATGGATGGTCATTGCGGTGTTGATCCCGAACAGGCGGAGCAGGCGCACCAGCAAAGCCTCAGCCCCGGCTGACTTCAATATCGATTGGAACAACACAACCTGCGGCCGCTGTCGAATAAGCAGCCACAACAAGCGCATCAGATCGAACGGATACCAGCGACTGCGCCGAAAGAATCGGAACACCTCGTAATTTGCACGCGGGTAGCCCTGATCGTCATAGTTCCTGCCGACCACCAGCAACACCTGCGCATGGGCGGACAACTCGCGTGCCAGCGACATCGAATAATGCGTAATCCCGGAGTCACCGGTAAAACACACAATGAAAATCTTGCTCGAATCAGACATATCGATAGCGGGTCAGTCGTTCACCACGACCTGGGCGCCATAGGGCTGTATCCGCACAGGCCAGGTGATTTTCTTGCCCGCTAGGCTGCTCGCGCGCCCACAGGCGATAGTTGGGTGCAACGGACAGGCGTATTCGCGCGCCGCATCGCCATCATTCATCAACAGCAAAGGCGGACTGGTAACGCGGCGGAAAAGACCATGCGCCGACTTACCCGGTTGCTTGCGGAAAGTTGCGTCCGAGTAGGTATCGACTGCATCGCCGGTCGCCCCCTGCCGATGCAGGACAAAACCCTTTTCATCCGCCGGGCCAAGATACACATTGGCATCCAGCACGTCATTCAGCCCCCTGCCCACCCGGTCAAGGTAGTAAATGAAAGGCACAGGCTTCATCGACACCAGAATGTTGGCGCGGATCTTGTTGGGACGCAGTCCCGCTGTGGGATGGGTTAAGTGATCGGTCGCCACAATGAGACTGTAGGCACGGCTGTCCGTGACGATATTGCCCTGAATCACGTTATCGAAGGCGTTGTGCAGATAGATGCCGCGCTCGGCCTTGCCGACGGTATTGCCCTCGACCACCACGCCATTGGTCAGGTCATCCAGGTAAATGCCCGCCGCCAGCGTCCACGGCGCCGGGCTCCCGGACCTGTTGCCCACCACGTTCTCGATGAGGTTGCCGGCCACCACGCTGTTCAGGGGGCGTGGATCGGTATTGGCCCAGCTGTAGATCGCGCCGCAATCATCCAGCACCAGGCAGACATCCCGCACCACGTTATTCACCACCCGCGAATTCCGGTTGAAGCGGATGCCGATATAGCCCGCACCGGACACCGTATTGCGCTCGATGTGGACATAGTTGGAATTGGTCGCATTGATGGCGGCCAGGCTGTTGCGCGGCCCGCCTGTCGTCCCGCTGTTTTCGACGCGATTTCCCATCACCTTCACGCCATGGGACAGCCACAAAGACACCCCGTCCCGGCCGCTTTCCTGAATGAGCGAATCCTGCACGCTGCCGTTCGACCCGCCAGTGAACGCGATACCGTCGTGCCCCGAGGCCACGATTTCCATATCGGTTATGTCGGTCTGGGCGGAGCGTTCCACACGCATACCATCGCGGCCGGCATAACGCACCCGTATCCCACTGAACTGCACATAAGGCTGATTCATAAGCCGCACGCCGTAATCATGCCGTGTGGCTTCAACGCGATAATTGGCCGGAGCGGAGCCATCTGGCAGCCGGACATACAAGCGTTTCGCGTCCGCATCCCAAAACCATCCGGCGCTGTTATCCAGCATCCAGCGCTTCCCTGTCAGGTAATACCCCGTTCCCTTCTGCACCGGATACGAGGTTGAACCAGAAAAACGCATCTGCGCCCCGGCAAGCGCTGCAACACCCAGCGTCTGGATCTGCCAGCCCACGGTACGGACATAGGCCTGCGCTCCAACGACATCCCGACCTGCCAGTGCCCGCAAATGCGGGTCGACCACCCCCTCGCTTCCCGCGCCCGCAGCTGGCACCCCCGTCTCGGCTATCAGATAACCACTCGCCGGGTAGCGCGCCCTGTCGAGGAACTGTCCGTCGACATAAACCTGTTTCACCTCGAAGTCCGCGTTTGCGGCATAAACCTGCCCGCCCACGGCACCCCATGTCCCAAGAGACTCAGCAAGATTGATTTCTGGCCGCGCAGCTTCGCCGCAGCCTTGCTGCGCCCGAATGCTTAATACCGCTTCGGCGTTGCCCGAGCCACGGATCAAAAGAGGCTCCCGCCAAACGCCACCACAATTCAATACCACCGTATCCCCAGGCAGCAATTGTGCAGTGCCAACACGACGCAAACTACGCCAGGGCCCATCGGAATCCGTCGCGTGCGCCTGCTGGCCAGACCATGCATCGTTACCCGCTTGCGCATCCACATAATAGGTCGCAGCACCTTGCGCAGGCCCAATGCCGGCGGCAAATCCGGCGAGCAGAAGGAGAAACGCCTTCGCCCATCCGGCAGGCTGGATGCACTCAGGAACCCGCATAGGACGTGAATTCCGGGTGGCCCAGCCTGGTCAGCAATTTTCGCCGCAGGCGATAGCCCAATTCCCCGATCCGGTATGCCGGCCGATTTGTGAACTGCAGCCGCACCCGCATCCGTTCAGCACGGGTAAGGCCGAGGTTTGCCGCACTGAGTCCGCCCGTGTCGTAATTGACGATGGCACGCGGCAGGTAACGCACCTGGGCGCCCCCCCGGAATACCCGCAGCATCCAGTCGTAATCGGCATTGATGCGGTATTCCAGATTGAACCGGCCAAAGCGTTCAAACACGCGCTTGCGTGCGAACACCACCTGATGGCACAGATCGCCGTATAGCAGGTTGCGCGCATTCACCCGCTTGAACCGGCGCAGGAAGGCACCCTCCGCGGTCCGATAGACCGCATCGCCGTACACCAGATCGACTGCGGGCTCGGCCATGAAAACAGCAAGCGCAGCCTCGACCACCCCTGCGTCCACGAAGCTGTCGTCGGCATTCAGGAAGTGGATGATCTCGCCCCGCGCCAGGTCGATGCCCTTGTTCATGGCGTCGTAGACACCGCCATCCGGCTCGGAGACCACCGTGCCGATGATGTCGGCATATCCTTTCACGATATCCTGGGTGCCGTCTTTGGAGCCGCCATCCACCACCACGCTTTCCAGCGGGCGCCAGGTCTGGGCGCGCACGGAGTCCAGCGTGGCGGCGAGGGTGCTGGCCGCGTTGTAGCAGACTGTTACGACACTGGTGGTCAGGCTCATCACGCTCGCTTACTGCGGCTGGCGAGGTTGCGGCTTGAGTCTTGCCGCCACATTCACCAGACGGTTATTTGGCGTCTTGTTCACCTGCAAATGGCGCTTGGCAAAAAACTCATCAAGTGAAAACCCGGTCAACCTCTCGAGCTTGCCGCGTTTTCGCAGCAACCAGGGCCACAACCCCTTGCCGCTGCCGTCACCCCATTCCCAGTAGTCGACCGCAAACAATCCGGGGTGCTCTTCGATCCTCCACTCCTCGTCAATCTGGAACCCGGTCTTGGTGACAAGATCATGGAAGGAATCCATGTCGTACTCCCGGGCGAAGAAATTCTTGCCACTCTTACCGCGTTCATAAACCGGACCATCCATATAAACCACGCTGCTTTTCGCCTTGCATGGCACCGTCAACAACAACTCGCCCTCAGGCTTGAGTACACGACGAATATCCTCGAGGGCCAGCACATCTCCCCCGATGTCGGGATAAATATGCTCGAGCACTGAGATCGAAATGACCTTGTCGAAGGTTGCGTCGGGCCAGGACAGGGTGCGCACATCGCCCAATCCGTATTCAATATTACGCAAACCCAGCGACTCGCTGATGGCGCGGAAGGGCGCCACCTCGCTTTCCTGGATATTGATGTAACTGAACTGGACCTCTGGATGGCGGGCGGCCAGATGCAGGGTGAACCACTGGGGCGAGGCCACATCCAGAACTCTCTGGCCAGGGCTGACCTGGAACATGCGCAGGACCGCCTCGAACTCAGCCCAACGCATGTAGTCAATCGGGCGGGCGACGGCTCTGGCCGCAAGCTTTTCTGCACGCGCATCCTGGCAGCGAATGCTATCGATCCCCCGCGCCAGGCGACGGATATCGCTGGCACCGGCACTCACGTATCCAAAGGTCGTATTGTTCATTGTCCCCTCCCACAACGGTAAATAGATTCCACCTCGGCTAGACGCATGCGAACATCACCCAGGAAGTTTTCAGTCGGTGCCGACGCGCGACTGTCAATCGGATTCTTCAGCGCTGCCGCCAAGGTCCTCATGTCGTCGAATAGGCGCAACTGGCCCGGGTACTGCTCGTAGACTTTCAGCTCCGGCGTGCCGCCGCGCGCAAGCGCCAGCAACGGCTTACCCAATGCGAGCGCTTCCAGGATGGTGGTGCCGCAGGACTCTTCTAAAGTAGAGGCCACCACGGCCATCCTCGCTCTCTTGGTAAGTCGTACCACCTCGCTGTAAGGAGTCCAGCCGAGAAAATCGACCCGTTCGCCAGTGTGACGTTGCCGCAGCCTGGCCAGATCCGGCCCATCTCCGGCCACGGTTACCCGCCGCCCTTCGGGGAGCCGCCCCGCCAGCGCGGCAAGGAAGGCGCCCACGCCTTTCGCCTCGTCCACCCGTGTAGCAATGAAGATGTCAGGCAGAGTCTGGTTGCCGCCGTGCCCGGCCTGCGCCGCCGCAAGCGCACGGGTGTCGATAAAGTTGTGCACCACATGGACCCCCGCCCCATTCAGCGGCCCCAGGGTGCGGGCAAGATTGTCGCGCAGGAACTGCGACACGAAGATGACCTTGTGGCGCTGGAACGCCCGTTTCACCGCCTTGCGCCAGCGGGACACGCTGGCCGCAGACAGCAGGCGCTGCACGGCGTTGGGGCTGGCCGTGGCGCAAGCGGCGCACACGCGCGGGTCGGTCTCGCGGCACACATCGCCATTGCGGAAGCGGGTATGGGTCAGGCAGTCGCTGCCCTGGTCGTGGCGCGTCTGCACGAAGTTGATGCGTTGCGGAAGGTAGTTGGCCAGGATGGGCAGGTGGCCGTGGTAGTGGATGACGTCGTATTGGTCGGCCACCTTGAGAATGGCGCGGGCGAAGCGGCGGGCAAGAAAGGCGCGGCGGTAATAGTTGAAGAAGCCGAGCTGCTTTTCCTTCCAGTGGGCATGCTTGACGTCGAGCGCCGGAAAAAACCGCCCCTGAAAGGCCACATCGCCAGCCTGGTCCGCGTAAGGCCACAGATTGTTGCCGAACAGATCGACCTGATGACCCGCCGCGATCAGCGCATTGCCCAGGGTCACGGCATGCTTGCCCAAACCGCCCAGCTTTGGATTGGGAATGTCCTCGGAAACCAGAAGGATGCGAAGCTCGCTCATACCGCCCGCCTTGCCAGGAAGCGATTGATCAGCACGACTTTATCTTCCTGGCGCAGTACAAACCGGTAACCCAGCAAGCCCATGCTGCCCAGCAGGAAGGCCGCCACCACTACAGTTCCCATCAAGCCTGACCCAAGCAAGCCGGCGAGCCACCAGCCCACCAGGGCGGGAACCAGCGCACACACCAGCGCAGGTGCGATTCCCTGGCCAAGATAAGTCATGAGAGGGACCGGGACGGTGCGGCCGTGCACGAAAATCAGGAACAGAATGCCCAGTACGGCAGATACCATCAGCTGGCTGATGGCAGCCCCCAGAATGCCCAGTACGCCGACCAGCAAATAGGCACTTGCAGCACCAATCGCGGCTCGAACCACTGCAAACAAACCCGTCAGCCGGGGATGTCCCAATCCATCATTGATAAGCGTTGGCAGGTTGGTGAGGGAATCAAGAAAAGCAGCGCCGGCCAGCAATGCCAGGATGGCGCTGCTGCGTTCCGCAAAGATCTCGCCCATCCAGAGTCTAAGCAGCATGTAGGCGAGCACGATCAGCATCACCGCAATCACTCCATTGAGAAACACGGTGTAGCGAACGGCAACCAGATAGAGCCGGCGCAGGCGCTCCATTTCGTCTTTGGCGGCCAGTGCGCTGGAAGCGGGAAACATCACCGCACCCAGCCGGTAGGTCATGTTGAAAACGCGGCTGACCAACGTGAAAGGCACCGCGTACAACGTTAACGCTTGCATGTCGGCCAAGGCGCCTATGATCAGTTTGTCGGCCTGAACATAAGTAACTGCGGCAATGTTCTTGAGGTAGGCAAAGCCGCTAAAGCTGAGGACCTGGTCCACGATTTCGCGTGCAGGAAACGCCCAGCGGTATTCCGGAAGCAGCCGGCGATTGCGGCGACCAAGCAGAACCACGTTCACGATGCTTGCAAGCAGCCGCACGACCACCACGCTAACCAGCCCACCACCCAAGAGAGCGACGCCAACAGTCAGCAGTGGTACGAGCACGCCGAAGCTCGCCTCATAGCCGGCAGAGATGTCGTAGCGCCCCAGGCTCTGCGGAATACTCTGCAGATACAGCTGCAACTGGCCAAACAGGAAACCCACGCCGCCGATACGCAAGGCCAGTGTGGAGACGTCTTGCAGCGCGGGGGGAATCTGGAATACCTGGCTCACCAGCCACGGGGCGGCCAGGACAATGCCCACTCCACCGACCATGCCGATGAGCAGGTAGATCAGCAGCCCGAGAGAAACGACTTGGGCAATTTTTGTTTTTTCGGCTTTGGCGTGAAATTCAGCCAGGTACTTGACCGAGCCCGCCGTAACGTTGACGTCGATGATGGCGAAGTAGCCGACGATCGCAACGATCAGGGCCAACACACCGTATTCAGCCTCGCCAAGCTGGGTCACGATGACCGGCAAGGTAAACAGGGTGACCAGGGCCGGCAGTGCGGCACCGCCAAAATTGGCCAGCGAGTTGCGGACAACTGCTGCTCGCATGGCTTAGCGAACTGCCTTGGCTATTGCCGGAACGCACCGCGCCAGATATGGCAGCAGCAGCGCCAGTCCCATGATCTGGATGATGCGATGTTCGATAATGGGTGTTCCGAAGAACAGGTGCGACAGCAGCATTACAAGGCGGATCATGCTTCCCGCAGCCAAGGCGAGCGTCGCCCACCCGACAATGCCACCCGATGCGATATCCGGAAACAGGGCGCCCAGCAGACCGCCTGAGCCGGTGAATTTAAAATGCTGGAACCGGAATACGTCCATGGCCATGAAAGGTGGTCCCAGCAACGCCACGGGCCTAATCGTGATAATCCTTCGCCTTGTAGCCATGCTTTTTCACCAGTTCCTCGCGCTCGGCGGCCTTGAGGTCTTCGCGCACCATTTCAGCGACGAGTTCGCCGAAACTGATCTTCGGCGTCCAGCCGAGCTTCTCCTTGGCCCTGCTGGGGTCGCCAAGCAGAGTTTCGACTTCAGCGGGGCGGAAGTAGCGGGGATCGATGGCGACTATGGGCGATGGCCTCTTTGAAGCCAACCCCGATTCTACAAGATAGCCCTTCTCTTCGGCGCCTTGCCCTTCCCAGCGTATGGCCATGCCAAGTTCCATCGCGCTGGCGTTGACGAAGTCACGAACGCTGTACTGCAATCCGGTGGCGATAACGAAGTCTATAGGTTGGTCCTGCTGTAGCATGAGCCACTGCATTTCAACGTAGTCCTTGGCGTGCCCCCAGTCGCGTTTGGCGTCGAGGTTGCCGAGGAATAGGCAATCCTGAAGCCCGAGTTTGATTCTGGTGAGCCCGCGGGTGATCTTGCGTGTGACGAACGTTTCGCCGCGCAAGGGGCTTTCGTGGTTGAAGAGTATGCCATTGCAAGCATACATCCCGTAGGCTTCGCGGTAGTTCACGGTAATCCAGTAGGCATACAACTTGGCGACTGCATATGGACTCCGGGGATAAAACGGAGTGGTCTCTCGTTGCGGAATTTCCTGAACCAGTCCGAAAAGCTCTGATGAAGATGCTTGGTAACTACTCACCCCTTTCGGGCGTACAACTCGCCGGAAAGGGCCAATTGGATCGCGACGAGTGGATTGACGCCTTGGTAGGCCATCGTCTGCAGATGGCTCGATATCCGGCAGTACGCTTCGGCGTAGCGCTGCTGCCTGAAGCAACCGGAGACTTTTTGCTTCACCTTGCCCATGCGCAGATTTCGCTCCGCGCGGTTGTTCGTGAACGCGACCTCGGCACGGCGCGCGAACAGCAGTACGGCTGTCTCGTGTTCGCGCAGCCGCTCCCACAGGTTGTGGGCATCCGATTTCGCGACCCGGCCTCGCTTGCCGCTCGCGCGCTCGGGGATCGGCGGGAGTTCCCTGGCTCCGCGGGTCAGGATGTTGCGGTAGCGCTTCTGCAGGTTGGCGTACTCCTCCTGCGTCAGCATCCGACTCTCGCGCCTGGAGACCTCGGCGCACGTCTCGCGCAGCAACCGCTTCATGTTCGCCGCCCACGGGTAGCCGTTCGCGTCGTGGATGAAGGTCAACTCCCGCAACAGATGCGCCCCGCACAGCCCGTGGCCACAGTGCCCGTAGCTGAGATAGGAGGCCCAGCAGTCGTGGATGGTCACGCCCCCGTAGCGCGGGATGATGCCGATCGCCTCGATCGCCTCCGTGCCCCGCTTCGGGTGCACGAACTTCAGCGTGATCATGCCCGAGGCGTACACGTGCACCCAGTGGTTGTGCCGATCGACCCGTACCGAGGTCTCGTCGACGTGCAGCGCGGGGGAGCCCAACAGCTGCTCGATGCTCATGCGCTCCCAGCGCGCCAGTGCCTCGTGCAACGACCACACGTACTTCAGCAGCGTCGCCTCGGCCAGCACCTCGCCAATCAGTGTCTCGAGGAGCTTTTGGACCCGGCTGAGCGAGACCATCTGGCTGACCAGCAGGTTCAGCACATAAGCCTTGATGCCGATACCGTACTGCACCGGCCCCGCAAGATCGGCGGGAAAGTCGCCCTTCGTTGTCGCGGCGCAGTGCGGGCAGGTCTTGATCTCGGCATCGATATGGGTGACGACCTTCTCGAATACCAGATCGATCCGCGTACGCCGCTCGCGGGAGGTGCCGCGGATCTTGCGCAGATCCTCGCCGCAGTTCCCGCAGGTCTCGACCGCAGCGACCTCGACGGTCTCGATCGTGCGCGTGTTCGTGAATCCTCGGGCCTCGGCCGCAAGACCACGCGCGTGCGTGCCCTGCACCGCACTCGTGTCGGGCGCCTCCATCTGGGAGGACGGCTTGCTGGAGTTCCTGCTGGTCTTCGGCGTCGTCTTCTCGAGGAAGACGGCCATCATGACTTCGAGCAGCATCAGCAGCGCGTTGAACAGGACTCGGCTTTCGGGGGTGACTTTCCCCGCCGCCGCCAGGGTCGCGAACTCCCCTTTGAGGTGACTGAACTCGTCGCGCAGGGACGTCTTGTTGACATACGCCATGCCAAGTCCGTATAGCACAGATCGCGGGATTTTCGAGTCGACCTCGGGTCATGCGGTGGGTTCGTCAGCCATGAGGGGGCGAGCAGTTACGATGCTTGGTAGAACCGGGCTTTTTTCTCGAGGTTGAGAAACCGGATAGCCTCCAAAAGACGTAGCGCTCCATCCCCCCGACGTCTGCTGTGTATTCCGGCAATTCGAACGAGACGGCCACATGCGACTGTGCGCCGAGGTTATAGACTTCATCAGGCCGGACTTCGTGCAGAATCCGGATGAGGTTCGAACTGTCCGATAGGTCGCCGTAGTGAAGCCGGAAGCGGGAGCCTTCGACATGTGGGTCCTGATAGATGTGCGCAACCCGCTCGGTATTGGAGAGCGAAGCACGGCGTTTGATGCCATGTACCTCGTACCCCTTCTCCAACAGGCACTCGGCAAGGTACGAGCCGTCCTGGCCCGTGATCCCGGTAATCAGTGCGACTTTGCTCATGGTGTACGTCGGTCGATGGAGTGCCGGCGGCGATTGTCACACAGGGAATCGCGGTTTGGCGTGATCCATATGGATCATGAATCGTGGCATGGCGAAGAATTTTCATGATTCGCCAAGGCGCACCGGCTGAAAGTCCAAGAAATCTCCCAAACGTGATCCATATGGATCATGACACGGCTTTCCATCCCGGTGTAGCCTGACTTCGAGTATTCATCGCCAGCGGAGTCTGTGCCATGCGGTCTGCAATCAAGGGTGTGTTGTTGACGGGCGCGATGCTGCTTTCGGCCGCGTCGCAGGCGTACGTGATTTCGGTGACGAATGCGTCGTTCGAGGATGAGCCGACGACGTGGGGGAACACCGACGCCACCTACGGACAATGGAGCAACTCGTTCCTTCCGGGCTGGAGTTTCAGCAGCACCGGTGGACCGGAGGGTACGTGGCAGCCCGGCTCCCTGATGTTCAGCAGCATCCCCGATGGCAATCAGGTTGCGTACGTGAATTCCTCGGGTGGCGTCGGTTCGGCCATCTGGCAGACCACGTCGGAGATCATCCAGGCAGGCTACACGTACACGCTGGCCGTGATGGTGGGCACCCGTAACACCGCGTATGGCGCCCCCTACGATGGCGCGAAGATCAGCTTGCTGGGCGGGACTTCGGTGCTTGCGTCCACGCAACTCGCCACACCGCCGAGCGCGGGTGGATGGTCGCTGCTCACGCTGGATTTCACGGCAGCGCTGGCCGATGCCGGCAAGACCTTGCAGATCCGGCTGGAGGGGATGGGGACCGGCTCCCAGACCAACTTCGACAACGTCTCCCTCACCGCGGTACCGCTGCCGGCGGCGGCGTGGCTGTTCGGTTCCGCGTTGCTCGGGTTGGGGTTGGCGAAACGGCGCGCGGCCCGCGGGGACGTACCCGCGTAGGTTCGGCCTGCGGCCGAATAAAATGATGTCCGGGCACAGCCCGGACCTACGCGAACAATGTCCGGGCACAGCCCGGACCTACGCGAAAATGTTCGTGTATGCCCGGCTTTTACGCGCCACATTGTCCCGTCACCAACCAGCCGCACGCGCCCCGTATTCCACCGCCGTGCGATGCATTAGCATCTTCCGCCATCGCAGCTCGCGCGGCCGGAGTACGCCATGCCCACCTATACCGGAACGACCATCGGTGAAACGCTCCCCGGCTCGGCGGGCGCCGATACGCTGATCGGGCTCGCGGGCGATGACACCTTCATCGTCAACCACCTCGGTGACGTGGTCGTCGAGTACGAGAACGAGGGCCAGGACACCATCCGCACCTCGGTGCTCGATGACCTTTCCACGTACAGCCTGCAGTGGATGCAGCACGTCGAGAACCTCGCGTACACGGGCTCCTCGGCCGCGCAGCTGAAGGGCAACGCCTTCGCGAACGTGCTGAACACGAACATCGCGGTCGCGGTGGCCGATACGCTCCACGGCGGCGCCGGCAACGATTCGCTCTACAGCTACGGCGGCAATGACCTGTTGATGGGCGGCATGGGGCACGACCTCATCGACGGCGGCCTGGGCGCCGACACCATGATCGGCGGCACCGGCAACGACACCTACCTGGTGAGCGCGCTGAACGATCGCGTCTACGAGTACGCCAGCGGCGGCTTCGACACCATCATCTCCACCGCCGCCAAGGACCTGCGCGTGCCGTGGGCGCTGCAGGTGGAGGCGCTGCTCTACAACGGCACGCCCGCGGCCGAGCTGCACGGCAACGCGATCCACAACCTGCTCGAATCCACCTCGATCGCCAACGACACCCTCCACGGTTACGCCGGCAACGACACGCTCGATGGCGGCAACGGCGCGGATTCGCTGGTCGGCGGCACCGGCGATGACCTGTACTTCGTAGCCGTGGCGGACCAGGTGAGCGAGCTGGTGGAACAGGGCACCGACACCTTCGTGGGGCTGAAGACCGATCTGGGCACGCCGATGTTCGCGGCCGTGATCGAGAACCTGTTTTACACCGGCCTCGCCGGCGCGGCCGTGAAAGGCAACGGGCTGCACAACCTGATTTCCGGCGGCGACGGCGCCGATACGGTGAGCGGGCTGGGTGGCAACGACACGGTGCTGGGCGGCGCCGGCGCGGACTCGCTGCTCGGCGGCACGGGCGACGACCTGCTCTACGGCGCCTCGCTGGACGGCTACGCGATGGGGTTGCCGTTCGTCTCCGACCTCGCGCCCGACACGCTCGCCGGCGGCGCCGGCAATGACCGCTACCTCATCGACAGCACGCTCGACGTGGTCAGCGAGGCCAGCGGCGGCGGGGCGCTGGATGTGGTGATCTCGGCCATCGACAACTCGCTCGCGCGCTACGCGAACGTCGAGGCGCTGGTGCTGCAGGCGGACACCGGCGCGTGGTTCGGCAAGGGCTCGGACCGCAGCGACGTGCTGGTGGGCAACGAGGCCGACAACTACCTGAGCGCCGGCGCCGGCAACGACACGCTGAGCGGCTTCGTCGACGTGGCGAACCTCATCGACCCGCAGAGCGACGTGCTCGAGGGCGGCGGCGGCAACGACGCGCTCGTCGCCTTCGACTTCGGCACCGTGTACTCGGCGGCGCGCGAGATCAGCCTGTTCGGCGGCACCGGCAATGACCTGTACGTGATCGGCACGCGCGAGGGCAGTTACGGCGGGCTCGATTCCGGCGGCGCCGACACTGCGCTGCTGCTCTCCAGCGGCTCCATCGAGAGTCTCGAGGGCGTGGAAACGCTGCTGCTCTACGGCGCCGACGCCACCGTCGATGCCAGCGCCCGTGACGCGCTGCTGCGCGTCTACGCGGTGGCGAACTTCGGCGCGGTCTACCCGTACGCGCTCGGCAACGCCTACCACGGCACCGGCAACGCGCTCGCCAACACCATCACCGGCAACGCATTCGACAACCGGCTGGCCGGGCTCGAAGGCAACGACACCATCACCGCCGGTGCCGGCAACGACACCCTCGACGGCGGCGACGGCGCCGACAGCCTCACCGGCGGTGCGGGCGACGACGACTACTTCGCCGAGACCGGCGACGTGGTGGTGGAGGCAGCGGACCAGGGCTTCGACGTCCTGAATTCGGCCACCGTGACCAGCCTCGGCGCTTACGCGAACATCGAGGGGCTGCGCTACCTGGGCTCGTCCGCCGTGAATCTCCACCGCGGCGTCTTCAACACCACGGCCGATTACTTCGTGGGCGGCAGCGGCAACGACACCGTGCTTGGCTACGGAAACAACGACACCCTGGGGGGTGGCGCCGGCAACGATTCGGTGAACGGCGGCGCGGGCTTCGATGCGCTGTACGGTGACGCCGGCAACGACTCGGTGGTGGGCGGCGCCGACAACGACACCCTGGAAGGCGGCGCCGGCACCGACACCCTGAACGGTGACCTCGGCGACGACCGGATCTACGGCGGTGCCGACCACGACCTGATCGACGGTGGTGGCAACTGGGACTACCTCGAGGGCAACGACGGCGACGACACCGTCTACGGCGGCGACGGCGAGGACCAGCTGCTGGGCGGCGCGGGCAACGATTCCCTGATCGCCGGCGCGCAGAACGACGAGCTGGTGGGCGGCGACGGCGACGACGTGCTGTTCGGCGGCGCGATCGAGCGTACGAGCACCTACACCGGTCACGGCGACCACCTGTGGGGCGACGCGCAGTACGGCAGCGGCGGCGGGGCCGACGTGTTCGCCTTCGATACCGTGACGATGGACAATGGAATCGCGGAAACCTTCGGCGGCAGCGGCGAATACCGCTTCACGGCCGGCGCGACGGTGGCCGATTTCGAGCCCGGCACGGACCTGCTCGCGGTCTGGGGTGGTTACGTGGGCGACGGCGATACGACCATCGACGGGGTGGTGGTGAAGACCGGCGCCGGCGGTACCTTCTCGTCAACCGCCGAGCTGGTGATCGTGCGCGCCGACGTGGCCGATTCGTTCGCGTACTCGAACAGCGCGTTCTTCGACTCGATCGACCCGTTGGCCGTGAGCGCCGCACTCGGCAACGCCAACGCCGCGATTGCCCTGAACGCCACGCGCATGTTCGTGGTCGACGACGGCACCCACTCGGCGCTGTTCCTGTTCCAGTCCAGCGACGGCAACGCCACCGTCTCCATCGACGAGCTCTACCTCCTCGCCGTGGTGACCGGCCAGTCCACCCTGACCGCCACCGACTTCATGCTGTTCGCCTGACCCCCGTACGTTCGGCCTGCGGCCGAACATATGCCCCGTAGGTTCGGCCTCTGGCCGAACATATGCCCCCGTACGTTCGGCCTCTGGCCGAACATATGCCCCGTACGTTCGGCCTGCGGCCGAACATATGCCCCGTACGTTCGGCCTCTGGCCGAACAAAATGATGTCCGGGCACAACCCGGACCTACAGGCTGCATCAGCCCCGGGCGGCCGTCGCTAGCATCCCGGTCACCACGAAGATCAGCGCCACCACGGCCACGCGCGCGAAACCGATGCGACCGTGGTCGACGGTGAACCGGCCTTCGCGATCCCACGAGGTCACGCCGTTCGCACGCAGGCGCTGGTACGCGACGAGCATCGTGACGACCGAGGCGATCGGAAACCCCGTGCCCATGCCGCGCCACCACACCTTGATGCTGCGCTCCAGCGCGCGCCCGTAGCCGATGCGCGATCCGTCGGACGCGACGATGCGCGTCCTCAGCAGCCACTTGCCCGGCGTGGTGCCGAACACCGACAGCAGCAGCGCCTCGACGAACGCCCACGTGAACGCCAGCGCCACCCCGAGCAGTGCGTTGTCCGCGTGCATTGGCGCAGACGCCGGCGCTACGACCGCGAGCCCCAGCCCGAGCACGATCGCGAACAGATAGACATCGACCAATCGTGCGAAGTAGCGCACCCAAGGACGCACGTGCGTGGCGGACGTCAGGGCGGGCGGCGGATCGGCGGTGTGTGCGGCGTGCGCGCGCGGAGTATCGACCGCGCGTGTGGCGTGCGCGAGCGGCAGCATCGCACCGCAGTGCGGGCACAACGCAGCGTCGGTCGGCGCGGATTTGCCGCATTGCGTGCAGCGCATGCCGATGCTCCGGGTGGGTTCGCGCGGATCATACCCCAGAGGATCGTGGCCGCCGCCATCCGCCGCCGCTCGGGATGAAGTTGCGCGATGCGATCAGCAGAATCCGCGCAGGTTCGGCCTGTGGCCGAACAAGATGCCCCGTAGGTTCGGCCTGTGGCCGAACGGGCGTGGCGGAACACAATGTCCGGGCACAGCCCGGACCTACGGGAACTCGGCATGGCGCACGACGCCCGTAGGTTCGGCCTGTGGCCGAACGGGCGTGGCGGAACACAATGTCCGGGCACAGCCCGGACCTACGGGCGGCGACGTGCCAGTCCGAGCCCGGCCAGGCCGATGCCGAGCAGCGGCAGCGTTCCCGGCAGCGGAACTTCGCTGCGCTGACCGTCGTAGCTGATCTGCAGGCTGTCGATGCCCCAGCTCTCGTCGCCACCGCCTTGCCAGCCGGCGCCGCGCGCCTGCAGGCCCAGCGTCAGCGTGCTGCCGCTGTGCGCGAAGCTCAGGAAGCCGGCGGTGCTCATGTCGATCAACGCGTCGGAGTAGAAGTAGCTTCCGCCGTTGATCTGCACGCCCTCGTACAACTCGGTGCCGCCGTCGTAATCCTCGACCGTTCCGAGCGCGTTGTTCGTGGTCAGCGATGCTACCAGCGAGCCGTCGATGTAGATGTCCAGCCAGTCCGGTGCGCAGCAGCCGCCGTCGCTGCTGTCCCAACTCTCGAGCAAGCCGAGCAGGAAGTCGATTTCCACCGCGCTGTGCGGTGCCAGGTTGCTCAGAGTCAACTCCGACAGGAGCGCCGGATTGCCGGTGCTGGCGTTGCGGAACACCGAGCCCGACCACCCGTTGGCGTTCCACGCGCCCACCGTGGCGCTGTCCAGTCCGCCGTTGGTGAAGCCGGCCACGCCGACGCCGCCGTCGACCACCACGCCGCCGTCGAAGTCGTTCGCGTACAGCGTGACGGCTGCCGCATGCCCGGAGAGCGCCAGCCCCGCGAGTGCGGAAAGCAGAACGCGTGTAGTCATGAGATTTCTCCTTGTTGTGTTGCTCGGAATGGGTACTGCGAGCCGGCCCAAGCAAGCGGCGGGCCACAACGCACCTGTCGGTTGAATTTCAGTGGGTTGCACGCCGGTCGATGGGTATGAACGACAGGCGGTGTAAATTCCTCCGACACGACGTCGGCCTTGCGGCGCCCTTTGACGGTCACCGGATCTGCCGCCGAATACCCGCAGGTTCGGCCTGTGGCCGAACAAGATGCCCCGTAGGTTCGGCCTGTGGCCGAACAAAATGTCCGGGCACAGCCCGGACCTACGGGAATGCGCCCGGGCACAGCCCGGATCTACGCGACCGTGCAAAAACCTTTCGATGGGCAGCAACTACGGCGCTCGCTTCTCCAACACTTTGGCCATGCGTGTCTGCCAGCCGGCGCCACTGGCCCTCCAGCGTGCCACCACCTCCGGAGGCAAACGCAAGCTGATTGCCACCTTTGGGCTCTCGATCGGTGGGCGGCCTACCGGCTTGCCCCCCCGCTTGAGAACCGCGCGCGCGAGCATCTCGTCCGTGAGTTCCGGAAGATCCTCATCTGGCCTGTTCGAAGTACGGCGTGTACCTGCGGATTTCTCGCGCATTGCATTTCCTCATTGAAATGATGTGACGTGCCGAACCTCGCGTTGTATATGCGATCATCACCATGCGGTTGTCGAGGTGGCCGACACATAGAATCCGACGCTCGCCGTAGTTCTTGCGAGTGTCCTCTGCCTCCAGCGTCAAACCAGCAAACACCTCTTCCGCTCGCTTGAAGTCGAGATTCCGCTCGATCAGGGCGCGTTCACGCTTGGTGCTGTCATAGGTTATACGCACCGCATTACTGTATATACATTAATCAGGAATCGCAATGTCCATGCTCGCAGATGCAAGCCCGGTCTTAGTGCCGACCTCGGCAGCGTGACAACGAGCGCCACAAGGTTCGGCACCGCCTGGATCTACGCGAACATCCCGCAGGTTCGGCCTGTGGCCGAACAAGATGTCCCGTAGGTTCGGCCTGAGGCCGAACGGGCGTGGCGGAACACAATGTCCGGGCACAGCCCGGACCTACGGGAAACCGTCCGGGCACAGCCCGTACATACCACCAAGTGGTTGGTCATGTTTCGGCACGATTCCGGAATCCTCGCCTAGACTTGCCGCTTTCCATCACGCCTGCGAGGAGGCTACGTGTCGAATAGTGTCTGGTTGTTCACGGCCAACAACGGAACCAACGGAGCCGAGCTTTGGCGCACCGACGGCACCACCGCCGGCACCGCGCTGGTCAAGGACATCTACAGCGGCAGCTACGGCTCGAGCCCCGGTGCGCTCACCGAGCTGGGCAACGGACGCGTGGTGTTCACCGCCAACGACGGGGTCCACGGCAACGAATTGTGGGTGACCGACGGCACCGCTGCCGGCACCTCGCTGCTGAAGAACATCGATCCCGCCGACCCGGCCTACGGCGGCAACCCGGTCAACATCACCGCACTCGGCGACGGCCGTGCGGTGTTCACCACCACCATATCGCGCCTGAACGACTCGGGCGATCTGTGGGTCACCGACGGCACCGCCGCGGGCACCGTGCAGATCGAGGACATCTACAGCGGCACCACCGGCAACGCACCCGGCCAGTTCACGATCTTCGGCAAGGGCAAGGTCGCCTTCACCGCGTGGGACACCAACGCGGGTTACGAGCTGTGGATCAGTGACACCACCGCCGGGGGCACCTTCATGCTGAAGGGCTTCGGCTACGCGAACGGTGGTGGTGGCGCCGAGTTCCTGACGCCGCTCGGCAACGGCAGGATGATCTTCAGCGCGTGGGACAGTGCGAACGGCCGCGAGCTGTGGGTCACCGACGGCACCGCCATCGGCACGCAGCTGGTGAAGGACATCTCCGCTGGCACCGGATCCAGTCTGTTCCAGCCACAGTTCACGGCGCTCGGCAACGGCAAGGCGCTGTTCGTGGCGAACGACGGCGTGCACGGCAGCGAGCTGTGGGTGAGCAACGGCGCAGCCGCCGGCACCTCGTTGCTGAAGGATTTCAACGCCGGGTCCGGCGGATCGACGATCGCGAACTTCTTCTCGATGGACGACGGGCGTGCGCTGTTCGCGGTCAACGACGGCAGCGGAACCTCGGCGCTGTGGGTGAGCGATGGCACGGCGGCCGGTACGATCGAGCTCAACGACTTCGATGGCATCAACTTCAACGGCGCGCCGAAGGACTTCCAGAAGCTGGGCAACGGCAAGGTGGTGTTCCTCGGCACGACGGCCACGAAGGGCACCGAGTTCTGGGTCACCGACGGCACCGTCGCCGGCACGAAGATTCTGTTCGACCTGAGCAGCGGCAGCGGTTCCGGCATCACCGAGACCAACACGCTGACCGCGCTCGGCAACGGCAAGTACGTGTTCGCCGGCGACGGCGGCTGGCCGTACATGCGCGAACTGTGGGTCACCGACCTCAGCGCCGCTGGCTCGTCGATGGTCAAGGACCTCACGACCGGCTTCGGCAACTCGTCGTATCTGTACAACTTCGAGGGCCTCGGCAACGGCAAGGCAATGTTCGCCTACGGGACCTCGAAGGAACAGCTGTGGGTGACCGACGGGACCGGTACCGGCACCGCGCTGGTCAAGAGCTTCACCGGCGCGGTCGGCCCGCTGTTCGAACTGCACGGCACCGACCGCATCGGCAGCCCGGGCGGTGACACGCTGATCGGCGACGTGCGCGCGAACTCGCTGCTCGGGCGCGGCGGCAACGACTGGCTCGAGGGCAACGCGGGCGCCGACACGCTGAACGGCGGCGTCGGGGCCGACACCATGCTCGGCGGCGCCGGCAACGATACCTATACGGTCGATAGCGCGGGCGATCAGGTCGTCGAGAGCACGAAGTTCGGCGGCACCGTGAACGCCGGCGGCACCGATGTGGTGAACGCGAGCCTGAGCTACACGCTGCCGACGTTCGTCGAGCAACTCGTGCTGACCGGCAGCACCGCGATCAACGGCACCGGCAACGCGGGCGCCAACACGATCACCGGCAACTCGGCGTCGAACGTGCTGCGCGGCTACGCGGGCGCCGATTCGCTGGTGGGCGCGGGCGGTGACGACAAGCTCTACGGCGGACTCGGCAAGGACACGCTGCACGGCGGGCTGGGCGCGGACACCTTCATGTTCGACACCGGCGCCACGCCCACCGGCAACGTCGACCAGATCCAGGGTTTCGAGCGCGGCAGCGATCGCATCGGTCTCGACGACGACATCTTCGGCGCGCTAGGCGTCACCGGCACCAGCACCGGCGCGGCGCTGGACGCCTCGCGCTTCGTCAGCGGCACCGCGGCACTCGATGCCGACGACCGGATCATCTACGACCAGTCGACCGGCACGCTCTACTACGATGCCGACGGCACCGGTACCACCGCGAAGCTGAAGTTCGCGGTGCTGGGTAATGCGCCGGCCCTGGATGCGACGGATTTCCTGGTGTTTTCCTGAACGAAATGGCCGAACGATTCAAATGTCCGGGCATAGCCCGGACCTACGGCCGAACGATTCGAATGTCCGGGCATAGCCCGGACCGCCGATTTCCTGCCGTGGGCGGGACAGGGGTCAAAAAAATCTGCTGCGCGTGATCCATATGGATCATGACAGATCACGAAGCGCTCATTTATCTTGACCACATGGCGACACCGTGGTGGCCGGAGGCGATTGGCGACGGAAGGCCAGCGCGACGGTACCGGCCGAAGGGAGCCTCGCGAGTGCCTGGTTGTGGCCTTACCCACACGGATGTGGGTTTGGCTTCATCCAGGCATTCGTCGTATTGGGATCCGACGTTCCGTTTTCTGCAAGGCATCGTTCCGGGTGGCTCATGTCGTTCATCGTGCATGCACGTCGTTCCCTGCTCGCCGGCTCCATCGCGCTGCTCGTTGCGTGCAGCAGCGGCGAGGCGCGCCAGGCGCAGTACCTCGAGCGAGCTCTCCAGCACTTCTCGGCCGGCAACTTCGACAAGGCGATGGTCGAGACGAAGAACGTGCTGCAGATCAACTCCAACAACGTGGACGGGCGCTACCTGCTGGCGCAGCTGCACGAGCGCGAGCAGAACTGGCAGCAGATGTTCGCCAACCTGCAGCTGGTGGTGGATCTGGACGGCAAGCACATTCCCGCGCGCATCAAGCTCGGGCAGATGCTCTACGCGAACGCGATGTACGCCGAGGCGCTCGCGCAGGCCGATGCGGTGCTCGCGCTCGAGACCGCCAACGCCGATGCGCACACGCTGCGCGGCAGCGTGCTGTTCCGCGAGGGCAAGCACGCGGAGGCCATCGAGGAAGCCTCGCTCGCGCTGCAGAACGATCCCGACAACGTGGGCGCGATCTCGGTGTTCAGCGCGGTCTACGGCGAGAAGGACCCCGAGCGTGCGCTGGCGGTGATCGGCGACGGCATCACGCGGCAGACGAAGAACGCCACGCTGAAGCTGCTGAAGATCGAGGTGCTGGAGCAGAACGAGCGCCATGACGAGGCGCTCGCGGTCTATCGCGAACTCGTCGACGAGTACCCGGACAACCTGTTCTTCCGCTACCGCATGGTGCGCTACCTGGAGCAGCACGGCCGCACCGACGAGGCCGAGGCGGCGCTGCGCGAGATCGTCAACACCACGCCCGACAACGTGGACCTGAAGCTCTGGCTGGCGCAGTTCCTCGCCAACAACCGCGATCCGCAGATCGCCGAGACCACGCTGAAGGGCTTCATCGGGAAGCAGCCGAAGCTCTACGAGCTGCGCTTCGCGCTCGGCACCCTGTACGCGGCCCAGCAGCAGTTCGAGCCGGCGATTGCGGTCTATCGCGAGATCGTCACGCTCGACGGCAAGGGCGCCGACGCGCTGCTCGCGCGCAACCGGGTGGCCGAGATCTCGCTGGCGCGCAACGACCGCGCCACCGCACAGCAATTGCTCGACGAGATCTTTGCGATCGAGCCCGAGAACAGCGAGGGCCTGATCACACGCGCGCGCATCGCGCTGCAGGTCCGTGACACCAAGACCGCCACGGCGGATCTGCGCACGGTGCTGCGCAACGAACCCGACAATGTGGTCGCGCTGCGGCTGCTGGCGAGCGCGCACGAGGCCGACGGTGCGCTCAACCTCGCGCTCGACAATTACCGCCAGATCCTCGGGGTAGCGCCGGCCGACCGCGACGCGGCCTACAACGCTGCACGCCTCGCGCTGGCGCAGGGCGAGACCGGGAACGCCGAGCGCGCGCTGCTGGCGCTGGTGGAGCAGGATCCGGAGTACCTCGACGCGCAGCGCCTGCTGGCCGCCACGCTCAGCAAGGGCGGCAAGTGGGACGTGGCGCTCGGGCGCGTGCGGAAGCTCGTCGACGAGCCGCGCACACGGGTGCTGGGTCTGTATCTGCGCGGGCGCATCGCGTTCGATCGCGAGGACTTCGCGACCGCCGCAACCTCGATGGAGGAAGCACTGGCCGCCGAGCCCGCGCTGATCGAGGCGCTCGGCTTCGCGGTGATGGCGCGCGAGCGTCTCGGCGAGCGTGACCAGGCGCTGGCCTACGTTCAGGCGCACGTGGCAGCGCACCCGGACCACGCGCACGCGCTGGATCTGCTCGGTGAGATGCAGCAGGCGCGCGGCAACAGCGTGGCGGCGCGTGAGGCGTGGACACGCGCATCGGGCGTGGCGCCCACGGCATCGGGACCGTACCTGCGGCTCGCCGGACTGGATTCGGCCGCGCGCGATTTCGACGGCGCCGAGGCGGTGCTGCGCCGCGGGCTCGAGCAGGCGCCGGAGAGCGAGGAACTGCAGGTGGCGCTCGGCAGCCTGCTGGTCGACCGGGGACAGGTGGAGCGCGCGATGGCGGCTTTCGAGACCGTACTCGAACGCCACCCGAACATGGCGATCGCGGCGAACAATCTGGCGGCGCTGATTGCCGATCATCGCAGTGACGAAGCGGAGCTGCGCCGCGCGCTGGCGCTGGTGGAGCCGCTCGAGTCCACGCAGCAGCCGGCGTTCCTCGACACCCTGGCGTGGGTCAATTACCGCCTCGGCAACCACGCGCGCGCGGTGAACCTGTCCACGGCCGCGATCCAGTTCGGCGGCAAGGCGCCGGTGTTCCACTACCACCTCGGCATGGCCTACCACCGGCAGAACCAGACCGAGCGCGCCCGCGAACACCTCGAACTCGCGCTGGCCGACCCCGCCGCCCGCTACCCCGGCCGCGACGAAGCCAGGGCGACCCTCGATACCCTGTAACCGCTCCCCGTTCGGCCTGCGGCCGAACAATCCCTTGTCCGGGCACAGCCCGGACCTACGCGAACACATGTCCGGGCACAACCCGGACCGGGCGGTCGTAGCCCGCGGTCCGCGTGAGCATTCCCATCCCTTCGCGCTTTTTTTGGGGCGGGCATTCCCATAGAATGCCCCCTCAGATTTCCGTTGGCTTGGGCCGGGTTACCGCGAGCGAAAACGGCGTCTGAAGCGGACCAGCAGGGGGGCACTCACGGGTTGCCCTGCGCGCGTGTGCCAGGGTCCGCTGTCCCGGCGCCAGCGCTGCGTCCCCGGAAGCTGCCGGAGGACCGTTCCGGGCGGTCCCTGCCGCCACGTTCACACGAGGAGAAACCATTGACTACCGAGCTCCATCGGCCGGCCGTTCTCGCCCTCGAAGATGGCAGCCTGTTCCGTGGTGTCTCGATCGGCGCGGCCGGCAGCAGCAGCGGCGAAGTGGTCTTCAATACGGCGATGACGGGCTACCAGGAGATCCTGACCGACCCGTCCTACGCGCAGCAGATCGTCACGCTGACCTATCCGCACATCGGCAATACCGGCACCAACCGCGAGGACGAGGAGTCCACCCGGGTGTGGGCCGCCGGCCTGATCATCCGTGACCTGCCGCTGCTGGCGAGTAACTTCCGTAACCAGCAGTCGTTGTCGGAGTACCTCGCGGAGCGCGGCGTGGTCGGCATCGCCGGCATCGACACGCGGCGCCTCACGCGCATCCTGCGCGAGAGAGGCGCACAGAGCGGCTGCCTGATGGCCGGCGAGGTCGACGAGGCCGTGGCCCTGGCCGCCGCGCGCGCCTTCCCCGGCCTGAAGGGCATGGACCTCGCGAAGGTAGTGAGCACGGACCGACCCTATGCGTGGAGCGAGGGATCGTGGACGCTCGACGGCGGCCATCGGGCGGCGCCGCCGGCGCGTTTCCGGGTGGTGGCCTACGACTACGGCGTCAAGCGCAACATACTGCGCATGCTGGTCGACCGCGGCTGCGAACTGACCGTGGTGCCCGCGTGGACGCCGGCCGCCGAGGTGCTGGCGCAGCGCCCCGACGGGGTGTTCCTGTCCAACGGCCCCGGCGACCCCGAACCCTGCGACTATGCGATCCGCGCGATCCGGGAGATCCTCGCCACCGGCACGCCGGTGTTCGGCATCTGCCTGGGGCACCAGCTGCTCGCGCTGGCGAGCGGCGGGCGCACCGTGAAGATGAAGTTCGGCCACCACGGCGCGAACCACCCGGTGCAGGACCTCGACCGCGGCACGGTGATGATCACCAGCCAGAACCACGGCTTCGCGGCCGACGAGGCCACGCTGCCCCCGACGCTGCGCGCCACGCACCGCTCGCTGTTCGACGGTTCGCTGCAGGGCATCGAGCGCACGGACTGCCCCGCGTTCAGCTTCCAGGGGCACCCGGAAGCGAGCCCCGGGCCGCACGATGCGAGCGGGCTGTTCGATCGCTTCATCGATCTGATGCAGGCGCGCCGCGGCGCATGAATTCGTGGCGCCACCGGGCGCCGTGTGTTGAACCGATCCGGTACCGAGCATGCCAAAACGCACCGACATCCATTCGATCCTGATCATCGGCGCGGGTCCGATCGTGATCGGGCAGGCCTGCGAGTTCGACTACTCGGGCGCGCAGGCGTGCAAGGCGCTGCGCGAGGAAGGCTATCGCGTCGTGCTCGTGAACTCGAACCCGGCGACGATCATGACCGACCCGGCGATGGCCGACGCCACCTACATCGAGCCGGTGAACTGGCGCTCGGTGGCCGCCATCATCGAGAAGGAGCGCCCCGACGCGCTGCTGCCCACGATGGGCGGGCAGACCGCGCTGAACTGCGCGCTCGACCTCGCGCGCGAGGGCATCCTCGAGCAGTTCGGCGTGCAGCTGATCGGCGCCACGCGCGAGGCGATCGACAAGGCCGAGGACCGCCAGAAGTTCGACCGCGCGATGAAGGCCATCGGGCTCGAGACGCCGCGCAGCGCGCTCGCGCACAGCATGGAAGAAGCGCTGCAGGTGGTCGACGGCATCGGCTTCCCGTGCATCATCCGCCCCTCGTTCACCATGGGCGGCTCGGGCGGCGGCATCGCGTACAACCGCGAGGAATTCGAGGAGATCTGCGAACGCGGGCTGGCGCTGTCGCCCACGCGCGAGCTGCTGATCGACGAGTCCCTGATCGGCTGGAAGGAATTCGAGATGGAGGTCGTGCGCGATCGCGCCGACAACTGCATCATCGTCTGCTCGATCGAGAACTTCGACCCGATGGGCGTGCACACCGGTGACTCGATCACGGTGGCGCCGGCGCAGACGCTGACCGACAAGGAATACCAGATCATGCGCAACGCCTCGGTGGCGGTGCTGCGCGAGATCGGGGTGGAGACCGGCGGCTCGAACGTGCAGTTTGCGGTGAACCCGCGCGACGGGCGCCTGGTGGTGATCGAGATGAACCCGCGCGTCTCGCGCTCCTCGGCGCTCGCCTCCAAGGCCACCGGCTTCCCGATCGCGAAGGTCGCGGCGAAGCTCGCGGTGGGCTACACGCTCGACGAACTGCGCAACGAGATCACCGGCGGCGCCACGCCGGCGTCCTTCGAGCCCTCGATCGATTACGTGGTGACCAAGGTGCCGCGTTTCACGTTCGAGAAGTTCGTCACCGCCGATGCGCGCCTCACCACGCAGATGAAGTCGGTGGGCGAGGTGATGGCGATCGGGCGCACCCTGCAGGAATCGCTGCAGAAGGCGATCCGCGGCCTCGAGGTGGGCTCCGCGGGCTTCGAGCCGCACGTGCTCGCGCGCGACGAGGCCACGCTCGAGCGGCTGCGCGGCGACATCCGCAACCCCGGCGCCTCGCGGCTGTGGTACCTGGCCGACGGTTTCCGCGCCGGTTTCCCGCTGGAAGAGATGCACGAACTCTCGGGCATCGACCGCTGGTTCCTGGTGCAGATCGAGGATCTGGTGCGCGAGGAACAGGCGCTCGCCGGACACACGCTCGCGCAGCTCGAACCCGAGCGGCTGCGCGGCCTGAAGCGCAAGGGCTTCTCTGACCGCCGGCTCGCGGACCTGCTCGGCGCCAGCGAGCGCGCGGTGCGCGAACGCCGCCACGCGCTCGGCATCCGCCCGGTCTACAAACGCGTCGATACCTGCGCCGGCGAGTTCGCCTCGGCCACCGCGTACATGTACTCCACCTACGAGGAGGAGTGCGAGGCCGCACCCGGCGCGCGCAACAAGATCATGGTGCTCGGCGGCGGACCGAACCGCATCGGGCAGGGCATCGAGTTCGATTACTGCTGCGTGCACGCGGCGCTCGCGATGCGCGAGGACGGGCACGAGACCATCATGGTCAACTGCAACCCGGAGACGGTTTCCACCGACTACGACACCTCGGACCGGCTGTACTTCGAGCCGGTGACGCTCGAGGACGTGCTGGAGATCGTGCATGTCGAGCAGCCGGCGGGCGTGATCGTGCAGTTCGGCGGACAGACGCCGCTCAAGCTCGCGCGCTCGCTGTTTGCCGCCGGGGTGCCGATCATCGGCACCACGCCGGATGCGATCGACCGTGCCGAGGACCGCGAGCGCTTCCAGCAGATGATCGAGAAGCTCGGGCTGCTGCAGCCGGCCAACGCGATCGTGCGTTCGGCCGAGGAAGCCGAGGAAGCGGCCGAGCGCATCGGCTACCCGCTGGTGGTACGGCCCTCGTACGTGCTCGGCGGGCGCGCGATGGAGATCGTCTACCGGCCCGAGGAACTGCGCACCTACATGCGCGAGGCGGTGCGGGTCTCGGAGGACGCGCCGATCCTGCTCGACCTGTTCCTGCGTTCGGCGATCGAGGTCGACATCGACGCGGTGGCCGACGGCGAACGCGTGGTGATCGGCGCGATCATGCAGCACATCGAGCAGGCGGGCATCCACTCGGGTGACTCGGCGTGCTCGCTGCCGCCGTACAGCCTGCCGCCCGAGGTGCAGGCCGAGATGCGCGACATCGTGATCCGCATGGCGCGCGAGCTCGAGGTGGTGGGGCTGATGAACGTGCAGCTCGCGTGGCAGGACGGCCAGGTCTACGTGATCGAGGTCAACCCGCGTGCCTCGCGCACGGTACCGTTCGTCTCGAAGTGCATCGGGCGTTCGCTGGCGAAGGTCGCGGCGCGCTGTCAGGCGGGCGTGTCGCTCGCTGCGCAGGGTTTCACCGAGGAGTCGATTCCGACGCTTTTCAACGTCAAGGAGTCGGTGTTCCCGTTCAACAAGTTCCCCGGCATCGATCCGATCCTGGGGCCGGAGATGAAGTCCACCGGCGAAGTGATGGGCGTGGGCGCGACCTTCGCCGAGGCGTTCCTCAAGGCGCAGGTCGCCGCCGGCGAGAACCTGCCGCGCGGCGGGGTGGCGTTCCTCAGCGTGCGTGACGCCGACAAGCCCGGCGCGGTCGGGGTGGCGCGCGAGCTGGTCGATATGGGCTTCAGCGTGGTGGCCACGCGCGGCACGGCCGCGGGCATCGCCGAGGCGGGGATTCCGGTCGAGATCGTGAACAAGGTGCGCGAGGGGCGCCCGCACATCGTCGACATGATCAAGAACGAGCGCATCCAGCTGATCATCAACACCACCGAGGGACGGCAGGCGATCGCCGATTCCTCGACGATCCGCTCCAGCGCGCAGGCCCACGACGTGTACTACACCACCACGCTGGCCGGCGGCGAGGCCGTGTGCATGGCGCTGCGCCACGGCCCGGATGCCAGCGTGCGCTGCCTGCAGGAAATCCACGGGGGGCTGGGCTGATGGTCACACGGGTTCCGATGACGGTGCCGGGCGCCGAGCGGCTGCGCGAGGAGCTCGATCAGCTGAAGCGCGTGGAGCGCCCGCGCATCTCGAAGGCGATCGCCGAGGCGCGCGAGCACGGTGACCTCAAGGAGAACGCCGAGTACCACGCCGCGCGCGAGCAGCAGGGTTTCGTCGAGGGGCGCATCAAGGACATCGAGTCGAAGCTCTCGGTGGCGCAGATCATCGACGTGAAGCAGCTGCCCGAGACCGGCAAGGTGATCTTCGGCGTGACCGTCGCGATCCTCAACCTCGAGACCGACGACACGCTGCGCTACCAGATCGTGGGCGAGGATGAGGCCGACGTGAAGGCCAACAAGATCTCGGTGACCTCGCCGCTGGCGCGCTCGTTGATCGGCAAGGAAGTCGGCGACGTCGTCGTGGCCCGCACCCCCGGCGGCGAGACCGAATACGAGATCGTCGGCGTCCACCACCTCTGATCCGCGCCGCAGCCCGGGTCTGCGGTGCATTCACCACGCCGTTCGCCTGGCACGGTGGCCCTGCATCGTAGGTTCGGCCTGTGGCCGAACAATTCATGTCCGGGCACAGCCCGGACCTACGAGAGCATGTCCGGGCACAGCCCGGACCTACGCAAACGGTGTCGGGTCGTAACCCGGATGAGCGGACACCCCGTAGGTTCGGCCTGCGGCCGAACAAATGTCCGGGCACAGCCCGGACCTACGGAATCGTCCGGGCACAGCCCGGACCTACGGAATCGTCCGGGCACAGCCCGGACCTTGTACGTTGGTGTTGGGTCGGAACCCGGAGTCCGCGCGGATTCGGCGCGCTCAGATCCCCACCGGGACCTTCGTCAGACGCGGGTTGGGCTGCGGGTTGCGGCGGTAGACGAGCACGACCTTGCCGATTTCCTGCACGATGTCGGCGCGGAAATCGCTTGCGATGCGCTGCACCAGTTCGTGGCGCAGCTCGCGGTCGGCGACGGCGAGTTTCACCTTGATCAACTCGTGATCGTGCAGCGCGCGTTCCAGTTCGGCGCCCACGGCCTCGCTGAGTCCGTTGCCCGCGACCGTCACCACGGGGTGCAGCGCGTGGCCGATGCCACGCAGCTTCTTCCTGAATTCCGTGTCGAGGGCCATGGGGGCGCGTACCGGTGGGCTGGCTGGGGCGCGCATTGTAGCCCACGCGCGCGCAGATCCGGCCGCGGCGCGCCAGCGTAATTTGTGCAGATGGCGGCCCCGGCCGCGCCCCGAAATGCTCCAATATGGGGTCAGAGACCATTTTTCGCGGTGGCGCGTCGCGCGCGCCGACGGTGGCGGAGCAGAGGACGGGGAGAATGCGGTGGCGAGGTCGAAGAGCAGCGGGCGCTGGCTGCGCGAGCACCATTCGGATCCCTACGTGCAGCGTTCGCGCGCCGAGGGCTATCGCTCGCGTGCGAGCTACAAGCTGCTCGAACTGCAGCGCAGCGACCGTCTGCTGCGCCCGGGCGATGTGGTGGTCGATCTCGGCGCGGCGCCAGGCGGCTGGACGCAGGTGGCGGTGGATGTGGTGGGTGCGCGCGGCCTGGTGCTGGCCTCGGACATCCTGCCGATGGACCCGATTCCCGGCGTGAGTTTCGTGCAGGGCGATTTCACCGAGGATGCGGTGTTCGAGCGCGTGCTCGAGGTGCTCGGCGAGCGGCGGGCCGACCTTGTAATGTCGGACATGGCCCCCAATATGAGCGGTATCCGCGACGTCGACCAGCCACGCTCCATGCTGCTCGCCGAACTGGCCCTCGATCTGGCGGGCAAGGTGTTGAAACCCGGAGGGAAATTCGTCTGCAAGGTGTTTCACGGGGAGGGGTTCGACGCGTTCCTGAAGTCGCTGCGCGCGGCGTTCACGAGTGTGTTGACCCGCAAACCCGATGCCTCGCGCGGCCGCTCCCGCGAGGTGTACGTGATCGCCAGCGGCTTCCGCGCGCAGGTTCGGCCTGTGGCCGAACAATGACGAACAATGTCCGGTTGAAAACCGGACCTACGGGAACATGTCCGGGCACAGCCCGGACCTACGGGCGAACGCGATGCCCGTACCGGCAAACGCGATGTCCGGATGGGCGAACGCGATGCCCGTACCGGCAAACGCGATGTCCGGATGGGCGAACGCGATGTCCGGACGGGCGAACGGGATGTCCGGATGGGCGAACGCGATGACCGGACGAACAACGTGTCCGGGCACAGCTTGGACCTACGGGCAACGGGATTTCCGTACGGGTGAACGCGATGACCGTACGGGCGAACGGGATGTCCGGATGGGCGAACGGGATGTCCGGACGAACAACGTGTCCGGGCACAGCCCGGATCTACGGGCAACGGTGTCGGGCCGGAAGCGGGACGGGCGAAGGGCGTAGGTTCGGCCTGTGGCCGAACGGGTTCGCGAAAATGGCCGGGCGCCGCCGGGCGGGAAGGGATGGTGTAGAGTGGCACAGGACTGTTCGCGCGCACCGGCGCGCGACCCAGTGAGGGCAGGACGTTGAACGACATGGTGAAGAACCTGGTGTTGTGGCTGATCATCGCGGCGGTGCTGCTGACGGTGTTCCAGAACTTCAACGTCCAGCCGCAGCGCGAGCAGCTGAACTACACCGACTTCCTCGAACAGGTGCAGGGCGATCGCGTGAGCAAGGTCGTGATCGACGGCCTGCTGATCGTCGGCGAGCGCGACGACGGCACCCGCTTCGAGGTGGTGCGCCCGCAGCTCACCGACTCGGGCTTGATGGGCGATCTGCTCGACCACAACGTCACCGTCGAGGGACGCAAACCCGAGCAGCAGAGCCTGTGGTCGCAGCTGCTGGTCGCCTCGTTCCCGATCCTGATCATCATCGCGGTGTTCATGCTGTTCATGCGCCAGATGCAGGGTGGCGCCGGTGGCCGCGGCGGCCCGATGAGCTTCGGCAAGAGCAAGGCGCGGCTGCTGTCCGAGGACCAGATCAAGACCACCTTCGCCGACGTGGCGGGCGTGGAGGAAGCCAAGGAAGACGTGCAGGAACTGGTCGAGTTCCTGCGTGACCCGGGCAAGTTCCAGAAACTCGGCGGCCGCATCCCGCGCGGCGTGCTGCTGGTGGGCCCGCCCGGTACCGGCAAGACGCTGCTGGCGAAAGCGATCGCCGGCGAGGCGAAGGTGCCGTTCTTCTCGATCTCGGGTTCGGATTTCGTCGAAATGTTCGTCGGCGTCGGCGCCTCGCGCGTGCGCGACATGTTCGAGCAGGCGAAGAAACAGGCGCCGTGCATCATCTTCATCGACGAGATCGACGCCGTGGGCCGGCACCGCGGCGCGGGTCTCGGCGGTGGTCACGACGAGCGCGAGCAGACGCTGAACCAGCTGCTGGTGGAGATGGACGGCTTCGAGCCGAACGACGGCATCATCGTGATCGCGGCCACCAACCGTCCCGACGTGCTCGACCCCGCGCTGCTGCGTCCCGGGCGCTTCGACCGCCAGGTGGTGGTGGGGCTGCCCGACATCCGCGGTCGCGAGCAGATCCTGAAGGTGCACATGCGCCGCGTGCCGCTGGCCGACGACGTGGACCCGGCGATCATCGCGCGCGGCACGCCGGGCTTCTCCGGTGCGGACCTCGCGAACCTGGTCAACGAGGCGGCGCTGTTCGCGGCGCGTGCGAACCGTCGCACGGTGGCGATGCACGAGTTCGACCTCGCGAAGGACAAGATCATGATGGGCGCCGAGCGCAAATCGATGGTCATGTCCGAGAAGGAGAAGCGCAACACCGCCTACCACGAGGCCGGCCACACGATCGTCGGGCGCCTGGTGCCCGAACACGACCCGGTCTACAAGGTCAGCATCATCCCGCGCGGGCGCGCGCTCGGCGTGACGATGTTCCTGCCCGAGGAGGACCGTTACTCGCACAGCCGCCGCGCGCTGACCAGCATGATCTGCAGCCTGTTCGGCGGGCGCATCGCCGAGGAACTGATCCTCGGCCCCGAAGGCATCACGACCGGCGCCACCAACGACATCCAGCGCGCCACCGAGATCGCGCGCAACATGGTGACCAAGTGGGGCCTGTCGGAGCGCATGGGGCCGCTGTTGTATGACGAGTCGCACGAGGAGGTGTTCCTCGGGCGTGCCGCGGCCATGGGGTCGAAGCACACCTCGGACGACACCGCGAAGAAAATCGACGAGGAAGTGCGCCGCATCATCGACGAGGCCTACGCGACCGCGCGCAAGCTGCTGGTGGACAACATCGACAAGCTGCACGCGATGGCCGAGGCACTGGTGCAGTTCGAGACGCTCGACACCGAGCAGATCGACGCGGTGATGGAAGGCCGCAAGCCCGAGCCGCCCGCGAGCTGGGGCGGCAACGACGGCGGCCGTCCGTCGGCGCCGTCCGCCAGCGGTGGCGCCGCGCGCACCGAAGGCAAGCCGGCCGGCGGCCCGATCGGCGGACCCGCCGGGGAACATTAGTGCACAGTGCGCCTGCTTGCTCCGGCCCGGTCGGCGACCGGGTCGGGGCTATCGGCGGCGATCGCCGGGCCTAGATGCTGCTGCGCTGCGGCTCCCGCGTGCTCGACCTGTCGCGCCCCTGCGTGATGGGCGTGCTGAACATCACCCCCGATTCCTTCTCCGACGGCGGAGAGCTGCTGGACGGTGCACGCCCGCGCATCGACCGCGTGCTGCGCCGTGCGCAGAAGATGCTCGCCGGCGGGGCGGCGATCCTCGACGTGGGCGGTGAGTCCACGCGCCCCGGCGCCGCGCGCGTGGGCGAGCAGGAGGAGATCGACCGTGTCGCGCCCGTGGTCGAGGCGCTGGCGGCACGGTTCGACATGGTGGTCTCGGTCGACACCAGCACGCCGCGCCTGATGCGCGAGGCGGCGGCGCTGGGCGCCGGCATGATCAACGACGTGCGCGCGCTGGGGCGCCGTGGCGCGCTCGAGGCGGTGGTCGCGAGCGAGGTGGCGCTGTGCCTGATGCACATGCAGGGCGAGCCGGGCACGATGCAGGCCGAGCCGCGCTACGTCGATGTGTGCGCCGAGGTGCGCGACTTCCTGCTCGACCGCGCCGCCGCCTGCGAGCGCGCGGGAATCGCGAGCGAGCGCCTCGTGATCGACCCCGGCTTCGGTTTCGGCAAGACGCTGGCGCACAACCTCGCGCTGCTCGCGGACCTGCCCGTGCTCGCCGGCTGCGGATACCCGGTGCTGGTCGGCATGTCGCGCAAGTCGATGGTCGGTGCGATCACCGGACGGACGGTGCGCGGGCGGCTGGCGGGCGGGCTGGCCTTGGCTACACTTGCGGCGCATGCCGGCGCACGGATCGTGCGCAGCCACGACGTCGCGGCCACCTGCGATGCGCTGAAGGTGGTCGCGGCGGTCAACGAGGGAGCGTGAAGCCATGAGCAGGAGATTTTTCGGAACCGACGGCATTCGCGGCAAGGTGGGCGTCGAGCCGATCACGCCGGATTTCGTGCTGAAGCTCGGCTGGGCCGCGGGGCGCGTGCTGGCACGCCACGGTTCGGGCTCGCGCACCAGCAACCTGGTGCTGATCGGCAAGGACACACGGATCTCGGGCTACATGTTCGAGTCCGCGCTCGAGGCGGGGCTGGTCGCGGCCGGGCTCGACGTCTCGCTGCTCGGCCCGATGCCCACGCCGGCCGTCGCGTACCTGACGCGCACCTTCCGCGCCGCTGCCGGCATCGTGATCAGCGCCTCGCACAACCCCTTCGACGACAACGGCATCAAGTTCTTCTCCTCGCGCGGCACCAAGCTGCCGGATGCGATCGAGCACGAGATCGAGGACGAGCTCGAGCGGCCGATGCAGACACGCGACTCGCGCGGGCTGGGCAAGGTAACGCGCCTGGGTGACGCCGCCGGCCGCTACATCGAGTACTGCAAGGGCACCTTCCCGGCCGATGCCACGCTCGACGGGCTGAAGCTGGTGGTCGACTGTGCGCACGGCGCGACCTACCATGTGGCGCCGGCGGTGTTCGAGGAGCTGGGTGCGAGCGTGGTGGCGCTCGGCGTGAGCCCGGACGGCTTCAACATCAACCGCGACGCCGGATCCACCTCGCCGCGGGCGCTCTCGGCCGCGGTGCTGGCGAATGGCGCCGACATGGGCATCGCGCTCGACGGTGACGGCGACCGCCTGATCTGCGTGGACCACACCGGCGCGGTCGTCGACGGCGACGAGCTGCTCTACATCATCGCCGCCGAGCAGCAGCGCGTGAGCGGGCAGTGCGCGGGAGTGGTCGGCACGCTGATGAGCAACCTCGGCATGGAAGTGGCGCTGCGCGAGCTGGGCATCCCGTTCGCGCGCGCGAAGGTCGGTGACCGCTACGTGCTGGAACTGATGGACGAGAAGGGCTGGCGCCTGGGTGGCGAGTCGTCCGGCCACATCATCTGCCGCGACGTCACGACCACCGGCGACGGCATCGTGTCGGCGCTGCGTGTGCTGGCCGCGATGAGCGCGCGCGGCGAGAGCCTGCATGCACTGCGCAGCCGGGTGACCAAGTTCCCGCAGACGATGATCAACGTGCGCATGGAGCGCCAGGCCGACCTCGCCGGCAACGGCGCGGTGGGCGCGGCGGTGCGCGCGGTCGAGGGTGAGCTCGGCGAGCGCGGCCGCGTGCTGCTGCGCGCCTCGGGTACCGAGCCGGTGATCCGCGTGATGGTCGAGGGCCGTGACGCGGCCGAGGTCGAACGCCACGCGCGCGCGCTGGCCGACGTGGTGCGCTCCGCTGCCGGCTGAGAGCGGTACGGGGCCGCCGGTGACTTCGTTCCTTGTACCCCGGGGGGGATGTGGTTAACATCTGCGCCCGCTTTTGCAGGGGGATGCCGTGCGCAGGACGCTCGTAGCCGGCAACTGGAAGATGTTCGGGTCGCGCGCGCTGCTCGCCGAGGTGATCGGCGCGTTGCGCGACGTGGCCGGGGAAGCAAGCAAGGTGGCGGAAGTGGCGCTGTGTCCGCCGTTCCCGCTGCTGGCGCCGGCGGCGGAACTGCTGGCCGGCTCCGGGATCGGCCTTGGCGCGCAGAACCTGCATGCGGCGGCGCAAGGCGCACATACCGGCGAGGTGTCGGGCGCGATGCTGCGCGAGGCGGGTTGCCGCTACGTGATCGTGGGGCATTCGGAGCGCCGGCGCGATTGCGCCGAGAGCGACGCGCTGGTGGCGGAGAAGGCCGCGGCGGCACTGCGCGAGGGCTTGTGCCCGATCGTGTGCGTGGGCGAGGACGCCGGCGAGCGTGCCGCGGGGCGGCAGTTCGCGGTGGTGGAGCGCCAGCTCGCGGCGGTGGGCGAACGGCTCGGCGCCGAAGGGCTGGCAGCATGCGTGCTGGCCTACGAGCCGGTGTGGGCGATCGGCACCGGCCGCACGGCCACGCCGGCGCAGGCGCAGGAGATCCACGCGTTCCTGCGTGCACGCCTCGGCGAGCGGGACGCGACGATGGCCGCCGGGGTGCGCATCCTCTACGGCGGCAGTGTGAAGGCGGACAACGCGCGCGAGCTGTTCGCGCAACCCGATATCGACGGCGCGCTGGTTGGTGGCGCCTCGCTCTCGGGTCATGACTTTGCGGCCATATGCACGGCCGCGGAAGGGAAACGATGGAACAACTGATACTGGTGGTTTACGTGCTGCTGGCGGCCGCGATGACCGGCCTGATCCTGCTGCAGCAGGGCCGTGGCGCCGACGCGGGCGCCTCGTTCGGCAGCGGCGCCTCGCAGACCGTGTTCGGCTCGGCGGGCAGCGGCAACGTGCTGACGCGTGCGACGGCGATCCTCGCGACGCTGTTCTTCATCGCCAGCGTCGGGCTGGCCGTGATGGCGCGCCACAAGGCCGAGGACGCGCGCGCGGCGCAGATTCCGGTGCCGGCGGTGACCGAGTCGCGCCAGGCACCGGCGTTGCCCGGTGATCTGCCGCAGGCGGCGCCCGGGGTGCCCGCAACCGATGTGCCCGCTGGCGGAGCAACGCCCGCCGGGGGCACCGACGTTCCGGCAGCACCGGCGGCGGATGTGGCCGCGCCGGTCGTGGATATGCCAGAGATTCCCGCGCAGGGGGCTGGTAATCCGCCGCCGCAGGATGTACCGTCCGCACCCGCACCGTAGGTCCGGTCTGTGACCGGAATTCGTAGGTCCGGTTTGCAACCGGACATGTTCGGCCGCAGGCCGAACCTGCGGCGCCGGGCACGCACGACCCGATGGACGCGCGGTGTTACGGGCGCCGGGCACGGCCCGGACGGGTGATGAAAGGGAACGACAGGGTCAAGGCCCAAGTGGTGGAATTGGTAGACACGCTATCTTGAGGGGGTAGTGGCGCAAGCCGTGCCGGTTCAAGTCCGGCCTTGGGCACCAATCCTGACGATCCCGCCGGCGCGTTGCCGGAATGTGCTGATTACGGCGTTTTTCGGGCTTGACCCTCGAGACGCGACTTCAATATACTTGCGCTCCTTTTAAAGGGACCGGCAAGTACCGGTTTGTAGATGCGGGGTGGAGCAGTCTGGTAGCTCGTCGGGCTCATAACCCGAAGGTCGTTGGTTCAAATCCGGCCCCCGCTACCAAATCAGAATCCTGCCGCCGCGACGGTTCCGCCGTCGCGGCGGCAGGTTCCAGGAAAGCCCCCTTGTGGGGCTTTTTGTTAGGTGATTTGCCGAGGTCTCGGAGCGGTTGCGGCCGGCGTGATGCCGGGGGATCGCGCGGGGTGAGTCGGCATCAGGGAAGTGGGCCGCGTGCCCATTTTCTGTTTCTGGAGCAGGGAAAAGTCGGTGTCGACACGGGTCGAGGAGTTGCACGCGCTGCTGGCGCCGGTGGTCGAGGCGCTCGGCTACGTGCTGTGGGGCGTGGAACTGGTCGCTCGCGGCCGGCACTCGCTGCTGCGCATCTACATCGACAGCGAGGCGGGCATCACGGTCGATGACTGCGCGCTGGTCAGCCAGCACGCAAGCGGTGCGCTCGACGTAGCGGATCCGATCCCGGGCGCGTACACGCTCGAGGTGTCGTCTCCGGGCTGGGACCGGCCGCTGTTCACACCCGCGCAGTTCCGGGTGTACGTGGGTGAGCGCGTGAAGCTGCGGCTGGCGCACACGGTGCAGGGGCAACGCAACTGCACCGGCACGCTGCTGGCGGCCGACGACGAGAACGTGGAGATCGGAGTTTCGGAAGACGTGCGTCTGACGGTGCCGTACGCGGCGATCCGCAGGGCGCATCTGGTGATCGACGACGAGTGAGGCGCGGCGCGCTCGCTCGGGTGTGTATCGGGAGTGACGGATGAGCAAGGAAATCCTGCAGGTAGCCGAGGCGGTCTCCAACGAAAAGGGAGTCTCGCCCGACATCATCTTCGAGGCGATCGAACTCGCGCTCGCGACGGCTGCCAAGAAACGCTACGACGAGGACTCCGAGATCCGCGTAGTGATCGATCGCCACAGCGGTGACTACAAGACCTACCGCAGCTGGCGGGTGGTCGCCGACGACCAGCTCGCTGCGCTGGGAACCGAGTTCACGCTCGAGGAAGCGCACGAGAAGGACCCCGGCCTGCAGGCCGGCGACGTCTGGGAAGAGGAAGTCGAGAACGTCGAGTTCGGCCGCATCGCCGCGCAGACCGCCAAGCAGGTGATCGTGCAGAAGGTGCGCGAGGCCGAGCGCGCGCAGATCGTCGACCAGTACCGTGACCGCGTCGGCGACCTGATCGCCGGCAGCGTGAAGAAAGTGACCCGCGACGCGGTGATCATCGATCTCGGCAGCAACGCCGAGGGCCTGCTGTCGCGCGATCACCTGGTCGGGCGCGAGACCTTCCGCGTCGGCGACCGCATCCGCGCCGTGCTGGCCGGCATCAATCCCGAGGCGCGCGGCCCGCAGCTGATCATGAGCCGCACCTGCCCCGAGATGCTGATCGAGCTGTTCCGCATCGAGGTGCCCGAGATCGGCGAGCAGGTGATCGAGATCCGCGCCGCGGCGCGCGATCCGGGCGCGCGCGCGAAGATCGCGGTGAAGACCAACGACGGGCGCATCGACCCCATCGGTGCCTGCGTCGGCATCCGTGGCTCGCGCGTGCAGGCGGTATCCAACGAGCTCGACGGCGAGCGCGTGGACATCGTGCTGTGGGACGACAACCCGGCGCAGCTGGTGATCAACGCGATGGCGCCGGCCGAGGTCGAGTCGATCGTCGTCGACGAGGACACGAACACGATGGATGTGGCGGTCGCCGAGGACAACCTCGCGCAGGCGATCGGGCGCGGCGGCCAGAACGTGCGCCTCGCCAGCCAGCTCACGGGCTGGAACATCAACGTGATGAGCCTCGAGGACGCGCAGGCCAAGCAGGAGCAGGAGTCCGGCGCGACCATCGAGCGCTTCATGAAGGCGCTCGACGTGGACGAGGACGTGGCCTTCGTGCTGGTGGAGGAAGGCTTCACCACGCTCGAGGAAATCGCCTACGTGCCGCTCGAGGAGATGATGGCGATCGAGGGCTTCGACAAGGACACCGCCGAGGAGCTGCGCGCGCGCGCGAAGGATGCGCTGCTCACGCAGGCGATCGCCTCCGAGGAGCGCCTCGACGCGAGCGAGCCGGCCGAGGATCTGCTGGCGATGGAGGGCATGGACCGGCACACCGCCTTCCAGCTCGCCAGCCACGGCATCCTCACCATGGAGGACCTCGCCGAGCAGGGCGTCGACGATCTGCTCGAGATCGAGGGCATGGATGCCGAGCGTGCGGCACGCCTGATCATGACCGCCCGCGCGCCGTGGTTCGAATCGATGGAATGAGTGGACGACCTTTGGGCCAGTCCGGTTCCGGGTCGTAGCAGGAGAGTATTTGATGGCTGAAGTTACCGTTGCGGAGCTCGCGAAGTCGGTCAACGTCTCCGTGGAGCACCTGCTCCAGCAGATGAAGGAAGCCGGGCTGGCGCACAGCAAGGCAGAGCAGTTCGTTTCGGACGAGGACAAGCACACGCTGCTCACGCACCTGCGCATCGCGCACGGCGAGGAAGCGGAGTCCCCGAAGCGCATCACGCTGAAGCGTCGCACGATCACCAAGCTGAAGACCTCGGTCGGTCCCGCCAGGCGTACGGTCAACGTCGAGATCCGCAAGAAGCGCACCTACATCAAGCGTGACACCGACGAGGGCGTCGAGCCGGGCGTCGATGACGAGGAACTGAGCGAACAGGAACTGCTGCAGGCCGAACTCGAACGGCCCGCGGAAGCGGTGGCTGGCGAGCCGGAGGCAGCTCCGGAAGCGGTCGAACCGGAGGCGATGCCTGTCGAGGTGCCGGTGGTCGAGGCGGAGCCGGTGGCCGAAGTCGTCGAAGCCGAGCCCGCGCCCGCGCCCGCACCGGTGATCGCGGAGACGCCGCGGCGCGAAGACAAGCGGATGATCGACCCCGAGCTGCTGCGCCAGGCGGCCGCGGCCCGGCGCAAGGAGAAGGAAGCCGAGGAGCGTGCCCGCAAGGAAGCGCTCGCCCGTGCCCGCAAGCAGAAGGAAGAGGACGAGGCGCGCAAGCGTGCCGAGGCGCAGCAGCAGCCTGCCGCGCGCCCGGATGCCCCGGCGCGCCCCGCCGGCCCC
>JAJVIG010000023.1 GCA_022072145.1 Pseudomonadales bacterium
GGTGCCGGCTTTGCGCCGCCGCCGAAGATCGAATCGAGCAGGGAACGGAAGAAGCCGGTACGCGGTGCCGGTACGGGGGTGGCCGCGGCAGCGGCCGGTGTGCCCGCCGGTGCCGGCGCGGGCGACTGCGGAGCGACCGGCTCCGGTTCGACGACCGGAGCGGGCTTGGGCGGTGCGATCGACTGCACGGCCGCCACCGGCACCCTGGCCGGCTCGGCGGAGCGCGTCACCACGTCCACGGGCGGTGGCGCTTCCGGTATCGCGAGGAAACTCGGCTCCTCGCTGTGGGCGAGCGCGTTGTCGTCGCGCAGGCGCAGCACCTCGAAGTGCGGCGTTTCCATGTGCGGGTTCGGGATCACCATCACGTGCAGGCGGTTGCGCTGCTCGATGTCGATGATCGCGCGGCGCTTCTCGTTCAGCAGGTAGGCCGCGATCTCGACCGGCACGATGGCGCGGATCTGCGCGCTGCGATCCTTGCCGGCTTCCTCCTCGACCAGACGCAGCACCGACAGCGCGAGCGACTTGGTATCGCGGATCGTGCCCTGGCCGGAGCAGCGCGGGCAGACCACCGAACTGGTCTCCTCGAGCGAGGGACGCAGCCGCTGGCGCGACATTTCCATCAGGCCGAAGCGCGAGATCTTGCCGACCTGCACGCGCGCGCGGTCCGGCCCCAGCGCATCGCGCAGCCGGTTCTCCACCTCGCGCTGGCTGCGCGCGCTGCTCATGTCGATGAAGTCGATCACGATCAGGCCGCCCATGTCGCGCAGGCGCAGCTGGCGTGCCACCTCGTCGGCAGCCTGCAGGTTGGTCTGCAGCGCGGTTTCCTCGATGTCCTGGCCCTTGGTCGCGCGCGAGGAGTTGATGTCGATCGACACCAGCGCCTCGGTGGGGTCGATCACGATCGAGCCGCCCGACGGGAGCTTCACCTCGCGCTGGTACGCCGTCTCGATCTGGCTCTCGATCTGGTAGCGGTTGAACAGCGGCACCGGGTCCTTGTACAGCTTCACGCGGTTGCGGTAGTTCGGCATCACCAGGTCGATGAACTCGATCGCCTTGTCGAAGGCTTCCTGCGAGTCGATCAGCACCTCGTCGATGTCGGCACGCAGGCAATCTCGGATCGCACGGATCACGACGTTGCTTTCCTGGTAGATCAGCAACGGCGCGCGCTTCTCGTCGGCCGCGGTCGTGATCGCCTGCCACAGGTGCAGCAGGTAGTCGAGGTCCCACTGCAGTTCCTCGGCCGAACGCCCCACGCCGGCGGTGCGGATGATGATGCCCATGCCGTCGGGCAGGTTGAGCGCGTTCAGCGCATCGCGCAGCTCGGTACGCTCCTCGCCCTCGATGCGGCGGCTGATGCCGCCGGCGCGCGGGTTGTTCGGCATCAGCACGAGGTAGCGTCCGGCCAGGCTGATGAACGTGGTCAGCGCGGCACCCTTGTTGCCGCGTTCTTCCTTGTCCACCTGCACCAGTACCTCGGTGCCTTCGCGGATCACGTCGCGGATGCGCGGCCGGCCCTGGGCGTCGTCCGCGCCGCCGCCCTGGAAGTACTCGCGCGAGATTTCCTTCAGCGGCAGGAAGCCGTGGCGATCGGCGCCGAATTCGACGAACGCGGCCTCGAGGCTGGGCTCGACGCGCGTGATGCGGCCCTTGTAGATGTTGGCCTTGGTGGAGACCCGGTTACGGTTCTCGATGTCCAGATCGTACAGTCGCTGGCCGTCGACCATTGCGACCCGCAACTCCTCTGGCTGGGTTGCGTTGATGAGCATGCGTTTCATGGTTACCAATGTCCTGTGAGCAGGTTGCTGGGACTTTGGTACCGTCGGTCATCCGTTACGGATTCGATCGCTTGTCGTGCAGAGCGTTCTTGTGTCCTCGAAGTCTGTTTTTCGCGTTACGCGGCCACGGGTACCTTTGCCCGGCATGCCGCTTTCGTCCCGGGTCGCCGCCGATGTCGGCGCGTCGGGGACGCGTCTTCAGTCTTTTCCGGTCGGGCGGGCAGGGCGCCATCGCCAGCGGCCCGCACAAAAATCTCGCCAAGCATTCCGTGGTCGTGCCGACGGTACCTTGCGTCTGCCGGTTCCGCTCCCGCGGAAACCGGCTGCAGCACGCGCGCCCTGACGCTCCAGTTCCAGTCGTCGGCGCCGCTGTGCTGCGTTCGCTCCGACCCGTGTTACACGCCCTGATGGGCGGCGGTTCATGCCGTACTCCAGTCATCGGCGCGGGTCGAAAGCGGGCGGGAGTATAGCAATGTCCGGTAAGTGCTTCAATTAGCAGCGAAAATGATAATATTCAACGATGAACAGGCAGGCAGACGCACAAACGGCCCGGGTCGAACTGGTCGATATAGGCAGCGAGCACGCCGGGCAGCGGCTGGACAATTTCCTGCTCGCCCGGCTGAAGGGCGTGCCGCGTTCGCGGGTCTACCGCATCGTGCGCAGCGGCGAGGTGCGGGTCAACAGCGCCCGCGCGCGGCCCGACCAGCGGCTCGCCGCCGGCGACCGGGTACGGGTGCCGCCGGTGCGGGTGGCCGAGCGGGTGGTGGCGGAGCCCGGCGCGGCGTTGCAGCAGACGCTGCGCGACCGGATCCTCTACGAAGATGCCGCGCTGCTGGTCGTCGACAAGCCGAGCGGGCTGGCGGTGCACGGCGGCAGCGGACTGTCGCTGGGGCTGATCGAGGCGCTGCGCGCGATGCGCCCGGACTGTGCCTCGCTCGAACTGGTGCATCGGCTGGACCGCGAGACCTCGGGCTGCGTGATGATCGCCCGCAAGCGCTCGCTGCTGCGCCACCTGCACGAGGCGCTGCGCGAGGGCACGATCACCAAGACCTACACCATGCTGGTCGCCGGCCGTTGGCCGAAGCGGCTGACGCGCGTGGCGGCGGCATTGGAGAAGAACACGGTGCGTTCGGGTGAGCGCGTGGTGCGTGCCAACGGGGACGGCAAGGCCTCCGAAACCCTGTTCCGGGTGCTGGAGCACTACCGCGACGCCACGCTGCTCGAGGCGCGTCCGCTCACCGGCCGCACGCACCAGATCCGGGTGCACGCGCAGGTCTCCGGTCATCCGGTGGCCGGTGACGAGAAGTACGGCGAGCGCGAGTTCAACAAGCGCATGCGCGAAGCCGGCTTGCGGCGGCTGTTCCTGCACGCGAGTGCGATCGAGCTGGTGTTGCCGGACGGGCGGCCGCTGCGGGTGGCGGCGCCGCTGGATCCGGCGCTGGAGCATTTCCTGGAGACATTGCCGCGGTGAGGCGTCTTTATATATTCGACTGGGATGGCACGCTGATGGACTCGGTGAGCCGGATCGTGTCCTGCCTGCGCCAGGCGGCGCTGGAGCAGGGGCTGGACGACCTCGATGACCGGTGTTTCGGCGACGTGATCGGGCTGGGGTTGCCGCAGGCGATCGCGCAGCTGTACCCGGGGCTGGAGGAGCCGCGCGTGGAGCGTTTCCGGCAGACGTACTCGGCGCGTTTCCTGGCGGCCGACGGCGAACCTTCGGCGCTGTTTCCTGGGGCACGTGCGCTGCTCGGGGAACTGCGCGCGCGCGGACACCGGGTGGCCGTGGCAACCGGCAAGAGCCGGCGCGGGCTCGATCGCGTGCTGGCCGAACTGGGCCTCGCTGCGAGCTTCGACGCCACGCGCTGTGCCGACGAGACCGCCTCGAAGCCCGATCCGCTGATGCTCGAGCAGATCATCGGGGAGCTCGACGTGGAGCGTGCCGCGGTCGTGATGATCGGCGACACCGAATACGACCTCGAGATGGCCGCCCGCGCCGGGATCCGCAGTGTGGGGGTCAGTCACGGCGTGCACTCGCGCGAGCGCTTGCTGCGCCACGGGCCGGAAGCGATCGTCGATTCGCTGCCCGAGATCCTCGCCTGGGAGCCGCGACCGCTGCGGTCGCGCCGGCGCGCGGGTTGATCCGCCTGCGCGCAGCCGGGGGGCATCAATCCGCGGCGCGCCGCGCCAGCACCGGCATCCCCATCCGGCCCAGGAACTCGACCACGCAGATCAGCGGCAGTCCCTCGAGCACGGTCGGGTCGTCCAGCCGAACCGACTCGAACAATGCGATGCCCAGCCCCTCGACCCGGAAGCTGCCGGCGCAGTCCAGCGGCAACTCGCGCGCCACGTAGTCGTGCACGGCCGCCGCATCGAGCGCGCGCAGGCGCACGGTGCAGGTCTCGACGCCGGCGAGTTCGCGTCCGCTGGCGGCATCGAGCACGCACAGCCCGGTCAGGAAACGGACCTCGCGCCCGGCGATCGAGAGCAACTGCTCGCAGGCCCGCTCCACGGTGCCGGGCTTGCCGAGGATGCGCCCCGCGCTGTCGCCCACCTGGTCCGAGGCGATGATCAGCGCATCCGGGTGCCGGTCCGCGACCGCGCGCGCCTTCGCGCGGCTGAGGCGCAGCACCAGTTCCCGCGCGGACTCGCCGGGGCGGGGAGACTCGTCGATGGCCGGGGTCTCGCAGGCGAACGCGAGCCCGAGGCGCTCGAGCAGACGCTTGCGATAGACCGAAGCGGAGGCGAGTATCAACGCGGGCATGGGCGGGCCGGACGGTTCAGGAACGGGCGCCGAACGTCGCAGAAAATTGCGGGATTTTCAAACATTTATTTTTTGACAGTGGTCGAGGCCGCCCCTATCATGGCGCGCCTATGTCGATACCCCGGGTTCCGCGACACGCCGATTTTCGCAAGCTGGCGGCATCCGGTGCGCACATCGGCGGCGTGATCGCGCTCGCGGATCTGGAGCGCATCGGCGCTGAGTTGCTCGCACACGACGGACTGGTGACGGTGGCGCTCGGGTTCGGCATCGACGACGAAGGCCACCGCGTCATCGATGGCCACGTCGAGGCGGAACTGGTGCTGCAGTGCCAGCGCTGCCTGGGTCCGATGCGTCTCGGGGTCGCGGCCGACGTGCACCTGGCGATGGTGTGGCGCGAGGAGGAAATCCCCGCCTTGCCGCAGCGCCTCGAAGGGGTCGTGATCGGCGACGAACCGGGCGACCTGTTCGCGCTGGTCGAAGACGAATTGCTGCTCGCGCTGCCGTTCGCCCCGTCTCACGCGCAGGGAGAATGCGCGGCGCTCGAGGTGCCCGGTGATGCGGCAGCGGCACCGGACGCGACGCAGGCGGAGGACGAGGCACGCGAGAATCCGTTCGCGGTGCTCGCGAAATACAGGGAGCCGCCGCACTGAGGCGATCGGTGCGGGGCTCGGTTGGATTAACAGGGCCGCCCGTTTCGGAGCGGCGTCATTGCAGAAGCAGAGGAGTCAGTCATGGCAGTTGGTCAGGCACGAACCACCCGTTCCCGCCGCGGTATGCGTCGCGCACACGATGCGCTGCGCGGTCCGGCATTGTCGACTGATGCGACCTCCGGTGAAGTCCATCGCCGTCACCACGTGACCGCGGACGGTTTCTACCGCGGCAAGAAGGTCGTCGAAGGCAAGGACGACTGAGCCTCTTCGCCAGCCGCGCGACGGCGAGCAACCGGCAACGGTGCTCGCCGTCTTCTTTTGTGCCCCACGCATGATCGAATGGAGGCTGCAATGACCGGATCGCTCGCCTGCGTCTTCCCGGGGCAGGGTTCGCAACGTGTCGGCATGCTGGCCGCGATGGCCGGCGTGGAACCGGTGGTGCGCGAGACCTTCGCCGAGGCGTCCGAAGTCCTGGGTTACGATCTGTGGCAGCTGGCGCAGACCGGGCCGCAGGAGGAACTGAATCTCACCGAACGCACGCAGCCGCTCATCCTGTCCGCGAGCGTGGCGCTGTGGCGCGTGTGGTGCGCGCGCGGTGGCCCGCGGCCGGCGTTCATGGCCGGTCACAGCCTCGGGGAGTTCAGCGCGCTGGTGTGCGCCGGCTCGCTCGCGTTCACCGACGCGGTGCGTCTGGTGCGCAATCGCGGCGCGTACATGCAGGAAGCGGTCCCGGTCGGGCAGGGCGCGATGGCGGCGGTGCTCGGACTCGAGGACGCGCTGATCGCCGAGGCTTGCGCGGAGTCCGCCGGCGCCGAGGTGGTGGCGGCGGTCAACTTCAACGCGCCCGGGCAGGTGGTGATCGCGGGGCACGCGGCCGCGGTCGAGCGCGCGATCGCGGCCTGCAAGGCGCGTGGCGCCAAGCGTGCGATGCCGCTGCCGGTGAGCGCGCCTTTCCACACCAGCCTGATGGTTCCCGCCGGCGAGCGGCTCGCGCGCGACATGGCCGGGGTGCCGATCGCCGTGCCGCGGGTGCCGGTGGTGCACAACGTGCACGCCCGCTGCGAGGACGACAGTGCCGCGATCCGCGCACTGCTGGAACGCCAGATCCACAGTCCGGTACAGTGGACCGCCTCGGTACGCCATATGGTCGAGGCCGGCGTCACGCGCGTCGTCGAGGTCGGACCGGGCAAGGTGCTCGGCGGGCTCTGCAAGCGCATCGACACGGTGCTCGAGTGCCTGTACACCGAGGAGCCGCAGGAACTGGACAAGTCGCTCGCGGCCGCCGCGGCCGGGTGACGACGGAGGAGCGAACATGAGCAGGGTATGTCTCGTCACGGGAGCGAGCCGCGGCATCGGCGCGGCCATCGCCGACGCCCTGGGCGCCGCCGGCCACACGGTGGTCGGCACGGCGACCACCGAAGCGGGAGCCGCCGCGATCGCCGGGCGCTTCGCGGCGAAGGGTGTCGCGGGCACCGGGATGGCGTTGGACGTTGCTGCCACCGACACGGCGGAGGCCGTGGTTGGCGCGATCGCCGAGCGTTACGGCGCGCCACTGGTGCTGGTGAACAACGCCGGCATCACGCAGGACAACATCGTGCTGCGCATGAAGGACGATGAGTGGTCGCGCGTGATCGACACCAACCTCAACTCGATCTTCCGTCTCAGCAAGGCGGTGTTGCGCGCGATGACCAGGGCGCGCTGGGGGCGCATCGTCAACATCAGCTCGGTCGTGGGTTCGATGGGCAACGCGGGGCAGGCGAACTACGCGGCCAGCAAGGCCGGCATGGAAGGCTTCACGCGCGCACTGGCGCGCGAGATCGGCTCGCGCGCGATCACCGTGAACTGCGTGGCCCCGGGCTTCATCGACACCGACATGACGCGTGAGTTGCCCGAGGCGCAGCGCCAGAAACTCCTCGAGCAGATCCCCGCCGGCCGCCTGGGCGAGGCGAGCGAGGTGGCCGCGCTGGTCGCCTTCCTGGCCTCGGAGGCCGCCGGGTACATCACCGGCGAGACGATCCACGTCAATGGCGGCATGTACATGCGCTGAAAAAATCGATTCCTGTCAATATTGCAACCATTGACGGGATTCGGAGTAGAATCGCGCCGCTGACGAGAATTGCGGCCGATCGTCGCACAACCGCGGGCAGCGGCACTCTCAACCACAGACAGGAGCAACAGACCGACATGAGCAGCATCGAAGAACGCGTCAAGAAAATCGTCGCGGAGCAGCTCGGCGTCAAAGAAGACGATATCCAGAATTCCGCTTCCTTCGTGGAGGACCTCGGTGCCGACTCCCTGGATACCGTGGAACTGGTCATGGCCCTCGAGGAGGAGTTCGAAACCGAAATCCCCGACGAGGATGCCGAGAACATCACCACGGTGCAGCACGCGATCGACTACATCGAATCGCATCTCTGATCAGATCCCGCCGGGAGGCTGCGTCGTCCGCAAGCGGGCCGCAGCCTTTCCAGGCCCGTCCGTCGGACGGGCAGTTCCGCAGATGAGCGGCCGCGCGCAGCCGCGGCCTGACGACAACGCATCTCGCAGACGGAGTCCTCGGCGATGAGACGACGGGTGGTCGTTACGGGCATGGGGGTCGTGACCCCGCTGGGCAACAACGTCGCCACGACCTGGGACGGGATCGTCGCCGGTCGCAGCGGCATCGGCCCCATCGAGCATTTCGACGTCTCGGCGTATTCGACCCGTTTCGGCGGCTCGATCCGCGGCTTCGACGCGAGCACCTTCCTGCCGCCGAAGGAAGTGCGGAAATTCGACGACTTCATTCTCTATGGACTCGGCGCCGCCGTGCAGGCGATGGAGGATTGCGGCCTGCAGGTCGACGAGGCCGTGGCGCCGCGCATGGGCGCCGCGATCGGCTCCGGCATCGGCGGCATCTCCTCGATCGAGCGTAGCCACCAGATCCTGCTCGACTCGGGGCCGCGCCGCATCTCGCCGTTTTTCGTGCCCGGTTCGATCACCAACATGATCGCGGGCTACCTGTCGATCCGTTACGGATTCAGCGGACCGAACCTCGCGATCACCACCGCGTGCACCACCGGTACCCACAACATCGGACTAGGCGCGCGCCTGATCGCGTGGGGCGAGGCCGACGTGATGCTGGTCGGTGGCGCCGAGATGGCGACCACGCCGGTCGGGCTCGGGGGGTTCTCGGCGGCGCGCGCGCTGTCGACGCGCAACGACGACCCGCAGGCGGCGAGCCGGCCATGGGACCGCGATCGCGACGGTTTCGTGCTCAGTGACGGCGCCGGCGTGCTGGTGCTGGAGGAGTACGAGCACGCGCGGCGGCGCGGCGCGCGCATCTACGCGGAGGTCGCTGGTTTCGGCATGAGCGGTGACGCCTGCCACATGACGTTGCCGCCCGAGGACGGGCGCGGTGCGGCGGCCGCGATGGCCAACGCGATCCGTGACGCAGGCATCGAGCCCGGCGCGATCGACTACATCAACGCCCACGGCACCTCGACGCCGGCTGGCGACATCGCCGAGAGTCGCGCGGTCGAGCGCGTGCTCGGCGACGCTGCCTCGCGGGTGGCGATGAGTTCGACCAAGTCGATGATCGGGCACCTGCTCGGCGCCGCCGGTGCGGTCGAGGCCGTGTTCGCGATCCTCGCGATCCGCGATGGCGTTGCACCGCCGACGATCAACCTCGACCACCCGGACGAAGGCTGCACGCTGAACTACGTGGCGCACGTGGCACAGCAGCGGCGCATCGACGTATCGCTGTCGAATTCCTTCGGCTTCGGGGGGACCAACGGTTCGCTCGTGTTCCGGCGCGTCTGACCGCGGCGTGGCGGAGGCTGCCATGACCGCTGAATGCGTCCGGGTCGATGGCGCCGCGTGTGACAGCGTGCCGGCGCACGACCGCGGTCTCGCCTACGGTGACGGCGTGTTCGAGACCATGCGCTGCGTCGGTGGACGGATCCCGCTGCTTGAACCTCATCTCGAGCGCCTCGGCAACGGCGCCGGGCGGCTCGGCATCGCGCTCGCGGTCGGGGAGTTGCGCGAGGAGATCGAAGGTTTCGCCAGCGGGAGCGGTGCCGCGGACAGCGTGATCAAGGTGATCGTGACGCGCGGCGACGGTGCCGGCGGTTACCGCTGTGATCCGGCGGTTCCGGCGCGGCGCATCCTGATCGCACGGCCTCTCGCTGCGCATCCGGCCGCGTGGTGGAGCGAGGGGATCGCGGTGCGCCATTGCGAGATGCGGCTCGGCAGCAATCCGGCGCTTGCGGGCATCAAGCACCTCAACCGTCTGGAGCAGGTGCTGGCGCGCCGCGAATGGGACGATCCGCAAATCGCCGAAGGCCTGATGGCGGACCAGCGGGGCCGTATCGTGGAAGGGATCGCCAGCAACCTGTTCCTGGTCAGCGGCGGCCGCCTGCTGACGCCGTTCATCGAGACATGCGGCGTCGCCGGCGTGATGCGCGCGCACCTGTTGCAGGCGGTCGCGCCGGAGCTCGGTATCGCGACCGCGGAGGTGAACTGCGAGCGCGCACTGCTGGCGGCGGCGCAGGAAGTGTTCGTGTGCAATGCGGTGATCGGCGTCTGGCCGGTGCGTCGTCTGGGCCGTCAACGCTGGCCGCTCGGACCGGTAACGCGCAGGGTGCAGGAGCATGTGGCACGACTGTTCACGGCCTGATGCCGCCCTGCGGGTGCTCGCCGCGCTGCTGCTGTGCGCGGTGCTGGTGCTGTTTCTCGGCTGGAAATCGGTGGTGCGCTGGCTGGACGCACCACTGAGCGCAGGGGAGCCGGTGATCGCCGAGTTGCCCGCAGGAGGCAACCTCACGCGTTTGTTGCGTGAACTCGGTGAGCGGGGTGTGCTCGACCGTCCGAACTGGTTGCGGCTGCACGCACGCCTGAGCGGTGTGGCGGACCAGGTGCGTGCGGGCGAATACCGCATCGAGCCGGGACTCACGCCGCGCGCGTTGCTCGCCATGCTGGTCGCGGGCAAGGTGGTCGTCTACAGCGTGACCCTGGTCGAGGGCAACACCGCGACCGAGCTGCTGGCACGGCTGCATGCGCAGGATCGCCTGCAACGCACGCTCGACGCGCCCGATGCGGCGACCCTCGCGCGCGCGCTGGAACTGGAGCCGGCGGCGTGGCCATCGGCCGAAGGAGCGTTCCTGCCCGAGACCTACCAGTACCACCGCGGAATGAGTGATGCCGATGTGCTGCGCGCTGCGCACGCGGCGCTCGCCGAGGCGTTGGACGAGGAGTGGGCGATGCGTGCACCGGGGCTGCCGTACGCGAGCCCGTACGAGGCGCTGGTGATGGCGTCGCTGGTGGAGAAGGAGACCGGGCTGGCGGAGGAGCGTGCGCGCATTGCCGGCGTGTTCGTGCGCCGTTTGCAGCAGCGCATGCTGCTGCAGACCGATCCGGCGGTGATCTACGGGCTCGGAGCGCGTTTCGACGGCAATCTGACGCGGGAGCACCTGCGTGCGCCGGGCCCCTACAATACCTACCTGAATCCCGGGTTGCCGCCGTCACCGATCGCCAACGTCGGACGGGCCGCGATCCGCGCCGCGCTGCAGCCGGCCCCGGGCACCGAACTGTATTTCGTCGCGCGCGGCGACGGTTCGCACCAGTTCTCGGACACGCTCGAGGAACACAATCGCGCCGTGCGTCGCTACCAGTTGCGTCGTGGCGGCGGCTGAGGAGTATATGGCCAGGGGCAGGTTCATCACCGTCGAAGGCGGCGAGGGTGCGGGCAAGAGCACCAATATCGCGTGCATCGCCGAGCGCCTGCGCGCGGCGGGTCTGCGCGTGCGTCTGACGCGCGAGCCCGGGGGCACGCCGCTCGCCGAGGAAATCCGTGCGTTGCTGCTCGCCACGCGCGACGAGGAGGTGTGCGGCGAAGCCGAGGTGCTGCTCATGTTCGCGGCCCGCATGCAGCATGTCGAGCGCGTGATACGCCCGGCGCTGGAGCGTGGCGAATGGGTGCTGTGCGACCGCTTCGCCGATGCCAGCATCGCCTACCAGGGCGCCGGACGCGGGTTGGGGATGGCGCGCGTGCAGGCGTTGCGTGATCTGCTGCTCGGCGATTTCGGACCCGATCTGACGCTGTTGCTCGATCTGCCGGTGGCGCTCGGCATGCGGCGTGTCGATGGGCGCGGCGCACCGGACCGCTTCGAGCGTGAGCAGGCGGCTTTCTTCGAACGGGTCCGCGCTGGCTATCACACGCTGGCGGCGGCCGAGCCGCAGCGCTTTCGCGTGATCGACGCCTCGCGTGAACTGCCGCAGGTGCGCGCAGCGGTGCTCGCGGCGATCGAGGATTTCGTGGCCGGCTGCGGAGACGCACGGTGAGCGTGGCAAGCGCGCTGGCGGCGCCGCTGCCGTGGCAGCGCGAGGACTGGACACGCCTGGGTGCGCGCATCGCGGGCGGACAACTGCACCACGCGATGCTGCTCAGCGGTCCGGCCGGGATCGGCAAGCGGCTGCTCGCCGAGCTGCTCGCGCGCACGCTGCTGTGCCGTGCGCCGGTCGCCGGCACGGCCTGCGGGCGCTGCCGCGACTGCGAACTCTTCGCTGCCGGTTCGCACCCCGACCTGCTGCGCGTGCTGCCGGAAGAGCCGGGCAGGCAGATCCGCATCGAGCAGATCCGTTCCGGGCTGACCGGGTTCGTGATGCATACGGCAAGCGTGGCGCATGCGAAGGTCGCGATCATCGATCCGGCCGATGCGATGAACACGCATACCGCGAACTGCCTGCTCAAGAGCCTCGAGGAGCCGGCGCCGCGCACGCACATCGTGCTGATCAGCGACGCGCCCGCGCGCCTGCTGCCGACCGTGCGGTCGCGCTGCCTGCAGGTGCGCCTGCGGCCGCCCCCCCCGGATGACGCGGTACGCTGGCTGCGCGAGACCAGTGGCGCCGACGATGCGCCCGACCTGCTCGGCGTCGCGGCAGGTGCGCCGCTGGGGGCGCTGCGCGTGCGCGAGCGCGCCGGACTGGGCGGTTTCGACCGCGTGGCGGACGTGATGCGGCGCGCCACGCGGGCGCCGGCGTGGATCCCGCCGCTGGTCGCCGAGTGCGCCGAACTGGACCTGGTGGAGCTGCTCGACTGGATGTTCCTGTTCCTGCTCGACCTCGGTGGCGTGCTGGCGCGTGGTGATGTGGCCGGTGCACGTATTCAGCGCGCGGCGCCGGTCTACACGGAGCTGCTGCCGGTAGTGAGCGCGGCGCACGCCGCCCGCAGCCTGCGCCGCGTCACCGAGGCACGGCGCGATGCCACCTCGACTGCCAATCCGAACCGGTCGCTGCTGCTCGAGGCGCTGCTGCTCGACTGGCACGAGGGCGTCGCCGCCCGCAGGACCGCTTAGCAGCTGGTAAAACCGGGATCGACTGGCTACTCTTTGCGGGCAGCAGAAGAGACCGGCAAGACTTCCGATGAGTGCTCCGCAAGGAACCCGTAACGGCATCCTGTCCCTGACGATCAAGGACAAGGCCGTGCTGTACGCGGCGTATATGCCGTTTCTGCAGAACGGCGGGCTGTTCATCCCGACGAACAAGCCCTACCGCATCGGCGACGAGGTCTTCATGCTGCTGAATCTGATGGAAGAGCCGGAGAAGATCCCCGTGGCGGGCAAGGTCGTGTGGGTCACGCCGAAGCGTGCGCAGGGCAACCGCGCCTCCGGAATCGGCGTGCAGTTCAACGGGCAGGACGACACGGCGACCCGCAAGATCGAGACCTACCTCGCCGGTGCGCTCGATTCCGAACGTCCGACGCACACGATGTAGGCGGCGGCGCAGGCCGTCCACGCATGCTGATCGACAGCCATTGCCATCTGGATCGCCTCACGGAGTCCCCCTCCGGGATGACGATCGACGACATCCTGCAGTCCGCGGCGGCGGCCGGCGTCGGACGTATGCTCACGGTCGCGGTCGATCGTGACGACATTCTCCGGGTGATCGGGCACGCGCGCGCGCACCGCGAGGTCTACGCCGCGGTCGGCATCCACCCCTCGACCCCGGAGGACGCGGCGGTCGACGCGGATGCGTTGCTCGCAGCGGCCGCCGACCCGCGCGTGATCGCGATCGGCGAAACCGGGCTCGACTACTACTACGGCCCCGATACCGCGGAGGCCCAGCGCGAGCGCTTCGCGATGCACCTGCGGGTGGCGGCGCGGGCGGGCCTGCCGGTGATCGTGCACACGCGCGACGCGCGCGACGATACCCTTGCGCTGCTCGAGCGACACGCCGATCGCGGCTGTGCCGGCGTGATGCACTGCTTCACCGAGAGCATCGACATGGCGCGCGCCGCGCTGGCGCTGGGCTTCATGATCTCGTTTTCCGGCATCGTCACGTTCCGCAGTGCGGGCGCGCTGCGCGAGGTGGTCCGCGAAGTGGCGCTCGATCGCCTGCTGGTGGAGACCGATTCGCCATATCTCGCGCCGGTGCCGCACCGCGGCCGGGTCAACGAGCCGCGGCACGTGGTCCACGTGGCGCAGGCGATCGCCGCGATCAAGGACATCACGCTGGAGCAGGTCGCGCAGGCGACCACCGCCAATTTCTACCGCTTGTTTCCGCGTGCCGCGACGGCCGAGCGGGCCTGATGCGGGCGCTCGCGTTCGGCACCGGCCTGGTCGAGGGCTTCTACGGCCGCCAGTGGAGCGACGACGACCGGCTCGCGTGTCTCGATTTCCTCGTCGGCGACGGCTTCCGTTATTACCTGTACGCCCCGAAGGGCGACGCGGTGCTGCGCCGGCGCTGGGGCGAGCGCTGGAGCGGCGACGAGGAGCGTCGCGTGCGTGCCATCGCCGCGCGTTGCGAGCGCACCGGTCTGCTGTGGGGCGTGGGCCTGAGTCCGCTCGGGCTGGTGGAGGACCCCTCGGCGGCGGCGCTGGCACGCTGGCGTGACAAGCTGCGTTACCTGCAGGACTTCGGCGCGCAACTGCTCTGCATCCTGTTCGACGACATGCCGCGGCGAATCGACGCGCTCGCCGGCCGCCAGGCCGAACTCGTCGCACTGGCGCTCGAGCACAGCGCTGCGACGCATGCGCTGGTGTGTCCCAGCTATTACTCCACCGATCCGGTGCTGGAGCGCGTGTTCGGCCCGATGCCTGCCGGCTACTGGGAGGATCTCGGCCGGCAGCTGCCGCGCGAGGTCGGGATCTTCTGGACCGGCGAGCGCGTATGCGCCGAATCGCAGTGCCCGCACGCGCTGCGCGCGATCGCCGCGCGGCTCGGCCGCGCGCCGGTGCTGTGGGACAACTATCCGGTGAACGATGGCGTGAAAGGCTCGAATTTCCTGCGTATCGACGCGTTCCGCGGACGCAGCGCAGGACTCGCGGACGTGGTGGCCGCGCATTTCGTGAATCCGATGAACCAGTGCTGGTTGTCGCGGATCCCGCTGCGTTCGCTCGCGATGCTGTACCGGCAGGGGCAAGGCTACGATCCCGATGCGGCGTTCCTGGCCGCGGCGCGCGCCGAGTGCGGCGAGCCGCTGGCGCTGCAGCTCGCGTGCGACCTGGAGTTGTTCGCACGCCGTGGGCTCGATGCGATCGATGCACCGTGCCGGACGGAGCTCGCACGCTGCTACGCGCGCTACGACGCCCCGCAGGCGCGCGAGGTCCGCGCCTGGCTGGCCGGGGACTACGCGTTCGATCCGGCCTGCCTGACCGACTGAGGCGTGCCGCCGGCTTACGCAGCAGGTAGTGGCCGGCCCGACCCGGGCGCTTATAATCCGGCGCACTTCAGTGCTGCGGCGATGGTGAACCTCCATGCAATACCAGGGTAAGGCGATCAAGGTGCGTGCGCTCGACGGCGGCGTCGCCGAACTGTGCTTCGACCGCGACGGCGACAGCGTGAACAAGTTCGACCAGCTCACGCTGGGCGAACTGCAGCAGGCGCTGACGTTGCTGGCCGGGACCAGCGGCCTGCGCGGCGTGCTGATCACCAGCGCCAAGCCCGGTTATTTCATCGTCGGCGCCGACATCGGCGAGTTCGGCGCGCTGTTCCGCCGGGGAGAGCAGGCGCTGCTCGCGAGCCTGGCGAGCGCGAACGCGATTTTCAACGCGCTCGAGGACCTGCCGGCGCCGAGTGTGTGCGCGATCAACGGCAGCGCGCTCGGGGGCGGGCTGGAACTCTGCCTGGCAGCCGATGCGCGTGTGCTTGCCAGCGAGGCGCGGATCGGCCTGCCCGAGGTCAAGCTCGGCATCAACCCGGGCTTCGGCGGCACGGTGCGCTTGCCACGCCTGATCGGTGTCGACAACGCGGTGGAGTGGATCTGCGGCGGCAAGGAATTCCGCGCCGACGCTGCGTTGCGGGTCGGTGTCGTCGATGCGGTCGTGACGTCCGCCGGGCTGCGCGAGGCCGCGCTGGACCTGCTCGGGCAATGCATGGGCGGCACGCTGGATTACGCGGCGCGCCGGCGCGAGAAGACACAGCCCGTGCTGCTGAACGACATCGAGCGCATGATGGCCTTCACGACCGGCAAGAGCGTGGTCGCCGCGCAGGCCGGACCGAACATGCCGGCGCCGCTCACGGCCGCGAAGTCGATGGAGAAGTCGGTGGGCCTGGCGCGCGCCGAGGCGCTGGCGGTCGAGTCGAAGTTCTTCGCGCGCCTGGCCATGGGCAACGAGTCCGACAGCCTGATCGGACTGTTCCTGAACGAGCAGGCCGTGGCGAAGAAGGCGCGACGCCTCGAGGAGTCCGGCCGCAAGGTGGCGCGCGCGGCGGTGCTGGGTGCCGGGACCATGGGCGGCGGGGTCGCCTACCAGTCCGCGAGTTGCGGCGTGCCGATCGTGATGAAGGATATCGCCACCAAGGGAATCGAGCTCGGCCTGCGCGAGGCCGGCAAGCTGCTCGCGGGGCAGGTCGATCGCGGACGCATGAGCGCCACGGCCATGGCCGAGGTGCTGCGCGGAATCACGCCGACGCTGGACTACGACGACTTCGACGGTGTCGATTTCGTGGTCGAGGCGGTGGTCGAGAACGAGGGCGTCAAGCAGCGCGTGCTCGCCGAATGCGAGGATCGCGTGGGGCCGGATGCGATCCTCGCCAGCAACACCTCGACGATCTCGATCACGCGCCTCGCCAGTGCGCTGAAGCGGCCGCAGAACTTCTGCGGCATGCATTTCTTCAATCCGGTGCACCGCATGCCGCTGGTCGAGGTGATCCGCGGCGAGCGCAGTTCGGAGGCCGCGATCGCGACCACGGTCGCGTACGCCCGGCAGCTGAAGAAGACGCCGATCGTGGTGCGCGACTGTCCGGGCTTCCTGGTCAACCGCGTGCTGTTCCCATATTTCGGCGCGTTCAACGCGCTGTTGCGCGACGGCGCCGATTTCCGCGAGGTCGACCGCGTGATGCAGAAGTTCGGCTGGCCGATGGGCCCCGCATACCTGCTCGACGTGGTCGGCATCGACGTCGCCCACCATGCCGCGGGCGTGATGGCGGCCGGTTTCCCGGAGCGCATGACGATCGGCTTCCGCACCGCGCTCGAGGTGCTGTTCGAGGCGGGGCGTTTCGGACAGAAGAGCGGTTCGGGTTTCTATCGCTACGAGCAGGATCGCCGCGGCAAGCAGGTCAAGCAGGTGGATCCCGAGGCGCAGGCGCTGATCGCGCCCGTTTGCGGCACCGCGCGCGAGTTCTCAGAGCAGGAGATCGTCGAGCGCATGATGGTGCCGATGTGCAACGAACTGGTGCGCTGCCTCGACGAGAACATCGTCGACAGTGCCGGCGAGGCCGACATGGCGCTGGTGATGGGGATCGGTTTCCCGCTGTTCCGCGGTGGCGCGCTGCGTTACATGGACCACATGGGGCTCGAGGCGTTCTGCGCCGCGGCCGATCGCCACGCGGGCATCGCCGCGGTCTATGCGGTGCCGGAGTCGCTGCGCCAGCGCGCGCGCGACGGCCGGCGCTTCTATTCCTGATTCGACGCAGCGGAGGTCCGCCATGAGTTTCAAAGACGACGACGCCGTGATCATCGACTGCGCCCGCACGCCGATGGGGCGGTCGAAGAACGGCGTGTTCCGCCACGTGCGCGCCGAGGATCTGTCGGCGGACCTGGTCGATGCGCTGTTCGCACGCAACCCCGGCGTCGACCCCGCGAGCGTCGAGGACGTGATCTGGGGTTGCGTGAACCAGACCGAGGAGCAGGGCTGGAACGTCGCGCGCATGATGTCGCTGCTGACCGTGATTCCGCACAGCGCCGGCGCGCAGACGATCTCGCGGCTGTGTGGCTCCTCGATGTCCGCGCTGCACATCGCCGCGCAGGCGATCACCGCGGGCTACGGCGAGGTGTTCGTGGTCGGCGGCGTGGAGCACATGGGGCACCTGCCGATGGACAAGGGCATCGACCCGAATCCGCGGCTCAGCAAGCACGTGGCGAAGGCGGCGGGGATGATGGGCATCACGGCCGAGGGGCTGGCGATGTTGCACGGCATCACGCGCGCCGAGCAGGATGCCTACGGCGAGCGCTCGCACCGGCTGGCCGCGAAGGCGCAGGACGAGGGACGCTGGGCGCGCGAGATCATCGCGCGCCGCGGCCACGACGAGGACGGTCGCAGCATCCTGGTGACTGCCGACACCACGATCCGCCGCGACACCACCATCGAGGGGCTGGCGGCGCTGCCACCGGCCTTCGACCCCCGCAACGGCACCGTGACCGCCGGCACCTCCTCGCAGATCGCCGACGGGGCCGCCGCGATGATCGTGACCTCCGGTCGCCGGGCGCGCGAACTGGGGTTGCACCCGCGCGCGCGGATCCGCGCGATGGCGGTGGCCGGTGTCGATCCGTCGATCATGGGCTACGGCCCGGTGCCTGCCACGCAGAAGGCGCTGGCGCGCGCCGGGCTCGGCCTCGCGGACATCCAGGCCGTCGAACTGAACGAAGCCTTCGCGGCGCAGGTGCTGCCGGTGCTGAAGGACCTGAAGCTGCTGGACGACCTGGATACGCGGGTGAACCTGCATGGCGGCGCGATCGCGCTGGGGCACCCGTTCGGTTGTTCGGGGGCGCGCATCACGACCACGCTGATCAACGTGATGGAGCAGCGAGACCTCACGCTGGGCTTGGCGACGATGTGCATCGGGCTGGGGCAGGGCATCGCGACCGTGATCGAGCGCGTCTGAGAGCACCAGGGAGCGGGTGCGGATGGTGGCACCGGAGCCTGTCGGAGCTCGCTCCCACGGCGAACGCTGGTTGCTGGCTGCGAGTTATGCGTCGGTCGGGGTCGCGTTGTCGCTGATCGTGGTCAAGGGCTGGGCCTGGCTCGCCAGCGGTTCGGCCAGCATGCTCGGTTCGCTGATCGATTCGGTGATGGATTCGATGGCCTCGCTGGTCTCGATGGCGGCGGTACGCTATTCGCTGAAGCCGGCGGACCGCGACCACCGTTTCGGGCACGGCAAGGCCGAGCCGCTGGCCGCGCTGGCGCAGTCGGCGTTCATCCTCGGTTCGGCGCTGTTGCTGCTGCTGTACTGCGCGGAACGGCTGTTGCGGGCAGAGCACGAGCCGATGATGCACACCGGGCTCGGGCTCGCGGTCAGTGCGGTGGCGATCGCCTGCACGCTGGGGCTGGTCGCGCTGCAGTCGCACGCGATCCGCCTTACGGGGTCGACCGCGATCCGTGCCGATCGCCTGCATTACCACTCCGACCTGTTGATGAACGTGGCGGTGATCGTTTCGCTTCTCTGCGCACGCGTCGGCTACGCGCGCGTCGACGTTCTGATGGGCGTGCTGATCGCGTTGCTTATCGGTACCGGAGCGTTGAAGATCGGCCGCGAGGCGCTCGACCTGTTGATGGACAAGGCGCTGCCGGAGGAGATCGTGCGGCGGATCCGGGAGATCGCGCTGGGCAGTGCCGGTGTGCTCGGGGTGCACGATCTGCGTACGCGGCGCTCCGGTCTGCGCTATTTCATCCAGTGCCATATCGAGATCGCCGACCACACCCCGCTGCTCGCGGCGCATGCGATCGCCGACGCGGTCGAGCGACGTCTGGTCGCGGAGTATCCGGGCGCCGACGTGATCATCCACCAGGATCCGCACACCCTGGTGCTGCGAGGCGCCGATCGCAGCACGCCCTGAGGGCAGGGCGCGGCGGAGCGCCTTGCCGTACGAGTGGTCGTGTGGCAAACTGCGGACTGATTTTCGCGAGACCTAAAACAATACAATAACAACAGGTTACAGTGTTTTTCTGAGATATCCTCACGAACCGCTGCTGCGGCATGCGAAAGTGGCGGAACTGGTAGACGCGCTGGATTTAGGTTCCAGTGCCTTCGGGCGTGCGGGTTCGAGTCCCGCCTTTCGCACCAGTGGCGGTTACGGTTGCGTGAGGCGCGCGTGGCACGGGCTTGCGGCCTTTTTGCCGGCTCTCGGAATACATTTCCGCGTGCTAGAATGCGCGCCCTTCCGGCCGCTGCTGCCCGCGAGCGCGCGCGTCGACAGAACATTCATCCACGGTTTTCCGAGCGAGGTCGAAGATGCAGGTTTCCGTTGAAATTACGTCGGGTCTGGGCCGACGCCTGACGATTGGGGTGCCGGCTGCGCGCATCGAATCGGAAGTTGCGGCGCGGCTGGAGAAGGCAGCGCGCACGGTACGGCTGAAGGGCTTCCGGCAAGGCAAGGTGCCGCTGAAAGTGGTACAGCAGCGTTTCGGCGCGGGCGTGCGCCAGGAAGTGCTCGGCGAGGTGATGAGCCAGTCCTTCTACGAGGCCGTGCGTCAGGAAGACCTGAAGCCTGCCGGGCAACCGACCATCGAGCCGCGTTCGATGGCGAGCGGCCGCGATCTGGAGTTCACGGCGACCTTCGAGGTGTATCCGGAGATCGACCTGGTCGATTTCGCGAAGCTCGCGATCGAGCGACCGGTGGCCGAGGTGGGCGAAGCGGATGTGGACCGCATGATCGAGGTGCTGCGCAACCAGCAGGCGACATGGGAGACGGTAGAGCGCGCCGCCGCCTCCGGAGACCGCGTGAACATCGACTACACGGGACGTCGCGACGGCGTGGCTTTCGACGGTGGCAGCGCGCAGGGCAGCGATCTGCTGCTCGGTTCCAATCGTATGATTCCTGGATTCGAGGCCGGAATCGAGGGCATGCAACCGGGCGAGACGCGTGAACTGGCGCTGCGCTTCCCGGACGAGTATCACGCCGAGGACCTCAAGGGTGCCGCCGTCGTGTTCGAGGTACGGCTGAACAGCGTGGCTGAGAAGCGGCTGCCGGAACTCGACGATGCGTTCTTCGCGCGCTTCGGAGTGGCAGGGGAGGGGCTCGGGGGTTTCCGCGCGGAGGTGCGCTCGAACATGGAGCGTGAACTGCGTCAGGCGCTGCGCTCGAAACTGAAGGCCCGGGTGTTGAACGCGCTGCACGAGCGCACCGAGGTCGAGGTGCCGCAGGCGCTGATGCAGGAGGAGATCGGTTCGCTGCGCCGGCAGATGCTGCGCCAGTTCGGCGGTGACGCGGCGCGTTTCGACCCCTCGATGCTGCCGGACGAGATGTTCAGTGCGCAGGCAGGCAAGCGCGTGGCGCTGGGCCTGCTGCTCGGGGAAGTGATCCGGCGCGAGAACCTGAAGGCAGACGCCGATCGGGTGCGTGCGATGGTCGAGGATATGGCGTCGACCTACGAGGAGCCCGAGGAGGTGGTCAACTGGTACTATGGGAACCGGGAGCAGTTGGCGTCGGTCGAAGCGGTAGTGCTGGAGGACCAGGCGGTCGATGCGGTGCTGGCGCGCGCGCAGCTGAGCGATGTGACGTGCAGCTACGAGGAGGCACTGCGCGCCGACGCGCCGAAGCAGGAGACGCAACAGCATGAATGAGCACGGGCAGCGCAGCAGCGGTACGATCACCGGCCTCGGCCTGGTGCCGATCGTGGTCGAACAGACCGCGCGCGGGGAGCGTTCGTACGACATCTACTCGCGTCTGCTGAAGGAACGGGTGATCTTCATCGTCGGTCCGGTCGAGGACCACATGGCGAACCTGGTGGTCGCGCAGATGCTGTTCCTGGAATCGGAAAACCCCGACAAGGACATCCACCTGTACATCAACTCGCCGGGCGGTTCGGTCACTGCGGGGTTGTCGATCTACGACACCATGCAGTTCATCAAGCCCGACGTCAGCACGATGTGCATCGGCCAGGCCGCGAGCATGGGCGCGTTCCTGCTCGCCGGCGGCACGCGCGGCAAGCGTTTCGCGCTGCCGAACTCGCGCATCATGATCCATCAGCCGAGCGGCGGGGCGCACGGGCAGGCGTCGGATATCGACATCCACGCGCGCGAGATCCTGATCATCCGCGAGCGGCTGAATGCGCTGCTGGCGCAGCATTCCGGGCAGTCGATCGAGACCATTGCGCGCGATACCGAGCGCGACAACTTCATGAATCCGCAGAAGGCGAAGGAGTACGGGATCATCGACGAGGTGCTGGCGGCGCGGCCGGGAAAGTGAGTACCAATCCGGGATCGTCCTGCTAGACTCAGGACGCGAGCCGTACAACGGCACAGGGCGGGGGCGCCGATGGCGCCATCGACGGGATTCGAATCGGGCGGACGGGCAATGACGAAGGAAAGCGGCGGGGACAAGAGCAAACTGCTGTACTGCTCTTTTTGTGGCAAGAGCCAGCACGAGGTCCGCAAGCTGATCGCCGGCCCGTCGGTGTTCATCTGCGACGAGTGCGTCGACCTGTGCAACGACATCATCCGCGAGGAGGTCCAGGAAACCGCTGGCGATTCCTCGCGCAGCAAGCTGCCGAAGCCGCGCGAGATCTGCCAGATCCTCGACGAGTACGTGATCGGGCAGCAGCACGCGAAGAAGGTGCTGTCGGTGGCCGTGTACAACCACTACAAGCGCCTGCGCGAGGGCGACCGCCAGCGCGACGACGTCGAACTCGGCAAGAGCAACATCCTGCTCGTCGGCCCCACCGGCAGCGGCAAGACGCTGCTCGCCGAGACGCTGGCGAGGCTGCTGGACGTGCCGTTCACGATCGCCGACGCCACCACGCTGACCGAGGCCGGCTACGTCGGCGAGGACGTCGAGAACATCATCCAGAAACTGCTGCAGAAGGCCGAGTACGATGTCGAGAAGGCCCAGATGGGCATCGTCTACATCGACGAGATCGACAAGATCTCGCGCAAGTCCGAGAACCCGAGCATCACGCGCGACGTCTCCGGCGAGGGCGTGCAGCAGGCGCTGCTGAAGCTGATCGAGGGCACGGTGGCCTCGGTGCCGCCGCAGGGCGGTCGCAAGCACCCGCAGCAGGAGTTCCTGCAGGTCGATACCTCGAACATCCTGTTCATCTGCGGCGGCGCCTTCGCCGGGCTCGAGAAGATCATCCGCGACCGCTCGGAGAAGAGCGGCATCGGATTCTCGGCGGAGGTCAAGGGCAAGGACGAGGCGAAGAACGTCAGCCAGTTGTTGCGCGAACTCGAACCCGAGGACCTGATCCGCTACGGACTGATCCCGGAGTTCGTCGGGCGCCTGCCCGTGATTGCCACCCTCGACGAACTCGACGGCGAGGCGCTGATCCAGATCCTCACCGAGCCGAAGAATTCGCTCACCAGGCAGTTCCGCAAGCTGTTCGACATGGAGGGTGTGGAACTCGACTTCCGGGAGGACGGGCTGCGGGCGATCGCGGAGCGTGCGCTGGCGCGCAAGACCGGTGCGCGCGGGCTGCGTTCGATCCTCGAGTCGGTTCTGCTCGACACGATGTACGACATCCCGTCCGAGCGCGACGTGAGCAAGGTCGTGATCGACGAGTCCGTGATCCGGGGCGAGTCCACCCCGCTGAAGGTTTACCAGAACGTGCAGCCGAAGGCGGCGCCAGGGGAGTGATGCCCCGGACCGCGCACCGGGCGCCTCGCCGCCGAACCCGGCCCGGGCAGGGCAAGGAGTAGTCCGATGAAACCCCTCACTGGTGGGCGGCTGGTGCTGCCGTTGTTGCCGCTGCGCGACGTGGTGGTGTTCCCCCACATGGTCGTGCCGCTGTTCGTTGGCCGCGAGAAGTCGATCGCCGCGCTGGAAGCGGCGATGGAAACCGGCAAGCGGATCCTGCTGGTCGCGCAGCGCAGCGCGGCGGAGGACGATCCGGGGCAGGAACAGATCTACGGCGTCGGTACCGTCGCGACGGTGCTGCAACTGCTGCGACTGCCCGACGGGACCGTGAAGGTCCTGGTCGAGGGCAGCGTGCGCGCGACGATCACGGCGGTGCAGGAAAGCGACGGCTATCTCGAGGCCGGCGTGCAGCCGGCACGTGCCCGCTCGGTGCCTGCCGACGAGGCCGAGGCGCTGGTGCGTACCTGCATGCGCAGCTTCGAGCAGTATGTGAACCTCGGCAAGAAGGTGCCGGCCGAGGTGCTCGGCGCGCTCGGCGGCATCGACGAGCCGGGGCGTCTGGCGGACACGATCGCCGCGCACATGGTGCTCGACATCGCGCAGAAGCAGCAGATTCTCGAGATCGGCTCCACCGTCGAGCGGATCGAGCACCTGATCGGGCTGATGGAAGGCGAGATCGACCTGTTCCAGGTCGAGAAGCGCATCCGTGGCCGCGTGAAGAAGCAGATGGAGAAGAGCCAGCGCGAGTACTACCTTAACGAGCAGATGAAGGCGATCCAGAAGGAGCTCGGCGAGCTCGAGGATTCGCCGAACGAGGTCGAGAACATCGAGCGGCGGATCCGCGCCGCCGGCATGAGTGCCGACGCGCAGACCAAGGCGCTGGCCGAGCTGAACAAGCTGAAGATGATGTCGCCGATGTCGGCCGAGGCCTCGGTGGTGCGCAGCTACCTCGACTGGATGGTCAACGTGCCGTGGAAGAAGCGCAGCAAGGTGCGCAACGACCTCGGACGCGCCGAGCAGATCCTCGAGAAGGACCATTACGGGCTGGATGAGGTCAAGGAGCGCATCCTCGAGTACCTCGCGGTGCAGAAACGCATCGGCAAGGTGAAGGGGCCGGTGCTGTGTTTCGTGGGGCCGCCCGGGGTGGGCAAGACCTCGCTCGGCGAGAGCATCGCGCGGGCGACCAACCGCCGCTTCGTGCGCATGGCGCTCGGTGGTGTGCGCGACGAGGCCGAGATCCGCGGCCATCGCCGGACCTACATCGGTTCGCTGCCGGGCAAGATCCTGCAGAAGCTCGCGAAGGCCGGCGTGCGCAACCCGCTGTTCCTGCTCGACGAGGTCGACAAGATGGGCATGGACCATCGCGGCGACCCGGCGTCGGCGCTGCTCGAGGTGCTGGACCCGGAGCAGAACCACAACTTCAACGACCACTATCTCGAGGTCGACTACGACCTCTCGGACGTGATGTTCATCTGCACATCGAACTCGATGAACATTCCGCCGCCGCTGCTCGACCGCATGGAGGTGATCCGCATTCCCGGATACACCGAGGACGAGAAGATTGCCATCGCCGAACGCTACCTGGTGCCCAAGCAGATGCGCAACACCGGGCTCGGCGAGCACGAGATCGTGCTCGAACACGGCGCGCTGCGCGATCTCGTGCGCAACTACACGCGCGAGGCCGGGGTGCGCGGGCTCGAGCGCCAGATCGCCAAGATCTGTCGCAAGCGCGTCAAGCAGCTCTCGCTCGGCCGTGGCGAGGCGCGGCTGGTGGTCGATGCGGACAATCTGGCGGAGTTCGCCGGCGTGCCGAAGTACCGTTTCGGCGAGGCGCTGGAGAGCAACCAGATCGGGCAGGTCACCGGGCTCGCGTGGACGCAGGTCGGCGGCGAACTGCTGACGATCGAGGCGGTGGCGGTTCCCGGCAAGGGGCGCCAGGTCAAGACCGGTTCGCTCGGCGACGTGATGCAGGAGTCGATCCAGGCGGCGATGACGGTGGTGCGCAGTCGTGCCAAGACGCTCGGGATCCGCCCGGATTTCCACGAGAAGTACGACCTGCACATCCACGTGCCCGAGGGTGCGACGCCTAAGGACGGGCCGAGTGCCGGCATCGGCATGTGCACGGCGATGGTTTCGGTGCTGACAGGGATCCCGGTGCGTGCCGATGTCGCGATGACCGGCGAGATCACGCTGCGCGGGCAGGTGCTGGCGATCGGGGGGCTTAAGGAGAAGCTGCTCGCGGCGCATCGGGGCGGCATCAAGAAGGTGATCATTCCGGAAGAGAACGAGCGCGACCTGAAGGAAATCCCCGACAACATCAAGGCCGCGCTCGACATCCGTCCGGTGCGCTGGATCGACCAGGTGCTCGACATCGCGCTCGAGCGCATGCCGGAGCCGGTCTCCGACGAGGAGTGGAAGACCCTGAGCGAGAAGGCCGAGGAAGCCGCGCGTGCGGGCGAGCAGGGGCGGATCAACACGCATTGATCCGCTTCCTCACGGCCGGAGGCGGCTCGGCTTGACCGTTCGCTGCGCCGCTGGTGTACACTCCGCGTCCCTCGCGCTGCGCGACACGCCCGGGCGCCCGCCCGGTCACACGAATCCAACCTGGGGTAATTCCGTGAACAAAGCTGAACTCGTGGATCTGATTGCGGACAAGGCCGATATCTCCAAGGCATCGGCAGCGCGGGTGCTCGACGCCACGCTGGAAGGCATCGTCGGTGCGCTGCGCGACGGCGACCAGGTCGCGCTGGTCGGCTTCGGCACCTTCGCCGTGAAGCAGCGCGCCGAGCGCCAGGGCCGCAATCCGAAGACCGGCGAGCCGATGCTTATCGCGGCGGGCCGCAGTGCGAGCTTCAAGCCCGGCAAGATGTTCCGCGACGCGATCGCCTGAGCCATCGGCGCACGGGAAAGGCGACGATGCTGCAGAAAATCCGTGACAACGTACAGGGCACGCTTGCGAAGATCATCATCGCGGTGATCATCGTGCCGTTCGCGCTGTTCGGGATCGACGCCTTTTTCACCGGTGGCGTGCCCGAGGTGGCGAAGGTCGACGGCGAGGCGATCACCGAGCCGGAGCTGGCGCAGGGCATCGAGCTCGAGCGGCGCCGGTTGCTTGGGCAGATGCAGGATCGCGTCGATGCCTCGCTGCTCGAGGAGTCGCGCCTGCGTGCGCCGGTGCTGGAGTCCCTCATCGAGCGCCGCCTGATGCTCGCGGCCGCGGAGCGCGCCGGTCTGCACGTGGGCGAGGCGATGCTGAACCAGCTGATCGTCGAGAACGAGAGCTTTCACGAGAACGGCGAGTTCTCGCAGGCGCGTTTCCAGGGTTTGCTGGCCGGCAGCGGCATGAGCCCGGCGCAGTTCAAGAGCCTGCTGCGCGAGGACATGCTGGTGTCGCAGCTGATGTCCGGCGTCGAGGCAAGCGAGTTCGTCACCGTGACCGAACTGGAGGGCGTCGCTCGCCTCACGCAGCAGTCGCTCGATGCGCGCTGGCTGATCGTGCCGGTGCCCGCCGCCGACGCCTCGATCGCGGTGCCCGAGGAGCGCGTGGCGGCGTACTACGAGCAGAACCGTGCCGAGTTCCGCACCGAGGAGACGGTGCGCGTCGAGTACCTCGAGATCCGTCTCGCCGACCTGTACCAGCCGGTCGCCGACGAGGCGTTGCGCGAGGAGTACGAACGGCGGACGACGGCGTTCGAGGGAGCGGAGGAACGGCGCGCCGCGCACATCATGCTTGCCACGCAGGAAGACGCGGCACGCGCGAAACTCGCGGCGCTGCGCGAGCGTGCAGTAGCCGGCGAGGACTTCGCACAGCTGGCACGCGAGAACTCCGAAGACCTGGGTTCCGCGACCGATGGCGGGGACCTGGGATTTTCGAGCGGTGACGCATTCCCGGCCGAGTTCGAGGCCGCGCTGAAGGCGCTCGAGCCCGGAGGCATCTCCGAGCCGGTCAAGACCTCCTCCGGTTGGCACCTCGTGAAACTGCTCGAAGTGCGCCGCCAGCAGGCGCCGCCGTTCGACCAGATGCGCGCGACGATCGAAAGCGAGCTGCAGAGGGCGGCCGCCGAGCCGATGTTCGTCGAGCGCTCCGAGAAGCTGGCCGATCTGACGTTCAATTCCGACGATCTGGCGGAGGCCGCGCGCGAACTCGGACTCGAGGTGCGCAGCAGCCCGGCGTTCGGTCGCCGCGGAGGCGAGGGTGTGTTCGCCGATGCGCGCGTGATCGCCGCTGCCTTCGGCAAGGACGTGCTGGAGGAGGGGCAGAACAGCGAGCGCATCGACATCGGTGACGATCACGCGATCGTGCTGCGGCGCGCGGCCCACGAACCGGCGCGGGAGCAGGAACTCGCCGAGGTCGCCGAGCGCATCCGCACGCTGTTGCGAGAAGCGATGGTGCGCGAACAGGCCGAGGCGAAAGCCGACGAACTGCTCGCCGCACTCGCCGGCGGGCAGGGCGTCGAGGCGCTCGCGAGCGCCAATGGCCTCGAGTGGAAGGCCGAGCCCGACTATATGCGCGGTGCCCCGCAGGTACCGGAAGAGCTCGGCAAGGCACTGTTCGACACCCCGCGCAGCGCCGAAGGCACCGGGCACGGCAAGGTCGTGAGTGGCAACGGTGACGTGCTGGTGTTCGCCTTCGACGACTTCCGTGACGGGGAACTGGCGCGGTTGCCGGCCGAGCAGCGCCGTCTGCTGACCGGAGTGTTCCGGCGCTCGCACGGCATCGAGAGCGCCGGGCACTACCAGCAGCACCTGCGCGCCGTGGCATCGGTGGAACTGTTCTGACGCGCGACGCCCGCACCGCGCCGCTTGCGCTGCCGGCGCCGGGGTCGGCGCATCTGTGGTTGTGCGACAGCGACGCGATCCGTGATCCGCACTTGCTGGCGCAGTATCGCGCGCTGCTCGACGCCCACGAACTCGCGCGCATGCAGCGCCTCGTGTTCGCGGGCGACCGTCATCGCTTCCTGGTCTCCCACGCGCTGCTGCGCAGCGTGCTGTCGCTCTACGGCGGCGCCGCGCCCGCGGCGTGGCGTTTCGTTACCGGCGTGCACGGCAAGCCCGCGCTGGAGTCGGGCCCGGACGCGCTGGATGCGGATTTCAACCTTTCGCACAGCGGTTCGCGCGCGCTGCTCGCGGTGAGCGCGGGCTGCGAGCTCACCGGCACCGACATCGAGTTCCACCGGCCGGCGCGCAATTTCCACGGACTCGCGCAGCGCAACTTCGCCGCGCCCGAGGCCACCCGGCTGGCCGGGCTGGCGGAGCCGGAGCTGGAGCAGGAGTTCTACGACATCTGGACGCTGAAGGAGGCCTTCGTGAAGGCCACCGGCGAAGGGCTCGCGCGTTCGCTGGCCGATTTCCATTTCGGCTTCGATCGCGCCGGTGCACGGCTCGACTTCGCGGCGACGGCCGCGCTCGAGCCCGACCCGGTGCGCTGGCGCTTCTGGTGTCATCGGCTCGCCGGTCCGTACAGCGCGGCGCTGGCATTGCGCGCGCCCGCGGCGACGGTGGCGGAGGATCCGCGCTGGTTCGGCATCGTGCCGCAGCGCGACTGGTGCGCGCTCGACGTTCCGTGCCTGCTGCGCAGTCGACGGATTACCGGCAATCGGGCATCGGGCGGTGCGACGCGCTGAGCTAGAATAGCGCCCCTTCGAGGCACCACGGCCGTCACGCGGCCAGCAACAAGGGAGAGACCGGAATGTTCAGGATCCGCACCTTCAACCAGATTTCCGTGCGCGGGCTCGAGCGCTTCAGCCGCGAGTGCTACGAGGTGGCGAGCGAGATCGGGCACCCCGATGCGATCCTGCTGCGCTCGCACAAGCTGGCGGAGGCGGAGATCGGCGAGTCGGTGAAGGCGATCGCGCGTGCCGGTGCCGGCTACAACAACATTCCGGTCGGTGCGTGCACCGCGCGCGGCATTCCGGTGTTCAACACGCCGGGCGCGAACGCCAACGCCGTCAAGGAACTGGTGGCGGCCGCGCTGCTGCTCGCCTCGCGCGGCATCGTCGACGGCATCGCGTTCGTGAATTCGCTGTCGGCCGAGATGCCGGCGGCCGAGATGGGCGCGCTGCTCGAGAAGGAGAAGAAGCGTTTCGCCGGCAACGAACTGCGCGGCAAGACGCTCGGCGTGGTGGGTCTGGGCGCGATCGGCAGCAAGGTCGCGCGGCTCGGGCTCGGCCTGGGCATGGAAGTGATCGGCTACGATCCGGCACTGTCGGTCGAGGCGGCCTGGCGTCTGCCGAGCGAGGTGCGACGCATGGAGAACCTCGGCTCGCTGTTCCAGCGTGCCGACTTCGTCACGCTGCACCTGCCGGTGCTCGAGTCGACGCGCAACCTGGTCAACGCGGAGACCATCACGGCGCTGCGCAAGGGAAGCTGCCTGCTCAACTTCGCGCGCGACGAGATCGTCGACGTCGACGCCGTGGTGCAGGCGCTGGATTCGGGACGCCTCGCGCGCTACATCACCGATTTCCCGCATCCGCGGCTGCTCGGTCGCACGGACGTGCTGTCGATGCCCCACATCGGCGCCAGCACCGGGGAGGCGGAGGAGAACTGCGCGATGATGGCCGCCGACCAGCTGCGCGGCTTCCTCGAGCACGGCAACATCCGCAATTCGGTGAACTTCCCCGCGCTCGAGCTCGAACGCACCGGCGGCTGCCGCCTCGCGATCACCAACCGCAACAAGCCCGGCATGCTCGGCAACATCCTGTCGATCCTCGCCGCCGGCGGTAGCAACGTGGTCGACATGCTCAACCGCAGCCGCGACGACATCGCGTACAACCTGATCGACGTCGAGGGTTCGCCGGCGGACGAGGTGCTGGGACAGATCCGGGCGGTGGAGGGCGTAGTGAATGTGCGCCTGATCCCGCCGCCGCGCTGCTGAGACGGGTGACGGTCGCGGTTCGGCAACGGATTCCGTGGTGGCGCGCCCGGCCGAATTCCATATCGATCGCGACGGCGTGTGGCGCTATCGCGGCAGCGTGGTGCAGCGCGAGTCGATGGTGCGCCTGTTCGCCTCGATGCTCGCTTGTCGCGACGGCCGCTACGTGCTGGTCACGCCGGAGCAGACGCTGCGCGTCGACGTGGACGATGCGCCGTTCGTGATCGTCGACATGGAATCCACCGGTGAAGGCGAGGCGGCGCAGATCGTGTTCGTCACCAACCTGGGCGAGCGATTCGCGCTCGGCGCCGGGCATCCGCTGTATCTGTGCGAGGACGCCGCGCGCGGCGAGGTGCGGGCGTACCAGACGACGCGCGACTCGCTGCCGGCGCTGGTACACCGCAACGTGTTCTACCGGCTGGCGGAACTGGCACGCACCAACGCCGACGGCGTGGCGGGAATCCACAGTGGCGGCCGGTTCTTCGCGCTGGAATCCACCGCGTCCTGAGCGCGGGCGACGGCTCGCCGTCGCCCCGGCCGGTGAATCACATATTCGGGTAGTTCGGACCGCCACCGCCCTCGGGCGTCACCCAGACGATGTTCTGCGTCGGATCCTTGATATCGCAGGTCTTGCAGTGCACGCAGTTCTGCGCGTTGATCTGCAGCCGCTTGCCGCCACCCGCCGCATCGACGATCTCGTAGACTCCGGCCGGGCAGAAACGCTGGGCCGGCTCGTCGTACAGCGCGAGGTTGTGGCGGATCGGAACCTCCGGATCGCGCAAGGTCAGGTGACAGGGCTGGTCTTCCTCGTGGTTGGTGTTCGACAGGAACACCGAGGACAGGCGGTCGAAGCTGAGCACGCCGTCGGGTTTGGGGTATTCGATGCGCTTCGCCTGCGCTGCCGGCTCCAGCTGTTCGTGATCGGGTGCATCGTCGCTGAAGGTCCACGGCAGCTTGCCGTTGAACAGGTTGATGTCGACGAAGGCGTATGCCGAGCCGAGGATGTTGCCGAAGCGGTGCTGCGCCGGCCCGAAGTTGCGCTGCAGGTGCAGTTCGCGTCCCGCCCAGGAGGCCATGAACGCTTCCGTGAAGCCGGACAACTCCTCGCCCTCGCGGCCTTCGCCGGTCAACGCGGCGTGCACCGTCTCGGCGGCGACCAGCCCGCTCTTCATCGCGGTGTGCGAACCCTTGATCTTGGCGAAGTTCAGCGTGCCGGCGTCGCAACCGATCAGCAGCCCGCCCGGGAAGCTCATGCGCGGCAGCGCCTGTGGTCCGCCCTTGGTGATCGCGCGCGCGCCGTAGGCGATGCGCTTGCCGCCCTCGAGGTACTGGCGGATCAGCGGATGTTGCTTGTAGCGCTGGAATTCCTCGAACGGACTCAGGAACGGGTTGCTGTAGCCAAGATCGGTGATCAGGCCGAGCGAGACCTGGTTGTCCTCGATGTGGTACAGGAAACCGCCGCCGTGCGCGCCGTTCTGCGCCAGCGGCCAGCCGGCGCTGTGGATCACCAGGCCCTGGCGGTGCCTGGCGGCCGGGATCTCCCACAGCTCCTTGATGCCGATGCCGTAATGCTGCGTGCCGCGGCCCTTGTCGAGTCCGAAACGCTCGATCAGCTGCTTGCCGAGGTGTCCGCGGCAGCCTTCGGCGAACAGCGTGTACTTCGCGTGCAGTTCCATGCCCTGCGTGTAGCTGTCCTTGTGCTCGCCGCTGGCCGAGACGCCGGCATCGCCGGTGGCGACTCCCTTGACGCGCCCGTCGTCGTGGAACAGCACTTCGGCCGCGGCGAAACCGGGATAGATCTCCACCCCGAGGTTTTCCGCCTGCTGCCCCAGCCAGCGGCAGAGGTTGCCGAGGCTGATGATGTAGTTGCCTTCGTTGTGCATCGTCTTGGGGATCAGTGCGCCCGGGACGCGGACCGACTTCTGCTCGTCGCGCAGCACGTAGATCTCGTCGCCCTGCACCGGCGTATTGAGGGGGGCGCCCTGTTCCTTCCAGTCGGGGAACAGTTCGTTCAGCGCGGTGGGTTCGAACACCGCGCCCGAGAGGATGTGCGCGCCGACCTCCGAACCCTTCTCGACGACGCAGACACTGAGGTCGATCGAGAGCTGGCGCAAGCGGCATGCCGCCGCCAGGCCCGAGGGGCCCGCGCCGACGATGACGACGTCGTATTCCATGGATTCTCTGGTCACGGCGGAACTCCAAAAAACGTTTGGACTACAAAGACTTGCGAATGGGCGCGAACGATACACGAGGGGCCGCGGGATTGCAAAGCAAAAGCCGCGCGCACAGTGCGCGCGCGCGGTTGCGCGGCAGTGCGCGGAAACCCTCGCGCGAGCGCGTTTTTTCGAACGATTCTGCACATTTAGCGGGGTTCCATGGCTATTGACCTGCCTGGTGCATCTGCCGACAATACCGCGGCTTTGCACCGGGCGGCGTGTGCGCATCGATCCGCCGGGATTCCCACCAACCCTGTTTCCGAGCAACCGGAGAGTCCATGAAAGTTCTCGTAGCGGTAAAACGCGTAGTGGATTACAACGTGAAGGTTCGCGCCAAGGCCGACGGCACCGGCGCCGACCTGGCCAACGTGAAGATGTCGATCAACCCCTTCTGCGAGATCGCGGTCGAAGAAGCCGTGCGACTTAAGGAGAAGGGCGTGGCCACCGAAGTGATCGCGGTGTCGCTCGGTGACAAGGCCGCGCAGGAGCAGATCCGCACCGCGCTGGCGCTCGGCGCCGACCGCGGCATCCTGGTCGAGACCACCGAGGAACTGCAACCGCTGGCGGTCGCGAAGTTGCTCAACGCCGTGGTCCAGAAGGAAGGCGTGGAGCTGGTCATCGTCGGCAAGCAGTCGATCGACGGCGACAACAACCAGACCGGTCAGATGCTGGCCGCGCTGGCGGGCATGTCGCAGGGGACGTTCGCGTCGGAACTCGTGATCGAGAACGGCTCGGCGCGCGTCACGCGCGAGATCGACGGCGGACTGCAGACGATCGAACTGAAGCTGCCGGCCGTCGTGACCACCGACCTGCGACTCAACGAGCCGCGCTACGCATCGCTGCCGAACATCATGAAGGCCAAGAAGAAGCAGCTCGACACGCTGACGCCCGCCGAACTGGGCGTCGACGTCGCGCCGCGCGTGCGGGTGCTGAAAGTCACCCCGCCGCCCGAGCGCAAGGCCGGCATCAAGGTCGGTTCGGTTGCCGAACTGGTGGAAAAACTGCGTAACGAGGCGAAGGTGATCTGATGAGCATCCTGGTAATTGCCGAACACGGCAACAACGAACTGAAGCCCGCCACCCGCAGCGCCGTCGCCGCGGCGCAGGCGATCGGTGGCGAGATCCACGTGCTCGTGGCCGGCGGCGGCTGCGCCGAGGCGGCTGCGGCAGCCGCGCGCATCCCCGGCGTGGCCAAGGTGCTGGTGGCCGACAACGAGGCCTACGCGCATCAGCTCGCCGAGAACATGAGCCTGCTGATCGCCGAACTCGGCGCCGGTTACGACTGCGTGCTCGCGCCGGCGACGACCAACGGCAAGAACGTGATGCCGCGCGTGGCCGCGCTGCTCGACGTCGCGCAGATCTCCGAGATCACGGCCGTGGTGTCGCCCGACACCTTCCAGCGCCCGATCTACGCCGGCAACGTGATCGCGACCGTACAGGCGCTCGACGCGCGCAAGGTCATCACGGTGCGCACCACCGGTTTCGATCCGGTGCCCGCCGAGGGCGGCAACGCGGCGATCGAGGCGGTGGCGGCAGTCAAGGAGTCCGGCCTCGCGCGTTTCATCGGGGAGGCGGTCGCGAAGTCCGACCGTCCGGAGCTGACGGCGGCGCGGATCGTGGTTTCCGGAGGCCGCGGCATGCAGAGTGGCGATAACTTCAAGCTGCTCGAGGCGGTGGCCGACAAGCTGAACGCCGCGGTCGGGGCCTCGCGCGCGGCGGTCGACGCGGGCTACGTGCCGAACGACTACCAGGTGGGGCAGACCGGCAAGATCGTCGCACCGGACCTGTATATCGCGGTCGGCATCTCCGGTGCCATCCAGCACCTGGCCGGCATGAAGGACTCGAAGGTCATCGTCGCGATCAACAAGGACGAGGACGCGCCGATCTTCCAGGTGGCCGACTACGGTCTGGTTGCGGACCTGTTCCAGGCCGTCCCCGAACTCGAGTCGATGCTTTGAGGTCCTGATGCGGAGCCGTCCGGGCTGTGCCCGGACGGCCCGGTCCGGGCTGTGCCCGGACGGCCCGTAGGTCCGGGCTGTGCCCGGACATCGTTCGGCCGCAGGCCGAACCTACGGGAACGCCCGACCGTAGGTCCGGTTTGCAACCGGACACGTTCCCGTTGGTCCGGGCTGTGCCCGGACATCGTTCGGCCGCAGGCCGAACTTGCGCGGACATGGTCTGGCCACCGGCGGAACCCCGCTCACAGCCGGCTGCGGAAATCCTCGTATCCGAAGCGGCGCACCACGCGCAGCTCGTCGCTTCGCGAATTCCAGATCGCGATCGACGGCAGGTTGATGCCGTTGAAGGTGCTGGTCTTGACCATCGTGTAGTACGCCATGTCCTCGAACACCAGCCGCTGGCCGATCGCGAGCGGCTCGGGGAACGCGTAGTCGCCGATCACATCGCCCGCCAGGCAGGTCTGGCCGCCCAGCCGGTACAGGTGGTCGAACTCGCCCTCGGCGCCGGCACCGGTGATCATGGGCCGATACGGCATCTCGATCACGTCGGGCATGTGGCAGGTGGCCGAGGTGTCGAGGATCGCCTGGTCGATGCCGTTCCAGCCGAGGTCGAGCACCTCGGAGACGAGCACGCCGCAGTGATAGGCAATCGCCTCGCCGGGCTCCAGATAGACCTCGACGCCGTGGCGTGCGCGGAAATCCCGGATCAGGCGGATCAGTTCCCCGACCTGGTAGCCGGGCCGCGTGATGTGGTGGCCGCCGCCGAAATTGATCCACTGCATGCGCGGGATCAGGTCGCCGAACTTCTGCTCGACCGCGGCGATCGTGCGCGCCAGCGGCGGCAGGTCCTGTTCGCACAGCGTGTGGAAGTGCAACCCGCTCAGCAGGTCGAGCCGCTCGCCGTGGAATTGCGAGCGCGGCACGCCGAGGCGCGAGCCCGGCGCGCAGGGATCGTAGAGCGCGACCGCCCCTTCCGAGTGTTCCGGGTTGATGCGCATGCCGAACTTCAGCCCCGGGCGCTGCAGCCGGGCTTGTTCCAGCAGCGGGGCGAAGCGATCGAGCTGGCCGCAGGAGTTGAACACCACGTGGTCCGAAATCCCGAGTACCGCGCGCAGATCGGCGGCGGTGAACGCGGCACAGAAAGTGTGCACCTCGCCGCCGAATTCCTCGCGTCCCAGGCGCGCCTCGTGCAGGCCGCTGGCGCAGGTGCCGGGCAGGTAGCGGCGCACCAGCGGCGCGAGGCTGTACATGGAGAACGCCTTCAGCGCGAGCAGGATCTTCGCGCCGCTCTCGCGCTGCACGTGCGCGAGCAGTTGCAGGTTCTCCTCGAGCGCGACCTCGTCGACCACGAAACAGGGCGACGGCACGCGCCGCGGATCGAAACGCGCGAAGTGGCGCATCCGTGGCACCTCAGTCGAGGCGATCGTCGCGGCGCATCACCTGCCAGGGCAGGCCGTGCATGTTCAGCGCTTCCATGAACGGATCCGGGTCGAACTGCTCCATGTTGAACACGCCGGTGCCGCGCCACCGGCCGGTCAGCATCATCTTCGCGCCGATCATCGCCGGCACGCCGGTGGTGTAGGAGATCGCCTGCGACTGCACTTCGCGATAGCAGGCCTCGTGGTCGCAGATGTTGTAGACGAACACGGTCTTCGGCTTGCCGTCCTTGCTGCCGCGCGCGAGGCAGCCGATGCAGGTGCGCCCCTTCGTCAGCGGTCCCAGGCTCGAGGGATCGGGCAGCACGGCCTTGAGGAACTGCAGCGGCACGATCTCCTGGCCGTTGTAGAGCACCGGGTCGATGCGCGTCATGCCGACGTTCTGCAGCACCCGCAGGTGGTTCAGGTAGTTGTCGGAGAACGTCATCCAGAAACGCGCGCGCTTCACCGACGGGAAGTGCTTCACCAGGGATTCGAGTTCCTCGTGGTACATCAGGTAGATCTTTTTCGGGCCGATGCCCTCGGGGAAATCGAAGGTGCGCGCCACCGCCAGCGGATCGGTTTCCTGCCACGCGCCGTGTTCCCAGAAGCGCCCGCGCGCGGTGACCTCGCGGATGTTGATCTCGGGGTTGAAGTTGGTCGCGAACGCTTGCCCGTGCTCGCCGGCATTGCAGTCGATGATGTCGAGCTCGTCGATCACGTCGAACTCGTGCTTGTGCAGCCAGGCGGTGAACACGTTGGTCACGCCGGGGTCGAAGCCGCTGCCGAGCAGGCCCATTATGCCGCGGGCGGCGAAGCGCTCGTGGTAGGCCCACTGCCAGCTGTACTCGAACTTCGCCTCGTCCGGCGGCTCGTAGTTCGCGGTGTCGAGGTAATCGACGCCGGTCTCCAGGCATGCGTCCATGATCGGCAGGTCCTGGTACGGCAGCGCGACGTTGATGACCAGTTCAGGCCGCTCGCGACGGATCAGCGCGGCCATCGCCGCGACGTCGTTGGCGTCGACCGCGGCGGTCGCGATCGGGCGCGCGATCTGCGCGGCGATGCGCCGGCACTTCTCCTCGGTGCGGCTCGCGAGCACGATTTCCGAAAACACCTCGGGCACCTGCGCGCACTTGTGTGCCACGACCTGGCCGACGCCGCCGGCGCCGACGATGATCACCTTCGCCATGGGGGAGGCTCCTGTGTCAGTCCTCGAAGTAGGTGTAGCCGCGCAGGCTCGCGCTGAACAGCTCGAGCAGGTTCTGCCGCTCGACCGGCGCGATGCGTCCGCTGCGCACCGCGCGCTCGGCGGTGCGCCGGAACTGCTCGAGCAACTGCTGCGGCTGGTATTCGACGTAGCTCAGCACGTCGGCGATGCTGTCGCCACCCATCTCGCGCACGAAGTCGAAGCTGCCGTCGCCGTTGATGCGCACGCTGACCACGTGCGTGTCGCCCATCAGGTTGTGCAGGTCGCCGAGCGTCTCCTGGTACGCACCGACCAGGAACACCCCGAAGTAGTACGGCTCGCCCTCGCGCAGCGGATGCACCGGCAGCGTCTTCTGCAGCCCGCGCGGATTGATGAAACGATCGATCTTGCCGTCCGAATCGCAGGTGATGTCGGCGATGATCGCCTGGCGTGTCGGCTTCTCGCGGTGGCGGTGCACCGGCATCACCGGGAACACCTGCTCGATCGCCCACACGTCGGGCAGCGACTGGAACACCGAGAAGTTGCCGTAGTAGATGTCGGACAGCGAATCCTCGAGGCCCTCGAGCCCGGGCGGCAGTCGCTTGGCACCCTGCGATTCGCGCACGATCGAGCGCACGATCTCGAGGAACAGTCTCTCCGACAGCGACAGCGAACGCAGGCGGATCTGGCCGCGCTTGAACAGGTCGCGGATCTCGTCGCGGTAGTAGACGGCGTCGTTGTAGCACTCCTGGAGGTTCTTCACGCTGACGCTGGCCAGCACCTCCGCCAGGTTGCGGATCAGCTCATGCTCGGCGGGATCGATCTTTTCCGGGATGTTGCCCGACTCGAAACGCGTGACGTCGAGGATATTGAACAGCAGCACCGAGGAGTAGGCGACGGTCGCGCGGCCCGATTCGGTCACGATGACCGGATGCGGGATGCCCTCGGGGTCGAGCGTGGTCATGATCGCCTCGACGATGTCCGAGCAGTACTCGTCGAGGGTGTAGTTCTTGCTGTACTCGAAATTGGTCTGCGTGCCGTCGTAGTCGACCGCGAGTCCGCCGCCGAGGTCCAGGTAGCCGAGCGCGGCGCCTTCCTTCACCAGGTCCACGTAGTAGCGGCAGGCCTCGAGCACGCCGCTGCGGATGTCACGGATGTTCGGGATCTGCGAGCCGAGGTGGTAGTGCAGCAGCTGCAGGCAGTCGAGCATGCCCTGCTCGCGCAACGCATCGACGACCTCGACGATCTGCGAGGTCGTGAGGCCGAACAGGCTGCGGTCGCCGCTGCTCTCGTTCCAGTAGCCGCCCACCCTGGATGCGAGCTTCACGCGCAGACCGAGGATCGGGCGCACGCCGATGCGCCGCGAGCACTCCAGGATCACCGGCAGCTCGGTCGGGGTCTCGATCACGAAGGTGCAGCGGTAGCCGAGCTTCAGCGACTGCAGGCCGAGCGTGATGAACTCCTCGTCCTTGTAGCCGTTGCAGACGATATGGCTGGTTTCCGGGTCGAGGCTGGCGAGTGCGATCAGCAGCTCCGCCTTGCTGCCGGCCTCGAGGCCGTGGCCGTAGCTGGCGCCGAAGCGGGCGATCTCCTCGATCACCTGGCACTGCTGGTTGACCTTGATCGGGAACACGCCGCGGTAGCAGCCGCGGTAGCCGAGGTTCGCGATCGCGCGTGCAAAAGTCTCGTTGAGCAGCGTGATCTGCGAATCGAGCAGGTTCTCGATGCGCAGCAGCACCGGCATCTGTAGCCCGCGCTGCTGCATGCCGGCGATGATGTCCGGGATGCCGACTGCCACACGCTGGCCGTCCGTCGTGACGCTGACCGTCACCGAGCCGTCGTCGGCCAGATCGAAGTAGCCGGCGCCCCAGGTGCGGATGCCGTAGAGTTCGGCCGCGTCGGCCGGAGTCCAGTTCGAGTTGCCGTTGGCTTTCAATTTCTGCCTGGTCCTCCGGAGGGCGGTCGGCGGGGTGGGCGCGGATATTGCGTTTCCGGGGTGCAAATATCAAGCCTGCGAATGATGAATATTTCGTGTCGCCGGCGCGGTTGGCGCCGCATCAGTCGCGGCGCAGCCGATCGGAGATCGCGATCGGGTTCGGGCAGTTCAGCACCACGATGTACGACGACACGACGAAGGTCAGGATCGCCGTCGCCTGGATCAGGTGCGAGGCCTCCTTGCCGATCATCGCGAAGCCGGCCGCCATGTAGGCGATCAGCAGCGAGAATTCGCTGTTCTGCCCCAGCCGCAGTCCGACGTCCCAGGCCAGCGCGGGGGTTTCGCTGAGGCGCCCGAGCAGGAAGCGGAACACCAGCGGTTTCAGCACCAGCATCGCCGCCGACAGCGCCAGCGCGGCCGGCCAGATGCGGTCCAGCACCCCGAGGTCGAAGCTGCCGCCGAGCGAGAAGAAGAACAGGATCAGGAAGAAGTCGCGCAGCGGCTTGAGGCTGATCGCGATGTACTGGCTGATCGGGCTGGACGCGATCGAGACGCCGGCGACGAAGGCGCCGATCTCGGGCGACAGCCGCATCAGCGAGGCCAGTTCGGCGAGCCCGAGGCACCAGCCGATGGCGAGCAGGAAGATGTACTCATGGAAGCGGTCGAAGCGCTGGATCAGCCGGATCAGCACGAGGCGCACCAGCGCCACCGCGACGATCACCAGCACCGGCAGCGCGATCAATGCGGCGAGCAGCGCGCCGGGTTCGAAATCCCCGTACCGGCTTCCCATCAGCGCGACCAGCACCAGGATCGCGATCATGTCCTGCAGCAGCAGCAAGCCGACCATCAGTTCGCCGGTGTGGCGGTGGTGCAACACGGTGGTCGGCAGCAGCTTGATGCCGATGATCGTGCTCGAGAACATCATCGCGATACCGGTGATCAGTGCCTCGGTGCGCGTGAAGCCGGCTGCTGCCGCCGCCGCCGCTCCGACCAGCGCGAAGCACAGCGAGCTGGCGAGCGCGACCACGGTGGAGTTGCGCATGGTGGTCAGCAGTGCGCGTGGCTGCATGTCCAGCCCGAGCAGGAACAGCAGGAAGATGATCCCGATGTGCGCGATGTCCTGCAACATCGTGAGGTTGGTGATCAGCCCGAGGCCGTAGGGACCGATCAGCGCGCCGAGCGCGATATAGGCGATCAGCAGCGGTTGGCGCGTGTAGAGCGCAACCGAGGCGAACACGGACGCACCGGTGAAGATCAGGAAGAACGAGAAGGTGACGGTCGAGTGGTCCAACGGCGTGCTGCCCGGTCATACGCGCGGCGCGCAGTATATCAGGCGCCGCGGCGGACCTCGCGCTGCAGCAGCGGCGGGAGCGGATCGACGGTGGCGCTCTGGTACACCAGCGAGAACTCCTCGAGCCCCGCCAGCGCGTCGGTCGGGTCGCGGTCGGCGCGGATCTGGAAGCTGTCGAAGCCGCAGCGTTTCATCAGGAAGATCTGGTCGCGCTGCACGTCGCCGATGGCGCGCAACTCGCCGGCAAAACCCCAGGTGTCGCGCAGTACGCGCGCGTAGGAGTAGCCGCGACCGTCGCTGAACACCGGAAAGTCGATCGCCACCAGCGCGATGTCCTCGAGCGCATCGACGATCGCCTCGGGATGCTCGCTGCTCGCGAGCCAGATGCCGACCGGCTGGTCGCGCGCCACCAGTTCGGCGCGCCGGGCGTTCCACAGGCACAGCGGCACCAGCAGCTTGCCGGGCGGCAGCGGCGCCGCGGTGTCGAACTCCGCGTCGAGCCGCACCCAGTCGTCGGCGACGATGTCGCCGTGCCTAATGAGAAGCGCCATAGACTGCCTTCCTGAACGGCTCGATGCCGATCCTGCGATACGTTTCGAGGAAACTCTCGTCGCCGTGCCGTTCCGCGACGTAGAGATCGAGTATGCGTCCGATCACCTCCGGCATGTCCTCCTGCGCGAACGAGGGGCCGAGGATGGTGCCGAGCGCGGCGTCGGTGCCCTGGTTGCCGCCGAGCGAGATCTGGTAGAACTCCTCGCCCTTCTTGTCGACGCCGAGGATCCCGATCTGCGCGACGTGGTGGTGTCCGCAGGCGTTCATGCAGCCGGAGATGTTGAGGTCGATGTCACCGAGGTCGTGCAGGTAGTCCAGGTCATCGAAGCGGCGCTGGATCGCCTCGGCGACCGGAATCGACTTCGCGTTCGCGAGCGAGCACAGATCGCCGCCGGGGCAGCAGATGATATCGGTCAGCATGCCGATGTTCGGCGTGGCCAGGCCGGCAGCGCGCACGGCCTCCCACAGTTCGAACAACCGCGGCTGTGGCACGTCGGCCAGCACCAGGTTCTGCTCGTGCGTCACCCGCACCTCGCCGAAGGAGTACGCGTCGGCGAGATCGGCGACCAGCTCGAGCTGGCGGTCGGTCACGTCGCCGGGGGCGATGCCGGTGCGCTTGAGCGACAGCGTCACGATCGCGTAGCCGGGGACGCGGTGCGCGCCCACGTTGCGCTGCAGCCAGCGGTCGAAGGCGCGCGAGGTGGCCCGCGCGGCGGCCAGCGCGCCGGCGCAGGCGGCCGCATCGATGTCTTCGTAGGGCGGGGCGGTGAAATACGAACGCGCGCGTTCGATCTGCGCCGCGGTCAGCGGCGGCACCGTGCGGCGCGTGGTTTCCCATTCGCGCTCGACGCGGGCGCGGAACTCGTCTGCGCCGAGCGCCTTGACCAGGATCTTGATGCGCGACTTGAACAGGTGGTCGCGCCGGCCGAACTGGTTGTAGACGCGCAGGATCGCCTCGAGGTAGCCGAGCAGTTCGGGCGCCGGCAGGAACTCGCGGATGGTGGTGCCGATCATCGGCGTGCGTCCCAGCCCGCCGCCCACGATGACCTCGAAGCCGGTCGCGCCGCCGGCGTCGCGCACGATCACCAGCCCGATGTCGTGCACGCGCACCACCGCACGGTCGGCCACCGAGCCGCACACCGCGATCTTGAACTTGCGCGGCAGGTAGTTGAACTCCGGGTGGAAGGTCGACCACTGGCGGATCAGCTCGCAGTACGGGCGCGCGTCCTCGACCTCGTCGGGCGCGACCCCGGAGAACTGGTCGGCGGTGGTGTTGCGGATGCAGTTGCCGCTGGTCTGGATCGAGTGCATCTGCACGCTGGCCAGTTCGGCCAGGATGTCCGGCACTTCCTCCAGCCGGGGCCAGTTGAACTGCACGTTCTGGCGGGTGGTGAAGTGCGCGTAGCCCTTGTCGAAGTGGCGCGCTATGTGCGCGAGCTGGCGCAGTTGCCGGCTGGCCAGCATGCCGTAGGGGATCGCGATGCGCAGCATCGGCGCCAGCCGCTGCACGTAGAGCCCGTTGCGCAAGCGGAGCGCGCGGAATTCCGCCTCGCTCAGCTCGCCGCGCAGGAAGCGCTCGGTCTGTCCGCGGTACTGGCGGACGCGCTCGTCGAGCATGCGCTGGTCGTGTTCGTCGTATCGATACATCGTTGCGGTTCGGCCGGTGGCAGGGTCTGGGTGCCGTGCATTCCTCCTCGCCCGCAAGGGGCAAGGGCCGGAACGGCGGCGGGCACGTTAACAAAACGCTTACAGCTATAAAAGAACCGATTTTTTATAACCAAATAATGATCCGCGATATTGTGGACACGCTCAGGGTGCCGGCAGCTCCATGGCCGCCACGGACGCCCCGGCGAGGTTCGGCCGCAACCAGCGCTCCATCTCGCGTGCCTCGACGCCCTTGCGCGCCGCCAGATCCCCGAGCTGGTCCAACCCGATGCGCCCGACCGCGAAATAACGCGCCTCGGGATGCGCGAAGTACCAACCGGCGACCGAAGCCGCCGGATGCATCGCGAAGCTCTCGGTCAGCCGGATCCCGGTCGCGCGCTCGGCATCGAGCAGACGGAACAGCGTGCGTTTCTCGGTGTGGTCGGGGCAGGCCGGATAGCCCGGCGCGGGACGGATGCCGCGGTAGCGCTCGCGGATCAGTTCGTCGTTGCCGAGCGCTTCGTCGGCGGCGTAGCCCCACAGCACGCGGCGCACCTCGCGGTGCAGGTGCTCGGCCAGCGATTCGGCGAGCCGGTCCGCCAGTGCCTTGACCAGGATCGCCGAGTAGTCGTCGTGCTCGCGGCGGAAGCGTTCGGCGAGTTCATCGGCGCCGAAGCCCGCGCTGACCGCGAAGCCGCCGATCCAGTCGGGCGGGCCGCCGGCCGGCGCGATGAAGTCCGCGAGGCTGCGGTTGGGTTTGCCGTCGGCGTGTGCCTGCTGCTGGCGCAGGAAGTGCAGCGCGGCGATGCGCTCGCTGCGTGACTCGTCGGCGAACAGCGCCACGTCGTCGCTGCCCGCGCGTGCGGCCGGCCAGAAGCCGACCACGGCGCGCGCCACCAGCAGCCGCTCGTCGATGATGCGCCGCAGCATCGCCTGCGCGTCGTCGAACAGCGTGCGTGCGGCGCTGCCGATGCGCGGGTCGTCGAGGATCGCCGGGTACTTGCCGGACAGGTCCCACGCAATGAAGAACGGCGTCCAGTCGATCGTCTCCAGCAGCCCCTGCAGCGCGACGTCGCCGAATACGCGCGTGCCGGTGAACGACGGTCGCGGTGGAGCATACGCGTCCCAGTCGAAGCGTGGCGCGTTCGCCACCGCCTCCGCGAACGGCAGCAGCGGCTTGCGCTCGCCCGCGGCGGCGCTGCGCTCGCGGATCGTCGCGTACTCGGCGCGCCGCTGCGCCACGAAGTCCGCACCCTGTTCGGGGCTCATCAGCTGCGAGACCACCGTCACGCCGCGCGAGGCGTCGGGCACGTAGATGGTGGGGCCGGCACGGTAGGCCGGCTCGATCCTCACCGCCGTGTGCGCCTTCGAGGTCGTGGCGCCTCCGATCAGCAGCGGGATGTCGAATTCGAGGCGCTGCATCTCGGAGGCCACGTGCACCATCTCGTCGAGCGAGGGCGTGATCAGCCCGCTCAGGCCGATCACGTCGACCGCGTGCTCGCGCGCGCTGGCGAGGATGCGTTCGCAGGAAACCATCACGCCGAGGTCGATCACCTCGAAGTTGTTGCACTGCATCACGACGCCGACGATGTTCTTGCCGATGTCGTGCACATCGCCCTTGACGGTGGCGAGCAGCACCTTGCCGTTGCTGCGTCGCTCGCCGTCGGCGCGGTCCATGTACGGCAGCAGGCAGGCCACGGCCTGCTTCATGACGCGTGCGCTCTTGACCACCTGCGGCAGGAACATGCGGCCCTCGCCGAACAGGTCGCCGACCACGTTCATGCCGGCCATCAGCGGCCCCTCGATCACGTCGAGCGGGCGTGCCGCCTGCAGGCGGGCTTCCTCGGTGTCCTGTTCGATCCAGGTCGAGACGCCCTTGACCAGCGCGTGCTCGAGCCGCTTCACGACCGGCCACGACCGCCACTCCAGATCCTCGACTGCCTGCTGGACGCCGGCGCCGGCGTACTGGCCGGCGATCTCGAGCAGCCGCTCGGTGGCGTCGGCGCGGCGGTTCAGCACCACGTCCTCGACGCGTTCGCGCAGTTCCGGCGCGATCTCGTCGTAGATCGCGAGCTGGCCGGCGTTGACGATTCCCATCCCGAGGCCGGCGCGGATCGCGTGGAACAGGAACACGGCGTGGATCGCCTCGCGCACGCGGTCGTTGCCGCGGAACGAGAACGAGACGTTGCTGATCCCGCCCGAGACCAGCGCGCCGGGCAGCTGGTCGCGGATGTGGCGGCAGCAGGCGATGAAGTCGACCGCGTAGTTGGCGTGCTCCTCGATGCCGGTGGCGATCGCGAACACGTTGGGGTCGAAGATGATGTCCTCGGGCGCGAAGCCCACTTCGTCGACCAGGATGCGGTAGGAGCGGGTGCAGATCGCGATCTTGCGCTCCAGCGTATCGGCCTGGCCCTGTTCGTCGAAGGCCATCACCACCACCGCGGCGCCGAAGCGCAGCGCGAGCCGTGCCTGCGCGACGAAGGGCTCGACGCCTTCCTTCAGGCTGATCGAGTTCACCACCGGGCGGCCCTGTACCACCCTCAAGCCGGCCTCGATGACCTCCCATTTCGAGGAGTCGATCATCACCGGCACCCGGCAGATGTCGGGCTCGGCGGCGACCAGTTCGAGGAAACGCACCATCGCGGCGCGCGAGTCGAGCATCGCTTCGTCCATGTTGACGTCGATGATCTGCGCGCCCGCCTCGACCTGCTGGCGCGCGACCTCGAGCGCGGCACTGAAGTCACCCTCGCGGACCAGCCGCGCGAAGCGCGCCGAGCCGGTCACGTTGGTGCGTTCGCCGACGTTCACGAACAGCGATCCGGCGGTGATCGTCAGCGGTTCCAGGCCGGCGAGCCGCAGTGCGTGCGGTCGCGGCGGGATCGCGCGCGGCGCCAGCGCGGCCACGCGTTCGGCGATCGCGCGGATGTGCGCGGGCGTGGTGCCACAGCAGCCGCCGACGATGTTGACCATCCCGCGCCCGGCGAACTCGCCGATGATGCGGGCCATGGTTGCCGGGTCCTGGTTGTAGTTGCCGAACTCGTCCGGCAGTCCGGCGTTCGGGTGCACGCTGAGCGCGGTGTCGGCGATCTTCGCCAGCGCCAGCACGTGCGGGCGCAGCTGCTCGGCGCCGAGCGCGCAGTTCAGCCCGACCGCGAGCGGCCGTGCGTGCGCCACCGAGAACCAGAAGGCCTCGGCGGTCTGCCCCGACAGCGTGCGGCCGCTGGCGTCGGTGATCGTCCCCGAGATCATCACCGGCCAGCGCCGGCCGTGCGCGTCGAAGAACTCCTCGCAGGCGAAGATCGCGGCCTTGGCGTTGAGGGTGTCGAAGACGGTCTCGATGAGCAGGATGTCGGCGCCACCGGCGACCAGGCCCTCGATGGCGACGCGGTAGTCGGCGGCGAGTTCCTCGAAGCGCACGTTGCGGAACCCCGGATCCTCGACGTCCGGCGACAGGGAGGCGGTGCGGCTGGTCGGGCCCAGCACGCCGGCGACGAAGCGCGGGCGGTCCGGATCGCGCGCGGTGAATTCGTCCGCCGCCCGGCGTGCCAGGCGCGCACCGGTTTCGTTGAGTTCACGCACCAGCGCGCCGAGGCCGTAATCGGCCTGCGAGATCGCGGTCGAATTGAAGGTATTGGTCTCGATGATGTCGGCGCCGGCCTCGAGGTACGCGCGATGGATGGCGGCGATGATGTCGGGGCGGGTCAGTGACAGCAGGTCGTTGTTGCCGCGCAAGGGCAGCGCGTGCGCGGCGAAACGCTCGCCGCGGAAATCCTCCTCCTCGAGCCGGTGCGCCTGGATCATCGTGCCCATCGCTCCGTCGAGCACGAGGATGCGCTGGTCGAGTGCGGCGCGAAGCGTCTGGCTGGAATCGGTCATCGGTGGCGCGTTCCGGACGGGTGGCGGGGGCCGGGCGGCTTCAAACCCCGCATGGTAACAAAGCCGCCCCGGCGCGGAGCGGGGAAGCGGCAATCCTCACGTTGAGTATCGCAAATACCCGAGCAAATTAGTAATATATTGCGTGTCGCTTTTGCGCGGGGACGGTAGGCAGATGCTCACGATCACGGAATCGGCCCAGGAATACCTCGTCGGCCTGCTGTCGAAGCAGGATCCGGAGGTGCGCGGTGTGCGCGTGTTCATCAACGACCCCGGCACCCCGCGTGCCGAGACCTGCATCGCGTATTGCCGCGATGCGGACATCAAGACCGACGACGAGCACCGGCGGTTCAACGGCTTCGAGGCCTGGTTCGACGCGCGCAGCGTGCCGTTCCTCGAGGACGCGCTGGTCGATTACGCGGCCGACCGCATGGGCGGGCAGCTCACGATCAAGGCGCCCAACGCCAAGTTGCCGCAGGTGAGCGCCGACAGTCCGCTCGAGGACCGCATCAACTACATCCTGTACAACGAGGTCAACCCGCAGCTCGCCGCGCACGGCGGCGAGGTCCGGCTGGCCGAACTGCTCGAGGGCAACATCGCGGTGCTGCAGTTCGGCGGCAGCTGCCAGGGCTGCGGGATGATCGACGCCACGTTGAAGCACGGCGTCGAGAGCACCCTGCTCGAGAAGCTGCCCGAGCTGAAGGAAGTGCGCGACATCACCGACCACTCGATCCGCACCAACGCCTACTACACCTGATTCCCCCGGGGCGGCGGTGCGCGCCGGGCGACCCCGGCGCGGCCGCCGGCATGATCAGGATCAATGACAGCGATGCCGCATCACGTAGATTGAAGCCCGGGACGGCCGTCGGCCGTCCAGACGGGGAGTTCGTGATGAAAACGCGTACCGGAATCTCGATGGGTTCGTGGCTGGGCGTCGCGGCGCTGGCCGTGGTCGCTGCCGTGCTCGCGCCGCCGGCGCAGGCACTCGACTGGGTCGGCGCACCGGTCGCCGAGGTGCAACTGTTCTATCCGGGCCAGTTCTCGTGGGAGAAATCCCTGATGGCAGCATCGCATCGCGGGGCCGCGAAGATGCGCAGCGGCGCACCCTGTGGCGGCTGCCATCGCAACGACGCGGCGAGGCTCGGGCAGCGTGCGGCGCAGCGCGACGGGTACCGCGAGCGCAGCGCCGTCACGGTGCAGGTGCGCGCGCTGCTCGCCGGCGACCGGCTGCATCTGCAGATCTCGGGCCCGCTGCTGCACGGCAAGGCCCCGGCGGTGTCGTTGCTGCTCGGGGATGCGACGTTGAAGGCCACCGCGCAGGCCGGCTGCTGGGCCTCGTGCCACGACGATGCGCCCGGCATGGCGAGCGACGCCGGCGCCGGACTCGGCAAGTACCTCAACGCCTCGCGCAGCAAGCTCACGCCGGGCGGCGGCGGGACCAGCGTGCGCCCGCCGGCCGAACTCGCGCAGGCACTGGCGCGCGGGGAGTTCCTCGAACTGCTGGAGGTCGCGCCGACGGGGCAGGGCGCGCGTGGCTACGTGCTCGCCTCGCTGCTGCGCCAGCCGCTGGCCGACGGCGCCGTGATGCGCAGCGAGGGCGAGCGCTGGATCGCCGAGCTGAGCCGCCCGCTGGCCTCCGCTGGCGAGGGCCAGATCGCCCTGGCCGCCGGCAAGGTGTATCACCTCGGCATCGCGCTGCACGATACGGGCGGCAGCGGACGCCAGCACCTGGTCAGCTTCGCGAAATCGCTGGCGATCGGCGGCGGCAAGGCGGATATCGTCGCGCCGGGCGCCTAGCGCGTGGCCACTCGCGACACGTCGATGCACCACCCGGGCACAGGGAGTCGTCCATGAAGCATTCCACCGCCGCGATCCTGGCGTTCGCGCTGTCGCTGACGGGGTTGGCACCGCCGGCGTGTGCCGATGCGGTGCATGAGGAACTGCCGGCCTCCACCACCTACGGCGACGGTACCGCCAGTTGCACCACCTGCCACGACGATGTGCATGCCGGCGCCGCGCTGCGGGGTGCCCACGGCATGGCGGGCGACGCGCGTTCGCCGGCGGCGGGTCGCGGCTGCGAGTCGTGTCACGGGCCGGGAGCCGAGCACGCCGCTGACGAACACGCATTCCGCGTCGCGCAGACGTTCGGCAGCCGTGAGCCGGAGACCGCCGCGGCCCGTGTCGAGGCCTGCACCGCGTGTCATGCGAGCGGCGCCCAGCGGCATTTCCAGGCGAGCGAGCACCAGCTCGCGGACGTGGCGTGCAACGACTGCCACCGCGTGCACGAGCCGCGCGACCGCATGCTCGATCGCAGCGCGCAGGCGGAGGCCTGCGTCGGCTGCCACCGCGAACTGCGCTCGGGGATGAACAAGTACTCGCGCCACCCGATGCGCGAGGGCAAGGTCGCGTGTACCGATTGCCACGCGCCGCACGGTGGCCGGGGGCCGCAGATGCTGGTCGAGGCCACGGTCAACGAAACCTGCTATCGCTGCCACGCGGAGAAGCGCGGGCCGTTCCTGTTCGAGCACGAACCGGTGCAGGACGACTGCGGCCAGTGCCACGATCCACACGGCTCGGTCAACGACTCGCTGCTCGTTGCGCGCTCGCCGTTCCTGTGCCAGCAGTGCCACAACGATACGCGGCATCCGGGAACCGTCTATGCGAATCCGAACTTCGCCGCCAACAATCGCGTGGTCGGCAAGGCCTGCCAGAACTGCCACACCGCCGTGCACGGCAGCAATCACCCGGCCGGACAGACGTTCCGTCGCTGACACCAGGGGGGGGCACGCCATGAAACGCGAACGCCAGAGATTGTGCCGGGGGGTAGTGGTGCCGGCACTCATCGCGTTGCTGCCGGTGGCGCACGCGGCCGACGAGTACGGCTTCGAGGACGGGACGGCCGCACCTCCTGCCGACTACACGAACCACGTCGAGATCGGCATCGGGTTCACCGACGACGGCGACGGCAAGTTCGGCGAGTACGGCAGCGGTCTGAACGGCGCGCTGCAGAGCGACGGACCGTTCGGCTTCGGCAGCCTCCGCTGGGGCGCCAGCGATCCGGCGAGCGCGCAGTACTGGCGCATCGACGCCGATACGCAGCAGGGGCGACTGCTCGATGCGGCGTGGGGCGTGCAGGGAGATTTCGCGCTCGGGATCCGCGGTGACCGCGTGGAGAAGATCGAGTACGGCGACGCGCGCCACCCGTACCCCGCGAGCGGCGCGACGCTGTCGCTGCCGGCGGGGTTCGTGCCCGGAACGAGCATCCGCGACGAGGCCTGGTACGCGGGCCACAACATCGCGAGTACCCGTGAAGTGCTCGGTGTCGACGGCGTCAAGCACCTCGGCGAGCACTGGACGCTGCGGCTGGATTTCGAGTCGCAGAGCAAGGAAGGCGAGGACACGCTGGGCGGCAACCAGGGTTTCTACGGTGTGGTGCTGCTGCCGGAGACACTCGATCACCGCACCGATCTGGCGACTGTCCGGCTCGACTACGCCGACGAGCGGCTGCACAGCACCTTCGAGTTGCACCTGTCCGAGTTCGACAACGGTGCCCGGCGCCTCGCCTACCGCAACGCGCAGTACGCCGGGTCGCTGCCGGCGCGCCCGCTGGGGCTGGCAGAGTTCGATACCGGGCCGGACAACGAACTGCTGCGCCTGAGCACGGACGGCGGGTATCTGCTCGACGGGGGCACGCGTCTGGCGTGGTTCGTCGACTGGAGCCGTGGCGAACAGGACGAGCAGCTGCTGCCGCTGCACATCGACCCCGTCTATCACCCGACGGTGAATCCCGACAGCCCGGTCGACTCGCTCGACGGCGAGGTCGAGCGGCGCTCGCTGCGGCTCTCGCTGGCCGGACGTCCGTTTGCGCGCTTCGATTACCGCCTCGAGATCGATTACCGCGATCGGGAATCCGGACATGATCCCTACGCGCTGCCCATGCTGAGCTACACCGGCACCGCCTCCGGCGGGTATTCGAGCCACGTCTACGAGCGCGAGACGCGCGGTCTTTCGCTCGAGGGCGGTTATCGCTTCCCGAATCGCGCGCGTCTGCGCGGCGGCTACGAGCGCGAGGCGGTCGATCGCGGCAGCGAGGCATTCGATCCGCTGGGGCATCTCGAATCGTACACCGACGCGACCGACGACGATCGCTACTGGCTGGAGCTGAAGCTGCCGCGCTTCGGCGCACTGTCGCTCGCGCTGCGTGCCGAGTACCTGCTCACCGATCCGTCGCTCAGCGACGAGACGCTGGAGTTCATCGCGCCGGGCGGCGGCCAGCGGCGCGCCACGCCGTTCTTCCTGCTCGAACGCAGCCGGGACGTCTACGCGCTCGACCTCGACTACGAGCTGGGGCACGCGACCGCGCTGTACGGTTCCTTCGAGGTGGTGCGCGAGGACTTCGACAACGAGACCTACGGGCTGCACAGCCGCGACGCGCGCGTCGCCGACCTCGGTGTGAGCTGGTCGCCGGCGAGCACGCTGTCGGTGTCGGCGTACCTCGGGCGCGAGGAGTACGAGATCCGCCAGACCGGCCGCCAGATGGGCGGCACCAGCGTGCCGTACTCCGAATGGCTGCTGGTCAGCGACGACGATGCGCGCAGCCTGGGCGTCAACCTCGAATGGGAGGCGATCGAGGGGCGGCTCGACCTCGAGGCCGAGTTCGCGTTGCTCGACACGCAGTCGGGCTACGCGTCGAGCGAGATCCGCAATGCCGGCATCGCGCTGCTGACCGGCCCCACGCCGGACGTGGACGACGAGTTGCTGCGCCTGCGCCTCGGCGGCACCTGGAGGCTCAGCGAGCGGCTCGACATCAGCGGCCGCTACCTGTGGGAGCGGCGCGACGCCCGGGACTGGGCGTGGGATACGCTGCTGAGCCCGGCCGCGGCCACCACGGCTTCGTCGCTCGGCTTCGCGTGGGCGCGCCCGGACTACGATGCGCAGGTGCTGATGATGGCGCTGCGCTACCGGTTCTGAACGACGGGAGGCGCTGCACGATGTCGATCGCACTACCCAGCCATATCGCGATCGCACGCGCGGCCCGGATGCTGCCGGTGGCCGAGGTCGCGGCGCGTGTGGCTGTCCCGGCCGATGCGTTGATACCGTACGGGCGCCACAAGGCGAAGATCGACCGCGAATTCCTCGCTTCGCTGCAGGGGCGCCCTGACGGCAGGCTGGTGCTGGTCACCGCGATCTCGCCGACGCCGGCCGGCGAAGGCAAGACGACGGTCGCGATCGGGCTCACGGACGCACTGGCGCGCATCGGCGCGCGCACGCTGCTCGCGCTGCGCGAGCCGAGCCTCGGTCCCTGCTTCGGCATGAAGGGCGGTGCCGCCGGCGGCGGTTACGCGCAGGTGGTCCCGATGGAGGAGATCAACCTGCACTTCACCGGTGACTTCCACGCCATCGGCGCGGCGCACAACCTGCTCGCCGCGATGATCGACAACCACCTCTACTGGTCGAACGCGCTGCGGCTGGACCCGCGCCGCGTGGCGTGGCGGCGCACGGTCGACATGAACGACCGCGGCCTGCGCGACATCTGTGTCGGCCTCGGAGGCGCCACGAACGGACTGGTGCGCGAGTCGGGGTACGACATCACGCCGGCCTCGGAAGTGATGGCGATCTTCTGCCTCGCGCGCGATCTGCACGACCTCGAGCGGCGGCTCGCGAACATCGTGATCGGCTACCGGCGCGACCTGTCGCCGGTGTACGCGCGCGAACTCAATGCCGCGGGTGCGATGACGGTGCTGCTGCGCGAGGCCTTGCAGCCGAACCTGGTGCAGACGCTGGAGAACAACCCGGTCCTGATCCACGGCGGTCCGTTCGGCAACATCGCGCACGGCTGCAACTCGCTGATCGCCACGCGCAGCGCACTGAAGATGGCCGATTACGTGGTCACCGAGGCCGGCTTCGGCGCCGACCTGGGCGCGGAGAAGTTCTTCGACATCACCGCGCGCAGCGGCGGCCTGCATCCCGACGCGGCGGTGCTGGTCGCGACGGTGCGTGCGCTGAAGATGCACGGCGGGCAGCGCCGCGACGACCTGGGGCGCGAGAACCTCGAGGCGCTGCGCGGTGGCTGCGTGAACCTGGCACGGCACGTGCGCAACATCGGCATGTTCGGCGTGCCGGTGGTGGTGGCGATCAACCGCTTCGACACCGACACCGACGCCGAGATCGCGCTGCTCGCCGACCAGTGCGCGCGCCTGGGCTGCGAAGCCATCGAGACGACGCATTTCCGTGACGGCGGTGCCGGCGCCGAGGCGCTCGCGCGCGCCGTGCGCGCGCTGGCCGATTCCGGGCGCTCGCAGTTCCGTCCGCTGTACGAGGACGAGCTGCCGCTGTGGGACAAGGTGTGCACGGTGGCGCGCCAGGTCTACGGCGCCGCGCAGGTGGTGGCCGATCAGAGGATCCGCGACAAGTTCCGCCAGTACGACGCGATCGCGGGCCGGTTCCCGGTCTGCATCGCGAAGACGCAGTACAGCTTTTCCACCGATCCCGCGTTGCTCGGCGCGCCGGTGGACCACACGGTCACCGTGCGCGACGTGGTGCTGGCCAACGGTGCCGGTTTCGCCGTCGCGCTGTGCGGCGACATCATGACGATGCCGGGACTGCCGCGCGTGCCGGCCGCCGAACGCATCGGCCTCGACGTCGCCGGCGAGATCGTCGGATTGTCATGACCCGCGCAGGTCCGGGCTGTGCCCGGACATGAATTGTTCGGCCACAGGCCGAACCTGCGGGAGTCGCTGCGGCAGCACCTCGCGGAGCTTCTCGCGCATCGCGCGGATCGCGCGCCCGGTGCTGGCCCAGTCCATGCAGGCGTCGGTGACCGAGACGCCGTAGCGCAGCTGTGACAGATCCGCCGGTATCGGCTGGTTGCCTGCCTCCAGGTTGCTCTCGAGCATGGCGCCGACGATCGAGCGGTTGCCCTCGAGGATCTGGTTGGCGACGTTGTCGAGCACCAGCGCCTGCAGTGCGTGGTCCTTGTTCGAGTTCGCGTGGCTGCAGTCGACGACGATGTTCGCCGGTACGCCGGCCGCGGCCAGCTCGCGTTCGCAGACCGCGATGTGCACGGAGTCGTAGTTCGGCCCCTGTGAGCCGCCGCGCAGCACGACGTGGGCGTGGCGGTTGCCGCGCGTGTGGATCACCGCGACCTGGCCCGCGCTGTCGATGCCGAGGAAGCGGTGCGGGCTGCTCACGGATTTGAGCGCGTTGATCGCCACGGTCAGCCCGCCGTCGGTGCCGTTCTTGAAGCCGACCGCGCACGACAGGCCGCTCGCCATCTCGCGGTGCGTCTGCGATTCGGTGGTGCGCGCGCCGATCGCCGACCACGCGATCAGGTCCTGCAGGTATTGCGGCGAGATCGGGTCGAGCGCCTCGGTGGCCGCCGGCAGGCCCAGCGAGACGATGTCGATCAGCAGCTTGCGTGCGATATGCAGGCCTTCCTCGATGCGGAACGAGTCGTTCAGGTGCGGGTCGTTGACCAGGCCTTTCCAGCCGGTGGTGGTGCGCGGCTTCTCGAAGTAGACGCGCATCACCAGGAACAGCGTGTCCTCGACCTCGCGCGCGAGATCGCGCAGCCGCCGCGCGTAGTCCATCGCCGCCGCGGGATCGTGGATCGAGCACGGCCCGACCACCAGGAACAGGCGGTGGTCGCGGCGGTCGAGGATGTCGCGCACCACGCCGCGCGCATGACGCACCGCGACGTCGATGGCGGGGGTGAGCGGCATTTCGGCCTTGAGGCGGGCGGGAGTCACGAGCTCCTCGATCCGTTCCACGTTCAGGTTCTCGAGCGTACTGTCGGTCATCGGCGCTACCACGGTGCCTCAGGGGATGCTGGCCCCGACGCGGGGCGCGGCATTATAGCCGATGCCGCCGGCAGAGTTGCTCGAGCAGTGCGCCGACGCCGCGCTCGATCAGCGCCAGCGTGTCGTCGAAGGCCTCGGCGGAGCCGTAGAAGGGATCCGCGACGTCCTGTCCGGCGGCGTCCGCACAGTAGCGCGTCAGCAGCTCGATCTCGCCGGTGAAATCCGGCGGAGCCCAGCCCTGCAGTGTATGCAGGTTGTTGCGATCCATCGCGACGAGGTAGCGAAAGTGCCGGAAATCCGCGTCGGTGATCTGGCGTGCCAGGCGCGGTGCGATGCGGTAGCCGAGGCGCCCGGCGGCGGCCACCGCACGCGGGTCGGGCGCCTTGCCGGCGTGGAACGACGCGGTCGCGCAGGAATCCGCGTGGACCCGCGCGTCGAGTCCGCGGCGTGTGATGAGCTCGGCGAAGATCGCCTCGGCGGCCGGCGAGCGGCAGATGTTGCCCAGGCACACGAAAAGCACTCCGATCGACGCCACGATGTTGCTCCGCTGTACGGTTGTGCGTTGTGATGGGTGCCCATTGTGGGCCGGCGGCAGCGCCTGAACAAATGGTCATGCGCGGGCGCTGCGTAAACCGCGCGACGCTGGTTACACTCTGTGGCGTTCCCGTCGACCACCCTCAGGAGATCCGGTCATGGCGTTCAATGGCAAGGTTGCGCTGGTCACCGGCGGTGCCAGCGGCATGGGCAGGGTGTCGGCGTTGCGGCTGGCGGCGACCGGCGCGCAGGTGGCGATCCTCGACATGAACGAATCGGCGCTGGCCGAGACGGCCGCGTGTTCGCCTAACATCCGGCCACTGCGCTGCAACGTGGCCGACTGGGACCAGGTGCAGGCCTGCGTCGCCGAGGTCGAGCGCGAACTGGGTCCGGTCGACCGGCTGACGCACGCGGCCGGCATCATGCCGAGCCACGCGGTGATGGACACCACGCTCGAGCAGGCGCGGCGGCTGATCGAGGTCAACTACTACGGCACGCTGCACCTGATCCGTGCGGTGGTGCCCGGCATGCTCGCGCGCAACCGCGGCGACGTGATCCTGTTCGGCTCGGTGTCGGCCACTGCGCTGACGCCGCACCTCGGCGCCTATGCGGCCTCCAAGGCGGCCGTCAACGTGGTCGGCGAGACACTCGCGAACGAGCTCGGCCACACGGCGCTGCGCATCGCGGTGGTGATGCCGCCGGCGGTGAACACGCCGCTGGTGAACCAGTCGATCGAGACCGACGCCGCGCAGGCCCTGCGCGAGGCGAAGAAGAGCGGGCGCCTCGGCGACCCGGAGAAGATCGTCGACCAGATCGAGGCGGCGTTCGAGCGCGGTCGCAAGGCGATCTATCCGGGCGAGGCCAAGCTGCTCGAGATCTGGCACACGCTGCTGCCCGGGCTGTGGTGGAAGACCGTGCTGAAGTTCGAGCGGCACTGAGGAGCGTCGCGCATGAGCATCGACCTGGTCCACGAACCCCCGCTGATGGTGCACCTGATCATCGAGGGGCTGAACCGCTGGGACGACCGTCCCTGCCTGTTCATCGGCGACACCGTGCTCAGCTACGCCGAGATGCGCGCGCAGACCAGCCGCATGGCGCAGGCGCTGCAGGCGCGCGGAATCGGCGTGGGTTCGCGCGTCGCGGTGCTGTCGGGCAACCGGCCCGAGGTGCTGGCGAACCTCGCGGCGATGCAGGTCGTGGGCTGCTGCGGCACCACGCTGCACCCGCTGGGATCGCTCGACGACCACGCCTACGTGCTGGAGAACGCGGGCGTCGAGACGCTGGTCTTCGACGCACCGCTGTTCGATCAGCGTGCCGCGGAACTGCGCGAGCGCGTGCCGGGGCTGAAGAACCTGCTGGGTTTCGGGCCCGGCGCGGCCGGCGACGACTACCTCGAGCTCGCCGCGCGATTCACTCCTGCGCCACTGGTCGCGCCCGACATCCGCCCCGACGACGTGACCTCGATCATCTACACCGGAGGCACCACCGGCAAGCCCAAGGGCGTGATGTCGACCGCGCGCGGCGGCGCGTACCTGACCATGCTGCAGATGGCCGAGTGGGAGTTCCCCGAGGACCTGCGCATGCTGATCTGCACGCCGCTGTCGCACGCGGCGGCGGCGTTCTTCATTCCGGTGCTGCAGCGCGGCGGTGCGTTCTACGTGCCGCGCGGCTTCACGCCGGACCAGTTCTTCGACATGGTCGAGCAACACCGCATCACGGCCACGATGCTGGTGCCGGTGATGATCTACATGCTGCTCGACTCGCCGCGCGCCGCGACCGCGGACCTCTCCAGCCTGCAGACGATCTTCTACGGCGCGTCCGCCATGAGCCCGGGGCGCCTGCGCGAGGGGATCCAGAAGTGGGGACAGGTCTTCTACCAGTTCTTCGGCCAGTCCGAGGCACCGATGGCGCTGGCCAACATGCGCCGGCGCGAGCACGACCTCGCGCGGCCCGAGCGGCTCGCCTCGTGCGGGCGTCCGGCGCCGTGGGTCCACCTGGCGCTGCTCGACGACGACAACCGTCCGGTGCCGGCCGGTGAGCCCGGCGAGATCTGCGTGCGCGGTCCGCTGGTCATGAAGGGGTACCTCGGCCTGCCGGAGCAGACCGCCGAGGCCTTCGCCGGCGGCTGGATGCATACCGGCGACATCGGGCGCATCGACGCCGACGGCTTCCTCTACATCATCGACCGCAAGAAGGACATGGTGGTCACCGGCGGCTTCAACGTGTTCCCGCGCGAGGTCGAGGATGTGTTGTCGGCGCATCCGGCGGTCGCGCAGGTGGCCGTGATCGGGGTGCCCGACGAGCGCTGGGGCGAGGCGGTCAAGGCGCTGGTCGTGCCGAAGCCCGGGGTCACGGGCGATGCGGCGCTGGCGGCGGAACTCGTCGAGAGCGTGAAGCGCGCCAAGGGCTCGGTGCAGGCGCCGAAGTCGGTCGATTTCGTGCCGGCGATTCCGCTGACGCCGGTCGGCAAGCCCGACAAGAAGGCGCTGCGCGCGCAGTACTGGGCGGGGGCCGGGCGCCGGGTCTGAGGGGCACCAGGATCCGATCGCCAGTTTGCCGCTCCCGGCCACTCGCCACTGTTCTTCCGCTGGGCAACGCGCTAACGTCGGAACGCGGCATTCGGACTCGGGAGTAACCCATGGCGACACTTCGATTCGGCCAGTACGCGGCGGACATGCGGTTGGAGGACAGCTACTACGGGATCCCGGCGCTGCAGTCCTTCGACGAGTTCCTGGCGAATTTCCTCCCGGTCCGCGAGCAGATCCTCGCGCAGCGCAGCGACTATGCAAGCGTGCGCGAGTACGACGCGCTGGGCCGCTACATCACGGTCTCGATGTGGGGCAACCTGTCCGCGGCCTGGCTGAACCGCCTCGAGATACTCGGTGAAAGCTGCGCACTGCAGCTCTACGGCAGTTTCTACGTCGATCTGGGCACCGAGAACATCACCGGCACAGCGACCGGGTTGCGTGGCGAGAAAGTCCTAGGCAGCACGCGCGAACTGCTGGTCGAGTTCACAGGCCTGTCCGACTACATCGATTTCGCCGGCATCGGCGACATCGATCCGTTCGCCGACATGGTGATTCTGGCCGGCGCGGACACCATCACCGGCAGCCCGGGCGCGGACTACCTGCTGGGCTACGCCGGCAACGACAGCATCTCTGGCGGGTCCGGCGACGATTCGCTCGATGGCGCCAACGGCGTCGATACCCTTGCCGGCGGTGCCGGCAACGACAGCTATTACGTCGATGCCACCGCCGATCTGCCGCTCGAGAGCGCCGGGGCGGGTGAGGATACGGTGCTTGCCTATGCCACGTTCACCCTGCCTGAACACCTCGAGCACCTGATCCTGACCGGCGACTCGCCGTTAGCTGCCACCGGCAATGGCGGCAACAACCGCATCGTCGGCAACGCGGCGGCGAATCGGCTCGACGGCGGCGCCGGCGCCGATACGCTCGAGGGTGGCGGGGGCGACGACGTGTTCGTGATCGACAACGCTGCGGACGCGGTCGTCGAGCAGGAATGGACGGGGCGGGACACGGTCGAGAGCGCGATCACCTACACGCTCGGAGAGTACCTGGAGGATCTGGTGCTCACCGGAGACGAGGGTCTGTGGGGGGTGGGAAATTCGCTGGGGAACTGGATCCGCGGTAATGCGGGCGGGAATCTGCTGAGCGGTGGCGGCGGCACGGATACGCTGAGCGGAGGCGCCGGCAACGATGCCTACGTTATCGGCATCGACGATGCGTTCGACCAGATCGTCGAGTTGCCCGGCGAGGGCAGCGATCTGATTCTCGCGAGCCGCAGTTTCACGCTGCCGGAGGCGGTCGAAAAGCTGAAGCTCGAAGGCGACGCCGCGCTGTCGGGCCACGGCAATGCGCTCGCGAACGTGCTGACCGGCAACATCGCCGCGAATTCCCTCTACGGCGGCTTCGGTGCCGATACCCTGTACGGCAAGGGCGGTGACGATGTGCTCGATGGCGAGGCCGATGCGGACCACCTCGCCGGCGGTGCCGGCGAGGACACATTGAACGGCGGAGAAGGCAACGACACGCTCGCGGGCGGCATGGGCGCGGACCGGTTGTCCGGCGGTACGGGCCGGGACACCTACCAGGTGACGGCGGCGGACAGTGTCGTCGAGGCGGCCGGCGAGGGCATCGATACCATCGTGAGCCCGGTGTCGTGGGTGCTGGCAGCGAACTTCGAGAACCTCGTGCTCGCGGGCAGCGGCCGCACCGACGGCACCGGCAACGCCGCGGCGAACACCCTGAGCGGCAATACCGCGGGCAACGTGCTGGGCGGACTGAAGGGCAACGATACGCTGCGCGGCTTCGGCGGCAACGATACCTTGCAGGGCGGTGACGGTTACGACGTGCTCGATGGCGGCGCCGGTGACGACGTACTGATCGGCGGGCCAGGGCGCGATACGCTGACCGGCGGCGCCGGTGTCGATGCCTTCGTGTTCGGCAGCCCGCTGGTGGTTGCCGCCAATGTCGACACGATCGGCGATTTCGTGGCGGGAACCGACACCCTCCGGCTCGACGACGATGTGTTCGGTGAGTGGACCGCGGGAGATCAGGTAAACGCCGACCAGTTCGTGGCAGGAGCCGGGCTGAGCGCCGCCACCGACTCCGCGCAGCGCCTGGTCTACGACACCGAAAGCGGTGCGCTGTATTACGACGCCGACGGCGCCGGAGGCGCGGCGGCGATCCTGTTCGCGCGTTTCGGCATCGACGTGCACCCGGCGCTGCAGGCCACGGATTTCGTGATCGTCGCCTGAACGCGTTCGCGCGCGCAGCGCGCGCCGTCGCGCTCAGCTGCGCCCGAACAGCCGGCGCAGGAACGCGAGCAGGCGGTTCCAGATACCGGGCGCCGCCGGCGCTGCGGCAGGCGCTGCTGCCGACGGGGGTTCCAGCCGCGCGCGGAACGCGGTGACGAATTCCTCGCTCATGCTGTCGGCCAGCTTGGTCATCACGCCGCCGGCGAACTTGCCGAGCCGGCCCACGATCACCACATGCGAACTGAACGTGACCTCGGTCAGGTTCGGCTCCAGCGGTTTGAGCAGCAGCCGGGCGTCGGCCGTGAGCCGGCTCGCGCGTCCGCCTTCCTCGCCCTGGATGCCGTAGGCCGCGAACTCCGGCGCCCGGCGTTCGAGTTCCTGCACATCGGCTTTCACCGAGGCCTTGATCGGACCGACCTTGATGGTCATCAGGCCCTTGTACTTGCCCGGCTCGGTGACCTGCACCTCCTCGACGCCGGGAATACAGGTCGCCACCTGCTCGGCGCTGGTGACGAAGTCCCAGACCTTCTCGCGTGGCGCGGCGACCGTAAAGATCTTCTCGATATCCATGGGGTGCAATCCCTCGTCGGCTTCGCGGCGCATCGTACAGGCGAAGCCGCAGCGCCCACTATGCACCGAGTGCAGCCGACTGTGCAGTGTCTGCCGTTTGCTGCCGGCGGTGGGGTGCAGGGGGGCGGACGCGCGCCGTCGCAGCCCTATAATCGGTCCCGACGTCAGCTAGACGATTCCCCCGCAGTCGAGCAGGAGTGACAACCATGGCGTTGCCCGAACTCAAGGAATTCCGTCGGCCGGAATCCGCGGCCGAACTCTCCGGTGTGTTCCAGACCTATGACGACGCCGCACTGTTCGTCGCCGGAGGCACGTTCATCCACGGGCTCGAGGCGCGCGGCCTGCTGAGCGGGGTCCAGGCGCTGATCGATCTGCGTCGCCTGGGACTCGACGGACTCGCCAGCGACGATCGCGGGGCGCGGATCGGCGCCACCGTGAACTTCACGCGTCTGGCCGCGATGCCGGGAATCGACCAGCCGGCATTCGGTGCGCTGCGCGATGCGCTCGCGTGCCCGCCGCCGCAGATCCGCAACATGGCCACCGTGGGCGGGGCGATCGCCGCCTCGTGTCCGTTCTTCGACGTTCCTGCGGCGCTGCTGGCGCTGGACGCCGTGGTCACCGCCAGTGCGGCGGATGGCGCGGCGCGCGAACTGCCGCTCGCCGAGGTCTATGCCGGCGTGTTCGTGAACACGCTGGCGACCGGTGAATACATCGCGAGCGTGTTCCTGCCGCGGCCTGCCGCGCGCACCGCGAGCGCGTACCTGAAGCTCGAAACCAACGCCAACGACCTCGCACTGGTCGGCGCGGCGGTGAGGCTCACGCTCGATGGTGCCGGACGCATGAGCGACGCGCGCGTGGTGCTCGGCGGCGGCCTCAACGAGACCCACGTGCGCTCGGCGGCGGCGGAGACGGTGCTGAACGGTGCGGCGCCCGGGGACGAGGTGTTCCAGCGCGCGGCGCAGGCGATCGAGGCCGACATCAATCCGATGTCCGACCACCGCTGCTCGGCCGGGTACCGCGCGGCGATGGGCAAGGTGTATGTGCGCCGCGCGCTGCAGCGCGCGGTCGACAGGCTGGTCTGAAGGGGAGCCGAAGCAATGAAGAAGGCACTGGTCCTGACGGTCAATGGCGAGCGGCACGAACTGCTGGTTCCGGCGGACGCGACGCTGTTGCGGGTGCTGCGCGAGGAACTGGGGCTGCGCGGCGCGAAGCGCGGTTGCGACACCAGCGCCTGCGGGTGCTGCACGGTGCACGTGGACGGACGCAGCGTCTACGCCTGCGCGGTCTACGCGCTGTCGATCGACGGCAGCGAGGTCACCACGATCGAAGGCCTCGGCGAAGGCGAGCGCCTGGATCCGCTGCAGGAGGCCTTCATCCAGGCCGGCGCGGTGCAGTGCGGTTTCTGTACCTGCGGGATGATCATGTCGGCGCGGCAATTGCTGGACGAGGTGCCGCGGCCCGACGAGGAACAGATACGGCACGCGATCGCCGGCAACCTCTGTCGTTGCACCGGTTACGCGAAGATCGTCGACGCCATCAAGATGGCCTCGGGCAGCTGAACGGTTAACAGGAGATTTCCCATGGGCGGATCGGACCTGATCGGAAAGAGCGTCACCCGGCCGGATGCGCTCGACAAGGTGACCGGAGGCCGGGGCTATCCGGTCAACGTGAGGCTGCCGGGCATGCTGCACGGCAAGCTGCTGCGCAGCCCCTATCCGCACGCGCGGGTGCGCCGCATCGACACCACCGAGGCCGAGCGCCTGCCCGGCGTCAAGGCCGTGCTGACCGCGCGCGACGTGCCGCAGATCCCGTTCTGCCCGGTCTATTTCGTGCCCACCGACGCCAAGAGCGTGATCCGCGACATGCTGATCCTCAGCGACCGCATCCGCTTCGCCGGCCAGCCGGTGGCGGCGGTGGCCGCGATCAGCGAGGAGATCGCCGAGCAGGCGCTGGGACTCATCGACGTCGACTACGAGGAACTTCCCGCGGTCTTCGATCCGGAAGAGGCGATGCGCGACGGCGCGCCGCAACTGCACGACGGCGCGGCCCGGAACATCGCGAAGAACCCGAGCTTCGAGACCGGCGACGTCGAGGCCGGCTTCGCCGAGGCAGACCACATCTTCGAGGGCGTCTACCAGACGCAGCGCGTGCACACCTGCTACATGGAGCCGCGCGTGTGCGTGATCGACTGCGATCGCGACGGACACTTCACCGTGCATTCCTCGATGCAGCACATCTTCGGTCTGCGCGAGAAGCTGGCCTACGCGCTGGGCATCACCGAGAGCCGCGTCACGGTGGTCAAGCCGCCGTACATCGGCGGCGGTTTCGGCGGCAAGCTCGACATCGGCTACATCGAGCCGCTGGCGGCGCTGCTCAGCCAGAAGACGCGCCGGCCGGTGCGCATCGAGCAGACGCGCTACGAGGACTTCATCACCACCGCCCGCCATCCGATCAAGATGTGGATCAAGACCGGGGTCAAGGCCGACGGAACGATCACGGCCCGCCAGGCGAAAAGCATCCTCGACACCGGCGCGCACGCCACGCACGGCGCCGAGGTGATCATGGTGCACGGCCTGTTCGGCATGTTCTTCCCGTACCGCTGCGCGAACAAGAAGTGGGAAGGCTTCACGGTCTACACGAACAACATGATCGGCGGCGGCTACCGCGGCTACGGCTGCCCGCAGGGCTGCTTCGCGGTCGAGTCGCAGATCGACGAGATCTGCGACACGCTCGGGCTGGACCCGGTCGAGTTCCGCGTCAGGAACGGCTACCGCCAGGGCGATCCGCACCCCTTCAATCCGGCCTGGTCGCTGAACTCCTACGGCTACGAGGAAGCGCTGCGCCGTGGCGCCGAACGCATCGGCTGGTCGCAGCGCGCAGCCGCCGGCAGCAGCCCGGGCGTGCGCAAGCGCGGCATCGGCGTGGGCACCCAGGGGATCTGGGTCAGCGGCTGCATGGGTTTCCCGGACATCTACGAGCACACCGGCGCGATCGTCAAGCTGAACCGCGACGGCACGGCCGACGTCTCCACGGGCACGGTGGACATCGGCTCCGGGCAGATCACCGCGCTGTCGCAGATCGCCGCGGCGGAACTCGGGATCGCGGTCGAGAAGGTGCGCATCGTCTACGCCGACACCGACACCGTGCCCTTCGATGCGCCGACACACGCCAGCCGCGCGACCTATTCCTCGGGACTCGCGATCAAGGCCGCCGCCGCGCAGGCGAAGAAACGCGTGTTCGAGATCGCCGGCGGACTGATGGAGGCGAACCCCGAGGACCTCGAGATCAGCGATGGACAGGTCTACGTGAAGGGCTCGCCGGGCAGCGCAATGCCGCTGACCGAGATCGTGCAGGTCGCCGAATCGCCGTTCATCATGGACAGCGACACGGGCCCGCGGCCCTCGTCTCCGCCCGAATACAAGGGCACGATCATCGGCTCATCCAGCCTGGCGCCGCCGGAGAACCCGTCGCCGGCCACCGCGCTGTTCGTCGAGGTCGAGGTCGATACCGAGACCGGGCAGGTGGCGGTGCTGCGCTGCGTGTACGCGCACGACCTCGGCCGGCTGATCAACCCGAATGCGGCCGAGGGGCAGGTCGAGGGCGGCATGCAGCAGGGCATCGGTTATGCGCTGATGGAGAACCTGGTGTTCGACCAGGATACCGGTGCGTGTTTGTCGGCGGACTTCCTCGATTACAAGATGCCGACGGCGGTCGAGATGCCGCGCGTGATCGAGAGCATCTTCATCGAGACCCACGAACCCTCGGGGCCGTTCGGCGCCAAGAGCCTGTCCGAGCAGTGCGTGACCGTGCCCGCGGCGGCGATCGCCGCGGCGGTGTACAACGCGATCGGGGTGCGCATCACCGAGCTGCCGATCACGCCGGAGAAGGTGCTGAAGGCGCTCGGGAAACTGTAGCGTCGCGCCCGGCCCGCGCCGGGCGACACCGTTTTTCAGCGCGCGCGCTGCAGCGTCTCGATCGCGGCGCGCGCGAGCCGGAGTTCCTCCGGCGTGCGCAGCGGGTAATCCGTCGGCAGGTTCAGCGTGGTCAGCAGCCCGCCCCAGCGCTCGCGCAGGCGCTCGCCGATCTCCTCCAGCCGGCCGATGGTGGCGAGTTCCTCCGCCATCTCGTCCGGGATCAGGCGCGGCATCTCGTCCCAGCGGCCCTCCACCGAGAGCGCGTGCAACCGTTCGCCGAGTTCCTGCCAGCCATGCACCTCGAAGACGCGGCTGTAGGTGCGTGTCGAGCCGTAGAATGCGATGCGGCGCTTGAGCAGCTTGCGTTCCTCGGCGAGTTCGGCCTCGTCGCGGCCGGTGACCACGACCGGCGCGCCGATGATGTCGATCGCGGACACGGCGCGTCCCGCCCGCTGCGCGCCTTCGGCCACCGCCGGCAGCATCACCTCGCGCAGGTAGCGCGCCGTGATCACCGGGTGCGCGAAGACGCCGTCGCACAGTTCGCCGGCCAGGCGGGCCATGTAGGGATTCACGGCGGCCAGGTGGATGGGGAGCTTCGGGTGCGCGATCGGCTCGGGTGCGAACACCGGAGGCAGCATCGAGAAGCGGTAGTGCTCGCCCTCGAACCAGCGCGGCTCGCGGGGGTTCTGGAAGGTATGGAACATCGCGTGCAGGCACTGCACGTACTCGCGCATGCGCGGTCCCGGCGCGCCGGTCCAGGGGGTTGCGTAGCGGCGTTCGTTGTGGCCCTTGACCTGGGTGCCCAGACCGAGTGCGAAGCGCCCGCCGGACAGCCGCTGCAGGTCCCACGCCATCTGGGCGGTGACCATCGGGCTGCGCGGGAAGCTGACGGCGATGCCGGTGGCAAGCCCGACGCGGCGGGTGTGCTCGGCGGCGATCAGCAGCGGGAAGAAGGGGTCGTGGCCGGCGGTCTCCGAGGAGAGGATGCCGTCGAAACCCAGTTCCTCGATTCGCCGCGCACCGGCGGCGAGGCCACGGAAGCCGAGCTCCTCCGGGTCGCGGCTGAAGCTGTATCCCTCGATCAGTGCTATGCCGACGCGCATGCTGGAAACTCTCCGGTGTGTTTACAACCCGCGCAGCCGCGCCGCCACCGCGGCGAGGCTGGCGAGGTCGTGGGCGGGCAGGAAATGATCGAGGTAGGGCAGCGCGGTGCGCATGCCGCGGCACAGCGGCTGGTAACCGTCGTGGCCGAGCAGCGGGTTCAGCCACACCAGGGTGTCGGCCCAGCGACGCAGCCCGGCCATAGCATTGCGCATGGCGGCGGGGTCGCCGCGGTCCCAGCCGTCGCTGAGGATCACCACCACCGTTCGGGTGCGCACCATGCGTTGCGCGAAGCGTTCGTTGAATTCGCCGAGCGCGCGTCCGATGTCGGTGCCGCCGCCCCAGCCGCGCGCCGCGTTCTGCAGCCCGACCAGAGAACGCAGCGGATCACCGCGGTGCAGCAGTTCGGTCACCGGCGTGAGCCGGGTCGCGAACACCGCGGCCTCGAGGGCGGGCAACTCCTCGCGCAGCGCGTGGACGAAGGCGAGGAAGAAGGTGCTGTAACGGGCCATCGAGCCGCTGATGTCGCAGAGCAGCAGCAGACGCAGCCTGGTGATCCGGCGTTCGCGTCGCACGATCTCGATCGTCTCGAAGCCGTGGCGCTGAGCGCGCCGCAGGCTGTGGCGCAGATCGACGTCGCCGCGGCGTGCGTGACGGCGGTGGCGGTGGCCGGGACGGTTCGCCAGTCCGCGCACCAGTTCGCGCACCCGGCTGCGCGCGAGTTGCAGCTCGTGTTCGTCGAGGCTGCCGATGTCCCGGTGGGCGAGCACGTCGATCGCGCTCGCGGTCACCAGTTCCGCGTCGCGGGGATGCGCGGATTCGTCGTCGGCCTCGGGCGAACCGTCGTCGAGCAGCAGTTCGCGTTCCCGGTCGCCGCCGGCCGCTGCGGCCGCAGCCGCGTGCTGCCCGGGGTCGGCCGGTGCCGGTGGTTGCAGGGATGGCGGGTGGTGCAGCCAGTACGCGTCGAACACCGCCTCGAAGACCGGCAACTGGTCGCGTGCGCGCACCAGCGTGGCGCGGGCGGCGGCGCGCACCTCGTCGTGCCGCGCGATATCGATGAGTTCCAGCGCGCGGCACAGATCGATCACTTCCGCGGGCGACACGGGCAGCCCTGCCTCGCGCAGCCGGCGTGCGAACGCCACCACGTGATCGGGCAGCGTGCGGGTGCGTGCGCCGGCGGCGGGCGGCTCAGCCATCGAGCGTGTCCGCGGCGAGCCCGGCGAGCACCGCGCCGAGGTCGCGGCCGCGGATCGTGTCGATGTCGGCCTTGTACTTCAGGATCCAGCCGAGGGTGTCGGCCACGGTCCGCGGGTCCAGTTCCTCGCTGCCGAGCGCGAGCAGCGCGCGTGCCCAATCGACGGTTTCCGCGGCACCGGGGTTCTTCTGCAGGTCCTGTTCGCGCAGCCACTGCATGAAACGGCAGACCTGCGCCGACAGCCGCCGGTCGATGCCGGGGATGCGCGCGCGGACGATCGCCTGCTCGCGCTCGAGGTCGGGGTAATCGATCCAGTGGTACAGGCAGCGGCGCTTGAGCGCGTCGTGCAGCGCACGCGTGCGGTTCGACGTCAGCACGACCAGCGGCGGGCGTTCGGCGCGCAGCGTGCCGATCTCCGGGATACTGATCTGGAAATCGGACAGCAGCTCGAGCAGGTAGGCCTCGAATTCCTCGTCCGAGCGGTCGACCTCGTCGATCAGCAGCAGTGCGCGTGCGGGCGGCGCGAGGCGCAGCGCGCGCAGCAACGGGCGTTCGAGCAGGAACTCCCCGGAGTGGATGTTCTCGCCGATGCGCGCGCGCTCGACGCCACGCGCCTCCTGCAGGCGGATCTCGAGCATCTGGCGTGCGTAGTTCCATTCGTAGACCGCGCTCGCGACGTCGAGTCCCTCGTAGCACTGCAGGCGGATCAGTTCGGCGTCGAGCGCGAGCGCCATGACCTTGGCGAGTTCGGTCTTGCCCACGCCGGGCTCGCCTTCGAGGAACAGCGGCTTGTCGAGGCGCGTGGCGAGATACACCGTGGTCGCGAGCGTGCGATCCATCACGTAGCCGTGCCGTGCACACCGCTCGATCACGTTGTCGATGCTGTCGAAAGCCATGTTGCCGGACCTGTTGCGTCGAAGTGCGCCACATCGTGTTCGTGGCGGTTTATATTAGCCGCAACGCGCGCCGCCGGGCGCGTTGCATGGCGAAACGACCATACTGCGGAGAACGATCATGGCACGAGTTGCACTGGTTCGAGGCGAGGCGGACCGCGATCCGGTCATCGCGGAGATCTTCGACTGGGTCACGCGCATGGAAGGTGCGGTGCCGAACCATTTCCTGCTGGAGCTGAACTTTCCCGAATACTTCAAGGCCAAGCTCGGTTCCACGCGCGTGCTGTGGGAGCAGGGCGAGTTGCAGCTCGACGAGATCCAGCACATCGGCATCCTGGTCTCGCGCGCCAACGGGTGTCCGTACTGCACGGCCGCGTTCTGCACCATCCTGAACCAGGGGCTGCAGACGCCGGAGAGTTACGTCGAGGAACTGGTGGCGAACGGCGTCGATGCGCTCGACGAGGGGCGGCTGAAATCCTTGCTCGCGTTCGCGCTGAAGGTCAACGCCGACCCGAAATCCGTGGTCGACGCGGACATCGACGCGTTGCACTCGCTCGGCCTCGGTGACCGCGGGGTCGTGCAGCTGGTGCATCTGGTCAGCGATTTCGGGTCGTACAACCGGCTGAACCTGGCGCTCGCGACCGACTACGACTACCGCGAGATCTGGCGCAGCCTGGCCGCGGGGGTGAAGGCGGGGAGTGACCCCTCCGCACGGTGAGAGGGCAAAGCGCCTCACCGTGCGGGGGGCTGTCTGCGGCGTTCCCTAGAAGCGGGCACGCACGGTCAGGGAGTACTCGCGGCCACGGTTGTACACGCCCTCGATCGACTGCATCGCGGCGCCCCAGACGCCGGTCATCAGGTAGTCCTCGTCGGTCAGGTTCTTCACCGCCGCGACCACATCGTAACGATCGTCCTTGTCGGTGAAGGTGAGGTTCACGTTCACCAGGTGGTAACTCGACTGCGCGAGCTGCGGTGCGTTGAACGCGTCGTTGTAGACCTTGCTGCGCCACGACCAGTCGATGCGCGGGGTGAGCGTGCCGGCGTCGGCCAGCGCGAATTCCTTCGACAGCGCCCCACTCAGACTCCACTCCGGGACGCGCTCGAACTTGTCGTTCTCGAACAGACGGGTCTCCAGCGTATCCAGATCGTCGTACTCGGCGTCCAGGTAACCCACCGCGGCCTCGGCGAACCAGCCGTCGGCGGGCACGGCCTGCATCTCGAGCTCGAAACCGTTGATCGTGGCGCTGGCGGCGTTCTTCGTCACCGGTGCCACGCTGGTGAATACCTGCACCTGCAGGTCGTCGTAGGCGGTGGAGAACACTGAGCCGTTCAGGCGCATCCGCTGTCCCGGGGTGGCGTACTTGAAGCCCAGTTCCCACACCTCGACGAACTCGGGATCGTAGCCGGGGATCAGGTCGATGTCGGGGGTGCCGGGCGGCGCCGTGAAGCCGGCGACGATCGGCGGGAACACGCGCTGCGTGAAACCACCGGACTTGAAGCCTTCCGAGTAGCTGGCGTAGACCATCAGGTCCTCGGTCCAGTCGTACGAGAGGTTGATCATCGGGGTGACTTCCTCGATGGTCTGCTTCTTCTCGAGATGCGGCAGGATCGGTTCGCCGGCCTGCATGAACGGCGCGTCGAGCAGCGGGTGGCCGCTGCCGGCGAACTTGTTCAGCAGAATCACCTGGTTCGGCTCGAACTTCTTCTCCTCGTCGGTGTAGCGCACGCCGGCGGTCAGGTGCCACTGGTCGGTGAGGTCGTAGGTGCCCTGGAAGAAGGCGGCCCAGGACTCGTTGTCGATCGCGCCGCCGCTGCGGAACTTGGAGATCGTGAAGTCCAGCAGGTTCTCGTTGTCGCCCGACTCCTCGAAGTAGTAGAGGCCGAGCACCCAGTTCAGCCGGCTGTCCATCGCGACGCCGTTGAACTGGAATTCCTGCGAGAACTGCTCGAGGTCCATGTGGTCGATGTAGGCGGCGACCGCGTGCGGCGAGTGGTCACCGTCGCGCGCGAAGTCGGCTTCGAATTCGCGGTGCGCCGTGATCGACTTGACGCTCAGGTTGTCGCTGATCTCCCAGTCGACGGTGAGGTTCGCAGCCCACATATCGTTGTCGGCGAACGCCGGTGCGGTGCCGGCGTTGGTCTCGTCGCCGCGCACGTAGCGGTCGTCGTAGCAGCCGGCGACGGCCGCGTTGGTGTCCGACGGCACGCCCGGGATCGCGCCTGGGAGGAACACGCACGGCGGATACGCATCCGGGCCGCCGAGCCCCGGTGCCGGCCAGCCGGCGAGGAAGCTGGCGATCTGGTTGTGGATCACGGCGAACGGCGGTGTGTTGTCGTCGACCGCACCGGTCGCGCGGTTCATCACCGGTCCCTTGTCGATGCCGATCAGTTCGAAGGCCGGGCCATTCTCGCGATCACGCGTCGCCTCGGCGGAGAAGTTCACCTCCACCGCTTCCGACGCCAGCCAGCGGAACGCCGCGCGGCCGGTCACCGTGTCGTCGTCGCCGAGGTCGATGCCGTCGTCGCGCTCCACGTACCCGTCCTGGTGCAGGCGGCCGGCCGAGAAGGTGCCGAAGAACGAGTCGCTGAACGGCACGTTCATCGATCCGACGAGGTCCATGCGGTCGTCGGTGCCGTAGGTGGCCGACACCCGGCCGGCGAATTCCTCGTGCGGCTTGCGGGTCGTGATCGAGATCGCGCCGCCGATCGTGTTGCGGCCGAACAGCGTTCCCTGCGGACCGCGCAGCACCTCGACACGCTCGATGTCGATCAGGTCGAGGATGCCGCCGACCGAGCGCGCGATATAGACGCCGTCGACGTAGAGCCCCACGCCGGGATCGACGGTGGGCACGAACTCCTTCTGCCCGATGCCGCGGATGTAGATCGCCGCGCTGTTGCTGGCGCCGCCGAAGCTGGGGCTGTTGCCGAAGGTGAGGTTCGGCGTGAAGTTCGCGATGCCGTCGATCTTGCCGACGCCGCGGTACTCGAGGCTGTCACCGGAGAATGCGGAGACCGACAGCGGGGTGGACTGCAGTCCTTCTTCGCGCTTGCGCGCGGTGACAGTGATCTCCTCGACCAGCCAGTCGGTGCTTCCGGGTTCGTTCTGGGCGTGCAGCACCGCCGGCATCGAGGCTCCCAGCGTGGCGCCGAGGAGGAACAGGCGACCGAGGTTGATTTTCGCGAGCGAGATCGCTGTGGTTCTGGTTGGCATCGTGATTCTCCGTTCGTTATGGATGGTTCGGTGAGTCCCGGACTCCGGTGGCGTGCCCGGCGGACCGGCCAGCGCCGCGGGTCCGGCGCGTTGTTCTTCTACGGACCTTTCCGCATTGAAGCCCTCCGGGCCGGAAAATGACAGCAGGCGCCGCTTCCGTCGCGATCAAAGCGGCAGCGTGGGAACAGCGCAGGCGGAAAATGTACAGGGGCACGGTGGCGCATCGCGGGTTGCGCAATGCCCATGGTCATCAGCTCTTCAGCGTTTCCGACGGGCACTCGCCGAAGCGCCTGCGGTATTCGACCGCGAAGCGTCCGAGTTGCCTGAAGCCGGCATCGAGCGCGATGCGCGTGACGCTGTCCGACGGGTCCGCGACCTTCAACATACGGTGTGCCATCTCGAGTCGCGTGGTCTTCAGGTGCTGCATCGGCGAGATGTTGCGGAACTCCTGGAATCCCCGGTACAGCGAGCGTGGACTGACGCCGCAGTGGGCCGCCAGATCCTCGATGGTGATGTTCTCGTTGTAGTGCGCGGCGATGTACTCCTCGGCGCGCTTCACGTGCCGCGGCAATATGCACGGCTCGCGGTTCAGCAACTGCTCGGTGTAGTTGTGCGGCTGCAGGTAGAGCAGCGAGTTGACCAGCAGCTGCTCCAGCTGGCGCAGCAGTGTGATCCCGTGCGGCAGCGCCGCAGCGAGGTGCGCCTGTTCGGCGACGTGCCTGACCGTGTTCCACCACGAGATGCCTGCCGGGGAACGCATGTCCATACCGAGTTCGAACATGATCGGCTCGCCGAGCGGACGCTCCAGCGCGTTGGCGAGCGCCTGCTCCAGCAGTGCGCGTTCCAGGCGAACCTGCACCTGCCAGCAGTTCGCGCGCCAGCTCATCCGCACCGGAACGCTGGGGCTCAGCACCGAGCCGAGGTTCGGGTCGGAGTGGATCGACTGGGCACCGCAGACCGCGTGCGTCATGCCGCGCACCGGCGTCTGCACGAGGAAGAAGTTCTGCAGATCACCGGGCTCGATGACCATGTCGGAGCCGTAGCCGAGGCAGTTGACCGAGGCGCGCAGCAAGGGTACGTGGTAGAAGTAGGTGTCGAGGCGGCGGTCACGCCCGATGAAGTCCAGGCGATGGCGCGTGTAGAGCGCGGTGACCTTTTCCCTGGCCTCGTCGAGCTCGTTGGTGTGGAACAGCAGGCGCTCGTGGAACGAGCCGATCGCCATCGCCGGCAACGCGCCGGCGATGGCGCCTTCGTGGACATCTGTGCCGGTCATTGTTATCGCCTTGTGCAACCGATGGTTCAGGTCACCATTCTTGTCCTGCTATATGCACCATTTCGACAGTCGAATCAATGGACTTCCGCGTCATTCCGGGCGCTGTGCCGGGTTCCCGCAGCGCAGCGCCCGGAGGATCGATCGGTACCGATCAGCCCGCTGCCGGGCGCAGTCGCGGCAGCACCTGCTCGCCGAACAGGCGAATGGTCTCCAGGTTGTCCTCCTGGCTCGCGCCCACCACTTCGAGCATCGGCAGGTTCAGTCCGGCGTCGACGAGTTCCTGCGTGATCTCGAGGCATTCGTCGGGCGTGCCGGAGATCACCGTGAAGCGGCGCTGCATCTCGTCGGTGACCAGGTGCGCGACCTTGTCCTGCGTGCCGTCGGCGATCGCCTTGCGGAACGGATCCCAGGTCGAGTCCGGCAGGCCGGAACCGGCCAGGATGGTGTCGTTCTTGATGTTGCGCAGCTTGTTGACGATGTAGGTACCGGTGTAGCTGCGCGTTGCCGCCTTCGCCTTCGCGCCGTCCTTCGCGCAGGCCGCCAGGATCACGCCGCCGACCGGGAAGTCCGCCGGCAGCGTGCGTCCGACCTGGGCCGCGCCCTTGGCCATGTTGTCGCGTGCGTACTTCACGAAGGCCGGGGAGGTCAGGCCCGCGAGCAGCATGCCGTCGCTCTCGCGCCCGGCCAGGCGCTGCATGAACGGACCGGTCGCGCCGACGTAGATCGGGATCTCGGTGCGCAGGCCGTCGCGTGCGCGATCGTAGGCGGGCATCGAGGATTCGAACAACTCGCCCTTGTACGCGAACTGCTTGCCCGAGAACACGCGCCGCATGATTTCCAGCGATTCGTGGTGCACCGGGACCGGTTTCATCTTCTCGATGTCGTACTCGAGGTACTCGATCCCGACCTTGCCGACCCCGATGCCCATGATGAAGCGCCCGTCGGACAGTTCGTCGATCGCGGCGCACTCCGAGGCCTGGATGGTCGGATGGCGCATGTACGGCGAGGTGATGCCGAGCCCGATCGGGATGCTGCGCGTGGCCATCGCCACCGCGGCCAGCGTCGCGAAGCAGCCGCGCGCCTCGAGCCCGTACTGGCGGAACCAGTGGTACGCCTCCGCGATCCAGAAACCGCCACCGAAGCCCGATTCCTCGGACTGCCGCGCGTAGGCCTGCATGGCCTTCAGCGGCTCGTACGATTTGAAAATGATGCCGACCTTGACCTGTCCCATCTCGAATCTCCTTTCTTGTCGTGAAGGCCGCCACCGGGACCGGGTGCGGCCCGGTGAATCAGTCCGTCGCCGCCACGATGGCGACGAACTCCCGATCGTCGAGCAGCCGCCTGGCCGCCGTCGCCTGCGCCTTGACCTGTTCGAGGATCGCCGCGTGCCGCTCGACCGGCACCTCCAGCCCGAGTTCCTCGAGCTTCAGCCGGATGTTCGCGAGTCCGCTCTTCTTGCCGAGCACGATGCGACGCTCGGCCGCGACGATGTCGGCCGCGTACGGTTCGATCGCCTCGGGAATGTGGAACTGCGCCGCGACCGCGCCGCTCTCGCGCGTGTAGAGGTGTTCGCCGACGACCGGCTTCCAGCCGTCGACCGTGTAGTTGCCCGCCTGCTGCACGAGGCGCGAGACTTCGCGGGCCTTCGTGAGGTCGATCTCGACCGGGACGTCGTACAGGCACTGCAGCGCGAGCGCGACCTCGCAGATGTCGGCATTCCCGGCGCGCTCGCCCATGCCGTTGATCGTTCCCTGGATCCAGTCCGCGCCGCCGCGCACGGCGGCGATCGCCGATGCGGTGGCCAGTCCGAAGTCGTTGTGTCCGTGCCAGTGCAGCGCAACCGACGGGCCGATCCACGACCTGACCTCGGCGATCAGGTACTCGACCGCCTCGGGTGCGCAGGCGCCGATGGTGTCGACCACCGAGATCTCGTCGGCGCCGGCGTCGAGTGCGGCGAGGTAGGTTTCACGCAGGAACGCCAGGTCGCTGCGCGTGCTGTCGACGGCGAAGAAGTTCACGCGCTCGATGCCGTGGCTCTTGGCGTGCCTGACCGAGGCGCGGACGCGTTCGAGCACCTGCTGGCGCGTGAAGCCGTAGGCCTTCATCTTCAGTTCGCTGGTCGAGATCTCGATCAGCGTGTAGCGCGTGCCGAGTTCGATGTGCGCGTCGATGTCGGCCTGCACGCAGCGCGCGAAGCCCCAGATCTCCGACGGCAGCTTCGCGGCGAGGATCTTGGCCACCGCCCGCGTGTCCTCGTCCGAGACGCGCGGGAAACCCGACTCGATGCGGCTCACGCCCAGCTCGGCGATCTTGCACGCGATCGCGAATTTCTGCTCGGCGCTGAAGCACACGCCGACCGATTGCTCGCCGTCGCGCAGCGTGGTGTCGTAGAAGCGGATCGTGCGGCTGCGGTCGAAGCCCGCCTGCACGCGCTCCAGCGCGTTCAGCGAGCTGGTCCAGATCCGGTCGGCGGAAATCGTTCCCATCGTGCGACACCCCGTGTCGGTTGCTGATCGCGGCGATCGCACGTCCTCGAGGAAAACGATGCGACCGGCACGAATGCTAAGCAAAGCCCCGCGGGCTGTCTTGTCTGCGAACGTGCGATTCGTTGACCGTCAAGGCAGCGTGCGCGTCAGGGCGCGCCGGCGCCCTGCACGAACCAGTCGTAGATCTCGCCCGCGGTCGCGAACCACACGTCGTCGTGTGCGCGCATGTGGTCGAAGGCAGCCTCGAAATAGCCGATGCGGTGCGGCACGCCCATGATGTACGGATGTACGCTCATCGACATCACGCGCGGCTGGTCGAGTCCTTCACGGTAGAGGCGGTCGAACTGGTCGATCACCCGCTGCAGCCACACGCGTGACTCGTGCTGGTGCACGACCATCATCGGCAGATCGCTGAGTTCCATCGTGTAGGGCATCGCCACTACCGGGTGCGAGGCGGTGCGCAACGTCACCGGCTGCTCGTCCATCGGCCAGTCGGTCACGTAACGGAAACCCGCCTCGGCGAGGTAATCCAGGGTGTCCAGCGTCTCCTGCAGCCCCGGCCCCAGCCAGCCCCTGGGCGTGCTTCCCGTGTACTGGCGCAGCACCTCGAAGGAATCGCGGATGTTCTTGCGCTGATCGGCCACCGTGTGCAGCGCGGCCTGGTGGTAGCCGTGGCCCATGAACTCCCAGCCGGCATCGCGCATCGCGCGCGCCACCGGCTCGCCGGGCCCCAGGCACACGCGCGCGTTGATCGCCACGCTGGCACGCAGCCCGCGGCTGCCTAGCGCCTCCATCAGGCGCCAGATCCCGACCCGCATGCCGTACTCGTGCCAGGCCCAGTTCGGAATGTTCGGCACCGTGGAGACGCCGGCCGGCGAGGTCACGTACTCGCGCGGCACGGGCTTGTCGATGTCCCATTCCTCGACGTTGACCACCGTGTACACGGCGATGCGCTTGTCCCCGGGCAGTCGCCAGCGCGGGCGCGTGGTGATCGCCGAGTAGTCGAAGCGTTCGTGGGGGCGTTGCATGACCTTCGCGTCCTCCTGCGCCCGCCGCGCGGCATCCGCTCAGGCGGACGCGCCGCAGACCTGCATGATCGTCTGGATGTAGACCCGGATGATATCGAGCATGTCGCCGATGTGCACCGCTTCGCCCTGGTGGGTCGAGAAGCCGGCACCACCGCTGCGGATGCGCCCGGCCGAGCCGTAATTCACGGTCGGGATGCCGTAGCGGTTCATGTGCGCGGCGTCGCTCATCCACGTCTCGACGCCGAACTGCGGCGCCTGCCCGAGCTGGTCGGTATGCGCGCGCACGATGTTGCGGATCAGTTCGTGGTCGTCCGGGATCGAGGTGCCCGGCACGGTCATGTACGGCTCGACGCGCGTGCCCGCGAGCTGCGGATGCTCGGCCACGACGGCGGCCACCAGTTCGCGCACCTCGTTGTAGGCGGCGAGCGGCAGCGCATCAGGCAGCGTGCGCACGTCCATGTAGATCACGCAGTTGTCCGGCGTGCGCGCGCCGCGCCAGCTCCAGCCGCCCTCGATCGCCGAGACGTTGACGCGCGGGCGGAAATCGTCGAGACGGTTGCGTTCGCAGTAGCCCGGGATCCAGTCGTGGATCGCGTCGAGCACCTTGCGGGCGCGGTTGATCGCGTTGCGATCGACCTCGGACCAGGCGGTGTGGATCAGGTGTCCGGGAACGGTGATCTTCACCCAGGTGCTGCCGCAGTGGCGCGGGATCAGCATCATGTTGGTCGGTTCGCCGAGGATGCAGAAATCGGCGATCGCGCCGTGCGTGATCGCGTACTTGGTGCCCACGCCGTAGCCCTGGAACTGCGGGCCGTCATGGTCGTTGACCGGTGCCTTCTCGATCTCGCCGGCCACGCCGGCGATCACCACGTCGCCGCCGAGGCGGATGCCGGCGGCGCGGATCGCCTCGACCGCAACCACGTAGGTGGCGAGCGCGCTCTTCATGTTGAACGAGCCCATGCCATAGATCCACTCGTCGTCGACCAGCGTGCCCTTGCACTGGTAGCCGATGCCGCGGTGCGCCTGCTCGGGGCCGAAGGAGGTGTCCATGTGGCCGTTGAACATGAGCGAGCGGCCACTGCCCGTACCCTGCAGCCGGCCGATCGCGTTGTAGCGCGCGTCGCCGATCGGCTGCAGCGTGGCATCGAAACCCGACTGGCGCAGCACCTCGTGGTAGGCGCGCGCCATGTCTCCCTCGAAGCCGGTCGGGCTGGGGATGTCGACCAGTTGCATCACCAGGCGGACCAGGCGGTCACGGTCGATCTTCGCGATGGCCCTCTGGACCAGATCCACGTCTAGCTTCTGCATGTGCTTGCTCCTCGGCAACGGTGTTCAGGCGATCGGCGTGACGAGGCAGCCCAGCGACTGCACGTGCGCCTCGATCAGGTCGCCGGCCTTCAGCCAGTTGCGGACCTTCATTCCCGAGATCACGCCGGGCGGGCTGCCGGTGGTGATCACGTCGCCGGGCTCGAGGGTGATGTTCGACCACCACGCGACCAGCTCGGCGATCTTGTAGTGCATGTTCTTCGTGCTGGAGTTCTGGCGCAGCTCACCGTTCAGGTACAGCTTCATGTCCAGATTGTTCACGTCGTCGATCTCGTCGAGCGTGACCATCCACGGGCCGAGCGGGCAGGACCCGTCGAAACTCTTGCCGAGCAGGATCACGTTGTTCGCGTGTTCGCGCGCCTGGATGTCGCGCGCAGACAGGTCGTTGAAGATCGTGAGTCCGGCGACGTGTTCGAGCGCGTCCTCGACGCGCACGCGCAGCGCCTTCTTGCCGATGATGATCCCCACCTCGATCTCGTAGTCGAGCTGGCGCGTGAACGGCGGAGGCGTGACCGCCTCGCCGCTGCCGACCACGCACGAGGGCGCCTCGAGGAAGCCGGTGGGGTGCTCGTAGTGGAACTGGTCCCAGTCGTGCTCTTTCCACTCCGGCGCTTCCCAGGTGGTCAGTTCGTCGAGGTGCGAGCGGAAGTTGCACGAAGTGTGGATGATCTTGCCCGGACGCGGCACCGGCGACAGCAGCTCGATCGCATCGGGCGCGTAGCTGCAGGCATCGGGAGCGGCCGAGGCGAGCACGGCGCGCACGTGCTCGACCGCGCCGGTGCGCAGCACCTCGATCATCGAGTCCGGCACGCTGCCGCCGGCGAGGGCGACGACATCGCGGTAGTTGCGGCCATCGAACACGCCGACGGTCTGCTTGCCGGTGGACTTGATCCTGAATGTCGCGAGTTTCATCGCCGGGTTCCTCTTGTTCTGTGATGTCGCGTCGGGTCGGTCTGCCGGCACTGCGGGCGCCGAACCCCAAGGTCGGGGAAATCTTAGTTGCGCCCGGGCGGGGAGGTCTTGCCTGCCGGCGTGCGATTCGTTGACTGTGCGTGCAACCCCCCCGATACTTGCGGCCAGCCCATTTTGTTGGTTGATCCAGTTGTCCATCGACGCATTCTCGCGAACCGGAACGGGCCCTCATGGTCGATAGCGACGCCTTGCAGGACTCGGTGCGCAAGGCCCACGTGACGGTGGGCACCGAGGTCCGCGATCGCCCGATCCAGAACTTCAGCTGCCGGGAACTGCGGCTCGCGAAGCTGGAGCTGTTCGACATCACGATCGATCCGATCGTGATCTGCCGCCGCGCGGAGGACATCGCGCAGGACCACATCGACGATTACCTGCTCTCCACGCAGTTGCAGGGCACGGTGCTGATCAAGCAGGGGGAGTGCGAGTTCACGCAGCACCCGGGAAGCCTGGTCGTGATGTCGGCCGGCGAACCCTACAGCATCATCCACACGCAGCCGAGCCACCGGCTGATCCTGCACTTTCCGGCGGCGTTGTTCCGCGAACGCGTGCTCGGCAACCAGAAGGACGGGGTGGTGCGCCCGCGCATGATGCCCCCGGGCGGCCTGGTACCGGTGGTCTGCGGCATGCTGCGCGCGATCGCGCTGGAGGCCGGCGAGCTCAAGCTGCCGGAACAGTACACGTTGGCCGAGAGCCTGCTCGAACTGACGGCAGCTGTCCTGCGCTCCGAGGCCGACGAGGAGTACGAGAAGCACCATTCGCGGCAGTCCGCGCTGTTCCGGCGCATCCTGGAGTACATGGAAGCCAATTTCATGGACGCCGAGATGACGCCCGAGAAGGTCGCCCGGGCCAACGGGATTTCGATGCGCTACCTGCACAGCCTGTTCTTCCAGGCGGGCATCTCGGTCAGCAAATGGCTGTGGGACCGGCGATTGCGCGCGGCGCGCGACGATCTGCTCGATCCGAAGCTGCGTCACATGCGCGTCAGCGAGATCGCGTTCCGGCGCGGCTTCAACGATCCGGCGCACTTCAGCCGCTCGTTCCGCAAGCGCTTCGACGTCTCGCCGTGCAAGCTGCGCCAGGCGGTCGACATGCCGCACACGGGCAGCGAGTGAGCGGCGCCGGCGGGGGGGCGCGCCAGCCTGCGCGGAAGATCAAGCGGTTATGCAGTTTCGATCAAGACAGCGGACACGCCGCTGCCCTAAGCTCGCCGCGTCATCGTTGTTGCGTGGTGATCGGAGCGGGGGCGCATGCGGAAGATCGACTCGGTTTGCATCGTCGGCGCGGGCGCCATCGGCAGCCTGTTCGCCGGTCACCTCGGCGCGCTCACGCCGACCGGCGTACTCACGCGGCGCAGTTCGCACGCGCGCGAGCTGAACGAGCACGGCCTGCGGGTGAGCGGCAAATCCGATCTGCACGTGCGGGTACGCGCCTCCACCGATCCTGCCGAGCTCGGCGAACCCGATCTCGTCATCCTCGCGACCAAGGCCACCGCGGTCGAGGAGAGCGCGGCGACGCTGCGCGGGCACTTTCCCGGTGCCGCGGTGCTGCTGGTGCAGAACGGGCTGGGCTGCGAGGAGGTGGTGCGCCGCTTCGGCGACTGGCCGCTGATCTCGGGCGTCACCTTCATGAGCGGTGTGCGCCACTCCGATACCCACGTCGAGTACGAGCTCGATACCTCGACCTGGATGGGCCCCTGGGCGGAGCACGGCGCCGACTACGGCTTCGTGTGCGCGGTGGCGGAGCTGATCAACGCCTCGGGACTCAAGGCCGAGGCCTACGAGGACCTGCTGCCCCACCAGTGGTCGAAGCTGATCTTCAACTCTGCGGTCAACAGCATCTCGGCGATGGCGGACCTGCCGCACGTGCGCTCGTTCGCTGCCCGCGATGGCATCGCCGACCTGGGACATCTGGTCTTCGCGATGATGGACGAAGGCCGGCGCATCGCGGCGGCGCGCGGGGTCGCGCTGGCCGACGATCCGTGGGAGATGAACGTGCGCGCGGTCAGCCGCGGGCAGACCGGCAACGAGGAATACGGGCACGTGACCTCGATGCTCGACGACGTGCGCCATCGCCGCCTGACCGAAGTGGACTGGATCACCGGCGCGATCGTGCGCGAGGCGGCGAAGGCCGGGGTCGCGGCACCGTATCACGAGACCCTCTACCGGCTGGTGAAGGCGCTGGAAAGCGGCTGGCAGCGTCCGCGCGCACCGGCGCATTGACAAGGCGCGCCCGCGCCGGATTCCACAGGAGCACACCCAATGAGAATATGCATCGTCGGCTGCGGCGCCATCGGCAGCCTGTTCGCGGCCCACCTCGGGCGCCTCGGGGACGTGGAGGTCTGGGCCTACGATCCGTACCAGGCGCACGTGGACGCGATCAACGCCAACGGGTTGCGCCTCACCGGCAGGAGCGATTTCGTCGCCCGCGTCGCGGCTCGCAGCGACGCGCGCCAGATCCCGCCCTGCGAGTTCGGCATCATCGCCTCGAAGAGCACCCATACGCGGGCGGCGATCGAGGCGACCGCGCACGTGTTCGCCGACGGCGCGGTGTGTTCGGTGCAGAACGGGGTCGGCAACGAGGAGATCATCGCCGAATACGTGCCGCGCGTGATTCTCGGCACGACGTTTCCGGCCGGGCACATCACGGCGCCCGGGGTCTGCAACCAGGACACCGGCGGCAGCACGTGGATCGGCCCGTTCGCACCGAAGCCGGCCAGCATGGACGAGGTGCGGCGGCTCGCCGAGGCCTGCACGCGCTCCGGCATGGATGTGATCGCGATGGAAGACGCGCGCGGCGCCCAGTGGACCAAGCTGATCTTCAACTCGGCGTCGAACGCGATGGGCGCACTGACCCGCCTGCCGCACGGCGTGGCCTGCGACCAGCCGGGCGTGCGCGCGCTGATGTCGGTGCTGGTCGCCGAGGGGGTGGCGGTGGCGCGTGCGCTCGGCATCACGCTCGACGGCGATCCGGAGAAGATGATCGACCACGGTCGCGAGGTGGCCTACCACCACAAGCCGAGCATGCTGCAGGACGTGGAGGCGCGCCGCACCACCGAGATCGACGCGCTGAACGCGGGCATCGCGCGCATCGGGCGCGAGGCCGGCGTCGCCTGCCCGATGAACGAAGCCGTGGCCGCGATGATCCGGGGCCTCGAACATTCCTGGACGCTGGCCTGAGCCACCCACCCGACGGAGCGAAGCGATGAGCACTTTCACCAAGGCATTCCGCCCCAGCGAGCAGGAGATCGAGCGCCGCTACCGCAACGTGCGCGCGGCGATGGAGCGCGCCGGACTCGACGCACTGGTCGTCAGCGGCAGCGAGTACACCGGCTTCGAGGGCGCGGTGCGTTACCTGTCCGGCTTCCACATCCTGCACCGCTACGCCTACGTGGTGATCCCGGCCGGCGCCGATCCGGTGGCGGTGTTCCCGCGCGAGGCGACCTGGGTCGGAGACCACGGCGAGTCGTTCCTGCGCCAGCGCGAACTGCCGGCGCACTGCGGCGACTGGATGGCCGGTTTCCTGAAGGACCGCGCGGCGCGCCGCGTCGGCGTGTACGGCATGGAGTACATCATGAACGTGCGCGACTACCGCGCACTGGCGGCGGCGGGCTTCGAACTGGTCGACTTCGACGAACCCTTCGACCACGCGCGCGCGCAGAAATCCGACGAGGAGATCGCGTCGGTGCGCCACTCGATGGAGATCAACAAACGCGGCGTGCTCGAGGTGATCAAGGCCTACGCGCCCGGGCGCACCGAGGCCGAGCTGATGGCCGTGGCCGAGCACACCTTTGCGGCCGCCGGCTGCTCGCGCAGCACCATGGACATGGTGCAGATGGGGCCGGCGGGTTCGCTGCGCCCGCAGATGGTGTTTCCGACCCGGCGCCTGGTGTCGGCCTCCGACGGCATGCTTTACGGACTCGAGATCGCCGGCGAGGGAGGCCACTGGGTCGAATACTCGCGCCCGCTGATGCCCGGCGGGATGGACGCGATCACGGCCGACATGATGGCGGCGCACCAGGAGTTCCACGCACTGGTACGCGAGCACATGAAGGCCGGGCGCACCGCCGAGGAGGTCTACCGGCTGTGCATGAAGCCGATCGTCGACCGGGGGTACCGCTCGGGGCACGTGTGCGGGCATTCGATCGGCATGACGATGATCGAACTGCCGCGCATCGGCGAGGGTTCCGAGTTCGTGCTGCCGGAGAACATGGTGTGCTCGATGCACCCGCACATCATGAACGAGGCGCGCACGCACTCGCTGTACTTCCAGGAGACCTACCGCGTCACCGCCAGCGGCGGCGAGCCGCTCTCGGGTACCGCCATCGTCGCCTACGACGGCACCGAGACGGCATTGAAACCGGTGTAGGTTCGGCCTGCGGCCGAACAGATGTCCCGCAGGTTCGGCCTGCGGCCGAACAGATGTCCCGCAGGTTCGGCCTGCGGCCGAACAGAAAATGTCCGGGCACAGCCCGGACCTTGTACCTTGATGACGGGCGTGTTTTTGTCATGCCCGCTTCCGGGGAAGCCGACCGGACCTTTGAGCAGCCTTGGCTGACTCCGCACGTAGAGTGGCTCCCCGC
>JAJVIG010000035.1 GCA_022072145.1 Pseudomonadales bacterium
CGAGCAGCGCGCGGCCCGCGGCGCCGGCGGCGATGCAGGTGCGCGCCGACGGCGTCCAGTCCACGCGGAACAGCCGCCGCGACGGATCCAGGCATTCGTTGGCGGTCAGCGTGACCTCGGCACGCGGCACCGCGTGCAGCGCGTCGCCGTGCGCGAGCAGCAGCAGGTCAGCGACGTGCGCGTCGGCCACCAGCGGGTCGCAAGCGAGTCCGACCGCGAGCCTGGCGTCGCCGGCGGCCACGCGTGGCAGCCACTCGGAGGCGAGCGCCGCGTTGCCGCAGCGCGCGAGCAGCGGCGCACCGACCAGCACGGTGTCGATCAGCGGTTCGGGCAGCGCCACGTAGCCCATTTCCTCGGCGAGCAGCACGAAATCGAGTTCGCTCATGCCGAGTCCGCCGTGCTCCTCGGCGATGGTGAGCCCGGTGAGACCGAGCCCGGCGAGCTGCGCCCAGAGTTCGTCAGAACGGCCGGTCGGCGTTTGCCACGCGGCGCGGATGCGCTCGGGCGTGACCTCGGCGGCGAGGAATTCGCGCACCGTGCGCTGGAACAGACGCTGGTCTTCGCTGAAACGGAAATCCATCTGCCTTCTCCTTACGCGCGCGGCATGCCCAGCATGCGCTGGGCGATGATGTTGCGCTGGATCTCGTTGGCGCCGGCGTAGATGCTGCCCGACTGCGCGAACAGGAAACCGTCGAGCCAGGTGCCCACGTCACCGGCATCGGGCGCGTGCGGCCACAGCTCGGCGCGCGCGCCGAGGATGCTGAGCGCGGTCTCGTGCATGCGCTGGTCGAGTTCGGACCAGAAAATCTTGTTGGTGCTCGATTCCTCGCCGATCTTGCCGCCGGCGTTGAGGCGGCACGCGGTCTGGTAGGTGGTCAGGCAGTAGGCCTCGGCGTCCATCCACGCGCGCAGCACCGCCTCGCGCACCGTCGGGTCGCGGTCGGCGCTGGCGCGATTGGCGCGGTACAGCTGCACCAGGCGCGCGGCGGTCTGCTGGAAACGCGCGGGGCTGCGCAGCATCAGGCCCCGCTCGAAACCTGCGGTCGCCATCGCGACCTTCCAGCCCTTGCCCTCCTCGCCGAGGCGGCAGTCGACCGGCACCTTCACGTTGTCGAAGAAGATTTCGGCGAAACCCGGCAGCCCGTCGAGCTGCGGGATCGGGCGCACCGTGATCCCCTCGAGGTTCAGCGGCACCAGGATGAACGTCAGGCCGTGGTGGCGCTCGGAGGCCGGATCGGTGCGGAACATGCCGAAGCACCAGTCGGCCCACACGGCGCGCGTCGACCAGGTCTTCTGGCCGTTGATCACGTAGTGGTCGCCCTGGCGTTCGGCGCGCGAACGGATCGCCGCCATGTCGGAACCCGCACCTGGCTCGGACCAGCCCTGGCACCAGACTTCCTCGCCGGTCGCCATCTTCGGCAGGAAGCGCTTCTTCTGCTCCGCGGTGCCGTACTCCATCAACGTCGGGCCGAGCAGGAAGATGCCGTTCTGGTTCACGCGCAGCGGTGCGCCGGCGCGCCAGTACTCCTCCTCGAAGATCAGCCATTCGATCAGGTCGCAACCGCGGCCGCCGAGTTCCTCGGGCCAGGTCACCATGCCCCAGCGCCCGCTGTTCAGCTTCGCTTCCCACGCGCGGTGCTGGCGGAAGCCCTCGGCGGTATCGAAGCTCTGCAACGGTTCGGCCGGCACGTTCGCAGCCAGCCAGGTGCGGACCTCGCGCCGGAACGCCTGCTGCTTCTCGGTGTATGCCAGTTCCATGTGTTCGCGTCTCCGGATGTGCGCCGCTCGCGCGCCTCAGAAATTCGCGTCGCGCTTCTGGACGAAGGCGTCGCGCGCTTCCTGCGAGTCCTTGGTCGTGTAGGCCTCGAGCGTGAAGCCCTGCTCGCTGCGGTACTTGTCCTCGAGGTTGCCGTCCTCGATGCCGTTCAGCGCCTCCTTGGCGAGGCGGATCATCGCCGGGCTCTTGGCGGCGATCTTCACGGCGATCTCGCGCGCTGCGGCGCGCAGCTGATCGCGCGGCACCACGCGCTCGATCGCACCGAGGCGGTACGCCTCCTGTGCATCGATCATCTCGCCGGTGAAGTACATGTGGCGCACCTTCTGCACCGGGAACAGCCGCTGCAGGTGTGCACCGCCGCCCATCGCGCCGCGGTCGACCTCGGGCACGCCGAAGCGCGCGCATTCGGAGGCGACCACGATATCTGCCGCGCCGCTGATGCCGATGCCACCGCCGAGCACGAAGCCGTGCACCGCGACGATCACCGGTTTCGGGTTGCGGTGCACCGCCCGGAAGGTGTCGTAGTTGCCCTTGTTGACCTTCACGATCACGTTGCGGTCCGCGGCGAGCTCCTTGATGTCCACACCGGCGCAGAAGCCGCGGCCCTCGGCCGCGATCACGATCACGCGCACCGCCTCGTCATTGCCCAGCGCCTCGATCTCGGCGGCGATCGCGGCCCAGCCATTGCTGTCGAAGGCGTTGACCGGCGGATGATCGAACACCAGTTCGGCGATGCCGTCGCTGATGGTGGTCTTGAATGGTTTGCTCATGGCGCTTCTCCAGCCGTTTTCCTTGCATCCGTCGGCATGAATGCCGACCTACGTTCCGATGTCCCCCGGTGCGCGGGTCCGTCGGCATGTCGGCATGTCGGCATGAATGCCGACCTACGGTGTGGCGCGTCTCGCCAGTGCCGCCAGACAGTCTTCCGCCTCGCGCACGATGCGCTCGATCAGCTCGGCGCAGCTCGGCAGGTCGTCGATCACGCCGGCGACCTGCCCGCTCGGCAGCACGCCCTCGGCGGGGCGGCCCTCGACCATCGCGCGCTGGATGATCATCGGCGCGTTGGCCGACATGATCGCCTGCGCCGGCGTGAGCTCGTCGTCGCGCTGCATCGCGACCGCCGCCTTCAGCAGCTGCGGCAGCGAGGCGCCGGTGTGCTTGCGAAATGCCAGGCCGTTGCGCACCGCGATCAGCAGCTTCTTCAGCGGACCGGCGCGCTCGAGCTCGATCAGCACCTCGTTCATGATCATGCGCTGCGGCATCCCGTCCATCGCGGTCGAGACCACGATGTCGGCCGGGTTGCGGCACGCCACGTAACGGTCCTTGGTCGCCTGCGGCACCGGGCTGTCCGAGGTCATCAGGAAGCGGGTGCCCATCGCGATGCCTTCGGCGCCGAAGGCCAGCGCGGCGACCAGCCCGCGGCCGTCCTTGAAGCCCCCGGCCGCGACCACCGGCACCGTGACGGCCTTCACCACCGCCGGCAGCAGCAGCGTGGTCGGCACCGACCCGGTGTGCCCGCCGCCCTCTCCGCCCTGCACGGTCACAACATCGGCGCCCAGTTCGACCGCCTTCACCGCGTGCTTCACGGCGCCCACCGTCGGCATGCACACCACGCCCGCGTCCTTGAGCTTGCGGATGAACTCCTTGCCCGGCGAACGGCTGTAGCTCACGGCGCGCACGCCGTGCCTGACCACCAGATCGACGATGGCGGCCGCGTTCGGCTGGTACATGTGGAAGTTCACGCCGAAGGGCTGCGGCGTGAGTTCCTTCGTGCGCAGGATGTCGCGCTCCATCTGCTCGGCCGGTATGGTGGCGCCGGCCAGGAAGCCGAAGCCGCCGGCGTTGCAGGTGCCGGCCACCAGCTTCGGGTCGGCGACCCAGCCCATCGCGGTCTGCACCACCGGATAACGGCAGCCCAGCAGTGTGGTCAGTCGGGTATCGAGCATGGCCGGCCCTCCGCCGATCTCAACGTGCCGAGCGGTCGCCCGGCGGATTGTCCCTGATCTCGCGCGCACGCAGGTTGTGCGGATCCATGCGGCGGATCACCTCGAGCTGCTGCGCGGTCGGAGCCGGCGTGGTCACCACGTCGTCGGGAACGCAGACCGGGAAGCCGGTGTTCTGCACCACCTGCTCGACCGTTATCCCCGGATGCAGCGAGCGCAGCCGCAACTGGTGGTCGGGGCCGCCGAAGTCCATCACGCACAGATCGGTGACGACCAGCCGCACGTCGGCCAGTTCCTCCATCGTGTAGCCCCTCGGCAGCCGCGCCGGGTTGTAGCCGACCGAGCACACCACGTCGCACTCGCCGTCCTTGAACACGCGCGTGTTGTGCGAGGGCACGAAGAAGGAGTTCGCGTGGTTGCTCGAATTGCCCGGGAATCCGCGCACGCCGAGCATCATCGCCTTCGGCTTCGCGTAGTCGCCGATGCACGAGATGTTCGCCTGCCCGAAACGGTCGATCTGCGTGGGGCCGACCATCGCGTGGCGCTTGCCGCCCCAGACGTTGTCGAAGATGCGCGAGAAGCCCATCCACGTCTCGTACCGCGGGCGGAAATCCGCCGGTCGCGGGCCCATCGGGTTCGGCTCCGAGAGCAGGAAGGCCTCGGAGTCGGTCATCATCAGATCCGGGTTCGAGGTCAGCATCGCCAGCGAGGCGGCCAGGCGCGGGATCGTGCCGATGCCGGTCGCCAGCACCTCGCCGTCGTGACGCCAGGCCTCGGAAGCCGCGCAGATCAGCAGTTCCGCCAGGGTGTAGTCGCTCGTTGCCATGGTCACGGTCCTCTGCTCAATACGTCGGAAGCGGGAGTGCGCGGATCGCGTCCAGGCCACCGACCGCCTGCTGGTAATGCGCCTCGGAATCGCCCACGTACCGGCTCATGTATTCGGCCCAGCCGTTCTCGGCCGCCGCGGACGCCTGGTACTCCTTGAAATGCGCGACGTCGAAACCGTACAGCGGAGTGCAGCTGCTCGGGTGCGCACCACCCGGGATGTGCACCACGCCGGTGGTCTCGGAGCGTTCCCAGTAGACATAGCGTGCCTCCTCCGGCGACGCGAAGAACGCGGTGTCGACGAGTTCGTCGCAGCTCACGTAGGTCTTCGCCGAAGCACGCGCCATCACGTCGTCCATGTAATGGTCGGGTCCCTTGATCTGGCAGACGCCGCGCGCATCGGCCCGGTCGACGTGGAGCAGCGCCGCGTCCAGTGTCAGGGCGGGCATCGCGACCAGTTCGCGCGCGTCCTCGTACGGCGAGACGATCGTCCTGATCTGCGGGTTGTGGCGCAGCACGTCGGTGCCGAGTCCGATGCGGGTCGGCAGAAACGGCACACGCATCGCCGCGGCGCGCAACCCGAGCAGGTACATGCCCTCGTCGATCTCCATCACCTCGATCTCGCCCTTCTGGCGCGCGAGGCGGAAATAGGGCTCGAGCGGGATGAAATCCAGCGACACGAAAGCGAATACCAGCTTGCGCACCTTGCCGGCCGCGCACAGCATGCCGACGTCGGCGCCGCCGTAGGCCACCACCGTCAGGTCACGCAGGTCCGAGCGCAGGATCTCGCGCACCAGCGCCATCGGCTTGCGCCGCGGACCCCAGCCGCCGATCCCGATCGTCATGCCATCGCGGAGCTGGCCGATGGCCTGCGCCGAACTCATCAGTTTGTTCATCGCCGTGCTTCCTCACCCACGCCGGACACCGGGCCGGCAGTATAACCTGATTGGGGCGCGACCAGTAAAATGGATCGCCACTTTCTACGCATATCGACCTGACCGGTCATCACACAACCGAAATACAGCACAAAATCCATACCGAGCTACGCATTTTGCCGCTCAGGCGTCGTACCGCAGGCGACGATGCGGCTGATCCGGTAATCGTGCTTCACGAAGCGTGCCCCGAGCGAACATTCGACGTGGCGCACCCCCGGGATCGCGTGCACGTTGGCGTGCAGGAACGCGCTCAGCTGCTCGGCCGACTGCACCATCGTGATCGCGAGGATGTCGAAGCCGCCGACCATGATGCCGACGAAACCGATCTGCGGGTCACGCGCCAGCGCCTCGGCGACCGCGCGGCTGTGGCTGCCGCGCTCGACCTCGACGCGGATGAACGCCAGCGCCGGGTTGGCGAGCTTGCGGATGTTGGTGACCGCGGTGATCCGGATCTGGCCCTCGTCCTCCATGCGCCGGATGCGCGCACGCACCGTGCCCTCGGTCACACCGAGCACCTCGGCGATGCGCCGGTTGCTGGTGCGCGCATCGCGTACCAGGTGATCGAGGATGCGCCGGTCCACCTCGTCCAGCCGCCGCTTAGTCATCGAAAGGCACCCAGTCCGGCTGGTTCTTCAGCACGTCGACCGCCAATCCGGTCAGGATGCGCCGCACGCCGGGGATGTTCACCAGGCGGTCGGTCACCAGCTCCGCGAGGTGCTCGTGGTCGCGCGCGACCATCAGCAGCTCGATGTCGTGCGTGCCCACGACCAGGCTCACCGAGAACACCTCCTCGATGCGCGCCAGCGCCTCGGCGACCTCCAGCGCGGGACGGCCATCGACCTCCACACCCACCACCAGCAGCAGTTCGTAACCGACCGCCTCGGCATCGGCGACCGCCACCACCTTCATCGCGCCCGAGGACTCGAGCTGGCGCACCCTCGCGCGCACCGCCGATTCGGTCAGCCCGAGCGCATCGGCCAGCGCGCGGAACGCCATCCGTCCGTCGCCACGCAGCAGCTCGATCAGCCGCCGGTCGGTGTCGTCCAGACCGGCCATCTGCCCCAGGCGCGCCTCGCGCCGCGATGCCCCGCCCACGGCACCCGCCACCGCGCTCAGCCCGTCTGCCCACGCAGCACGGTCTTCTGCACCTTGCCGGCCGCGTTGACCGGCAGCGTGGCGACGAACTCCACGCTGCGCGGCACCTTGTAGTTCGCCATGTTGCGGCGGCACCAGTCGATCACGCCCTGCCCGGTCAGCGTGGTGCCGGCACGCGGCACGATGAACGCCTTCGCGACCTCACCCATGCGCTCGTCGGGCACGCCGATCACCGCCGCCTGCGCCACGCCGTCGAGCGAACACAGCAGGTTCTCGATCTCGGCCGGGTAGCAGTTGAAGCCGCCGACGATGAACATGTCCTTGATGCGGTCGGTGATGCGCAGGTAGCCCTCGGCGTTGAGCACACCGATGTCGCCGGTCTTCAGCCAGCCGTCGGGCGTGATCGTCTCGGCAGTCGCCGCCGGGTCGTCGAAGTAGCCCTTCATCACGTTGTAGCCGCGCACCCATACCTCGCCGGGCTCGCCCACCGGCACCGGCTCGCCGGCCGCATTGGCGCAGATCACCTCGACCCCCGGCATCGCGCGTCCGGCCGTGGTCGCCACCAGTTCCGCCTCGTCGTCCATGCCGCTGATGGTGACCACGCCGCAGGTCTCGGTCAGGCCGTAGGCGGTCAGCACGGTGCTGAAACCCAGTTCGCTGCGCATGCGGCGGATCAAGTCCACCGGCACCGAGGCGGCCCCGGTGACCGCGAGCCGCAACGAGGACAGGTCGTAGGTGTGACGGTCCGGATGCGCGAGCAGCGACTGGTAGATCGTCGGCGGCCCGGGCAGCATGCTGACGCGCTCGAACTGGATGCGCCGCAGCACGTCCGCGACGTCGAAGCTGACCACCGGCAGGATGCGCGCGCCGCGAATGATCGCCGCCAGCCAGCCCGCCTTGTAGCCGAAGGAATGGAAGAACGGGTTGATGATGAGGTAGTTGTCGTCGGCCGTGAGTCCGACGGTGCGACTCCAGGTGTCGAAGCAGCGGATGTTCTGCGCGTGCCCGGTCATCACCGCCTTCGGCTTGCCGGTGGTGCCCGAGGTGAACATCAGGTCCAGCGTGTCGTCGGGAGCTACGCGGGCCGCGAGCCGCTCGACGCCGGCGTCGGGCACGGCGGCGCCGCCGGCGACGAATTCGGCCCAGCTTGCGAGTCCGCCCTCGGCTACACCGAACAGCACGATGTGCTCCAGCGCCGGCAACTGCTGCTCCGCCAGCATCTCGGGGTAGCGGTTGCCCGCGAACTCGGTGACCGTGAACAGCAGGCGCGCGCCGCTGCGCTGCAGGATGTACGCCGCCTCCGCGCCCTTCATGCGCGTGTTCAGCGGCACCAGCACCGCACCGATGCCCTGCGCCCCCAGGGCCGCGAGGATCCACTCGTGGCGGTTCGGCGCCCAGATCGCGACGCGGTCGCCGTGCCCGATGCCGGCGGCCAGCATCGCCTTCGATGCCTCGCGCGCGCGCGCCGCGAGCGCGATGAAGTCGAGCCTCAGTTCGCCCTCGACCAGCGCCGTGCGCTCGCCATGGGTGGCGGCGGCCCACGCGATCAGTTGCGGCATCACCTGCGGCAAGCCGGATTCCTCAGTCATTCGGTCCTCCTGCGAAATATCGCATGGCAAACGCGTGAAATTGACGCAAAATCATATTATCGCTGCGTTTTTGGCACAAGAATTCGTAATGAAACACTTCATATTTTGCGCATTCCTTGCGAGACAGCGGGCCTCCGTGTTGCTCGGTGACCGGTGTTTCGTGCCAACCAGCGGCCCCGCTTCGGCTATCCTTGGGCGAACCCCGACCAATCGCGGATGAACCCCACCCCGGCGAACCACGACGGCATGAGCGCAATGATCGCACCGGTATTGGCAGCGTACCGCGAAAAACGGGTCGAGGATAACGCACGTACACGCTGGTACTACGCCCTGCCCCTGCTGGCTGTCGCTGTCATGATGCTCGCGGCTCACCTGCTGGGCGGCCCACCGATGCCCCTGGGCCTGAACAGCGCCATGGGAGGCTATACGCTGGCCTTCGCGTATCTGGCGGTGGTCGCGCTCGGGGGCGTACTCGGCGGACGGCGGCCGCGCCTGCGGGAGCCGCGGGCCGAACAACTTCTGGACGACTTCTGGATGGCACTGCTGATGCCCGGCGCCGGCGCGCTGGCCACGCTGGACGCAGCCAACAGCGACATTTCCGCGTTCACCATGATCTGCCTGCCGGTGGCGATCTTCCATCGTGGACCGGCCCGTTCCACGATCGCGCTGCAGGCGCTGGGTTTCGCATGCGCGGCCACGGGCATCCTGCTCCGGGCGCCACTCGACCCGTTCTCGCGCTATATGCTGCTGACCGTGATCGGGGTCAGCGCCACGGTGTTCGCGTACATCGGCATCCACTTCGAGCGCACGCGGCGGCGCGCCTTCGTCGCCGCCTGGGAACTGGCGACCCGCACCGCGACGCTCGAGGAGCTGAACGCGCACCTCGAGGCGCGCAGCGAGGAACTCGAAACCGCGAACCGGCGCCTGGAGGAACTGGCCGGCACCGATCCGCTGACCGGCGTGGCCAACCGCCGCCAGTTGTTCGAGGCGATAGAACGCGAGTTCGGACGCGCCCGGCGCTTCGGCAACCAGCTCGCACTCGCGGTGATCGATCTCGACGATTTCGGCCCGGTGAACAAGAGGCACGGCGTGCTCGCCGGTGACGAGGTGCTGCGCGACTTCGCCGCCGCGCTGCGCGGCCAGGTGCGTGGTATCGATGTGGTGGCACGCTACGGCGGCGAGGAGTTCGTGGTCGTGATGCCGGACTGCAGCGCCGCGGCGGCGGTGCAGTTGCTGGAACGCGTTCGCGTGCACATCGCCGCCACTCCGCTCAGTTCCCGCCGCATCGCGATCACCTTCAGCGCGGGCGTCGCCGCACTGAACGCCGAGGACTTCGACCCGGCCAACCTGCTGCACCGGGCCGACACCGCGTTGCGCCGGGCCAAGGCCGGCGGCAAGAACCGGGTGGAACCGGGTTGAGCGCACCACAGGACCGAAGCGCCGTCGAATCCCCCGTTTCGATCGCCGCCATCCTCGCCCTCGCGCTGCCCTCGAGTGCAGTGTTCCTGGTCGGTACGCTGGTCGCGGTGATGATGATCCGTTTCGCGGCCGGACTCGGACCCGATGCGGTCGCTGCGGTCAACGCCGGCACGCGACTCTACAACGTGTTCTTCGCCTGCGCGGCCGGCATCAACGCCGGTGCGCTGGCGCTGATTGCCAACGCCTGGGGCCGCGGCCAGCACGCCGAGGCCGAACAGTACTTCACGGTGTCGCTGCTGATCGCACTGATGCTGGGCGCTGCGGTGACGCTGTTCACGTGGGTCGGCGCCGACTGGCTGATCGGGCGCTTCGCGCTCGACGCCGCCGCGCACGCCGGCGCCGTGGCCTACATCCGCTGGTTGTCGCTGTTCTACCCGCTGATCGCCGCCTCGCTGGTGTTCGGTTCGGGATTGCGCGCGACCGGCGATGCGCGCACGCCGATGGTGGTCGCACTGCTGGTCAGCGTGGCCTCGGCGCTGCTCGCGTGGCGCTGGAGCGTTGCCCCGCCGTTCGGCCACGCGCCGCACGTTCGCTTCATCGCGCTCGGCATGGGGCTGGGCAACGTGGCGGGCTTCGCGCTGACCGTCGCATGGTGGCGCAGCGGGCGGCTGCGGCTCGATGTGCCAGTGCCGGACCGGCGCTACCACGAACGGCTGCGTGCCCTGTGGCACATCGGCTACCCGGCGGCGCTGGAACAGGCGCTGCTGCAGATCGGGGTGATCGCGTTCCTGTGGGTGGTTGCGCATTACGGCACGGCAGCCTTCGCGGCCTATGGCAGCAGCGTGAGCCTGCTGTCGCTGGCGATGGTGATCGGCTTCGGGTTCTCGATCGCGGTCTCGGTGCTGGTCGCGCAGCAGCTCGGCGCCGGCTCGGTGGCGAATGCGCGGCGCGCGGCGCGGCGCGCCCTCGGCGCGACGGTGCTGATGCTGGGCGCGCCCGGCCTGCTGCTCGCGTGGTTTGCACATCCGGTCGCGCTGTGGCTTACGGGCGATGCCGAGATCGCCGCCCACATGGTGCCGATCATCTACGCATTCACGGTCACGCTGCCGCTGCTGGCGGTGGAGTTCTGTCTTGGCGGCGCGCTGCGTGGCGCCGGCGACACCCGGTTCCCCGTGCTCAACGTGCTCGCCGGACTGGTGTTCGTGCGGTTCGGCCTCGCGCTGCTGCTGTGGCGGCTCGACGTCGCCGTCGAGTGGATCTACGCGACGCTGATCGCCGACTACGCGGTCAAGTCGGTGCTGCTGGTGCGCCGCTTCCGCTCGAGCCGATGGATCAAGCTGTCCCCAATGTAGGTCCGGGCTGTGCCCGGACATGTGTTCGGCTGTAGGTCCGGGCTGTGCCCGGACATGTGTTCGGCCGCAGGCCGAACCTACGGCAGCGTTCGGGTCGGCAACCGTGCCATCGGGCACCCTCCTGTCGAACTATTTGACAGCCGGTGTCGACAAATCCATTGGAAATCCTGCAACTGCCTGTGTTGCATGATCTTTTCTGGAATCGCCCGAATCTTGCTTGAAGTCCGCGACACGGGTAAACGCAGGACTCGCGATGCTGTTGCCACTGCCTGCCGGAGCCACCACGCGGGACGATGCGCCGGGCACGCTCGCCGATGGTGCCGGCGAGCGGCTGCAGGCGGCCTGCACGGATTTCATGAACGCGCTGTTCGATGCCGCGGCGCTCGAGCCCGGGGCACAGCGCCACGCGCGCACCCTGCAACTGCTGCGCACGCTGCGCGAACGCCGGGCGGGGATCATCGCCGCGCTGCACACGGATCTCGTGCAGCCGGGCAGCGCGGGCTACGCACTCGATCCACGCCGGCTGGGGCGACTGCTGCGGCGCCATTTCGCGCCGCTCGACCCGAGCCCCGACGAGTTCGCCTTGCTCGAGACGGTGTTCACCCGCCGCCTGCTGCATCCGCACCTCGTCACGGCGCCCGCCCCTGCCGCCCCGGAGGACGATGAAGCGACGGCACGCGTGGTGGCCCGGCTGCGGATCGGCAACCGCGCGGGCACCCCCACCGCACTCGAGGCCGTGGAAGCCGCACCGCACACGTCGCCCGCGCCGGCCTCCGCAGCCGCGCCTCCTCCGGCGACGGAGGCTGCCGGCGCGAGCCCACGCTGGACGTGGCGCTCCGCGTGGTTGCTGCTGCCCGCACTGGCACTGCTGATGCTGGGACGCCCGGCAACGACGCCCGCGCCTGCGCCGGACCCGCAGGCCGAGACCACGACCGCAACCGCAACCGCGAGCAAACCCCGGGAGATGCCACGCACCACCGATCCTGAACCGGCAACGCCCACCGGGACGGTCGCATCGCCAGTGCCGTTGGCGGCCGCGGCTCCACCGGAGGAATCCGCGACCCCGTCCGCCGTGGTGCCAGCCACCGAGGCCACGCCGCCCGCCGCCAGCGACCCGCGGCTGACACTGCAGGTGGAGTTCCTGCTGGGCCGCGCCGACGCCGCGCTCGCGGCGCTGCGGCTCACCGAACCGTACCCGGACAGCGCGGCGGCGAACTACGCGGCGGTGCTCGCGCTGGAGCCCGCCAACGCGCGTGCGCAAGAGGGGCTGGAACGCATCGTCGCGGCGTACGCGCGGCTGGTCAGTGGCGCGCTGGCGAGCGGCAACGTGGGGTACGCACGCGCACTGCTCGAACGCGCGCGCACCGTGCAGCCCGCTTCCGTGCTGCTGCTGGACATCGAAGACGAGATCGCGGCGACCGGCGGCTCAGCGCGCTGACCAGACGCCGTCCTGTTCGCTGGCGCGACCCTCGCGCTCGAGCTTCAGCAGGTGCGCCCACAGCGAGTACCTGGCCATCAGATGGATCGAGCTCGGTACGTCGTCGTAGGCCGCGAGCACCAGTGCGTCGAGGGTACCGCCGCGTTGGGCAAGCACGCGCGCGACCTTGCGCTCGCGCTGCAGGCGGTGCTCGACGATGCCGTCGATCACCGCCACCGGCCCGGGCATCAACTCGCCGTGCCCCGGCGCGAGGCTGGCGAGCGGCAGTTCGCGCAGGCGACGCAAGGACTCGAGGTAGTCGTGCATATCACCGCTCGGCGGAATGATGACCACGGTGGAACCGTTCATGATGTGGTCGCCGGTCATCAGCATGCCCTCGTCCTCGAGCAGCACGCAGTAATGGTTCGCAACGTGACCAGGCGTGTGGATCGCACGCAGGCGGAACTCGCCCGTGGCCAACAGCGGCTCGCAGCCGAACGCGACGTCGGGGCGGAACGAGTGATCCTGGTACGGATCGTCGGCGGGCGCCGGCGCGCCGCGCAGTTCGGCGCCCGTCTCCTGCGCCAGCCGTGCGGCCGCCGGCGAGTGGTCCTCGTGGGTGTGCGTGACCAGTACCCAGCGGATGCGACCGGCACCCGCCGCGAGGATGGCGTCGATGTGCGCCGGCTCATCGGGGCCGGGGTCGATCACGGCAATCTCGCGCGTACCGACCAGATAGGTGTTGGTTCCCGGTCCGGTCATCACCGAGGGATTCGGCGCCACGATGCGGCGCACGCGCGACGACAGTGCGCTGATCCGACCGGGTTCGAGCGTGATCATCGGGGCACACCGGACCTGCTCAGCCCACGAGACACGGGATCGGTACCACCGGGTCGACGTCGGCGTCGTAATCCACGCCCGGGAAACCGAATCCGAACAGGCGCAGGAACTCCTGCTGGTAGCCCGCGAAATCGCTGAGCTCGTCGATGGTGTCGGTCTCGACCAGCGGCCAGAGCCGCTCGACCTCGCGCTGCACCTCCGCGTCGAGTTCCTTGCCGTCCATGCGCAGCCGGCCGGCATCGTCGACCGCGGGCGAGGCCACGCACAACGCGCTGCGGAACAGGCCGTCCACCTGTTCGATGCACCCCTCGTGCGTGCCGCGCGCCTTCATGACCCGGAACAGCAGCGCAAGATACAGCGGCATGATCGGGATCGCCGAGCTCGCCTGCGTGACCACGGCCTTCAGCACCGACACATAGGCCTTGCCGCCGAGCGGCGCGAGCTTCCGGTCCAGGCGCAGCGCCGTGCGGTCAAGGTCCTTCTTCGCCGCGCCGATGGTGCCTTCCCAGTAGATGTCCCAGGTGATGCGGTCGCCGAGATAGGTGTACGCGGTGGTGCGCGCTCCCGGCGCCAGCACGCCGGCGCCGAGCAGCGCGTCGATCCACATCTCCCAGTCCTCGCCGCCCATCACGGCCACCGTGTCGGCGATCTCCTCCGCGCTCGCCGGCTCGAGCGCCACCCGCTTGATCTCGCGGCGATCGGTGTCCAGCGTGCGCTCCTCGATGCGCTTGCCGATCGGCTTCAGCGTCGACTTGTGCGTGACGCCGGTCACCGGGTGCGTGCGTCGCGGCGCCGCCAGGCTGTAGACGACGAGGTCCACCTGGCCGAGCTCGCGGCGCACCAGGTCGATCGTCTCGCGCTTGATCTCGGCGGAGAAAGCATCCCCGTTGATGCTCCAGGCGCCGAGTCCCGCCGCGGCCGCCTCGCGATGGAAGGCCGCCGCGTTGTACCAGCCGGCCGTGCCGCACTTGCCCTCGGCACCTTCCTTCTCGAAGAACACGCCGACGGTCGCCGCGCCGCAGCCGAACGCCGCGGTGATCCGCGACGCCAGGCCATAGCCGGTGGAGGCGCCGAGCACGAGCACACGCCGGGGTCCGTTCGCTACCGGACCCTGCCCGCGCACCCACGCGATCTGCCCGGCCACGCTGGCCGCGCACCCGGTGGGGTGCGCCGTGATGCACATGAATCCGCGAACCTTGGGCTTGATGATCATCGGGTGGTGTTCCTGTCGGGTATGGCGTCGCTGCGAGCGCGCATTATAGCTGCGCGACCCCGCCGGCCGCAGGGTGCGCGCGTGAGCGACGCGAGCGTCAGAGCAACAGACGGCGGATATCGCCCAGCAGCCCGACCAGGAAGCTCAGGAAGTTGCCGGCGTCGGCGCCGTTGACCACCCGGTGGTCATAAGACAGTGACAACGGCAGTGTCTGGCGCGGCACGAAGGCGCTGCCGTTCCACACCGGACGGATCGCGAGTTTCGAGACGCCGAGGATCGCGACCTCGGGCGCGTTGACGATCGGCGTGAAGCCTTCGCCGCCGATGCCACCGAGGCTGGAGACGGTGAAGCAGCCGCCCTGCATGTCGGCGAGCTTCAACTTGCGGTTGCGTGCACGCTCGGCGAGTTCACGCGCCTCGGCGGCGATGTCCCACACGCTCTTGCGGTCGACATCGCGCAACACCGGCACCACCAGCCCCTGCGGCGTATCGACCGCGATGCCGATATGGCAGTACTTCTTGAGCACCAGCTGCGCGCCGTCGGGTGCCAGAGAGGCATTGAAACGCGGGTGTTCGCGCAGTGCCCGCGCCACCGCCAGCAGCACGAAGGGCAGCGGCGTGAGCTTGTTGCCACGCGCCTGCATCTCGGTCTTCAGCCCGGCGCGAAAATCCTCCAGGTCGCCGACGTCCGCGAGGTCGAACTGCGTGACGTGCGGCACGTTCAGCCAGCTGCGCGTCATGTTGGTGACGGTGGCCTTCTGGATCGCGCCCAGCGCCACCGTCTCCACCGGCCCGAAGGCCGCGAAATCCACCTCCGGAATCGCGGGCAATGCCGCCACCGGCGCCTGCGGCGGAGCGGCGAGCCGCTCCCTCACGTAGACGCGCAGGTCTTCCTTGCGGACCCGTCCCTTCGGGCCGCTGCCGTGCACCGCGGGCAGATCGACGCCGAGTTCGCGCGCCAGCTGGCGCACTGCGGGGCCGGCATAGACCGCGGACGATGCGCTCGGCGCCGGAGCGCTGTGGTGGTGTTCGGCGAGCCGCCGCTGCTCCTGCGCGAACACGCGGGAGATCGCCGCACCGGCATCGCCCTCGTCGACCTTCCCGCCTGCCGCGGCAGCGGCCGCGATCGTTCCGGCATCCGGCGGCGTAGCGGTTCTCGACGCCTGCAACTGCTGCGGCGTGGCGGTTCTCGGCGCCTGCACCTGCGGCGCCGCGGCTGCGATCACACCCTGCGCGCCGCGCAGGCTGCCGATGCGCTGCCCCGCGACGACGCGATCGCCGACCGCGACCGCGAGTTCGACGATCTCGCCTGCAGCCGGCACCGGCACCTCCATCGAGGCCTTGTCGCTCTCGAGCACCATCAACGCCGCGCCTTCCGCGACGTGTTCACCGACCCGCACCGAGAGCTCGATCACCTCGGCCGCGTCCACGTTGCCGAGATCGGGCACCACCAGCTCGACGGTGTTCGCGGCGGTCGGAGCGGCACTGCCGATAGCCAGCACCACCTCGGGTGCAGCGGGAGCCGTACCGGAATCGACCCCGGTTGCCCCCGTCTCAGGCTCGACTGCCGCGGCCACCGCAGCGGGCTCCTCCGCCACCGCAACGGCCGGCGCTCCGGCTTCGACCTCGGCGGCGGTCTCGATCGCGAGGATCGCATCGCCTTCGGACACGCGATCGCCGAGCTTCACGCGGATACCGCGCACGGTACCGGCCACCGGCGCCGGCACCTCCATCGAGGCTTTGTCGGACTCCAGCGTGAGCAGCGTCTGCTCGGCCGCGACCACCGTGCCTTCCGCGACGGCGATCTCGATCACCTCGACGTCGGCCGCGTTGCCGAGCGCCGGAATTCTCACCTGTACCTGCTTCACGCTGTTCTTCCTGCCTCCCGGGGAGTCCGCCTGGGTGCGCCTTTCACACCGTCGCGGGGTTGGGCTTCTCGGCATCGATTCCATAGCGTTCGATCGCCTCGACCACCTTCGCGGGGCGAATCCTGCCGTCGTCGGCCAGCGCCTTCAGCGCCGCCACGACGATGAAATGCCGGTCCACCTCGAAGAAATGGCGCAGCTTCGCGCGCGTGTCGCTGCGGCCGAAGCCGTCGGTACCGAGCACGCTGTAGCGCTGGCGGATGAACGGCCGCAGGCCGTCGGCCCACGCACGCACGTAGTCGGTGGCCGCGACCACCGGTCCGCTCGCGCCGTCGAGCATCTGTGTGATCCACGGCACGCGCGGCTTGCGCGCAGCGGGATGCAGCATGTTCCATCGCTCGGCGTCTATGCCGTCGCGGCGCAGCTCGGTGATGCTGGTCAGGCTCCAGACGTCGGCGTCCACGCCGAAATCCTCGCGCAGCAAGGCCGCCGCCGCGCGCACCTCGCGCAGGATCGCGCCGCAGCCCATCAACTGCACCACGGTCTTCGCCTTCGGCGCCGCGCTCTCCACGCGGTACATTCCGCGCACGATGCCCTGCTCGCAGCCGGGCGGCATTTCCGGGTGTGCGTAGTTCTCGTTCAGCGTGGTGATGTAGAAATAGCGGTCCTCGCCGCGCCCGTACATCACTTCCAGCCCGTGATGCACGATCACGGCGAGCTCGTAAGCGTAGGTGGGATCGTAGGCGACGCAGTTCGGGATCGTCGATGCCAGCAGGTGGCTGTGCCCGTCCTGGTGCTGCAGCCCCTCGCCGTTCAGCGTGGTACGGCCCGCGGTCGCACCGATCAGGAAACCGCGTGCGCGCTGGTCGCCGGCCGCCCACGCCAGATCGCCCACGCGCTGGAAACCGAACATCGAGTAGTAGATGTAGAACGGCACCATCGTCAGGTCGTGGTTCGCATACGAGGTGGCCGCCGCGATCCAGGCCGACATCGCGCCGGCTTCGTTGATGCCCTCCTCGAGGATCTGCCCCTTGCGATCCTCCTTGTAGTAGAGGATGCCGCCGGCGTCGTGCGGGGTGTAGCGCTGCCCCACCGACGAATAGATCCCGAGCTGGCGGAACATGCCCTCCATGCCGAAGGTGCGCGCCTCGTCTGGAATGATCGGCACCACGCGCTCGCCGAATCCGGGCGCCTTGACCAGCGCGGCCAGCACGCGCACGAACGCCATGGTGGTCGAGATCTCGCGGTGCCCGCTGCCCTTGAGCTGCGCCGCGAGCGTCTCCAGCGGCGGCACCGGCAGCTTTTCCGCGCTGACGTGCCTGCTCGGCAGGTAGCCGCCCAGCGCCTCGCGACGCTGGCGCATGTAGACCGCCTCCGGACTGTCGGGAGCGGGACGGTAGTACGGCACCGCCTTCAGCTCGTCGTCGCGCAGCGGGATGCTGAAACGGGTGCGGAATTTCTTCAGGCTCTCCAGATCCATCTTCTTCACGGAGTGCGTCGCGTTCGCCGCCTCGCCGGAGGTGCCCATGCCGTAGCCCTTGATCGTCTTGGCGAGGATCACGGTCGGCTGGCCCTTGTGGTGGAAGGCCTCGTGGTACGCGGCATAGACCTTGTACGGATCGTGCCCGCCGCGGTTGAGGTACATGATGTCCTCGTCCGAGAGGTCCTTCACCAGTTCGAGCGTCTCCGGGTACTTCCCGAAAAAGTGCTCGCGCGTGTACGCACCGCCGTTGAACTTGTAGTTCTGGTATTCGCCGTCGCAGACCTCGTCCATGCGCTTCTGCAGCAGTCCCGACTCGTCGCGCGCGAACAGCGGGTCCCACAGCCGGCCCCAGATCACCTTGATCACGTTCCAGCCCGCGCCGCGGAAGATGCCCTCGAGTTCCTGGATGATCTTGCCGTTGCCACGCACGGGGCCGTCGAGGCGCTGCAGGTTGCAGTTCACCACGAAGATCAGGTTGTCCAGCTGCTCGCGCCCGGCCATGCCGATCGCTCCCAGCGTCTCGGGCTCGTCGCATTCGCCGTCGCCGACGAAGGCCCACACCTTGCGCTCGCCGTGGTCGACCAGACCGCGGCTCTGCTGGTAGCGCATCACGTGCGCCTGGTAGATGGCCTGGATCGGACCCAGGCCCATCGAGACGGTCGGGAACTGCCAGAAATCGGGCATCAGCCACGGGTGGGGGTACGAGGACAGGCCACGGCCGTCGACCTCACGGCGGAAACTGTCGAGCCGGTCCTCGTCGATGCGTCCCTCGAGGTACGCGCGCGCGTACATGCCCGGCGCGCTGTGACCCTGGAAAAACACCACGTCGCCCGGCTTGCCGGGCTGGTTGCCGCGGAAGAAATAGTTGAAACCGACGTCGTAGAGCGTGGCGCTGGAAAGGAAAGTCGCGATATGACCGCCCAGTTCCTCGTCGTCGTCGTTCGCGCGCATCACCATCGCCAGCGCGTTCCAGCGAATCAGCGAGCGGATGCGCCGGTCGACGAACAGGTCGCCCGGCATGCGCTTCTCGGATTCGACCGGGATGGTGTTGCGATACGGCGTGGTGATCGCCGGCGGCATCTTCACGCCAGCGTCGGTCGCGTGGTCGGCCAGTTGCTTGAGCAGGAACGCCGCGCGCCCCCGCCCACGGTTGCGCACTACCGAATCCAGCGCCTCGAGCCATTCGCCGGTTTCCGCGGGATCCATATCCTGCTGCTGCATGCTCTCTCCTCGACGGGGCCGGCCGAACAGCCGCGAGGCCTCGCGACCGGCAACGGACTGGCGGCAGTGTAGCCGAAGGTGCCCGGTCTGACACGGTCCTGCGTCGCGCGGAGCGATTCGCCGGCGGCCGGAGCGCGTTTCAATCGTCGGGGACGAGTTCCACGCTGACGCGGTTGTTCAGGGCCGCCACGCGGTTCCAGTCGCCGGCGGTACGCACGCGCCCGGGCGCAGGATATGGCTGCAACGGCTCGCTATCGCCGGCGGCCTCGACCACCAGGCGGATTCCGGAGCGCCCGAGCAACGGGCTGCGCCACAGGAACTCGCGGAACTCCGGCGATTGGCGCCCGCTGCCGAGGCGGGTGGCCGCCGGGTCAAGACCGATGGTCGCGCATTCCTCGATCGGCAACGCCGCCTCGGCCACCGTCCAGCCATCACCCCGGGGAACCAGGCAGAACTGGCCGGCGTGTCCGCGCACCCGCACCACGCCACGGTAGCCGGCCACACGCAGGTGTCCCAGCAACTCCTCGATCCAGCGCAAGCGCTCGCCGCCGAACGGCACCTCGCCGAACGCGTAGGGAACCCCGTCTGCCAGCGCCCACGACAGCGCCTCGAAGCGCGCGCGGTCCTGGCGCGCGTCGTCGCCCACGCGGGCACCCGCCACGAAGGCGAGCACGCCGAAAGCCAGTGCCGCCCACCACGAAACCCGCCCGCGCGGTGGCGCCGTTTCCACTGCGCGTCGTGCATGCACCGGCACCGCGGTCACCGCCGGCATGGCGCGCTCACGCGCCCCTGCCGGTGCAGCGGCCGCGACGTTCCCCTCGTCAGGTACCACCGGCGGCTCCACTGCTGGCGGCGTCTCGTCCGAGGCTTCGCTCACGACCTCGAGCGCCTCCACGTCCGCCGCTACGTAACGCTCGTCGATGCGGCGGAACACCGCACGCAGGCTCTCGCGCGTGGGTGGCTTCGACAGGATGTCCACGGCCCCGAGCGCGTGCGCCTGCCCGACGTACACCTCGCCCGAGCGGGCGGTGTACATCACGATCGGAATCGTAGCGGTGGCCGGATTGGCCTTGATTTCCTTGACGGCCTGGAATCCGTCCATGCCCGGCATCATGTGATCCATGAAGATGATGCCGGGACGGTGACCACCGAGATGCTCTAGCGCCTCCTCGGCACTGGCGCAGGTCGCGACCTGGAAGTCCTCGCGCTCGAGCATCAGGCGCAGCACCTGGCACGCCGTGCGCGAATCGTCGACTATCAGTGCGGTCCTGTTCAGCATCGGCTTGCGCGGCCTGCAGCGGGCGAGGCGTCAGCGTCTAGTGTAGTGCCGCCGACGGATCCTGCACTGTGGACGGGCGCTCGAAACGGTACACAGGCTGCCCTGCGGGCCAGCCGGGCGGCATGGTCCTGCCCGCCGGTGCATGGCCGGCGTCGCCGGTGTGCACGCTGCCCTCGCTCCAGAACCACACGCCGCGCCGCTCGACCGCCGCGATCTGTACCTCGAAGTGGCGCAGCCACTGCTCACGGCTCACCCGCTCAACGGCCGCTGCGATGCGCTCGCGATCGTCGAAATCCCGGGCGCCGATGCCTATCTCGGCCCACAGCCGCTGGCTTGCCTCGCCGAGCGACTTCGGCCGCTCGCGCAGGCGCTCGGCTAGCGAGCGCCGATGGCGCTCGAACGCCGCCTCGTCGAGTTGCGCGGCCGACTCCCGCTGGCCGGCCAGGAACGCTTCGAACGCCTCGGCGAGCGCGCGCGGGGAAGCCACCGGCGACTGCACCGCGAAGACCATTCCCGGCACGCGATGCAGCGGGTAGTTCTGCGCGAACGTCACGTAACCGAGTTGCTGTTCGGTACGCAGTTGATTGAAGAACGCCGCGCCGAGGATCTGCGCGTCCAGCGCGAGCCGGGCACGTTCGTCATCGCTGCTGTCCGCGCCCTGCACGTAGAGCATCAGCGCCGAGTCGGGGTGGTCGACCGTGATGCCGCGAGCCAGTGATTCGCGGCGTAACGCGAGCACCTCGACCGGCGGCACCTCCGCTTGCGGTGGCGAACCCAGCACCACGCGCGCCCGGTGCGCGAGCGCCTGCGCCTCGGCCGCCGTGTGGTTGCCGTGCACCAGCATCTCGAGCGTCACCGCCCCCTGCAGTTCGGTGACGAAACGCGCGAGATCCTCGGGTCCGGCGCCCTCGAGCGCCGCGCGCAGGTCCGCGTCGCGGTAGTTGCGCGCGACCAGGCTCACGCGCATTTCGTCGATCAGCTGCTCATAGGGACGCCGCCGCGCGCTGTTGCCCCACTCGCGCAACAGCTCGGTGCGGATCGCGGCGAAGCGCTCCGGATCGAAACGCGCGCGCCGCAGCATCTGCAGCACCGTGTCCAGCAGCAGCGACTGCCGGTCGTCGTAGCCGCCGAGGCGCACCGTGAGCCCGCGCGCACCGGGTTCGACCGCGTACTCCAGGCCGGCCAGCGTGGCCGGGTACGCGTACTCGTTCAGCGCGTCGTCGACCAGCCGCGCGTGCAGCACGGCGAGCGCGGCGTCGCGCGCGCTGCGACCCGGTACCGGCGAAAGCAACTGCAGCATCACCGACGCACGCGGAACACCGAACACGGTGTCCTGCAGATGCCAGAGCCGCAGTCCCGCGGAGTCCTCCAGCAACACCGGACGCTCGCTCGCCGCGGCGGCCGGTTTCATCTCGACGCGGCGGGGCACGAACTCGTTCGGCCGCGGCAGCGCGAGCGGCGCCTCGACGGCGGCGGCGGCCTCGCGCGCTAGCGTGGCTGCGTCAAGGCGGTTCAATCCGTACCGCGTCGCGAACCAGCGGCTGCTGCGATCGGTCACCGCCTCCTGGTGCGACAGCGTCAGCAGCAGGTTGTCCGGACGCAGGTAACCGAGGTAGGTGGCGATCAGCTGCGGATCGTAATCGCTGTAGACGTAGGGCCCGCGCAGTGCATCGGCCACCGGATACTGCTGCAGCGACTCGGCCAGACCGATCACCGCCGAGGTCGGGCTACCCTTTTCGCGGAAACGGAAACCCAGCGCCGCGAGCTCGCCCTGCTCGCGGAAGCGCCACTCGTCGATACCGCCGCGCAGGCCCTCGACCGCCCGCAACACCAGCGCGACGATCTCGCGGTAGCGCTCCACGCCGGCGGGCGTGAGCTGCAGGCTCACCTGGAACGCGTCCTCGCCGTAGAGATCGAGTCCGGCGCCGGCGCTCAGGCTCTCGGCGAGCCCGCGCGCCTTCAGCACCGCCAGCACGCTGCCGGGACCCTCGTGACCGAGCAGGTTGCCGATGTACTCCAGCGGCTTGGCCGCATAGCGCTCACGCGCCGACGGCAGCGGGAACAACAGCGTCAGTTCGCGCAGTTCCTTTTCGGGACGGATGCGCACCTCGAGCGGCAGGGTTCCCGGCGCGAACATCGACGGCACGTCGCGCAGCTCGTCCTGCCCGCGGTCCGCGACCGCACCGAAACGCTGCTCGACCAGCGACTGCAGCCCGTCGAGGGACTCGCGCCCCAGCACGACCAGCGTCATCAGCGCGGCACTGTAATACCGCTCGTGAAACGCCAGCAGGTCGGCGCGCAGATCGCCGTGCCCGGCGTCCAGCGTCTGCAGGTTTCCCACCCCGAGCTTGGCCAGCGGGTGCTCCGGACGCACGAGTTCGCGCAGCACGTCGAACTCACGCCGCCCGTCGTCCTTGAGTCCCAGGCGGTACTCGGAATCCACCGCGTTGGCCTCGCGCTCCACGTAGGCGCGATCGAACAGCGGCGCGACGAAGAACTGCGCGAAGCGATCGAGCGCGGGCTCCAGGCTCGCGGGTTCGACGCTGAAGAAATAGTTGGTGCGGTCGATGCCGGTATAGGCGTTGTGCGAGCCGCCGTGCGCGTTGATGAACTCCTGGTATTCGCCGGGATCGGGGTACTTGCCCGTCCCGAGGAACAGCATGTGCTCGAGAAAATGCGCCAGCCCCTGGCGATGCGCCGGATCGTTGCCGCTGCCGGCGCCGACCAGCAGGCTGGCGGCGGCCTTGTCGGTCTGCGGGTCGGAGACCAGCAGCACCCGCATGCGGTTCGGCAGTTCCAGGTACCGGTACGCGCGCGTGTCCTGCGGGCTGGCGACCACCGCCGGGGGAGCCTTGGGTAGCGCGACACAGGCCGTGACCAGCAGACACAGCAACGACAGCACGGACAGACGCAGGGAATTCGGGGTGCGCATCAGGACTCCGCAAGAGATCGATTCTGGGGGCGGGCGAGTTCTGCCGAACGCTCAGCCGGCCACGCGCTTCTGCAGCACGTGCGTGTAGACGCCGTCCTCGCATGAGGCCTCGAGCAGCAGGTTGCCGCTCTGTTCGCAGAATACCCGGAAATCGCGCACCGAACCGGCGTCGGTGCTGAGCACGCGCACACGTTCGCCGGGCGACATCGCGTTCAGCGCCTTCTTGGCCTTGAGCAGCGGCAGCGGGCAGGACATGCCGCGGGCGTCCACCTCGTGCATCGATCGGTCTCCGTGCGTGCAGCCGCCCCGGAAGGTCGGCGTTGTAGTATAACTACCGCGATCCGGCGTCCCAAGCGGGGAATCTTCTGCGCGCCGGGCGATCAAAGTCCGCAACTCGTGCAACCCGCAGCGGAGGCCTGAAGTTCCCGTGCCGTTTTCCCTCGCCAGCGCATCCGCTCGCTCGTTCTTCATCGCCGCCGGCGGCCTCGCACTGGCCATCGGCTGGCAGGCGGCGCGCGCCGTCGACATCGAACTGCCGGCGCTCGGCGACGCCTCTTCGGCGGTGGTTTCGCCACAGGTCGAGCGCAAGCTGGGGCAGGCGTGGCTGCGCATGTTCCGCAGCCAGGTGCGCACCTCTTCCGATCCGTTGCTGGCGGACTACCTCGAGCACGTGGTGTTCGACCTCGCCTCGCACAGCGAGCTGAGCGATGCGCGTCTGGACGTGGTCGTGGTCGAGAACCAGACCATCAACGCCTTCGCGGTTCCCGGCGGCGTGGTCGGCATCCACAACGGGCTGCTGCTGCACGCCGGGCACGAGGACGAGCTCGCCTCGGTGATCGCGCACGAACTCGCGCACCTCAGCCAGCGGCACTTCGCGCGCGGCATCGAGGAGGCGCGCAGCAACGCAGTACCGAACATGCTCGCGCTGCTCGGCAGCCTGGTGGTTGCGGCGACGTCGGGCGGCAACGCGGGAATGGCGGCGATCACGGCCACGCAGGCCGCGATCCAGCAGCAGCAACTGCGTTTCAGCCGCGCGCACGAACGCGAGGCCGACCGCCTCGGGATGCAGACGCTGGTGGCCGCCGGCTACGATGCCGAGGGCATGCCGCGGATGTTCACGCGCATGCTCGAGTCGCTGCGCTACGCGGGGCAGCGGCCGCCGGAGTTCCTGTTGTCGCACCCGGTGACCGAGAGCCGCGTGGCGGACTCACGCAACCGGGCACGGAACTTCCCCGCCGACGACGGACGCCACGACAGCGTGGATTTCGCGCTGATGCGCGCGCGCGTGCAGCTCTCGTTCGCCGAAACACCCGGTTTCGCGATCAAGCGTTTTCGCGCCGAGATCGACAAGCACGGCGAGGATTCGACCGGCAACGTCTACGGCCTCGCGCTGGCACTGGCGCGCGCGAACGAACTGGAACGGGCGCGGCAGACGCTGGCGCCGTTGCTGCAGCGCGACCCCGGGCGCATCGCCTACGTGCTGGCGGCGGCCGAGATCGAACTCGCAGCCAACGACACCGCCACGGCGGTCGAACGGCTGCGCCGCCAACTGGCCGTGAACCCCGGCAATCACCCGCTCACCATGGCGTTCGCGGCGGCGCTGCAGCGCCACGGCGACCCGCGCCAGGCGGCGCGCGTGCTGACCGAGCACACGCAGCGTCGCGGCAGCGATCCACAGGTCTGGTACGAACTCGCCGAGGCGCGCGGACTCGCCGGGCAGATCATCGATCTGCACCGCGCGCGCGCCGAGTACTTCATCCTCAACGGCGCGCTGGACCTGGCCGAACGGCAGCTCGGCTACGCGCTCGACCTCGCCGCCAGCGATTTCCACACCAGTGCCAGCGTGCAGGCGCGCATCACCGACATCCACTCCATGCGCAAGGAAATCGACCTGTAGGTCCGGGCTGCGCCCGGACGTTCGTGCCGACCCTGTTCGGCCGCAGGCCGAACCTACACCGGATTGTTCGCGTGGAACCTCAACAGGCTGATCTGCTCGTCCACATCCTCGAAACCCGCCTCTACCGGCATCCCCTCCTGTACGCGTTCCGGCGGACAATCGATACTGCCGACGACACGAAAGCCCTCTTCCATTTCCACCAGCACGGCGGCATACGGAATCCGATCGGCAAACCACGGGTGCGAAGCCCGGTGCACGACCACCCAGCTGTACACCTTGCCGCGCCCGCTCGAGCGGCGCCACCCGCGCTCCAGCGAGCGACAGTACGGGCAGGCCGGCTGAGGCGGAAATATGCACGCCTTGCATTGCGGGCATTCCTGCACCAGCAGTTCATGGCGACGCAGCGCTTCCCACCAGTGTGCATGGTCCGGGTCGACCTGTGGCAGCGGGCGTGGCACCGGCGACGTCTGCCGACTCATTTCATTTCACCTCGCAAGAACGAGTGCACTCGTCGGTGCCCCCCAGCCGCTGGTGACCAGCGAAAACTCCACGTCCTCGACTTGCGCAGTCGAGGTTCCGCGGATCTGGCGCACCCCTTCGAGAATCAGGTTCCAGCCGTGGATATAGCCTTCGGACAGCAGCCCGCCGGCCGTGTTCAGCGGCAACTCGCCACCGAGCGCGATGCGGCCACCGGCAACGAAAGCCGCTGCCTCGCCCTTCCTGCAGAACCCGTAATCCTCGAGCGAGGTGAGCACCAGCGGGGCGAAGTGGTCATAGATCTGGGCAACGTCGATATCGCGCGGCCCCAAGCCACTCGCCTTCCACAGGTTCGCTGCGGTAGCAACCGCCTCATCACCGGTGGTAAGCGATTCGCGATAGTAGTTCGTCTGGTACCAGACGGGAAAACCCGTCGCCTGGGCCGTGGCGTGAACATAGGCAGGCACCGATGCAAGCGATCTCGCCCGCTCCGCGGAGCTCACCACGTACGCAACGGCACCGTCGGTTTCCAGGCAGTAGTCGAAGCGACACAGCGGCTCGGCGAGCATCGGTGCATCGAGGTAGTCCTGCCGGGTCAACGGCTTGCGGTACTGCATCGCGCGCGGGTTGCGATTCGCGTGCACGCGAAACGCAACCGGCACTTCCGCCCACTGCTCGCGGGTTTCGCCGAACTCGATCATGCGTCGCCGCGCATGCATCGCCGTCCATTCGCCGGGAACGACCAGCCCGTACGGCGCATGCAGTCCGAACACCCCGGGAAAGCGCGGTTGCGCATCGACACTACCGTAGCGCTGCCCCGAGCGTTCGTTCAGCGAACGGTACGCAACCACGTGGCGACACGCCCCCGACGCCACCATCATCGCTGCGTGTGCGGTGACGCCGCACGGGGAACCGCCACCGTGCGGAATCGTGGCGTAGCAGGCGACGTTGCGCAGCCCCATCGCGTTGACGAGTTCGAGCTGGTTGGTGGCGTCACAATCCGAGCTGATGAGTCCGTCCACCTCGTCGGGTGCGATCCCGGCGTCTTCGAGCGCGGCGAGCACCGCCTCCACCGCGAGCCGCCGCTCGCTGCGACCGGAATCGTTCGAAAACTCGGTGGCACCGATGCCGACGATCGCGGTCTTGCGCCTGGGGTTCTGGCTCATGGTCGGGGATCCACTCAGTGTGCAACCTCGTAGCCGGCTCCGGTGCCCGACCGGTAACGAAAGACGGTGCGACTGTCGGTGATGCACAACTCGCCGTTCTGGTTGCGGAAAAACGCCTTGACGGTGACCTGGTGCCCGACACCGACACGGAAGGTCTTGGGCACGATCGACTCCAGGCGCTCCGTCTTTAACACACGATCTCCCGGGCGCAGCGGCGCAAAGCACTCGATTTCGTAATTGGTTGCCAGCAACCGGTTCCCCGGCAGCGGCACGGTCATGAAGAACGTGCCGGTTTCCGGCCTTTGGTCCATCCACTGGGGGCGCCAGACCTTGTGTTCGGCGGTCAGGACGATCACGCCCCACGGCGCGATGCGACCGCCCCAGCGGGTCTGGCGTCCGAACTCCTCGCTCCAGTAAAGCGGGTTCGGATCCTGGATGCCTTCGGCAAAGTGTTCGATGTGCTCTACATCGATCGGGTAGGGCTGTTCGATCGAGGCGGACTCGCGCCCGATCCACTGCATCCCTTCCTCCTCGGTGCCGATGCGGTAGACGTAGCCGGCGGGATCGGTTTCATGGACTTCGCTGCTCATGCGGATCTCCTCATGCGGCAAGAACGACGACGGCCGTACCGACAGTGACCTTGTCGGCGTCCTGCTTGTCGAGCCAGATGTCCAGGTCGACCATCTTCAGGTCGTTCTCGATCCTTTTGCCGGTCACTACACCACGCGCGTGCACTGTATCGAAGCGCACGATCGGGCGCCCCATGCGGTAGGCGATGCGCCGTGGAATGGCGTTCGGACCTGCCCATGCGCACAACAGGCGCTGGAACATGCCGTGCTGCCAGGTTGCATTCATGAAGATGTCCGGAAGCCCCTGCTCACGGGCATACTCGACGTCGTGATGCGCCGGATACCAGTCGTGGTGCGACGAGGCGATGAAGACGAATTGCGTGTGGCTCAACGGCCCGATACCGATCGCGGGAATCTCCTGACCGATCTCGACCTCGTCGTAGCGGGTATCAATCACGGGCGGCAGCGGCATGCGGCTCTCCTAACTCAGAGCGATTGCGTATTTTTCATCCAGGTGCAGCGGATCCTTGTCGAGGATCTCGCGGGCGACGATTTTTTCGTGGTACTGGCAATTGCCGAGCGTCTGCTGCAACTGCTTCGCCCAGCGAAGAAACGGCGTGGTGCGCGCATCGACCGTTGCTCCGAGCCCACCGTGGAGCTGCGTGGCGAGCTGGGTCGACTCCACCGCCGAATAACCGACGAACGCCTTCGCCGTCGACACCGCCTCGCGGCTGGGCAACCCGTTGTCGATGAGCCAGGCCGCGTAATAGCCCAGGTACTCGCCCATGAGGTTCTTTGCCCACGCCGTGGCCAGGTAGTTCTGGATCGCCTGGAAAGCTCCGATCGGCTGGCCGAACTGAATGCGCTCCTTCGAGTACTGCAGCCCGAGTTCGTGTGCTCCCTCTGCGAGGCCGCTCATGTAGCCACAGACGATGGCCGTTGCCGCCTGGATCACCGGATCCAGGATTTCCCAGCCATGATCGACACGCCCGATGATATCGCTGGCGCGCACCCTTACGTCCTTGAGCAACACCTTCGCCTGCGGCTGCAGGGCCAGCGTACGCAACGGTACGTACTCGATGCCCGGCGCTTTCGCATCGACCAGGAATATCGTCAGCCCCGATTCGGGAACATCCGACGCGCTGGTGCGCGCCACGACCACCATGCGGCTCGCCTGTTCGGCGAATTCGACGAAATGCTTTGTGCCGTTCAGCACGTAGCCGTCATCGATGCGCTGCGCGCTGGTGCGCACGGTTGCGGCATCGGGCCGCGCACTGGCTTCACCGAGCGCGAACGAAAGCTGCAGATCGCCTGCAGCAATCCCGGGAAGGATGTCCCGCTTATGCTGTTCGGTTCCGCCGCGCAGTACCGTACAGCCGGCAAGCAACACGGTGGAGAGGAACGGACCCGGCAGCGCCACTCGCCCCATTTCCTTCATCAGCAGCGTCAGATCGAGGGTGCCGAAACCCATTCCGCCATGGCTTTCGGGGAAAATGGCGCCGATCCACCCCATTTCGGCCATCTGCTTCCAGACCGGCACGGAATGGCCCATCGGGAGTCTCTCCCACGCGCGCACGGTATCGAGGGGGCATGTTGCCCGCAGGAATTCGCGAGCCACGTCGACCATCATCTGCTGCTCTTCGCTGAGCTTGACGTCCACCTGCGCCCTCCGCCCGTTCAGTTTGACCAGCGCGGCAGGCCGAGACCCTGCTGCGCGATGATCTTGCGGTTGAGATCCATGCCGCCACCACCCGACAGCTCGTGCCCCGCCCACCCGTATTCGGCCGCCCACCAACCGTCGAGTGGCGCCTCCGGACTGTCCGCCGTCAGCAAGCCTTGTGAACGCATGATGTCGAGGGCAAGCGTTGCCTTCTCCCAGCTCAACATGGCGCGGTACATCTTGCATGCTGCGGCTTCGAGCGTGGGGATGTAGTTCTTGTCCGCAGCGCGCGCCCCCGCGACGAGTTGCAGCATCTTGCCGCCGGCGATCTTCACATGCATGTTCGCCAGCGACTGGCGCACCACCGGATCGGCCGCGAGCGCCTCTCCGTCCATCTCGGCGCTGCGCACCCATTGCACGAACCGTTCGAAGGGTTCGCTGACCGCCTTGAAGTTGATCATCGTCATGCGCTCGCGCGACAACGCTTCCATGAGGTAGCGCCAGCCATTGCCACGCGTTCCGACGAGGTAGCGCTTCGGCACGCGCACCTCGTCGAGATACACCTCGCAGGTCTGGATGCCGTTCATCATCTCGAACACCTGAATGGTGATGCCAGGCAGGTCGGATTTCATCAACAGGATACTGAGACCCTGGTGGCGCACCGTGCCCGGTTCGGATCGAACCAGGGTCCACATGTAATCGGAGGTGTCGGCGCAGGTAATGAAACGCTTGTGCCCGGTAATGATGAAATCATCGCCATCGTCGACTGCGCGCGTGCAGATGCTGGCTATGTCGTTGCCGGCATCGGGTTCGCTGTAGGCAATCGCAAAACGCACGTCGGCGTTCAGCATTTGCGGCAGGAACTCCCTCTTGAGCTCTTCGGATCCGACCTGCAGCAGCGTGTTGCCGATGATGCCGACGAGATAGGTTATGGTGAGTGCAACGCCTTCGAAATCCGCATGGTGCAGCTCGTCGATCAGGATGTACTCGGACATCGGCACGCGCTCTTCGCCGAGACCGCCGTATTCCTTCGGAAACGCCGCGCCCAGCCAACCCTTGGCCGCCATCTTCTTCAGGAATTCCATTTCCAGCGGCACGTGCTCGGCATGAATCTCATGGTAGCCGGTCAGCTCGCGCGGGCAGTGCCCGGCAATGAAACGGCGGACCTCGAGCCGGAACCTTTGCTCTTCCGGTGTATAGCGGAAATCCATGCTTGCCTCTCCACGGGACGACCAGTACACGGCATGGTCGATCATCCAAACCGCTCCGGCCGGAGCCTAACGGACACCCCAATAATCGTCAAGCGCCCTGACGTATTGGCGATTCAACCTGCATATCGACTTGCCGGAATCGTCGCATAAATCCGGGCTGCGCCCGGACGACTTCGCGGATCCGGTCCTCGGGCGGGCAATATTCGGCCGCAGGCCGAACCTACGAACGGGCGTGTTCGCGCGAAAAAGCGACCATGCGCTGCAGCGGCAACATGGCGCGCGCGCCGAGTTCGCGGTCGACTTCGATCTCGTGCGCGGGTCCGCCGTCCAGGCACTTCAGCAGCGCCTCCAGCTCGTTCATCGCCATCCACGGGCAGTGCGCGCAACTGCGGCAGGTGGCGCCCTCGCCGGCCGTGGGGGCAATGATGAACTCCTTGTCCGGCACCTGGCGCTGCAGCTGGTAAAAGATGCCCTGGTCGGTCGCGACGATGAACTGCGGGTTCGGCAGCCGGCGCGCGGCGTCGATGATCTGCGTGGTGCTGCCGACGGCGTCGGCCAGCGCGATCACCGGCGCCGGCGATTCCGGGTGCACCAGCACCGCGGCGTCCGGATAGACCCGGCGCAGGTCCTCGATGCCCTTGGCCTTGAACTCCTCGTGCACGATGCACGCGCCGTCCCACAGCAGCATGTCGGCGCCGGTCTGGCGCTGCACCCACGAGCCGAGGTACTTGTCGGGTGCCCACAGCACCTTCTCGCCGCGCGCAGCGAGATGCTCGACCACCGCGAGCGCGATACTCGAGGTCACGACCCAGTCGGAGCGCGCCTTCACCGCCGCCGAGGTGTTCGCGTAGACCACCACGGTGCGGTCCGGGTGCTGGTCGCAGAACTCGGCGAACGGGCCGGCCGGACAACCCACGTCGAGCGAGCAGGTCGCCTCGAGCGTGGGCATCAGCACGCGTTTGTCCGGGGTGAGGATCTTCGCCGTCTCGCCCATGAAGCGCACGCCCGCTACGACCAGTGTGCTGGCCGGATGGTCGTGGCCGAAACGCGCCATCTGCAGTGAATCGGAGACGCAGCCGCCGGTTTCCTCGGCGAGCGCCTGTACCAGCGGCGAGGTGTAGTAATGCGCGACCAGCACGGCGTCTTCCGCGCGCAGCCGCGCGGTGATGCGTGCCTTGAGGTCCGCGATCTCCGCCTCGCTCAGCTCGACGGGATGCTTCGTGCGCAGGAACGCCTTGACCATCTCGGCCTCGGCGGCCATGTGGCCGAGCTGCATCGGATCGCTGGCGCTCATGCAAGTCTCCGCGAAAGACGAGCCGCGATCATAACACGGCGCGGACCGCCTCCGGCCGCGCTCAGGGCGCCGCCGCGAGCCAGTCCGGCACGTGCGTCCACGAGCGGCGCATCTCGGCGCGGCGCGCATCCAGATCGGGCTCGAAGCGGCGCACCGTGGCCCAGAAGCGCGGCGAATGATTCAGCTCCACCGTGTGGCACAGTTCGTGCAGCAGCACGTGGCGCAGCAACGGCGGCGGCAGGAACAGCAGCTGGTAATTGAGGTTGATGTCACCGTGCGCCGAGCAGCTGCCCCAGCGGTTGCGCTGGGCACGGATGGTGACACTCCCGAAGTCCAGTCCGGTCTCCGCGGCGAGCGCCTCCAGGCGCGGCGGCAGCGTGTCGCGCGCACGGCGCATCAGCCAGCGGCGCAGCGCCGCGACGCGCTCCGACAGATCGCCGGCGGCGCCGCCCAGCACCAGGCTGCGCTCGTCGCGCACCAGCACCCGCGCCGACACGCCCGGTGTGTGGCGGTGCAGCACGTGCCACTGTTCCTCGATGCCGGCCAGCACGATGCAGTCGGGCAAGCTGACGCTGGCCGTCGCGGCGTCGGCGGCATCGTCGATGCCGAGCGCGTCGAGCTGGCGCGCGACCCAGTCGCGCCACTCGTGCGCGAGCTCGGCGAGTTGCCGGCGATCGACACCCGGTGGCGTGACCATCACCAGCCCGTCGCGCGGGTTCAGCGTGAGCCGCACGCGGCGGCTGCGCGGCGAGACGCGGACCCGGTACGGAACCCGGCGCCCGTCGGCGAGATGGATCGACGGCATGGTGGCCACATCGCGGCAAGCGGAAAACGAGCGCGCATTGTACGCCGGCGCCGTGCGGGTGAACGACACCCGGCCCGTGCACATTGCTCCGGCGACTGCACGCGCTAAGATCGCCACGCAGGCCGAGCGAGGTGAACCGATGAACGTACGCCCCTTCACGATCGCGATTCCCGGGCAGCGGCTCGACTGGATCGCACGGCGGCTCGACGAGGCCGAGTGGCCGCTGGCGCCCGAAGACGAGCCGTGGGCTCACGGCACCAGCATCACCGTGCTGCGCGAGCTGGTCGGCCACTGGCGCGGCGCGTACGACTGGCGCGCGCGCGAGATGGCGATGAACCGCTTCCCGCAGCTGCTGATCGACGTCGAGGTGGACGGCGAGCACTACACGGTCCACGCGCTCCACGTCGCCGGCAAGGGTCCGCGCCCGCAACCGGTGCTGATGACGCACGGCTGGCCGGGATCGTTCGTCGAGTTCCTCGACGTGATCGAACCGCTCGGCGATCCGGCCGCCCACGGTGGCGACGCCCGCGACGCGATGACGCTGGTGATCCCATCGCTGATCGGCTACGGCTTTTCGTCGCGGCCACGGCGCCCGATCGGACCACGCACCATCGCGCGCGCCTTCGACCGCGCGATGGCCGTGCTGGGGTATCGCGACTACGTCGCGCAGGGCGGGGACTGGGGCGCGTCGGTGTCGAGCTGGCTGGGTTACGAAGGCGCGGGCTGCGCGGCCGTGCACCTGAACTTCATGCTCGGCTGGACCGCTCCCGAGGCGCGGCCCGAGACCCCCGGGGAGATCGCGGCCATCGACGCCCTGCGCCGCATCTGGCACGCGGAGAACGGCTACATGGTCATCCAGTCGACCAGACCGCTGACGCTGTCCTACGCGATGGCCGACAGCCCACTCGGCGTCGCGGCGTGGATTCTCGAGAAGTTCCACCGTTGGTCGCAGCTGCCCGACGATGATCTGTGGGCGGTGCATTCCCGCGAACGGATCCTCGACAACATCATGGTCTATCTGGTGAGCGGAACCTTCGATACCGCCGCGTGGCTGTACCGCGGCGTGCTGGACGAGCCGGTGCCGGCGGGCGCACGGGTCACCAGGCCGGTCGCGGTGGCCGACTACCCGGGTGAACTCGCGCGGCTCCCGCGCTCGCTGGTCGAGAAGAGTTGCAACGTGGTGCGCTGGACCACGCAGCCGCGCGGCGGCCACTTCGCCGCGATGGAGCAGCCCGCGCTGTTCGTCGAGGACCTGCGCGGCTTCGTGCGCAGCCTGCGTTGAGCGCGTGCGGCAACGATCGCGCACCCGCACCCACATCGGTGCGCCCACTTCGGGCCGGCCTTGCTTGACGCTGCCCGCTCCGCAACGGATTCTGCGGCGCCGCCGACTCGATTCGGTGAAATGAGGCGTCGGCGATGGCCAAGAACGACGAAACGGAGCAGCAGACCATCGACCAGAACTTCGCGCGCGTCTTTCTGCCGGTCGCGTTCGCGATCAACCGCCACATGGTGTACCACCTGGGACGCGCGCGCAGCGTGCTCGACCTCGATTTCACCTCGGTCTACCTGCTTGCGGTGCTGGCCCACCTCAACGCGATCGACGCCCTGAGGCCGTGGCCACCCCGACGCGCGGCGAGCGGCACCAGCGCATCACCCGCCCCACTGCGTCCGGTCCTGCTCCGCGACCTCTGCGAGATCACACGCCTGCCGCGCGAAACCGTACGCCGTCGTCTCGAGGTCCTGCAGCAAAAGGGGCGCGTGGAGCGCGGCAGCGACGGCGGCTGGACCTGCGTCACGTCGATCGTGGACGAGCAGGCCATGGATCTGATGCAGGACATCGCGCGTAATCTGCTCAGCACGGCGCACGACGTGAGCGCGCTGCTGGATCTCGAACCCGACGACGGCCGCAAGGACGAACCCGTACCGAACGCAGCCACGTCGCGCGAACAGAAGTCATAACGCATTACTCGTTTTCGACAGGCAGGCAGGTCCCCCCGGATGAAGAACTTATCGGCTTTCGTCGCGTCCGTCTCGTTGCCGATTCCTTCGGCACAAATGGCAGCGGCACCAGCGCAAGAAGTACCGGCCACTCCCTCCGCCTCCTCTGGCGCAGAGGAGCAACTCGACGAGGGGCTGAAACGCTTCGGCTACCTGGCGGGACTCGCGCGCGGGTGCGTCGTCGAGGCACAGCAACCGGCGATCGAGAAAGAAATCGTGGAACTCCATGCGGGAATCGCCCGCCTGCTCGGCGCCTACGAAACGCGCGCCGAACACTTCCGGTCCCGGCAAGGCGGGAGCAGCACATGAGCACGGCGTTCGTGCGCACGCTGCTCGGCGGCGGACCGGTGGTGGGACTGCTGTGCACCGTGACGCAGGCGCAGGCCGGCCGCCAGGAAGCACGCGAGGCCGCACGCGAGATCGCCAGCGAGCGGCGCGAGGCACGGCGCGAGATCCGGCGCCGCGAAACCCGTGCCTGCGCCCGGCGCGAGATTAGCGAGGGCTATCGCGAAGTGGAGCGCGAACGGCGCGAAGTGGAGCGCGAAATCCACCAGGCACTGCGCGATTCCGACCGCGACTATCGTCGCGACCGACGCTACCGCCGCGATGACGACCGGGACAAGTTCCTCAAAGGCGCCATCGTGGGTGGCACGGTGGCAGGCATCACGGCCGCGATCATCGACTCCCGTGACGACGACTGAGCGAACCACACACTGTACGTCGCTGGCCGCCGTGCTCCTGCTCGGCGGCTGTGCGGACCCGCCCGCGCCACCTGCCGCACCGGTCTCGCGACCACCGAACGTGAACTGGCCGACACGGTCCTCGCCGCGCCGTTCGACGGCGTGATCACCCGCCGCCGCGTCGAGAGCTGGGCCAACGTGCAGGTCAGGCAGCCGGTCGCCGACCTGCAGGACCTGTCCGCCCTCGAGGTCGTGATCAATGTGCCGGCGCGGATCGTGCGCACCGCCACGCCGCACGACACCGCGCTCGCCGTATTCGACGATCGCGAGGACGCCCCGGTGACACTGCGCCTGAAGTCCAACGCCAGCGAGGCGGACCCGCCGACACAGTTCTACGAGATCGTGCTGACGCTGGAGGAAGTCCCCGCCGACATCAAGGTGCTCCCCGGCATGGCGGTCATGGTGATGCCCTTCGTCGGGGCGCCGTCGGACAGGGGACAGGGGACCGTTGACGGTGCCGCTGACCGCCGTGGCGGTGGACGCCACGCGTACCCGGTACGTGTGGGTGGTCGGTGAAGAAGGCCGGGGGCAGCGGCGCGAGGTGAGCACCGGCGAAGTCCGCGGCGCGCGCATCGCGATGGCCGCCGGTCTTGCACCCGGTGAGCGCGTCGTCACGGCCGGCACCGGCGCGCGGCGCGAAGGCATGACCGTCCACCCCCTGGCGCCGCGCTGAGGCGCCCGTCGCGTGAATCCCGCCGAACTCACGCTGCAGAAAGAGGTGATCGCCTGGGTCACGCTGGCGCTGTTGCTGTTCGGCGGCTGGTTCGCGTACGAGCGGCTCGGTCGTTTCGAGGCCCCCGAGTTCGTGATCCGGCAGGCGGTCGTGGTGACCTCCTATCCCGGTGCCTCGCCGGCGCAGGTGGCGGAGGAAGTGACCGATCTGGTCGAAGGCCCGGCGAAGATCGGCTTCGCGCGCACCCACGCCGAACTCGACCAGGTCTGCGAAAAGCTGCACAGCAAGGTCGCGGAAGCCGCACGCGGGCCGCGCAGCTCGAAATCGAGCCGGAGCGCATCCACGCGGCACTGCGGGCACACAACGTGATCACCACCGCCGGCAGCGTGCCGGCCGGCACGCTGCGCCTGGAGGTGGCGCCGGAGGCAGCGGTCGACTCGATCGGGACGCTCGGCAACCTCGTCGTCACCGGTGACACCGACAGCGGCCTGGTGCGCCTGCTCGACGAGGCCGACGTCTACCGCGACTACGTGGATCCGCCCGCGCTGCTGCTGCGGCGTAACGGCAAGCCCGCGATCGGCCTCGGCGTATCGAACGTGCTCGGCGGCAATGTCGTCGCGATGGGCGACGCGGTGAAGCAGCGGCTGGCCGAACTCGAGGGACAGCGCCCGGTGGGCATCCTGGCGTTCAGCGCGATCGGGCTGTCGCCCCACAGCAGGGACTGTACCCAGGCATGCCGTGTCGCATTGCCAATCTCTACTAAATCTGTTGCAAATTAGTAGACTTTCCCTATGCTGGTTTACTAATTCGCGTCCAATTCGGCAGACGCTCATGAGGCCCCCCGAAAAACCCCCCGAGTTCCCGGAGCTGCTCAAGGGTATCTCCAGCGAAAGGCTCGCAGCAGTGCTGCATCAGGCGAACCCGCTGCCGAACGGCAGCTACCTGCACTGGGATGAACTGCGCCGGCGAACACCGCCCGAAGACCTGAGCGACCATGAGTGGTGGATTGGCGTTGTGATCGCTCGCTCGGCACTGCTTCAGCGCCTGCCGCTGTTCGACAAGCATGGCGTGGCGTTCCAGTTCGCCACTCCCGCGACACTGGCAATCGACCTGCACCATATCGACCGCGATGCGGCCGGACAGCTTCGGTCCAGCGCAGGGGCGCTCGGCGCCGGCGACTCGCACCGATATCTGATCAGCTCGCTGATCGAAGAAGCGATTACTTCCAGTCAGCTCGAAGGTGCGGCGACAACGCGCAAGGTGGCGGCCGACATGCTGCGTAGCGGGCGTAAACCGCGGGACCGCGGCGAGAGGATGATCTTCAACAATTACGTGGCAATGGACCATCTTCGGCGACTGAAAAACCAAACGCTCACGCCCGGGCATATCCTCGACCTGCACCGGATACTCACGGAAGATACGCTCGAGGATCCACGCGACGCCGGCCGCTTGCGGACGCGCGACGACGTTTACGTGGAGGACACCCGCGACGGCTCGCTGCTGCATGTTCCTCCTCCGCACGCAGAACTGCCTGCGCGTATGGAGCGTCTCTGCGAGTTCGCCAACTTGGATGAATCCGCACGACCGTTCGTCCACCCGGTGCTGCGTGCGATCCTCCTGCACTTCATGATCGGCTACGACCACCCGTTTGCCGATGGCAATGGCCGAACGGCCCGAGCGCTGTTCTACTGGTCGATGGCGCGCAGCGGCTACTGGCTGATGGAGCACACGTCCATCAGTCACATCCTGCGGAAATCCCCGGCCAAATACATCAGGGCCTGTCTCCATACCGAAACCGACAACGCCGACACGACCTATTTCCTGTTGCACCAGCTCGAGACGATCCGCAGGGCGATCGGCGCGCTGCACGACTACGTGGCCGAAAAGACGCATGAACAGCAGCAGGCGGAGCGGCTGCTCGCAAGATCACCGCGGTTGCGCTCGATGTTCAATCATCGGCAGGTCGCGCTGCTGGGTCATGCCCTTCGCCGCAGCGGCGAACCGTACCGCGTGGACACGCACCGCCGTACACACGATGTCGTATACCAGACCGCTCGCCAGGATTTGCTCGATCTCAATGCGCTTGGGCTCCTCGAGAAGACCAGGCAGGGCAACGCCTACGTCTTCTTCGCCCCGGACGATCTCCGGGATCGCCTCGAACGCCTCGCGCAATCCTGACGCCGCGCCCCGGAGCGGCGGCTTCATGACAGCCAGTCGCGATGGAAGGGGCAGAAACAAAAAAGCCCGGTTTTTCCGGGCTTTGTCGCATGTCTTGGTATGTCTTGGGAGGGGGTAATGGTGGTCGTGCTTCAATCGCATAACCCGCCCAACGCATTGATTTAACGTCCTTTGCGATTCGGCATTTTCAGAAATGCCCCCAGAAATGCCCCCAAATTGCGAGCGATACCCCCCCTCCCTCGATTTTGGCGGCACGAAAAGACGGCGGGGAGCGCGTGCCGGCGCATTGTGTCCGCAGACTTTCGTCATACCCCCCATCCCGGCCCGATCTAGTCCATTTGCTGTCAGCCCGTCACGGTATCCATTTTGTGGACGTGTGAATTGAGCGGGAGGCGCGTGCCGGGCGCGACCGCCCCAGACTTTCGCATTACCCCCCCCTCGCGTTACTGCGTAACAAGACATAGACTGCCGTTACTGCGTAACAGGGCGGAACAATGGCATCGAACGCGGAACGTCAGCGGGCATACCGGCAGCGGCACCTTCAGGACGTGGACAGCATCGGGGCACGGTTGAACCTGGTCGTCAGCGTTCAGGCGAAGGCGCAGCTTGGACGGCTGGCCCGGCATCATGGGGTCAGCCAGCGGGCGATGTTGGAACGGCTGCTCGCGGAAGCCGAACAGGCAGCGGCCGGTGCGGTCGGGTACTTCGATTGAGCGTTACTGCGTAACGGCCCGCGTTACGCCGGCCTCGCCTGGTGATGCTCGCCCGGTGTTGGCCCACCAGTCGAATTACGCCGGGGAGTCAGGCGTACAAGTCGCTGCGCTCGCTAATCATTCGGGCGAACACGTCAGCGCGCGCAATCGGCCGCGCGTGGCGTTCGCGTTGACTGCCCCGCGTGTCGAAATGCCCCTGCTACCTGGTAGATTTCTATAAAGGTCCCCTAGTAGCGGGGCACAGAAATTCATGAAACCGCCCGAATATGCCCCGCACGGCGGGGCAATGGGTCCGGGTTTTCCCCTGCTATTGCCCCGCGTGGCGGGTCAGTGTGCCCCGCCTGGCGGGGGTCAGAAAATCGAATCCGCCGCTTTGCATCGGGTTGCTGTGAGCACTCGGGATTGTGCCCTTGCCGCCAGTAGTTCAGCGGCACCGGGTTCGCGGCCCGCTCCAGTTTGCCGCCGCAGTCATCGATCCCGCGCCATGTAAGCGCATACAGTGTCGGCGTTCGCGGACGCATCCCCTGTTTGCACACGACGATCCAGCCGCGTTCCAGAAGCTCCAGGCGGGCCTTGTCGATCTGGTCCTTGCTGTTCCACCCCCGCGAACGAAGTGCGGCCCACGTCGCGGCCAGGTCGCCGTTATTCGCCCCCCGGTATTGCGCCGCCAGATCGATCAACAGCTTTGTCGCGCGCGGGGAAAGCGTTCTGAAGTTTTCACTGTCTAGCACCGCGTGCGGCAATGCGAGAAATGAGCCGCCCGTTTTTCTGCTCTTGGTCTTGGGGCGGGTCCGGGTCATACAGCACCGCCACCGGGCAACGCCTCGATTCGCGCGGGTGATGCTTCGCCGCCGCGCTCTACAGCGCGGGCGCAGACCATATCGGCGGTTGCCTTACGCATTGCCCGCACCGCATCGGGTTGTGCTGTGGTGGCCCAGTTTTCCGGGAGGTCGGCGGGGTCGCGGTTGTGTATCCATGACGGGCACGACGCGCGATCCTGAAGCGGCCGGAACCGCCACAAGGGGCACGCAACCGCAGGGCAGGCGGCTACCTGTTCTCGCCAGGTGCCGAATGCGGCGGGATCGTGGATACAGGACCGGCAGTAGTTCGTGATTGCCTTGCCGCGCGTGGTCATGCTTCACCACCTTCGCGGAATACCGCGTATCGCACGCCGGGCGGCGCGTCCGCCTGCAATTCGGCCAATCGTTCGCGCGCTGTAGCCTCGCGCTCGCAATGGGCAACCAGTTCCCAAGCGCTCGCGCCTGTGGATTCCGGCATGACGTGGACAAACCGCGCGCGATGTTGCGCCGCGAATGCGTTCGCGCTCGCCAGGTCCGCGAACCAGTTCAGCGCGCGGCACACTCGCCACGGCTTCAGCTGGTCGAAGTGGGTGCTAGTGTCGTGCATGATGACGCCCCCCTTACGCTGCGCGCGTGTCACGCGAAGCGCGGATGCGGGTATCGATCCAGCCGCGAACCTCCGATTCGATCCATGCCGATGAGCGTTCGGTGATCTTCACGGGTTGCGGGAACTCGCCGCGCCGCGCGAGGCGATAAATCTGCGTGGTGCCAAGCCCGGTCAGTTTCCGAACTTCAGGCAATCGCAGAAGCGCGGGCAGGTGGTGCGTAGTTGTGGCCGGTGCGTGCATGGTGCGGTCCCGTGTGGTGAATCACGGAACTAGCGTGCCTAACAACTAGCGTCTATGCAGTGGCGGGAAATTTGGACTTCGTGTCACTGCGAGCGCAAGGATGCGCAGTTGACGATCAGAAAAAGACTTTCGGACCCAGCCGCGGCAATCACGCATGATCGTGCGCGTATCTACGCCGCTAGCGGCTGCTACTGCTTCTACGGCCTGAGTTTTCCGAAAGTAATGCCGCCTCAACAATTCAACGGCAGCGGCCCGCGCTACAGAATGGTTCACGATATCTGGACTGTTCTTAGGTCGCCGCCTCGGTCGTTTAAGACCGAACGCCTGTGCCAGATCCTCTCGATCCTCGAGATATCGCCGCAGGCAGTCCGCCACGTGCGCGACCAGCAGCGCATCGGGGTCGTCAATGCAGCGCTGGGAACAGGCGGCGGCGTTCACGAACAACCGAAGAGCTTCGCGTGCATCCTCGTAGTTGCCGCTTTTAGCCGCGTCGATGACTTCGCCGACGTACCAAGCATCGCGGTCGTCGGGATTGGTGTCCGCCATCGCGCCCCCTTGCATAGCGCCGCCCTTGTGGAAGGTCACCACGCCAGCCGGGCAAGGGTTCCCGGTTTTCCCGCCGTCGCGGTAGGCGTGGCGATTCGCTCGCGCTACTCAGCGCCTTCGGCCTGCCGGCGCACCGCGCCAAGCTCGATCACGTCCGCGCCAGTGCGCAGGCGGTCCAGATAATCGGCCCATGCCTGCATCATCCGCCGCCGTTCGGGCAGGTGCGCCGTGCGGTTGTACGCGCGCCCGTTCGGGTCTTTCACCGCGTGGGCAAGCTGGTGTTCGATAATGTCGATCCGGTAGCCCATGACCTCATCCAGAAGCGTGCGCGCCATCGCGCGGAAGCCGTGCCCGGTCATGGTGTCGCCTTCGATGCCGAGATAGCGCAGCGCCGCATTCACCGCGTTCTCGCTCATCGGTTTTTGATGGTGACGCGCACCGGGGAAAACGAATTCGCCGCGCCCGGTCAGCGCGTACAGGTCGCGCAGAATCGCCACGGCTTGCGCGCTCAGCGGCACAATGTGGTCAACATCGGTTTTCGTTACGCGGTAACGCCATTCGGCCGCTTCAAGGTCGATATCTGCCCAGCGGGCGCGGCGCAGTTCCCCCGGTCGAACGAAGGTCAGCGGGGCGAGCATCAATGCCGCGCGCACGGTCGCGGTCCCGCTGTAGCCAGCGATTGCGCGCAAAAGCTCGCCAACCTGCTTAGGCTCGGTCACGGCGGCGAAGTGCGTAGACTTCACGGGCGGCAGCGCCCCCCGCAGATCGCGCGTAGGGTCGCGCTCCGCGCGCCCGGTAGCCACGGCGTACCGGAATACCTGCCCACAGGCTCCAAGCGCCCTGTGCGCCGTCTCCAGCGCCCCGCGCGCCTCGATTCGCCGCGCCATCGCCAGGACGGCCGGCGCAGTCAGCTCGATGACGGGCCTCGATCCGATGCGCGGCAGAATGTCACGCCGGAACAGGCTTTCCATGCGCTTGGTATTGGCGGGGGTCCACGCGCGCCGTTGCTTGGCGATCCACTCGCGCGCGATAACCTCGAAGCTGTTCGCGTCCTGATCTGCTCGGGTTAGCTTCGCGGCCTTGCGCTGCTCGCCGGGGTCGGCTCCGGCGTCGAGTAGTTCGCGGGCTTCATCGCGCGCTTTCCGCGCGGCCCTCAGCGTGACGACGGGGAACTTGCCGAGTGCGAGTCGCTTTTCCTTGCCGGCGTGCCGGTATTTCCAGCGCCACAGCTTGCCCCCGGTCGGGGACACTTCAAGGTAAAGCCCGCCGCCATCGAACAGCCGTTGCGGCTTCGGCGTGGGCTTGGTGTTGCGAATAACGGCGTCAGTCAGCGGCACAGGTGATCCCCAGCTGCGCGAACCTCGCATTTCGCCCGGAAAATCCCGCATTCGCGCAGTGCGTGGGGGCATTCCGTGGGGGCATCCGGTAGTGCCCCCCCCTGCTATGCCCCCAAATATGCCCCCATTTCGGGGGCATTGTCTAGGTATGCGGTGGCACGCGATGGAAGGGGCAGAAACAAAAAAGCCCGGTTTTTCCGGGCTTTGTCGCATGTCTTGGTATGTCTTGGAAGGGGGTAATGGTGGGTCGTGCTGGATTCGAACCAGCGACCAATTGGTTAAAAGCCAACTGCTCTACCGACTGAGCTAACGACCCGTCGAAGGACGCGTATGGTAGCGGCTGAGCCGCAAAAAACAAGGGCCTTTTGCCCGCTTCAGAAATTCTGCTTCAGGTACTCGCGCGCCTGCTGCGGCGCCGTGCTGTCCGCCCCGGCGTACTCGTTGACCACCCGGTCCAGGATGTCGCGCGCACGCGCGGTGTCGCCGCCCTGGTGGTAGATGCGCCCGAGCTTGAACATCGCGTCCGGCACGCGGCGGTTGTCGTTGAACTGCGCGAGCAGGGTTTCGAAGTGCTTGCGCGCGGTGTCGCTGTCGCCGTCCAACAGGAACAGTTCCCCGAGCCAGTAATGCGCGTTGCCCGCGTAGTCGCCGTTCGGGTACTGGCCGACGAAGTCCTTGAAAGCCGTGCGTGCCTCGGGGAACTTGCGCGCCTGGATCAGCGCGTAGGCGTCCCGGTACGCCTGCTCCTCCTGCGCCGATGCGGCAGCGCGCGGAGCCGCGGCAGGCGCCTGTTGCACCGGTGGCAACGGCGCGGCGGATGCGTCGATCGGTGCGCCCGGACCGGTCGGTGCCAGCGCACCCGCGTCGGCCGGTGCCTGGGCCGGGGGCACGCTGCCGCCGCCCATGCCGCCGATGCGCCGGTCGAGGCTGATGTAGTCGTCGAGTCGCTGCTGCTTGAGCTGGCGCAGCTGCTCGCCCTGCTCCTCGACGATGCCGCGCAGCTTCATCACCTCGTCCTGCAGCAGCTGGAGCTGGTAGAACAGCTCGCCGCTGGCCGCCGTGGGTGCCGATGCCGTCGGTTGTGCAGTGGTGCGCTGACGCGACACGTGGGCACCGCCCGGCTCGACCACCTCGACCTGCGAGGCGGCGAGCGGTGCGACGGCGAGCGTCGCGACCAGTACGGCAATGCGGCGCACGTCGTGCCGGCCTCAGCGCAGCTCCACGCGGCGGTTGCGCGCCCAGGACGACTCGTCCTGGCCGAGCTCCGCGGGACGCTCTTCGCCGTAGCTGACGGACTCGATGCGGGCGCGATCGATCCCTTGCAGGATCAGGTAGTTCGCGATCGCCTTCGCGCGGCGCTCGCCGAGCGCGAGGTTGTACTCGCGCGAGCCTCGCTCGTCGGCATGTCCCTCGAGCCGCACCACGCCGCTCTGGCTGCGCAGCACGTTGGCCTGCGCGTCCAGCGCCGCGCGGATCTCGGGCGACAGCGCGGACTGGTCGAAGTCGAAATAGAACACGGTCTGCAGCCCGCCCATGCCGCGCGCCGCCATTTCCTCCGGCGACAGCCCGCCGTCAGAGCCGACGCCGACCGAGGTCGCGCCGCCGTCACCCACCGCCGTGCCGTCCGGCATGTCCGACGTCGCGCCGCCGGTGCCTGCGCCCTTGTTGCCGCTGCACGCCGCCACCAGCGCTGCCAGGAATACCGCGGTCGTCACGCGTACGAATCGCTTGCTCATGCTGCTCACGGATCGATCGTCCTCGAATGAGAGAAATTGTGGATGTATCAACGCGTGTACGGTGACCACGCCGGCTCGCGCACTTCGCGCGCCGCCGAGGGAAGAAAGTACTTGACATTCGCGTCCACCGACACGACGGCGAGTATACCCTTACCCAGTCGCTTCGTCGCGTAAATAATCATGCTGCCGTTCGGCGCGACGCTCGGCGACTCGTCGTAGGAGGTTTCGGTCAGCACGCGCACCGTGTTGCGCTGGAAGTTCTGCAGCGCGATGTGGAACGGGCCGTTCGACTCGCTGCGGTGCACGTAGACGATGCCCGAGCCGTCCGGCATCGGGCGCGGGCGCGAGTTGTAGGCGCCCTCGAAGGTCAGGCGCGTCAGCTCGCGCGTCGCCACGTCGACGCGGTAGATGTGCGGCCGGCCACCGCGGTCCGAAGTGAACACGATCGAGCGCCCATCCGGCATCCACGACGGTTCGGTGTCGATCGCGAAGTGGTTGGTCATGCGCGTCAGTTCGCGCGTCGCCAGATCCATCACGTAGATCTCGGGGTTGTCGTCTTTCGACAATACCATCGCCAGCCGCCGCCCGTCGGGCGACCACGCGGGAGCGCCGTTCAGTCCCGGGAACGAGGTCAGCTTCTGGCGCTCGCCGGTCGCGACCACCTGCCGGTAGATGCCGGGCCGGCGGTCCTCGAACGATACGTAGGCGAGCTGGCGGCCGTCGGGGGACCAGGTCGGCGAGAGGATCGGCTCGGAGGATTCGAGGATCATCTGCGCGCGCTCGCCGTCGGCGTCGGCCTTGATCAGGCGGAAGTTCTGCCGGTTGCCCTGCTGCGCCACCGAGACGTAGGCGACCTTGGTCGAGAACGCGCCCTTGGTGCCGGTGAGCTTCTCGTAGACCTTGTCGGCGATGTAGTGCGCGATGTCGCGCAGCTGGTTCTCGGAGCCGTTCACCGTTTCCTGCAGCAACACCGACTGGCGCAGCACGTCGAGCAGCTCGAACTGCACGCGATAGAGTCCGGCCGCGTCGCGCGTCATGCGCCCGACCACCAGGTAGTCCACCGTCAGCATCCGCCAGTCGGTGTAGAACACCTCGCCCGGCTGGTGCGGCTGCGCGATCATGTCGGAGACCTTCATCGGCGCGAACAGGCCGCTGCGCTGCAGGTCGGCCGACACCACGGCGTCGATCGCGGTCGGCGGCAACAGGCCCGGCGTCGCGCCGAGCGGCACCACCGCGATCGACGTCGGGTTGTCCGCGCCGCGCGTGATCTCGATGCTGAGTTCGGCCGCATGCACGGCACAACCCAGCAGCCACAACAGAACCACACCCACACGCTTGATCACTGCCGCAGATCCTCCGGTCGGAATACGAGTTGCAGGCTACGCAGGTGGCGCTCGAACACCTGCGGGGGCGCGTCCGCCACTTCCGGGAAGCGCGCTGCCCGGTTCACCGCGTTGACCGCGCTGCGGTCGAACGCTTCGTCGCCGCTGCTTTTCAGCACGCTGACGCCCACCACTTCGCCAGTGGGGATCAATTGTATCCGCAACACGACCTGCATATCGCGGCGGGCGCTGGGCGGGCGACTCCAGTTGTCCTCGATGGCAATCGCGATCGCCTCTTCGTAGGTGGTGGTCTCGGCGCCTTCGCTGGCGAGCGCCGCGTCCTCGCTCGCCAGCGACGCCATCAACTCCTGCTCCCGCTGTTCCTGTTCCCGCTGCGCTCGCACCTGGCGCTCGCGCTGCTCGGCCTCGCGGCGTTGCTGCTCGCGCTGGCGGGCCTGTTCCTGAACGCGCGGGTCGGGCTTCGCCGGCTGGGGCTTCGCCTGCGGTTTGGGTTGCGGCTTGGGCTGCGGCTTCGGTTGCGGTTCGGGTTTGGGCTTGGGCTTGGGCTTGGGCTCGGGCTCGGGCTTCGGTTCCGGTTTGGGCGCCGGTTTCGGCGGTTCGGGCGGGCGCGGTGCCGCTGCGGTCGGCTTCGCGGCCGCCTTCGGCCCGCTCTTCTCCAGCGAGACGAGGCGCGCCTTCACGTGCCGCGGCGCCGGCTTCACCAGCGGCTCGCTGGCGGACTGCCAGTTCGCCGTCAGCGCGAGCAGCAGCGCCGCGTGCAGCAGCAGCGTGACCGCCGCGGGAACGATGTAACCCTCGAGGGCGCGCATGGTTCAGGGGTTCTCGGTCACCAGCCCGACGTTCTTCGCACCGGCCTGCTGCAACTCGCTCATCAGCACCACCACGGTGCCGTAGGGCACCTTCTCGTCGCCCCACACCAGCACCGGTGTCTTCGGCTTGGCCTTCAGGATCTTGCCCACCTTGTCCTTGATCACCGCGAGCTGCTCGGGCTGCTCGGGCGTGCCACCGAGGTTGATGTAGTAGGTGCCGTCGGCCTTCACCGACACGATCAGCGGTTCGTCTTCCTGGTTCTCGACCGGTTCCGAGGCCGCGTCCGGCAGTTCGACCTCCACGCCCTGCATCAGCATCGGCGCGGTGATCATGAAGATGATCAGCAGCACGAGCATCACGTCGATGTACGGCACGACGTTGATCTCGGCCATCGGCTTGCGGCGTTCCCTTGGCATGTCGGTGCTCCGGTGCTCAGGCGCTCTTGCGGCCAGCGTGCACCTGGCGGTGCAGGATGCTCGAGAACTCCTCCGCGAAGGTCTCGTAGTTGGCGACCAGGTTGTCCACCTGCGCGGAATAGCGGTTGTACGCGATCACCGCCGGAATCGCCGCGAACAGGCCCATCGCGGTCGCGACCAGTGCCTCCGAGATGCCCGGCGCGACGGTCGCCAGCGTCGCCTGGTGCACGTTGGCCAGCCCGCGGAACGAGTGCATGATCCCCCACACCGTGCCGAACAGCCCCACGTACGGGCTGGTCGAGCCCACGGTGGCGAGGAACGGCAGATGGCGCTCGAGGAACTCCACCTCGCGCGACAGCGCCACGCGCATCGCGCGCTGCGCGCCCTCCATGATCGCGTCGGAGTCGATGCCGGACTGCTGGCGCAACCGCGTGAACTCCTTGAACCCGGCGCGGAACAGGTTCTCGGCCCCCTCGATCTGGCCGCTCGCCTCGAGACGCGCGCTGCCGTCGCGGTAGAGTTGCCCGAGGTCGATGCCCGACCAGAAGGTTTGCTCGAAGTCGCCGAACTGCTTCTTCGCGCGGCGCAGCAGCAGCGCCCGCTGCACGATCATCCCCCATGACACCACCGATGCCATGAACAGGATGAACATGACCAGCTGGACCGTCAGGCTCGCCTCGGCGACCAGGCTCAAGAGCGACAATTCCTGGTTCACTTGGACCTCTCAGTTGCTTGATGGGACGATGGCGCCGGCGCCTCCGGCGCCGCGGTTGCGAGCACCGCGCGCAACGCGCGCGGCAGCACGCGCGGGCGGCGCGTCGCGCCGTCCACGCAGGCCACAGTGATCCGCGCGCGGCAGATTTCCTCGCCGGCGCGCAGCACGCGCTGCGCGAACACGAGCCGCGCGCCCCCCGCCTCGAGCAGCGCCGCGCAGGCCTCGAGCTCGTCGTCGAGCAGCGCCGCGCGCAGGTACTCGACCTGCATCGAGTGCACGACGAACAGGAAGGCGCCGTCGAGCAGCGCGGGTTTCGCGAAGCCCAGGCGGCGCATGAACTCGGTGCGCGCGCGCTCGAAATACTTCAGGTAGTTCACGTAGAACACGATCCCGCCGGCGTCGGTGTCCTCGATGTACACCCGCACCGGCAACCGCAGTTCGTCGGCCAGCGTCTCGCTCACGCCCTGTCTCCGCCGTCGAGCAGGTCGGGGTTCGCGTAGCTGCCGCGCGGCTGCAGGCCGAAGTGCAGGTACGCGGCGCGCGTCACCATGCGTCCGCGCGGCGTGCGCAGCACGTAGCCCTGCTGGATCAGGAACGGCTCGAGCACGTCCTCGATGGTGCCGCGCTCCTCGCCGATCGCCGCCGCCAGGCTGTCCACGCCCACCGGGCCGCCGTCGAACTTCTCGATCATCGCCAGCAGCAGCCGCCGGTCCATGTGATCGAAACCCTGCTGGTCCACGCTCAGCATGTCGAGCGCGGCGTCGGCGATCGCCGCGTCGATGCGCCCTTCGTGGCGTACCTCGGCGAAGTCGCGCACGCGCCGCAGCAGGCGGTTGGCGATGCGCGGCGTGCCACGCGAGCGGCGCGCGATCTCGCGCGCGCCGTCCTCGTCGATGTCGAAGCCGAGCAGCCGGCCCGAGCGCGCGACGATCCGCGTGAGGTCCGCCACCGAGTAGAACTCGAGCCGCTGCACGATGCCGAAGCGGTCGCGCAGCGGCGAGGTCAGCAGCCCGGCGCGCGTGGTCGCGCCGACCAGCGTGAACTGCGGCAGATCGAGCTTGATGGAGCGCGCGGCGGGACCCTCGCCGATCATGATGTCGAGCTGGAAGTCCTCCATCGCGGGGTACAGCACCTCCTCGACGTGCGGGCTGAGGCGGTGGATCTCGTCGATGAACAGCACGTCGCGCGGCTCGAGGTTGGTCAGCATCGCGGCGAGGTCGCCGGCCTTCTCGAGCACCGGGCCCGAGGTGCTCTTCATCGATACGCCCATCTCGTTGGCGATGATGTTCGCGAGCGTGGTCTTGCCGAGCCCCGGCGGACCGAAGATCAGCGTGTGATCGAGCGCCTCGCCGCGGCCGCGCGCGGCGGCGACGAAGATCTCCATCTGCTCGCGCACCACCGGCTGACCCACGTAGTCGGCGAGCATGCGCGGGCGGATCGTGCGATCCAGCACGTCCTCCTGCCGCGCTGCCGCGGGCGCCACCAACCGGTCCGTTTCGATCATCGCGCGTCCTCAGCGTCCGCCCGCGAGCCCCTTCAGGGCGCGCCGGATCAGTTCCTCGCTGGCCTCGACCTCGTCGTCGAGCGCCGCCGCGACCGCCCGCGCCGCCTCCGGCGGCTTGTAGCCCAGCCCGATCAGCGCGCTCTCGGCGTCCTGCACCAGGCGGCTGCGTCCGACCGCCGCGATGTCCGGTGCCGGCGCCCCGGGGCGCGCGGACGCGAACTCCGGGCGCCAGTCGCGCAGCGCGTCGCGCATCTCGACCATCAAGCGCTCGGCGGTCTTCTTGCCCACTCCGGGCAGGCGCACCAGCGCGCTGGTGTCACCGCGCTGCACGCAGCGCGCGAACTCGTCGCTGTCCATCCCGGACAGGATCGCCAGCGCCAGCTTCGGACCCACGCCGCTAACGCGTATCAGCGCGCGGAACAGTTCGCGGTCGTCACGGTGCCAGAATCCGAACAGCTGCTGCGCGTCCTCGCGGACCACGAAATGCGTGTACAGCACGACCTCCTGCCCGGTCGGCGGCAGGCGGCAGAACGTGCTGATCGGCGCCTGGATCTCGTAGCCCACTCCAGCGGCCTCGACCACCAGCTCGGGCGCCTGCTTCTCGACGATGGTTCCGCGAATCCTTCCGATCATGGCTGCGGTATCCGGTTGCTGGCGTGTCAGCGCGCGCGCCCGCGCCGCGCGCTGCGCGCGCCGGGCAGCCGCACCAGGCTCTGGCGCGTATGAGCATGGCACAGCGCCACCGCCAGCGCATCGGCGGCATCGGCCTGCGGCGCCGCCGGCAGCCCGAGCAGCGCGCACACCATGTGCTGCACCTGTTCCTTGCCGGCGGCGCCGGTGCCCACCACCGACTGCTTGACGCTGCGCGGCGAGTACTCGAACACCGGTAGCTCGAGCCGCGCGGCAGCGACGATCGCCGCGCCACGCGCCTGTCCCAGCTTGAGCGCCGAGCCGGCGCTGCGGGCGACGAACACCTGTTCGATCGCGAGCTCGGAGGGACGGTAACGCTCGATGATCTCGGTCAGGCAGTCGAAGATGCGCCGCAACCGTTCCGGCAGCGCCTGGTCCGCGACGCGGATGCAGCCGCTGCCCACGTACTCCAGCCGCGCACCCTCGCTGCGGACCACGCCGAAGCCGGTCACGCGCGAGCCCGGATCGACGCCGAGGATCACGGCCGCGGCCGGTGCCGCGCCGCACCCGGCGGGCAGCGCGCGCGCGCTCAGCCCGACTGCTCCGTGGCCGGCGTGCGCAGCCGGATGTGCAAGTCCTGCAGCTGCCCGGCGTCGACCACGCCCGGTGCCTCGGTGAGCAGGCAGTTCGCGCTCTGCGTCTTCGGGAACGCGATCACGTCGCGGATCGAGGCCGAGCGCGTCATCAGCATCACCAGCCGGTCGAGGCCGAACGCCAGCCCGCCGTGCGGCGGCGCGCCGAAACGCAGCGCATCGAGCAGGAAGCCGAACTTCTCGCGTGCCTCGTCCTCGCCGATGCCGAGGATCCGGAACACCGACTGCTGCATCTCGCGCGTGTGGATCCGGATCGAGCCACCGCCGAGCTCGGTGCCGTTGAGCACCATGTCGTAGGCCTGCGAGATCGCGCTGCCCGGATCCTCGACCAGCGCCTCGGGCGCGCAGGCCGGACGCGTGAACGGGTGATGCAGCGGGCTCCAGCGGCCCTTGTCGTCACGCTCGAACATCGGGAAATCGACCACCCACAGCGGCGCCCACTCGCAGGTGTAGAGGTTCAGGTCCGCGCCGAGCCGGCAGCGCAGCGCGCCGAGCGCCTCGTTGACCACCTTCGCACGATCGGCGCCGAAGAAGATCAGGTCGCCGTCCTGCGCCCCGGTGCGCTCGAGCAGCGCACGGCGCACCTCCGGCGGCAGGAACTTCACGATCGGCGACTGCAGACCTTCCTCGAGGTCGTTGCGGTCGTTGACCTTGATGTAGGCGAGACCCTTCGCGCCGTAGATGCCGACGAAGCGCGTGTAGTCGTCGATCTGCTTGCGGCTGAGCAACGCGCCGCCGCCTGGCACCTTCAGCGCCGCGACGCGTCCCTCGGGATCGCTGGCCGGGGCCGCGAACACCTTGAAGTCCACCTCGCGCATCAGGTCGCTCACCTCGACGAACTCGAGCGGGATGCGCAGGTCGGGCTTGTCGCTGCCGAAGCGCTGCATCGCCTCGGCCCAGCTCAGGCGCGGGAACTCGCCGAGGTCGTGGTGCAACACGCCCAGGAACAGTTCGCGCACCATCGCCTCGGCGGTGGCCGTGATCTCGGCCTGGTCGGCAAACGCGAACTCGATGTCGATCTGGGTGAACTCGGGCTGGCGGTCGGCGCGCAGGTCCTCGTCACGGAAGCACTTCACGATCTGGTAGTAGCGGTCGACGCCGGCGACCATCAGCAGCTGCTTGAACAGCTGCGGCGACTGCGGCAGCGCGAAGAAGCGCCCCGGGTGCGTGCGGCTCGGCACCAGGTAGTCGCGCGCGCCCTCGGGCGTGGCGCGGGTGAGCATCGGGGTCTCGACCTCGACGAAGCCGCGGTCGGCGAGGAAGTTGCGGATCGAACGCGCGATGTCCGAGCGCAGCCGCAGGTTGTTCAGCATTTCCGGCCGGCGCAGGTCCAGGTAGCGGTAGCGCAGTCGCGTCTCCTCGCCGACATTCGCGTGCTCGTCGAGCTGGAACGGCGGCGTGTCGGCGACGTTCAGGATCTCCAGCGCGCTCGCGTAGACCTCGATGCGTCCGGTCTTCATCGCCGGGTTCACGGTCGCGGCGGCGCGTTCGCGCACGCGTCCGGTCACGCGCAGCACGTACTCGCTGCGCACGCGGTCGGCGGTCGCGAAATGCTCGCCGCAGTCCGGGTCGAACACGACCTGGACCACGCCTTCGCGATCGCGCAGGTCGACGAAGATCACGCCGCCGTGGTCACGGCGGCGGTCCGCCCAACCGCACAGCGTGACCTCCTGGCCGGAGTGGGAGACGTCGAGATCGCCACAATAGTGGGTGCGCATGCGTTTTTTCCGCCGTGTTCGGGTGCCTGGGGTTTCAGTTGCCGCCGCTGCCGCCCGCCGCTGCGGGCGCGCTCGACGACGTCGAGGAGGAAGCCGCAGCTGCGGTGGACGGCGCGGCCGGGGCCGATGCCTTGTCGCCTGCGCCCGCCGTCGCGTCGCCGGCAAGGTTCTTCTTGCCGCCGCTCTTGAAGTCCGTCTCGTACCAGCCGCCGCCCTTCAGCCGGAATCCGGCGGCGCTGATCTTGCGCCGCAGCTGCGACTCCCCGCACTGCGGGCACAGCGTCAGCGGCTCGTCCGCGAGCTTCTGCAGTTTCTCCAGTTCGTGATTGCAGCCATCGCAGCGGTATTCATAGATGGGCATTCCAGAACCTCCGATGATGCCTGGTTACAGCTGCCGCGCGGGCGCGCGGCGGCTAAAAAGGCCGGCGATTATACTCCAGCGCCCGGGTAGCAATGATGCGAATTCATGCCGTTTCGCCGCGCGCCCGGCAGCTTCGCCGCCACCGCGCGACCGCGGCGCAACGGCTTGTCGCAAGCAGGGCGCACGCGCTGTTGCCGTGCCTGTACGAATGCATTATATATACGCGCGCTGTAGCGAGGAGCGCGCGAAAACCCGGCATTTACAGCATGAACACAGGCTTCGTCCCCGGGAGCCCTGCACCGAACAACCTGCAAACACCAGAAGGAAACGACATGGCCGCAGACAAGAAAAAAGCCGCGAAGGCAGCGCCCAAGAAGGCTGCCGCGAAAAAAGCAGCCCCGAAAAAGGCTGCTCCGAAGCCCGCCGCGAAAGCTGCGGCGAAACCGACTCCGGTCAAGGACCGCTGGAGCAAGACCCAGATCCTGAACGAGATTTCCGAACGCACGCAGGTCTCGCGCAAGCAGGCCACCGCGATGATCGAGGAACTCGCCGGGATCATCGGTCGTCACCTCGGCAAGGGTGGTCCGGGCGAATTCGTGCTGCCCGGCCTGTTCAAGATCAACACCCGCAAGAAGCCGGCGCAGAAGGCGCGCAAGGGCATCGACCCGTTCACCAAGCAGGAGCGGATGTTCGCCGCAAAGCCCGCTTCGGTGTCGGTGAAGGTGCGCCCGCTGAAGAAGCTGAAGGACATGGCGCACTGAAGCGACCGGCAACGGCGCAGCGACCGAAAACCCCGCGGGAAACCGCGGGGTTTTTTTATGTCGGGCCAACCCCCAGCAGTTCGCGCAACACCGCGCAGCACGCATCACGCTCGGCGTCGGTATACCGCACCGCCGGCACCACGCCCCACACCGGACGCGGCCACGCGGGGTCACCGGTGAAGCGCACGATGTGGTGCACGTGCAGCTGCGGCACCACGTTGCCGAGCGCCGCGACGTTGAGCTTGTGCCCGCCGAAGTGCGCCATCAACGCGCGCCCCAGCAGCGCCGATTCCGCCCAGAAACGTGCCAGGTCGGCCGGCGCGAGGTCGTGGATCTCGCGCAGTCCGGGCCGGCGCGGCACCAGGATCAGCCACGGGTAGTTCCGGTCCCCCATCAGCAGCACACGGCACAGCGGCAGGTCACCCACCACCGCGCAATCGGCCGCGAGCGCCGGATGCAACTCGAAGTCTTCCTCGTTCCCCGTCGTCACGGTGCCACCTCCATAATCAGCCTCGGACGCAGACACATATGCGCCGCCACGGGAGCGCAGCGCGCAGCAACGATCTCCGGCACCGCCCACCTCGGCATGAATGCCGGCCTGCGCAGCATGGCGCGTGGTCCGTTCGGCATCCCCTACGCGCGCGGGTGCGCCCTGCCTGCGTGGCGCCGTCCGATCCGCCTGTACGCTGCTCGCCCGGAGCCGTAGAATCCACGGCTCGCATCCAACATCCAGACTTCCGCGGAATACTAGCAGCATGCGCGCCAGCCAGCTCCTGATCGCCACCCTGAAGCAGACACCGGCCGACGCCGAGGTAGTCAGCCACCAGCTGATGCTGCGCGCCGGGTTGATCCGCCGGCTCGCCTCGGGGCTCTACACCTGGCTGCCGCTCGGACTGCGCGTGCTGCGCAAGGTCGAACGCATCGTGCGCGAGGAAATGGACCGCTCGGGCGCGCAGGAAGTGCTGATGCCGGTGGTGCAGCCCGCCGAACTGTGGCAGGAGTCGGGGCGCTGGGTACAGTACGGCCCCGAGCTGCTGCGCATTGCCGACCGCCACGAGCGGCCGTTCTGCCTCGGTCCCACGCACGAGGAAGTGATCACCGACCTCGCGCGCAACGAGCTGCGCAGCTACCGCCAGCTGCCGGTGAACTTTTACCAGATCCAGACCAAGTTCCGTGACGAGATCCGGCCGCGCTTCGGCGTGATGCGGGCGCGCGAGTTCGTGATGAAGGACGCCTACTCGTTCCACCTCGACGCCGAATCCCTCGACGAAACCTACCGCGCGATGCACCGCGCGTACTGCCGCATCTTCGAGCGCGTCGGCCTGCTGTACCGGCCGGTGCTGGCCGACACCGGCAGCATCGGCGGCAGCGAGTCACACGAATTCCACGTGCTGGCCGACTCGGGCGAGGACGCGATCGCGTGCAGCGATGCGAGCGACTACGCCGCCAACGTCGAGAAGGCCGAGGCGCTCGCGCCGGCGGCGAACCGCGCCGCGCCCGCGGAGCAACTGGCCGAGGTCGCGACGCCGGGACGGCATACGATCGCCGACGTCGCCGCTTTCCTCGGCGTGGCCCCCGAGCGCCTGGCGAAGACGCTGATCGTCGCCGGCACGCAGTCGCCGCTGGTGGCGCTGGTGCTGCGCGGCGACCACCAGCTGAACGCGATCAAGGCGGAGGCGCACCCGCTGGTCGCCACACCGCTGCGCATGGCCGACGACGCGGAGATCGCCACGGCGCTCGGCTGCCGCCCGGGTTCGCTGGGTCCGGTGCAAATCGGCATCCCCGTGCTCGCCGATCGCAGCGCGGCGGTGCTGGCGGATTTCGTCTGCGGCGCGAACCGCGACGGCTTCCACCTGCGCGGCGTGAACTGGGAGCGCGACTGCGGCTACGACGAGGTCTGCGACCTGCGCAACGTCGTCGACGGCGACCCCAGTCCGGACGGCCACGGCACGCTGGCGGTGCGCCGCGGCATCGAGGTGGGGCACATCTTCAAGCTGGGGCAGAAATACAGCGCCGCGCTCGGCGCACGCGTGCTCGACGAAACCGGCAACGAGCGCACGCTGACCATGGGCTGCTACGGCATCGGCGTCTCGCGCATCGTGGCGGCGGCGATCGAGCAGAACCACGACGCGGCCGGCATCGTCTGGCCGCAGGCGATCGCGCCGTTCACCGTGGCGCTGGTCCCGCTGAACGCGCAGAAATCGGCCGCCGTGCGCGAGACCGCCGAACGGCTGTACGCCGAACTCACGGCGGCGGGAATCGACGTGCTGCTCGACGACCGAGAGGAACGGCCGGGAGTCAAGTTCGCCGACATGGAACTGATCGGGATCCCGCACCAGGTGGTGATCGGCGAGCGCTCGCTGGCCACCGGCATGGTCGAGTACCGCCCGCGCGCCGGCGAGGGCCGCGCGGAGGTGCCGGCCGAGGCGATCGGCGGGTTCCTGCGTGAGCGCATCGGCGCGGGATTCGTTTTTTTGTCGGGCTGAAGCCCGACCTGCGCGGAGGAAACGACGATGATCAAGCTGATCCTGCTGGTGGCGATCGCCTGGCTGCTGTGGCTGATCCGCGAGGAACTGGTGCAGATGGGCGAGCGTCAGCGCAACCTGAAAGCGATGCTCGAGCGGCTGTCGGAACGCGTGGACCGGCTGGCCGCGGCGGCGCGTCCGTCCGACCCGCCGGAACCGAAGTGACTCAGCCGCTGCGCAGCCAGCGCGCGACGTCCTCGGCGAAGTAGCTGAGGATCATGTCGGCGCCGGCGCGCCGGAACGCGGTCATGGTCTCCATGACCAGCGCGCGCTCGTCCATCAGCCCGGCTGCGGCGGCGGCCTTGATCATCGCGTACTCGCCGCTCACCTGGTAGACCGCGAGCGGACGCGTACAGCGCGCGCGGATCGCCGCCAGTACATCGAGATACGCGATGCCCGGCTTGACCATCAGGATGTCGGCGCCCTCCTCCTCGTCACGCACCGACTCGGCGAGCGCCTCGCGGCCATTGCCCGCGTCGAGCTGGTAGCCGGCGCGGTTGCCCTTGAAGCTGCTGTCGACGGCGTCGCGGAACGGTCCGTAGAACGCCGAGGCGAACTTCGTCGAGTACGACATCACCGGCAGGTGGGAGAACCCCGCGCCGTCGAGCCCGGTGCGAATCGCCGCGATCATGCCGTCCATCATGCCGGACGGCGCGACCATGTCGACGCCCGCACGGGCCGCGGTCAGCACCTGCCGCACCAGGTTGGCGAGCGTGGGGTCGTTGGCGACCTGCTCGCCGTCGAGCACGCCGCAGTGCCCGTGGTCGGTGTATTCGCAGAAGCAGTTGTCGCTGATCACCAGCATGTCCGGCGCCGCGTCCTTGGCCCGACGGATCATCCGCGCGAGCAGGCCGTCGGGGTTCCAGGTGTCGCTGCCGCAGGCGTCCTTGTGGTGCGAGACGCCGAACAGCATGACTGCGCCGATGCCCAGATCACGCGCCCGCGCCACCACCTCGCCGAGCCCGGATTCGGTATGGCGAACCACGCCCGGCATGCTCGGGATCGGTACCGGTCGTGCCACGCCTTCCTCGACGAATACCGGCAGGATCAGCTGCGAGGCCGACAGCGAGGTCTCGCGCACCAGCGCGCGCAGGCGTTCGCTGCGACGCAGGCGGCGGAAACGGAACGGCAGTTCGATCACGGCGCGGGTTCTCCGGAAACGATGCAGGCGGACGGCGGTCCCGGGCTCAGACGCCCATGTTGCCGAGCGCGACCAGCATGCTGTTCACGATCGCGGTCAGGTTCGGGTGGCGGGCCTCGAAGCCGCTGAGCGCCTCTTCGAGTTCCCCGACGAGTGCCGCGGGATCGCCGACCGCGTTCTCCTCGTCGAGTTCGCGCTGCACGTCCGCGGCGAGTTGCTCGAGCCGCTCGAGTTCCGCGGCGTCACCACGGTCGGCGCGCGCGATCTCCTCGCGCAGGCGCGCCAGGTCGGCGCGCAGTCTGTCGATCGGCATGATGGATCTCCGGCTGTCGATGGTGCCGATTATCGGCCATCACGCCGGGCGGGCATACCCCCGCGCGCCGCCGCGCCTCGCGGGCGGCGGTTCAGGGTGCGCCGTCGAAGAAGCTGCGGAAACCGCTGGGCGCGTGGCGCCCGAAGCAGATGGTCTCCAGCGTGCCCACGCCCTCGCGCTCGCCCATGCGCGCACGCACCAGCTGGTGCACGTGGATATGGCTGTACTCGAGCGGGTCGATCTCGTCGAGCCGCCACGACTCGCCGGCGATCGCCTCCTCGCCTTTCCAGAACCCGTGCCCCCATTGCGGATGCGAGTAGCCGATGCCCTTCATCTGGAACGCCAGCAGCGGTTCGACCGTAATGGTGATCTCCTGTCCGGGCTGCTCCACGAAGTGGAACTCGGCGCTGCGGCTGCGCCGCGTTCCCTGCTGCCAGTGGACGCGATGACGGGCGGTGTGCATGTGCCGCGCCCCCTTCTCCTCCGCCGGCACCAGCCCGGGCGATGCATACGTGGGCTGGATGCAGGCGGCGAGCTGGGTGGGGTTGCCGTCACGGTCCTCGAAGGTGTTGAACTGCGTGCACACATCGCCGAAGTCGATCGGCGACCACACCCAGTACACGCCCGGCTCGCCGTTCAGCAGCCCGGGCGCCCCGCCTTCGGGCTCGCCGACCGGGCGCACGCCCCAGGACTTGTCGCGCGCGCCGAAGCTCGTCTCGCGGCGCACCTCGTGGCGTCGTCCCCCGATGGTGAAATGGCCGCCCCAGCTGCCGAACTGCGTGAAACGGCTGTTGTGCATGATCAGCCGCCCGTCGTCGTACATGATGTTCTTCGGTTCCTCGGTCGGCACGCTGCGCGCCTCGAACAGCAGGTCGCACTCGATGCCGGTTTCGTTCGGCAGCAGGCGCACGCGCACGCGCCGCAGCGGTTCCACCACCTCAACGCTGAACGGGCCGACCACCGTGTGCGCGCGCTCGTACGGCGCGCGACGCGATCCGTGGAAGCTGTGCTGCACGCCGTCGATCACCACGCTGAAATGCCCGTCCATCACGCGGCGGTTCGGATACAGCCCGAAACCTACCTCGAACATGAATGCGCCACCGGCATCGAAACCGTTGAACCAGTAGCGGTCGTAGAAATTGCGGTCGCTCTGCGACGGCAGGCACACCGGTTCGTGCGTCTGGTGGATGCAGTAATCGTCGAAGCTGGTGATCATCGGCTGGGCTCCCGGGTTGGCCGCCGCACTATCCCATCGCGCGCGCGAACGATGCAAGTTACGTTTTTTCCAGAGACGGGCGACGTCGATTCAGTCGCGCCAGGTGGCGATCGCCACGTCCCCTACGCCGGCCTCGCGCGCCTGGTCGGCGATCGCCGCGAACACCTCGGTGTCTGATTCCTCGTGCGCGCGCACCACCAGCGCCGCCTGCGGTCGCGTCGCGTGCAGGCGCTCGAGGTACGCACGCACCGAGCGCACGTCGACGCGCCGCTCGCCGAGCCAGATCTGGTTGTCGCGCGCGACGGTCAGCACGAAAGCCCGTTCCGCGGCATCGGCGGGGACCGCTGCCGGCGGTGTGCGTGCGACCTCGATGCCGGTCTCACGCACGAAGGATGCGGTAACGATGAAGAAAATCAGCATGATGAACACCACGTCGAGCAGCGGGGCGAGGTCGATCTCGGTGTCCTCCTCGCTGGCCCGCCGCCGCGGCATGCGCGCGCTCACGCTCCGCCCTCCTCAGCCCAGCGCCCGTGCGGCGCGCGCGAGGTAGCGTTCCACGATCTTCGCGACCTGCTCGGGCGGCGCGGTCTTCATGCCACCGCCCGCGCCCCGGATCAGGCGCGCGTACACGCCCTCGACGATGCAGGCCTGCTTCCACCAGCCGAAGGCGGCGAAGTAGCCGGCATTCTCGAGCGGCATCCCGCTGAACTCCTCGTAGCACGCGACGACCTCGGCGCGACGCGGAAACTGCGGCAGGCGGGTCGGCGGATCGGGCAGCAGCACGATATCGTCCTCCGCTTCGGCCCAATACATCAGCGACCAGCAGAAATCGGCCGCCGGATCGCCGATCGTGCACAGCTCCCAGTCGAGCACCGCGCAGACGCGCCGGTCGGGGCCGAGCACCGTGTTGTCGAAGCGGTAATCGCCGTGCGCCAGCGCCGACGGGCGCGTCTGCGCCGGGATCGCGGCGGCCAGCCGCTCGTGCAGCGACTCGAGCAGCGGCAGCTCGCGCGTCTTCGAGGCCTCGACCTGGTGGCGCCAGCGCGCGAGCTGGCGCGCCACGTAACCGTCGTGGCGGCCCAGATCACCGAGACCGATCGCCGCCGGATCCAGCGCATGCAGCGCGGCCTGCGTCGCGACCAGCGAACGCATCGCGGCACGGGCCGCGGCGGCGTCGAGCGTCGCGGCGCCGGCGCTGTCGCGCAGGATCAGCCCGTCGACGAACGCCATCGCGTAGAACGGCGCGCCGGTGACGCTCGTGTCCTCGCAGAACGCCAGCGGCCGCGGCACCGGCACCGCCGGTGCGTGGGTCGCCAGCGCGCTCATGATGCGCCACTCGCGGCCCATGTCGTGCGCGGTCGCCAGCGCGCTGCCCACCGGCGGACGGCGCAGCACGAACGCCTCACCGCGCGCGTCCTCGATACGGAAGGTCAGGTTCGACCCGCCGGCCGCGATCAGCCGGAACGCGTACGGCGCGACGAACTCCGGCAGCGCCGCGGCGAGCCAGGCGGTGACGCGTTCGCGGTCGATCCCCTTCGGCGCCGGCTCCGCGCTCACGCCGCGTCTCCCGCCGTGGCGGCGCGGATCGCGCGCACGCGTTCGCCGAACAGTTCCCCGGCGCGGCGCCGGCGTGCCGGCAGGTACTCGCTCGGCTGCTCCACCGCCACCCAGCCGCGCAGCAGCTCGCGCGCGACGGTCTGCTTGTGTACCTCGTCGGCGCCGTCGGCGATGCGCAGCGCGCGCGCGGTGCGGTACATCTCCTCGAGCGGCATGTCGGAGGTGTAGCCGAGCGCGCCGTGGATCTGGATCGCGCGATCGACGATCGCCAGCAGCGTGCGCGGCACCACGAACTTGACCAGCGCGATCTCGCGGCGCGCCTCGCGGCTGTAGTCGCCGCTGTGATCCATGCGCCACGCGGCGCGCAGCACCAGCAGCCGGGCCATTTCCAGCTCCGCGTGCGACTGCGCGATCATGTCCTGCACCATCTGGTGCTTCGCCAGCGGCTTGCCCTGCGTGACGCGCGAGACGGCGCGCTCGCACATCATCTCGAAGGCACGCGCGGCCTGCCCGAGGCAGCGCATCGCGTGGTGGATGCGTCCGCCGCCGAGACGCTTCTGCGCCAGCACGAAACCGTCGCCGGGCGCACCGATCATGTGGTCGAGCGGCACCCGGCAGTTGCTGAACTGCACCTCGGTGTGGCCGCCGATGCGATCCATCAGTCCGTCGCCCGAGTACGGGTGGTGCATCGACCCGACGTCACGCAGCAGTTCGACGCCGGGATGCCGGCACGGCACGACGAGCATCGCCGCACGCCGGTGCGCCGGCGCCGCCGGATCGGTCACCGCCATGACGATCATGAAGTCGGCCACGCTCGAGTTCGAGGCGAACCACTTGCGCCCGTTGATCACCCACTCGTCGCCGTCGCGCTCGCAACGGGTGGTGATGCCGGTGGGGTCCGAGCCGCTGTTGCCCGGCTCGGTGAGCGCGAAGGCGCTGCGCACGTGACCGGCCAGCAGCGGCTCCAGCCAGCGCCGGGCCTGCGCCTCGTCGGCACCGGCGGCGAGCAGCTCGGCGTTGCCCGAATCTGGCGCCTGGCAACCGAAGATCTCCGGCGCGAGCACGCTGCGCCCCAGCACCTCCTGCAGCAGCGCGAGCCGCAACTGTCCCATACCGCTGCCGCCGTGCTCGGGCGGCAGGTGCGCGGCCCACAGCCCACGCTCCTTCACCTGCTGCTTGAACGGCGCCCACAGCGCGTCGAGCTGGCGCTGGTTCAGTCCCTCGCCGGCGATTTCCAGTGGAATGACGGTGCCGTCGACGAACTCGCGCACCCAGGCGAGATCACACTCGAAATCCGGATCGGTACTGAAGTCCCACGCCATGTGCTGTTCTCCTTCCTGGCATTCGTGTCCGCCCTGTTCGTGCGGCAACCGCTCATTCGTGCCAGAGAGCGGCGGCGGTGTCGCACCGGTGGGCGTACGCCGCAGGGACGCGGCGTTCGAGCCTACAGGGACGTATTCACGGCGTCCCACAGGTGTGACACCGCCGCCGCTCGCCGCGAGAGCTGGTACGACACCCTTTGAAGGTCGACGTCGTGCCTGATGTTTCGGGTTGCCCAGGACGTTCATGGTAGCGATCGCGGTGGCGGGCGCAATGCCGACACCGCTCGACGACGGGTGACAGCGACGCTCAGTCGGCCGCGGTGGCGCGCAGGGCCTCGATGATCGGCAGGTCGGCCGCGGGGAATTCGGCCGGATCGAGCGCGCCGGGGGAGACCCAGCGCAGCGGCTGGCCCTCGCGCCCGTGCGGTGTACCGGCGAACGCGAGCACGCGCCAGACCTGAAGTTCCACCGCACGGTCGCTGTAGGCATGGCGTACCGTCAGCAGCGGCGAGGCCGCCGCCACCTCGATGCCGAGCTCCTCGTGCAGCTCGCGCGCCAGCGCTGCCTCGACGTCCTCGCCGTCGGCGATCTTACCGCCGGGGAACTCCCACAGCCCGCCCTGGTGGCGCCGGGGATCGCGCAACGCCACCAGCACCTCGCCGGCCGCGTTGCCGATCACGCCGACCGCCACGCGCAGCATCGTGCTCAGGTGCGGTATTCGGCGTTGATGCGCACGTAATCGTGCGACAGATCGCTGGTCCAGACGGTGGCGGCCGCGTCGCCACGCGCGAGATCGATCGCGATGCGGATCTCCTCGCGCGCCATCACGCGCTGGCCGTCGGCCTCGGTATAGGCCGGGTCGCGCGCGCCGTTGCGCACGATCGCGACCTCGTCGAGGTCGATCGCCACGCGCTCCACATCGAGCCCGACGACACCGGCGCGTCCCACCGCGGCGAGGATGCGCCCCCAGTTCGGGTCGCTGGCGAACAGCGCGGTCTTCACCAGCGGCGATTCGGCGACGGTGTAGGCGACCCGCCGGCACTCCGCCACATCGTTGCCACCGCCGACCGCAACCGTCACGAACTTGGTCGCGCCCTCGGCATCGCGCACGATCGCCTGCGCCAGCTCGACGCAGACCTCCTGCAGCGCCGCGGCGAAGGCGCGCGCGGGCGGATCCTGCAGCGAGACGATCGGCTCGGCACCGGCCGCACCGGTGGCGACCAGCACGCAGGCGTCGTTGGTCGAGGTGTCGCCATCGACGGTGATCGCGTTGAAGCTGACGTCCACCGCGCCGCCAAGCAAGGCATCGAGCAATGCCGGCTCGACGCTGGCGTCGGTCGCCAGGAAGGCGAGCATCGTCGCCATGTCGGGCCGGATCATCCCGGCGCCCTTGGCGATGCCGCTGATCGTGACTTCGATGCCACCGATCCGCACGCTCCGGCTGGCGCCCTTGGGCCGTGTGTCGGTGGTCATGATGCCCTCGGCCGCCTCTTCCCACCCCGCGGCATCCAGCGCCGACAGTGCCTGCGGCAGGCCCGCGATCACGCGTTCGGCCGGCAGCGGTTCGCCGATCACGCCGGTCGAGAACGGCAGCACGGCCTGCGGGCTCACGCCGGCGAGCTCGCCGAGCGCCGCGCAGCACGCGCGCGCATCGTGCAGGCCGCGCTCCCCGGTGCCCGCGTTGGCGTTGCCGGTGTTGACCAGCAGATAACGCACCCCGGGGGCCGCCGCGAGGTGTTGGCGCGCCACCGTCACCGGCGCCGCGCAGAAGGCGTTGCGCGTGAAGCGCGCGGCGACGCGGCTGCCCGCGGCGAGCTCCATGAGCACCAGGTCGCGCCGACCGGGCTTGCGGATGCCGGCACGCGCGGTGCCCAGGCGTACGCCATGCACGCTGGCGAGCGGGAAACGGGAAGGCGCGCCTACGGCCATCGGATGCGTTCCTCGTGGGGAGAAGTGCCGCTCAGGCGATCTGCCCGTGGCACTGCTTGTACTTCTTGCCCGACCCGCAGGGACACGGCTCGTTGCGCCCGACCTTCGGCGTCTCGCGCACGAACGGCTCGGCGGCGGGCGGCGGTTCCGCGACGGGCTCGGCCGACGGCTCGGCCGCCAGCGCGGAAGCCGCCTCGTGCGTGTAGCGCGCGCGCTGCTGCTCGCGCTCCTGCGCCTCGCGCTGCTGGCGCTCGAGCGCCTCGATTTCCTCTTCGCTGCGCACCTGCACGCGCGACAGGAAGCGCACCACCTCGTACTTGACGTTCTCGAGCAACTGCTCGAACAGCTTGAAGGCCTCGCGCTTGTACTCCTGCTTCGGGTTGCGCGATGCGTAGGCGCGCAGATGGATGCCCTGGCGCAGCGCGTCCATGGTCGCAAGGTGCTCCTTCCACAGCGTGTCGAGCACCTGCAGCATGATGTGTCGCTCGAGCTTGTGCACCTCGTCGCCGAGCGGCGTCACGCGCCGGCGGTAGTCCTCGGCCACGGCCTGCACGATGCGCTCGCGCAGCGCGCGTTCCTCGAGCCCGGACTCCTCCTCGAGCCAGCGCGCGACCGGCAGCTGCAGGCCGTACTCGGCGTGCAGGTGTTGCTCGAGTCCGGCGATGTTCCACTGCTCCTCCAGGCTCTGCGGCGCGATGAACCCGTCGATCACGCCGTTGACCACGTCGGCGCGGATCTGCTCGATGGTGTCGGCGACGTCGGTCGCGCCCAGCAGCTCGTTGCGCTGCTGGTAGACCACGCGGCGCTGGTCGTTGGCGACGTCGTCGTACTCGAGCAGCTGCTTGCGGATGTCGAAGTTGCGTCCCTCGACCTTGCGCTGCGCCTTCTCGATCGCGTTGCTGACCATGCGGTGCTCGATCGCCTCGCCGCGCTGCATCCCGAGTGCCTGCATGAAACCCTTCACGCGGTCGGACGCGAAGATGCGCATCAGGTTGTCTTCGAGCGACAGGTAGAAGCGCGACAATCCGGGGTCGCCCTGGCGTCCCGCGCGCCCGCGCAACTGGTTGTCGATGCGCCGCGACTCGTGCCGTTCGGTGCCGATGATGTGCAGGCCGCCGGCCTCGAGCACGCTGCGGTGGCGTTGCTCCCAGTCGGCGCGCAGCGCCGCGACCTTCTCCCCGGTCCGTTCCTCGATCTGCGCGATCTCCGCCTCGAGGTTGCCACCGAGCACGATGTCGGTGCCGCGGCCGGCCATGTTGGTCGCGATCGTGACCGTCGCCGGACGGCCGGCCTGCGCGATGATCTCGGCCTCGCGCTCGTGGTACTTCGCGTTCAGCACCTGGTGGGCGATCTTCTGCTGGCGCAGGAACTGCGACAGCTCCTCCGAAGTTTCGATCGACGCCGTTCCCACCAGCACCGGCGCACCCTTCTCGATGCACGCGCGGATGTCGGCGACCACGGCCTCGAACTTCTCTTCCTTGGTGAGATACACGAGGTCGTTCAGGTCCTGGCGGATGCAGGGCCGGTTGGTCGGGATCACGACCACGTCGAGGCCGTAGATCTGGCGGAACTCGTAGGCCTCGGTGTCGGCGGTGCCGGTCATGCCGGCGAGCTTGTCGTAGAGGCGGAAATAGTTCTGGAACGTCGTCGAGGCGAGCGTCTGGCTCTCCGACTGGATGCGCACCCCCTCCTTGGCCTCGATCGCCTGGTGCAGCCCCTCCGACAGGCGCCGGCCCGCCATCGTGCGCCCGGTGTGCTCGTCGATCAGCACGACCTGCCCGTTCTGCACGATGTACTCGACGTCGCGCTGGAACAGGTGGTGCGCACGCAGCGCGGTGTGGACGTGGTGCAGCAGCCCGAGGTTGATCGCGTGGTACAGGCTCTCGCCCTCGGGCAACAGTCCCTCGGCGATCAGCAGTTGCTCGATGAACAGGTGGCCCTCTTCGGTGAGTTCGACCTGGCGCGTCTTCTCGTCGACCAGGAAGTGCCCCTGCTCGCCCTCCTCGGTGCCACGCTGCATGCGCGGCACCAGTGCGTCGACGTGCTTGTACAACCGCGAGCTGTCCTCGCTGGCGCCGGAGATGATCAGTGGCGTGCGTGCCTCGTCGATCAGGATCGAGTCGACCTCGTCGACGATCGCGAAGTTCGGCTCGCGCTGCATGCGGTCCTCGAGGCTGAAGACCATGTTGTCGCGCAGGTAGTCGAAGCCGAACTCGTTGTTGGTGCCGTAGGTGATGTCGGCCGCGTAGGCCTCGCGCTTGCTCTCGGCATCCTGCCCGGTCAGGATCACGCCGACCGACATGCCGAGGAAGCGGTAGATCGGCGCCATCCAGTTCGCGTCGCGCCGCGCGAGGTAGTCGTTCACGGTCACCACGTGCACGCCCTTGCCGGCGAGCGCGTTGAGGTACACCGGCAGCGTGGCGACCAGCGTCTTGCCCTCGCCGGTGCGCATCTCGGCGATGCGGCCCTCGTGCAGCGTGATGCCGCCGATCATCTGCACGTCGAAATGCCGCAAGCCGAGCGTGCGCCGGCTCGCCTCGCGCACGCAGGCGAAAGCCTCGGGCAGCAGCTGGTCCAGCGTCTCGCCGGCCGCCAGTCGCTCGCGAAAACGCGTCGTGCAGGCGCGCAGCGCCTCGTCGTCGAGCGCCTGCACCTGCGGCTCCAGCGCGTTGACGCGCTCGACGATGCGGCGCATGCGCTTGAGCTCGCGCGCGTTCTTGGTGCCGAAAATCTTGCGGATCAGCGAGAGGACCATGGTGCTAGCGGGGTTCCGGCGTGGAGCGGCGCGCGATTATAACCGACGCGCCCGCCGCCGCGGGGGGCCACAAATACCGGGGCGACGGGGGCCTCAGCCCTGCCCGCGCACCGTGCTGATGTGCCGCAGCGGATCGACGGTGCGACCGTCGAGCAGCACCTCGAGGTGCAGGTGCGCGCCGCTGGCGCGGCCGGTCTGTCCGACGCGGGCGATCGCCTGCCCCTTGCTCACGATGTCGCCGGGCCTGACCAGCAGGTCGCGGTTGTGTGCGTAGCGGGTGACGTAGCCGTTGCTGTGACGGATCGCGACGAGGTTGCCGTAGTCGGCGTCGCGGCCGGCGAACAGCACCACCCCGGCGGCGACCGCGAACACCTCGGTGCCGGGCCGGGCGGTGAAATCCACCCCCTTGTGCCAGGCCGTGCCGCCGTCGAAGGGATCGGTACGCCGCCCGAAGCGCGAGGACACGTACCCGCTGGCGACCGGCATTCCGGCCAGCGTGGCCTCGCCGGCGAGCCGGCGGTTGAGCAGCAGCCTTTCCATCACCTCGAGCTGACGCTGCCGATCCTCGATCTGGGCCGCGAGTGCGTCGAGCTCTCGCGTCAACGTCGTCGCTGGTGCGGCCGCGGCGTCGCTTCCCGCGGCCGTGCGCGGGCCACCGAGCGCCGGAGCCGCGCCGAAATCGAACTCCCCTCCCTCGAAGCCGGCGGCGACGGCGAGCCGCTCGCCTACCGCCTCCATGCGCAGCAGCCGCGCCTGCAGCGTCGCCATGCGCGCCGCGTAGGCGCGCGCATCGCGTCCGGCGTCGCCCTGCAACTCGTGCGTGCGTCGTTGCAGCCCCGCGAGCTCGCTCTCCCACGCGCCAACCACATCCGCCGGCAGTTCGCCTGCCTGCGGCAGCGCGAGCCGGTAGCCGACCAGGCCGGCCGCGAGCATCGAACCGAGGAACAGCAGCGGCAGCAGCCAGCCGGTGCGCGGGGAGACCCGCCACTCACGCGGCGCGGACGGACGGTCACTGAGGAGGATCACTCTCATGCGGCGGCACCGGTTGCTGGTCTTGTTGCTTTTGGTCCGGCTGCGCGCCCCGACGACCCGGGCGGTAGCAGACGCGCCGCACTATGCCACACGGCCGGTAATATTGCCAAGATTGTCGTTGAAGGCTGCCAGGAGGCCGTCTCAAACGCCCGCAGTCACGCGCCGGTAGCCACCGTCGACCTCCTCGACCAGCTCCCATGCGTCGGGGTTCGCGAGCAGCGCACGCAGCAGCGCCACGTTCAGCGCATGCCCGGACTTGTAGCCGCGGAACTCCGCGACCAGCCGCCGCCCGAGCAGGAACAGGTCACCGATCGCGTCGAGGATCTTGTGGCGCACGAACTCGTCCTGGTAACGCAGCCCGTCCTCGTTGAGGATGCGGTCCTCGTCGACCACGATGGCATTGTCGGTGCTGCCGCCGAGCGCCAGTCCGTGCGAACGCAGGTACTCGACCTCGTGCGTGAAGCCGAAGGTGCGCGCACGGCTGATGTCCTTCACGAACGACGAAGACGCGCTGTCGAAGCTCGCGCTGGCCTTGCTGTGGCGCAGAACCGGATGGTCGAAGTCGATCGAGAACTCGATCCGGAACGAAGCGCAGGGATGCAGCGCGGCGTGCCGGTCCCCGTCGGTGACGGCCACCGGCCGCAGCACGCGCACGTAGCGGCGCGGGCGTTCCTGCTCGGCGACCCCGGCCGACTGCAGCAGGAACACGAACGGTCCCGCGCTGCCGTCCATGATCGGCACCTCGGAGGCCGAGACCTCGACGATCGCATTGTCGATGCCCACGCCGACGCAGGCCGCGAGCAGGTGCTCGACCGTGCCGACGTGCACGCCGTCGCGTCCGAGCATCGTGCAAAGACGCGACTCGCAGACGAAATCGACGTGCGCCGGCAGCTCGACCGCGGGGTCCAGGTCGACGCGCCGGAACACGATGCCGGTGCCCGCCGGTGCCGGCAACAGATGCAGGTGGATGTCCTCACCCGTGTGCAGCCCGACGCCGCGCGCGCGGATCGGATTGCGGAGCGTGCGCTCCATCGTCGGTGTCTTCACGTTCGGTACTGCACCTGCATGCGTTGGGTGGCCGGCGGGCACGACGCGCCATGCGGCGGGCCGCGCCCGTACCGGGGCCGGCGTTCAGTCCGCCTGCCGGCGCAGGAACGCGGGGATGTCCAGGTAATCCAGGTCGCGCTCCGCACCGACCGCCATCTGCGGGCGCTCGGCCATCGGCTCACGCGAGCCGGCCTGGCGCCGCCGTACCGCCGGCGAGTCCAGCCCGCGGTAATCCGGCTGCCCGGCACCCGCACCGACCGTGTTGTCGATCACCTTGACCGGGCGATCCTTGCGCGTCTCGCCCAGACCGGTGGCGACCACGGTGACCTTGATCTCGCCGCTCATCTCGGGGTCGATCACGGTGCCGACGACCACGGTCGCCGAATCGGATGCGAACTCCTCGATGGTGTCGCCCACTTCCTCGAACTCGCCGAGCGACAGATCGGGGCCGGCGGTGATGTTGACCAAGATACCACGCGCGCCCTGCAGGTTGATATCTTCGAGCAGCGGGCTGCGGATCGCCGCCTCGGCGGCTTCGCGCGCGCGGTTCTCGCCGCGGCCGACGCCGGTGCCCATCATGGCCATGCCCATCTCCGACATCACGGTGCGCACGTCCGCGAAGTCGACGTTGATCATGCCGGGCCGGATGATCAGGTCCGCGATGCCCTGCACCGCACCGAGCAGCACGTCGTTGGCCGCCTTGAACGCGTCGAGCAGGCTGGTGCTCTTGCCGAGCACGCTGAGCAGCTTCTCGTTCGGGATGGTGATCAACGAATCGACATGCTGCTGCAGTTCCATCAGGCCTTCGTCGGCGATCGCCGCACGCTTCTTGCCCTCGAACTTGAACGGGCGCGTGACCACGGCCACGGTCAGGATGCCGAGATCCTTCGCGACCTCGGCGACGATCGGCGCCGCACCGGTGCCGGTGCCGCCGCCCATGCCGGCCGTGATGAAGACCATGTCGGCGCCGGACAGCACCTCGGCGATGCGATCACGGTCCTCGAGCGCCGCCTGGCGGCCGATCTGCGGATTGGCGCCCGCGCCGAGTCCCTTGGTGATGCCCGAGCCGAGCTGCAGCACGGTGCGCGAGGAGATGTCGGACAGCGCCTGCGCGTCGGTGTTGGCGCAGATGAACTCCACCCCGTCGACGGAATTGCCGATCATGTGCTTGACGGCGTTGCCGCCGCCACCGCCCACGCCGACGACCTTGATCACTGCGCTCTGCGCTACGTTGTCTACGAGTTCGAACATGGCTGGTACCCCGCTGTTGATGTGACGACGATCGAAAAAATCAGAAATTGCCCTGTAACCACTGCTTCACTTTCTTCATCAGGCCGCGGCCCGGCGCCTCCTTGACGCCCGCGGCGGCCGTGTACTGCTTGACGCCGAACAGCAGCAGTCCCACGGCGGTGGAATAGATCGGGTTCTTGACGATGTCGGCCATGCCCTGCACGCCGGCCGGCGAGCCGATGCGCACCGGCATGTGGAAGATCTCCTCGGCGAGCTCGACCACGCCTTCCATCTTCGAGGTGCCTCCGGTCAGCACGATGCCGCCGGCCAGCACATCCTCGAATCCGCTGCGGCGGATCTCGGCCTGCACCAGCGTGAACAGCTCGTCGTAGCGCGGCTCGACCACCTCGGCGAGCGCCTGGCGCGAGAGGTCGCGCGCGCCGCGCTCACCGACGCCCGGCACCTTGATCGTCTCGTCCGCCCCGGCCAGCTGCGCCAGCGCGCAGGCGTAGCGGATCTTGATCTCCTCGGCGTACTGCGTGGGCGTGCGCAGCGCCATCGCGATGTCGTTCGTGACCTGGTCGCCCGCGATCGGGATCACGCCGGTGTGGCGGATCGCGCCCTCGGTGAAGATCGCGATGTCGGTGGTGCCGCCGCCGATGTCGACCAGGCAGACGCCGAGCTCACGCTCGTCGTCGGTGAGCACCGCGTAGCTCGAGGCGAGCTGCTCGAGAATGATCTCCTCGACCTCGAGGCCGCAGCGGCGGATGCACTTCTCGATGTTCTGCGCCGCGTTGACCGCGCAGGTGACCACGTGCACCTTCGCCTCCAGGCGCACGCCCGACATCCCCAGCGGCTCCTTGATGCCCTCCTGGCTGTCGATGATGTATTCCTGCGGCAGGATGTGCAGGATCTTCTGGTCGGCGGGGATGGCCACCGCCTGCGCCGCGTCGATCACGCGCTCGATGTCGAGCGTGTAGACCTCGCGGTCGCGGATCGCCACGATGCCGTGCGAGTTCAGGCTGCGGATGTGGCTGCCCGCGATCCCGGCGTACACCGAGTGGATCTGGCAGCCGGCCATCAGCTCGGCCTCCTCGACGGCGCGCTGTATCGACTGCACCGTCGATTCGATGTTGACCACCACGCCCTTCTTCAGCCCGCGCGACGGATGCGAACCCAGCCCGACGATCTTCAGCGAGCCGTCGGCCGTCACTTCGCCGACCATCGCGACCACCTTCGAGGTGCCGATATCAAGGCCAACGATCATCTTTCCGCTCATCGGTTTCCCCATTCACTGCTGCGTCGCGCCGGCCGCGGGAAGCGTTGCCCCGGCGCGTGCGCGATGTTTGCTTCCCGGTGCCGGATCGCCCTTCCAGGCCACCGCCACGCCGTTGCTGTAGCGCATGTCCAATCGCTCCACCCGATCGCGCTCCCCCTCCCATTCCTGCGCGAACAGCCGCGCCATCAGGGCCGCGCGGCGCTCGATGTCGTGCCGCCCGAGCAGGACCTCGCTGCCGTTGTCGAGCGTGATGCGCCAGGCATGCTTGCCGTCGAGCACCAGCCGCGCGATGCGCAGCCCCGCCGGCTCGAGCAGCCCGGTGAACACGTCGAACTGCCTGAGCAGCAGCGTCTCGCTGCCCTGCGGCCCATCGACGCGCGGCAGTTCCACGCCCGCCAGTTCGATCGCCGGACGGAACACCTCGGCGTACGGGTTCAGGTACCCGTCCTCGCCGTAGCGCAGCACCGGCACCTGTTCGGTGATGAACACCATCAACCGGTCCGGCCACGCGCGGCGTACCGTGACCTGGTGGACCATCGGCAGCGTCATCAGCTCGTCGCGGATGCGTGCGAGGTCGACCATGAAGTAGCCGGTGCCGAGGTGCGGCAGCATGATCCGCTCGACCTCCTGCTGGTCGAGGAAGCGGAAGTCGCCGTTCACGGTCACCTTGGCGATCGGCACGTTGGCGACCTCGCGCAGCGCCGCGAAGCCGAGCCGCAACGCCACCACCAACAGCACCACGATCAGCACTGGCGTCGCCCAGGCCGCGCGCGTGACGCGCCGGCCCGCGCCCTTGCGGGTCGCCCCGCGGCGCAGGCCGGCATGGCCGGTGAGGCGCGCCAGCGCGGCGCTCATGCACCTGCCTCCGGGCGCCGCGAACCCGCGAGGCTGGCGTTGAAGATCCGCACCACGAGGTCGTCGAAACCGATTCCCGCCGCGCGCGCCGCCATCGGCACCAGGCTGTGGTCGGTCATCCCCGGCGAGGTGTTGACCTCGAGCACCAGGAACTCGCCGCTGGCGGCATCCCGCATCACGTCCACGCGTCCCCAGCCGCTGCAGCCCAGACTGTCGAAGGCGCGCGCCGCCAGCGCGGCCAACACGCGCTCCTCGTCCGCAGCGAGTCCCGAGGGGCACAGGTAGCGCGTGCTGTCGAGGCGGTACTTGGCGTCGTAGTCGTAGAAGGTGCGCGGCGTCTCGAGCCGGATCGATGGCAGGATCTCGCCGTCGACGATCGCCACCGTGTACTCCGGGCCCTCGATGCGGCGCTCGACGAGCACGCTGTCGTCGTAGCGGCGCGCCAGCGCAACCGCCGCGGCCAGCGTCGCGGCGTCGTCGGCCGGCGAGATGCCGATGCTCGACCCCTCGCTGGCCGGCTTCACGAACAGCCGCGGTCCGAGACGCTCGCCGAGCAGCGCGTGGTCGGCGTCGGCGCCGACCAGCGCGAAATCCGGTGTGGCGACGCCCTCGGCCTGCCAGAACCGCTTGCAGCGCAGCTTGTCCATCGCCAGCGCGCAGGCCAGCACGCCGCTGCCCGTGTAGCTGATCCCCAGCGTCTGCAGCGCGCCCTGCATCGCACCGTCCTCGCCACCACGACCGTGCAGCGCGATGAACACGTGCGCCACACGGGCGGCGAGCAGGCGCTGCACCACATCGGCGCCGGCGTCGATCGCCAGCACCTCGTCGAGGCGCCGCGCGAGCGCGGCGTGCACCGCCCGCCCCGAGGCGAGCGACACCTCGCGCTCGGCAGACGTGCCTCCCATCAGCACCGCCACCGGTCCGCGCAGCGCCGCGGCGTCGATCGCGAACGTCCTCATGCTTGCCCTGCTCCGCGTCGTGCCCAATCGATCACCGAGCCGACCAGCCGGCCCACGCTGCCGGCGCCCTGCAGCAACAGGAAATCGTCCGGGCGCAGCACGGTTTCCAGCACTTCCCGCACGTCTTCGGTGCGCTCGACGAAGATCGGGTCGATGCGCCCGCGCTGGCGGATGCTGCCGCTCAGGCTGCGCCCGTCGGCACCCGGCAGCGGATCCTCGCCGGCCGGATAGACCTCGAGCAGCAACAGCACGTCGACCTGCGACAGCACACGCACGAAGTCCTCGTAGAGTTCACGCGTGCGCGAGTAGCGGTGCGGCTGGTAGACCATCACCAGGCGTCGCCCGGGCCAGCCCGCGCGCACCGCGGCCAGGTTCGCCGCGACCTCGGTCGGGTGATGGCCGTAATCGTCGACCAGCAGGAAACTGCCGCCCGCGCACGGCAGTTCGCCATGCGACTCGAAGCGCCGCCCCACGCCCTGGAAGTTCGCCAGTCCGCGCACGATCGCCTCGTCGGCGATGCCTTCGTCGGTGGCCACGGCGACTGCCGCGCACGCGTTCAGCGCGTAATGGCGTCCCGGCAGCGCGAGCCGCAAATCCAGCGGCGCCCGACCGCCCGGGCGCCACACGCGGAATTCCGACACGCCGCCCTGCTGGCGGTAGTCCGCGAGCCGGTAGTCGGCCGCGGCCGACTCGCCGTAGGTCACTACCTGGCGCGTCACGTCGGGGACGATGGAGGCGGCGGCCGGGTCGTCGATGCACACCACGCACATGCCGTAGAACGGCAGGTTGTGCAGGAACTCCACGTAGGTGCGCTTCAGCCGTTCGAAATCGCCGCCGTAGGTCCCCATGTGATCGGCGTCGATGTTGGTGACCACCGCGACCATCGGCTGCAGGTGCAGGAACGAGGCGTCGCTCTCGTCCGCCTCGGCGACCAGGTAGCGGCTGGCACCAAGCCGCGCGTTGGCCTGCACGCTGTTCACCCGGCCGCCGATCACGAAGGTCGGGTCCAGGCCGGCCTCGGCGAGGATCGCCGCGATCATGCTGGTGGTGGTGGTCTTGCCGTGCGTGCCGGCCACCGCGATGCCGTGGCGGTAGCGCATCAGTTCGGCGAGCATCTCGGCACGCGGCACCACCGGTACGCGCCGTTCCCGCGCGGCGACGACCTCGAGGTTGTCGGCGGTGATCGCGCTCGATGCGACGACCACGTCGGCGCCGGCGATGTTCGCCGCGCGATGGCCGAGGTGGACCTCGATGCCGAGCGTGCGCAGGCGCTCGACCACCGCCGAGGCCGAGGTATCGGATCCCGAGACGCGGTAGCCCTGGTTGCACAGCACCTCGGCGATGCCACACATGCCGGCGCCGCCGATGCCGACGAAATGGATGTGCCGGATGCGGCGCATCTCGGGAACCGGTGCATGGCGCAGGCCGTTCATCGCGCAACCTCCAGGCAGGTCGCCGCAACGCGCGCGGCGGCATCGGGCATCGCCAGCGCGCGCGCGCGCGCGGCCATTTCGAGCAGTGCGGCGCGCGCCGCGCCGAGACGCCGCAGCTCCCCGGCCAGGCGCTGCGGGGTGAAATCCCGCTGCGCGATCACGAGCGCGGCACCGCCGTCGGCCAGCCAGCGCGCGTTCGCGCTCTGGTGGTCGTCGATCGCTGTCGGCAGCGGCACCAGCAGCGCGGGCAGGCCGGCCGCGGCGAGTTCGGCGACCGTCAGCGCGCCGGCGCGGCACACGACCAGGTCTGCCCACGCGTAGGCAGCGGCCATGTCGTCGATGAACGCCGTGGTGCGCGCGACTACGCCGAGCTCCCGGTAGCGTGCGGCGCAGTCGTCCAGTTCACGCGCCCCGCACTGGTGCCAGAGCTCGGGGCGTTCGGCGGCATCGAGCAGCGCCAGCGCCGCGGGCAGCGTTTCGTTCAGCACGCGCGCGCCCTGGCTGCCGCCGACGATGAGCACGCGCAGCGCGCCGTCGCGCCCGGCGAGCCGCGTCGCCGGGGCCGGC
>JAJVIG010000008.1 GCA_022072145.1 Pseudomonadales bacterium
TGGCATGGCGTTTCGCGCTCGCCTGCCGCGCGGCGGTCGGGGCGGACTCGCAGGCGCGGCTGCTGCAGGCGCTCGCCGCCACGCTGCCGGCGCTGGGGCTGGCGGTGGCGGTCGCCGCCAGCGGCTTCCTCGCGCTCGGCGCGCTTCCCCGCCATGGTGCGCTTGGCGTTAGCTGTGCGCTTGGCGTGGTGCTCGGTGCGCTGGTCACGCTGCTGGTGTCCGCCCCTGCCCTGCGTATCGCGACCGACGTGCCGGGCTTGCTGGCGCCCTGGCTGCGTTTGCCCGCCGGCGCGCTCGTGCTGGTGCTCGGCGCGCTCGGGATGGGGCAACTGCTGTTCGCCGACGGACCGCTCGCTCCCGAGCGGCGCGGCACGCCCGAACAGCTGGCGCTGGCGTCGATGGCGCACGAGTTCGGCGGCATCGAGACGGTGCGCGTGGTGTTGCGCGACCCCTCCGGGCGCGCGGGCGCGGGCAGCGCCAACCCCTGGTTCAGCGTCGCCGGCCTGCAGCGCGTGCGGCAGGTGCACGATGCGTTGCAGGCGCTGGACGGCGTGGCCGGCGTGCGCTCGCTGGCGCTGCTGCAGCAGACGCTGGAGTCGTTGCACGGCCACCCGCCGGAGGAGCGCGAACTCGCCGCGCTGTGGCAGCGGCTGCCGCGGCAGCGGCGCGAGCGCATGATCGGCGCCTACCTGTCGGAAGCGGGCCCCGAGACCTTGCTGATCGCCGGCTGGCGGGCATCGGCGGACGACGCGCCCGCGGTGCGCGAATACGCGCGCCGTATCGAGCGGCAGCTGGTCGCTGAACTCGGCTTCGCGCCGCAGCAGATCGAGGTCCACACCGACGTCGTGCCGGCGCGCAGCGCACGCGAGCCGGCCAACGCGGCCCTGTCGCTCGGGCTGGGTGCCGCCGCCGGCGCGTTGTTCCTGCTGCTGCTCGCGCAGCGCCGGGCCCCGCGCGAGGCGGCGGTCGCCGTGCTCGTGCCGCTGCTCGCGGCGATTGCAGCCTTCGTGGGTGTACATCTGATGGTGCCGCTCGCGGCGCCGGCCGCGGCGGCAGCGGCCGTGGTGGTATTCGCGCTGGTGGTGTTGGGCGGCGCGCGTGATGCCGCATCGCGGGACGCTGGCCAGCCGCGGATCGTGTAGAGTGGGCCGCGACTCACTCCGCGCGGGAACGTCGCATGCGAACCGAATTCTGCCGCCGTCTGGGCATCGAGTACCCGATCTTCGCGTTCAGCCACTGCCGTGACGTGGTCGCCGCCGTCTCCCGGGCCGGCGGCATCGGCGTGTTCGGGCTGAACGCGTACACCGACCCCACCGAGATCCGTGCGCAGCTCGACTGGCTCGATGCCCACATCGGGGATCGACCCTACGGCATCGACGTGGTGATCCCGCAGAAGCACGAAGGCAAGGGGTCGGGTGTGACCGACATCGCCGCCTTCGAGGCCCTGCTGGCGAAGATGATCCCGGAGGGACACAAGGCGTTCCGGGACCGGGTGCTCGCGGAGAACGGCGTTCCCGAACTGCCGCCGGACGCCGAACGGATGGGCTTGCTGGGCTGGACCGAGACCAGTGCGGCGCCCGCGCTCGCGGAGGCGCTGCGGCGCGAGAAATGCGTGCTGGTGGCCAATGCGCTGGGAACGCCGCCGGCCGAGGTGGTGCGACGCCTGCAGGAGAGCGGCAAGCTGGTCGGTGCGCTGTGCGGCAAGGTGGGGCAGGCGGTGCGCCACCGTGAAGCGGGGCTCGATTTCGTGGTGGCGCAAGGGTCCGAAGGCGGCGGGCACACCGGCGAGACCGGTTCGATCGTCGCGTGGCCGCAGATCATCGATGCGGTGGCCCCGTTGCCGGTGCTGTGCGCGGGCGGGATCGCCAACGGGCGCCAGGTGCTCGCGGCGCTAGGCATGGGCGCGGCCGGAGTGTGGACCGGATCGCTGTGGCTGACGGCGGTCGAGGCGGCCGCGCAGCCGGCCGAGAAGGCGCTGTATTTCAACGCGAGCAGCGAGGACACCGTGCGCTCGCGCGCCTGGACCGGCAAGAAGGCGCGCGTGCTGAGGAACGCCTGGACCGACGCCTGGGAACGCCCCGATGCGCCGGAGCCGCTCGGCATGCCGCTGCAGGGCTTGCTCACCATGGAGGCGATGCAGCGCACCGGTCGCTGCATCGACCGCCCCGGTGCGCAGCGCTGCGCGTTCGCGCCGGTGGGGCAGGTCGTCGGGATGCTCGAGCGCGAGGAGAGTTGCCGGGACATCGTGGCGCGCCTGGTCCACGAGTACCTCGACGCCCACGAGCGGCTGCAGGGACTGCTGGACGCCGGGCGCTGAGCGTCGCATTCAGGCGCGCGCGAGCGCCTGTTCCACCAGCACCAGGCGGTCGTTGCCGAAGTACATGTCGTCGCCGTCGACGAACAGCGTCGGCGTGCCGAAGCCGCCGCGCTCGATCAGTTCGTCGGTGTTGCGGCGCAGCCGTGCGCGGATCTGCGGATCCTCGATGCGTTGCAGGAAGTCGGCGGGGTCGAAGCCGGTGGCTTGCGCGATCCCGGCGATGACCTCGGGTTGCGAGATGTCGGCCAGATCGCCCCAGTAGCGCCGGAACACCGCGCGTGCGTACGGCACCAGCCGCCCGGCGTCGAGCGCCACCAGCGCGCCGCGCATCGCCTTCACGCTGTTGACCGGGAACACCGGCGGGAAGCCGATCTGCAGTCCGTAGTGACGCGCCCAGTCCATCAGGTCCTTGTGCATGTACGCGAAGCGGCGCGGATTGGGGTGCGCACGCGCCTCGTACACCTCGGGGTTCACGGCGTTGAACACGCCGCCGACCAGGATCGGCCGCCAGTCGATCGCCACGTCGTGGCGTTCGGCGATCGGCTGCACACCCTCGAACGCGAGGTAGGTCCACGGGCTGGAACAGTCGAAGAAGAACTCGAGTTTCATCGCGCACTCTCCTTTGTCCGGTCGTTGGCACTTTCGCACGGCAGGGGGGGTGCGCGACAGCCTCCTGCGGTCCCACCTGTGTTCGTGCAGGTCCGGGCCGTGCCCGGACCTGTTCGGCCACAGGCCGAACCTGCGCGGACATATGCTCGTTCGGCCACAGGCCGAACCTACGCGGACATATGCTCGTTCGGCCACAGGCCGAACCTACGAGGGCACGTCCGACGGCATGCGCGCTGCGTAGATCCGGGCTGTGCCCGGACATTTGTGCAAACCACGTTCGGCCACAGGCCGAACCTACGTGCGGGTGCGGCGGCGGATCCACCAGACCAGGCCGCCGGCAGCCGCCAGCGACACCAGCACACCGGCCACGATCTCCGGCGCCGCGAGACGCGTCTCGACGGCGGCACCGAGCACATGCCCCGGCGCGATGTAGACCGGCGCCCAGACCAGCGCCGACAGCACGTTGATCAGGAAGAAGGTCGGCGTGTGCATGTTCGCCATGCCCGCTACCAGTGGTATCACCGGCCGGATCGGCCCGACAAACCGCCCGATCGCGACACTCATCGGACCGTGGCGCGCGAAGAAACGCTCGCTGTTCGCAATCCAGTCCGGGTGCGTGCGGAACGGCCAGGCGCGCTTGATGTCCTGGTGGAACACCCGTCCGAGCAGGAAACTGACGCCGTCGCCGACCACTGCGCCGGCGAAGGCCGCGCCGAGGCTGGCCGGCAAACTCAGGGTGCCGGTACCGGCGACGAACGAGGCCGCTCCGAGCAGTGCCACCCCGGGCACCGCGATGCCGACGATCGCGACGCTCTCGGCGAAGGCGATCAGCGCGATCGCCGCCGCGACCCAGGCAGGATTCTGCAGCAGCCAGTGCTGCAGTGCGGCGGCGTCGGCGAAGGGAAACGGCATCGGGCGGGCAGCGGATCCGGTGATGGTGCATTGGCATTTCCCCACCGCGGCCGCGGGTGCGGTCGGCGGGGGGCGTCGATATAATGCCATGCGAGCGCGCCGCCGCCGGCGCGCGGGATTTTTCCACACCGCAGCGGGACAGCGCATGGATATCGGGTCGTACATGGCCGAAGTGGGCCGCGAGGCGCGCGCCGCCTCGCGGCTGATGGCGCGTGCCACCACGCAGGCCAGGAACACCGCGCTCGCCGGGGCCGCGGCGGCGATCGCGGCGCAGCGTGGCGCCATCGCGGCCGCCAATGCCGACGACATGGAGCGCGCCGCCGCGCAGGGGCTGGATGCGGCGGCGCTCGATCGCCTGCAACTAACCGACGCGCGCATCGACGCGATGATCGAGGGGCTCGGCCAGGTCGCGGCGTTGCCGGACCCGGTCGGTGCGATCACCGACCTCGCATTCCGGCCGAGCGGCATCCAGGTCGGGCGCATGCGCGTGCCGCTCGGCGTGGTCGGCATCATCTACGAATCGCGCCCCAACGTGACGGCCGATGCCGCCAGCCTGTGCCTGAAGTCGGGCAACGCGGCGATCCTGCGCGGGGGCTCCGAGTCGCTGGAATCGAACCGCGCGATCGCCGCCTGCATGCACGCCGGCCTGCGCGCGGCGGGCCTGCCGGAGCGCGCGCTGCAGGTGATCGCCACGCCGGACCGGGCGGCGGTGGGCCACCTGATCACGATGCCGGAATACGTCGACGTGATCGTGCCGCGGGGCGGCAAGGGGCTGATCGAGCGCATCTCGGCCGAGGCGCGCATCCCGGTCATCAAGCACCTCGACGGCATCTGCCACGTGTACATCGACGACGCCGCGGATCCGGACAAGGCCTTCGCGGTGGCACTCAACGCGAAGACGCAGCGCTACGGCACCTGCAACACGATGGAGACGCTGCTGGTCGCCGCGGGTGCGCCGGCCGGGATCCTCGAGCGCCTCGCGGCCGCGTATCGCGAGCGCGGCGTCGAACTGCGCGGGTGCCCGCGCGCACTCGAGCGGTTGCCGGAGGCGGTTCCCGCCAGCGAGGAGGACTGGGCGACCGAATACCTCGCGCCGATCCTCTCGGTGCGCCTGGTCGACGGCCTCGACGAGGCGATCGAACACATCGCGCGCTACGGCTCGCAGCACACCGACGCGATCGTGACCGAGGACTACTCGCGTGCGATGCGTTTCCTGCGCGAGGTCGACTCGAGCTCGGTGATGGTCAACGCCTCGACGCGCTTCGCCGACGGTTTCGAGTACGGCCTCGGCGCCGAGGTGGGCATTTCCACCGACAAGTTCCACGCGCGTGGACCGGTGGGCCTCGAGGGGCTCACCTCGCAGAAGTTCGTCGTGCTGGGCAGCGGGCATGTGCGAGGCTGAGGCCGTGCGGAGCACGGCATGAGTGCTGCCGCGTTCCGTCGCATCGGCGTCTTCGGCGGTACCTTCGACCCGGTCCACAACGGGCACCTGCGCACCGCGCTCGAGGTGGGCGAGCTGCTCGCGCTCGACGAGCTGCGCCTGGTCCCGGCCAGCGTGCCGCCGCATCGTGACGCGCCGGTAGCCACCGGCGCCGAGCGGCTGCGCATGCTGCAACTCGCCGCCGACGCCAATCCGGGTTTCGTCGTCGACGACCTCGAACTGGTGCGTGGCGGCGCCTCGTACACCATCGAGACGCTGCGCGCGGTGCGCGCCGAGGCGGGGCCGCAGGCACGGCTGTGCCTGGTCGTCGGCCTGGACGCGTTCGCGCAGATCCACACCTGGAAGGACTGGCCGCAACTCACCGACCACGCGCACGTCGTCGTCGTGCAGCGCCCCGGTGCCGCGCTGGGGCTGACGGGAGACGCAGCGGACTGGGCGGCGCAGCGCCTCGCGACCGACCCGCTGAGCGTGCTCGCGGCGGCGCCGTGCGGTGCGGTGCTCAGACTCGAGCTCACGCAGCTCGCGATCTCGGCCACGCAGATCCGCGCGCTGCTCGCCGAGCACCGCTCGCCGCGTTACCTGCTGCCCGACGCGGTACTCGACTACATCCGCGAAAACCGCATCTACGACTGCGTCGACACGCACCCGGGAGACCGATGAGCACACTGGATTCCGCCGCGCTGGCGCAGATCGCCGTGCGCGCGATCGAGGACCTGAAGGGCCGCGACATCGTCGAACTCGATGTGCGTGCGCTCACCGACGTGATGGACCGGATCGTGATCGCCACCGGCACCTCGTCGCGCCACGTGAAGTCGATCGCCGACAACGTGCGCGAGGAGATGCGCAAGGCCGGGGAGCGACCGATCGGCGTCGAGGGCATCGATGTCGGCGAGTGGGTGCTGCTCGACTTCGGTGCGCTGGTGGTGCACGTGATGGGTGCCGAGCCGCGGCGTTTCTACGCGCTGGAGAAACTCTGGTCGGAACTCGCGGAGCCGCGCTGATGGCCGCGCGCCTGCGCATCCTCGCGGTCGGGACCCGCATGCCCGGCTGGGTCCAGCAGGGCTTCGAGGACTACCGCAAGCGCCTGCCGCGCGACTGCGCGGTGGAGCTGCGCGAAGTGCCGCTGTCGCGGCGCGAGGGCGCGCGCGCGGTGCTCGAGGAAGGCGAGGCACTGCTGGCCGCGCTGCATCCGGAAGAACGCGTCATCGCGCTCGAGGTGGACGGCGAGGACTGGAGCACCGCTGACCTGGCCGCGCGCCTGCGCGGCTGGCGTGACGACGGCAGTCGCGTGGCCTTCCTGATCGGCGGACCCGACGGTCTCGCCGAGGCCTGCCGCGCGCGGGCCGCGCGGCGCTGGTCGCTGTCGCGGCTCACGCTGCCGCACCCGCTGGTGCGCATCGTGCTGATCGAGCAACTCTACCGCGCGTGGAGCATCCTCGGCGGCCATCCCTATCACCGTTGAGCGCGCGCGATGGCCGAACGGCTGGCGATCAAGGACACGCTGACCGAGATGCGCATCTTCAGCAAGCGCGTCGTGGCCGCGGGCGCCGCCGTGCTGCTGCTGGCGGCGCTGCTGCTCGGGCGTTACTTCCAGCTGCAGATCGTCGAGCACGAACAGTACCGTACCGCCTCCGACCGCAACCGCATTCACGCGCGTGCGGTGCCGCCGCGCCGTGGGCTGATCTTCGACCGCGCCGGCACCGTGCTGGCGGACAACCGCCCCACCTTCAACCTCGTCGTGACGCGCGAGCGCAGCGGCGACCTCGACGCGATGCTCGCCGAAGTGCGCAGCGCGATCACGGTGTCCGCGGACGACGAGCAGCGTTTTCGCCGCCAGCTCGCGCGCCAGCTGCCGTTCGAGGCCGTGCCGCTCAGGTTCGATCTGGGTGCCGAGGAGATCGCGCGGCTCGCCGTCAACCGCCATCTGCTGCCCGGGGTCGAGGTCGAGGCCGAGCTGGTGCGCCACTATCCGTTCGGCGACCTGCTCGCGCACGCGGTCGGCTACGTGGGGCGCATCAACGAACAGGAGCTGGCCGGGATCGACCGCGTCGATTACAGCGGCACGCACCTGATCGGCAAGAACGGGATCGAGAAATTCTACGAGGACCTCCTGCACGGCAGCGTGGGCTACGAGAACGTCGAGACCGACGCGCGTGGACGCGCGCTGCGCGTGCTCGACCACACCGACCCGGTGCGCGGCGCCGATCTCACGCTGTCGCTCGATCTGCGCGTGCAGCGTGTCGCCTACGAGGCGCTCGGTGCCGAGCTTGGCGCGGTGGTCGCGATCGACCCGCGCGACGGATCGGTGATCGCGATCGCCAGCGCGCCGAGCTTCGACCCGAATCCCTTCGTCTCCGGCATCGGCGTGGCGGACTACGCGCGGTTGCGCGACTCGCCGGACCGCCCGCTGCTGAACCGCACCATGCAGGGGCAGTATCCGCCGGGCTCGACGCTGAAGCCGATGTACGCGCTCGCCGGCCTGCATTACGGCATCAACACGCCGGAGCGCACGGTGCGTGACCCCGGCTGGTACCGCCTGAACGGCCAGGGCCGGCGCTACCGCGACTGGAAGAAGTGGGGGCACGGCTGGGCGGTGGACCTGCATACGGCCGTCGAGCAGTCCTGCGACGTGTATTTCTACGACCTCGCGCACCGGCTCGGCATCCAGCGCCTGCACGACTTCTCGGTGCGCTTCGGCTTCGGCGCGCCGACCGGCGTCGACCAGACCAGCGAGCGCTCTGGCGTGATGCCCTCCGACGCCTGGAAGCGCAAGGCGCTGGGCCAGCCGTGGTATCCCGGCGAAACGCTGAGCGCGGGCATCGGCCAGGGCTATGTACTGGCGACGCCGATGCAACTCGCGCAGATGACCGCCACGCTGGCCAACCGCGGCCGCCTGTACCGGCCGCGGCTGCTCGCTGCGATCGACGGCAAACCGGTCGAGCCGGAACTGCTGGGAACCGTCGAGGTGGCCGACCCGGCGTACTGGGACGTGGTGCAGCGTTCGATGGAGGCGGTGGTGCACAGTCCGCGCGGCACCGCCAAGATCATCGCGCCGGGCATCGGCTATCGGGTCGCGGGCAAGACCGGCACCGCGCAGGTGGTCGGTATCGCGCAGAACGCCACCTACAACGCCGCGGCGCTGGCCAAGACCCAGCGCGACCACGCGCTGTTCGTCGCCTTCGCGCCGGCGGAGGACCCGCGCATCGCGGTGGCCGTGATCGTCGAGAACGGCGAGCACGGCAGTTCGACCGCGGCACCCGTGGCGCGCAAGGTGATGGATGCGTATCTCCTGCCGCCGGCCCCCCCGGTTGCGCCACCGGCGCCGGAGCCCACGCCGCCGGCAGACGTGCCACCGGCGCCGGAGCCCACGCCGCCGGCGGACGCGCCACCGGCGCCGAATACGCTCGCGCTGCGCACGGCGGGGGAGGACTGAGATGGCACGCGGGGATTTCATCCGCCAGATGCCCGGCTCCGCGCGCGATTTCGGACGCCGCCCCTCGCTGTACCAGCGCCTGCACATCGACCCGCCGCTGCTCGCGATCCTGGTCGCGCTGTGCTGCTACGGGCTGGTGGTGCTGTACAGCGCGAGCGGCCGCGATCCGGACACGGTGCTGCGCCAGGGCGGCTTCATGGCGCTGGGTTTCGTGGCGATGTTCGTGATCGCGCAGTTCGACCCGCAGACGTTGCGGCGCTGGACGCCGTGGGTCTATCTGCTCGGCGTGCTGCTGCTGGTGGCCGTGGACATCGTCGGCATCGGCGCCAAGGGGGCACAGCGCTGGCTCGCGATCCCTGGCCTGCCGCGTTTCCAGCCGTCGGAGATCATGAAACTCGTGATGCCGCTGATGGTGTCCGGCTTCCTGGCGGCAACCGTGCTGCCGCCGCGGCTGCTGCACGTCGGCATCACGGTGGTGATCGTGCTCGTGCCGACCGCGCTGGTGCTGGTGCAGCCCGATCTGGGCACGGCGGTACTGATCGCCGCCAGCGGTTTCATCGTGCTGTTCCTCGCCGGGCTGAGCTGGCGCTACGTGGCGGCAGCCGTGCTCGCGCTGCTGACCGCCGCACCGCTGATGTGGAACTTCGTCATGTACGACTACCAGAAGCGCCGTGTGCTCACCTTGCTCGACCCCGAGAGCGACAAGCTGGGCGCCGGCTGGAACATCATCCAGTCGAAGACCGCGATCGGATCCGGCGGCGTCGCCGGCAAGGGCTGGCTGCACGGCACGCAGTCGCACCTCGATTTCCTGCCCGAGGGGCACACCGATTTCATCATCGCGGTGCTCGGCGAGGAGTGGGGGTTCCGCGGCGTGGCATTGCTGATGGCGCTCTACCTCGCATTGATGGCACGCGCGCTGTGGATCGCGCTGCGCGCCCAGGACACCTTCTCGCGGCTGGCCGTCGGCGGGCTCAGCCTGACCTTTTTCGTCTATATTGTCGTCAACATGGGGATGGTTTCCGGCTTGCTGCCGGTGGTCGGCGTGCCGTTGCCGCTGGTCAGCCAGGGCGGGACCGCGCTGGTGTCGTTGCTCGCGGGCTTCGGTATCATCATGGCCGTCGCCACCGAGCGCCGCAGGATGCTGGGCTGATTCCCCGCCAGGGTCCGGCGCGCGTCCGTCATCCACAGAGGTATCGCATTGTTCCGCTTCGTCCTGCTCCTGCTCGTGCTGGTCGCCGGGCCTGTCGTCGCCGCAGGTTACGGCGACCATGCCGCCTATCCGGCGTTCGAGGCCCGCATGGTCGAACGCCATGGTTTCACTGCTGCCGAACTGCGCGGGTGGCTGGCCGCGGCGGAACGCAAGGACAGCATCCTCGAGGCGATCTCGCGTCCGGCCGAGAAGCGCCTGAGCTGGGGTGAGTACCGCAAGGTCTTCATCACGCCGGCGCGCATCGACGGCGGCATCGCGTTCTGGCGCGCCAACGCGGCCGATCTGGAGCGCGCCGCCGCGACCTTCGGCGTGGCGCCCGAGGTGGTGGTCGCGATCATCGGCGTCGAAACCCGCTACGGCGGCAACATGGGTTCGTATCGCGTGATCGACGCGCTGGCCACGCTCGCCTTCGATTACCCGCCGCGCGGCGAGTTCTTCGCCGGCGAACTCGAGCAGTTCCTGGTGATGGCGCGCGAGCAGGGTTTCGATCCGTTGTCGCTGCTCGGTTCCTACGCCGGCGCGATGGGGATGGGGCAGTTCATCCCGAGCAGCTTCCGCGCCTACGCGGTGGATTTCGACGGCGACCGGCGTGCCGACATCTGGAACAGCCGCGCGGACGCGATCGGCAGCGTCGCGAACTACTTCAGTCGCCATGGCTGGCGGCACGGCGAGCCGGTCGTGGTGGCGGCGCGGGTGACCGGCCGGATCGCGAACGAGCGCATGAATCCCGGACTCGAACCGAACGTCGCGACCAGTGAACTGGCGACGCTCGGTGTGACCGCCGCCGATGGCGCGCTCGATGGCGTCGAGCGCGTGCTGCCGCTGATGCTCGAGACCGAGGCCGGGACCGAGTACTGGCTCGGGCTGCACAACTTCTACGTGATCACGCGCTACAACCGCAGCACGCTCTACGCGATGGCGGTGCACCAGTTGAGCCAGGCGATCCGCGCCGGGTACGAGCGGCCATGAGCGGGGCGCATCGCCTGCCTCCGCACTGCGGGCGGCGTGGCCTGCAGGCGCTCGCGGCGGTGTTGCTGCTCACGCTCGCCGGCTGCGCCTCGCAACCCGATGCGCCACCGACCCCGTCGTCGGCCGCGCGAGCGGATCGTCCGCTGCAGGACGGCACGCCGGAATTCCGTGCCGACATGCTGTCGATCCCCGATGCGGTGCCGCGTCCGGAGCCGGTGACCGGCGCGGGCAACCGCAGCCCGTACACGGTGCTCGGCACCACCTACCACGTGCAGCCGGTCCGGCCCGGCTACCGCGAGCGCGGCTTCGCGTCGTGGTACGGCACCAAGTTCCACGGACAGTACACCTCGAACGGCGAACCCTACGACGTCTACACGATGACCGCGGCGCACAAGACGCTGCCGATCCCGTGTTTCGTGCGCGTCACCAACGTCGAGAACGGGCGCAGCATCGTGGTGCGCGTGAACGACCGCGGCCCGTTCCACGAGGGGCGCGTGCTCGATCTCTCCTACGCGGCCGCGTACCGGCTCGGCTACGCGCACAAGGGCACCGCGCTGGTCGAGTTCGAGGTGCTCGATCCGATGGCGCCCGAGTGGGTCGCGAAGCGCCGTGAACTGGCCGGCGACGCGCGGCTCGCGGCCAGCCAGCCGGTGGCGCGCAAGACGTACCTGCAGGCCGGAGCGTTCCGCAGCATGGACAGCGCGCGTTCGCTGCAGCGCGCGCTCGCCTCGCTGCTCGACCACGAGGTGTTCATCCATCGCTCGGACACCGCGGGCAGCCCGTGGTACCGGGTGCGCGTCGGACCGCTGCAGAGCACCGAGGCGCTGCACGATGCGCAGCGCCGCCTCGCCGCGGCGAGCATTGCCGGGGCGCAGGTCGTCACGGAGTAGCGTCGCAGTCGCGGTGCTATACTGCCGGCCGCTTCGAAGGGGCGCCGCGCGCCAGCGCGCGCCGGCGTGCCCCGTGTCCGCAGACCGACGCCATTCCCCGGAGACATCGTGACCAGAGTCCTTGCACGCCTGTTCCTCGTCCTGTTCGTGTTCGGCGCCCCGTTCGCCGGTGCCGCCGAGGAGCCAGCACCGACCCCGACCCCGACCCCGACCCCGGCGCCGGCCACGGCCGCGCAGGCGCCACAGCAGCCGATCATCCCCGCGCCCCCGGCGATCGCGGCGCGCGCCTGGCTGCTGGTCGATGCCAACACCGGCAAGGTGATCATGGAACACCTGGCAGACGAGCGCATGGCGCCGGCCAGCCTGACCAAGATGATGACCGGCTACGTGCTGTCCGAAGCGGTGCGCAGCGGCAAGGTGAAATGGGAGGACAAGGCACACATCAGCCGCAACGCCTGGGCGCAGAACCCGATCTTCGCCGGTTCCTCGCTGATGTGGGTGGATATCGAGTCGGATGTGGCGCTGCGCGACCTGTACTACGGGCTGGTCATCTCCTCGGGCAACGACGCCTCGGTCGCGATCGCCGAACACCTCGCCGGCTCCGAGGACTCCTTCGCGGCGCTGATGAACGAGCAGGCCGCGCGCCTCGGCATGACGAACACGCACTTCGTCAATTCGCATGGCCTGCCGCACCCCGAGCACTACACCACGGCGCGGGACCTGGCGATCCTCTCGCGCGCGATGATCGCGGACCATCCGGAGGACTACACCGTCTACGCGCAGCAGTACTTCATGTACAACAACATCCGCCAGATGAACCGCAATGAACTGCTCGGCGAGCCCGGCGTCGACGGCATCAAGACCGGGCACACCGCCGAGGCGGGCTACTGCCTGGTGACCTCGGCGAACCGCGACGGCATGCGCCTGGTCGCCGTGGTGCTCGGCACCGACAGCAAGCTCGCGCGCAAGGAAGAGAGCCGCAAGATGCTGAACTACGGCTTCCGCTTCCACGAAACGGTGAAGGTGCTGGCGGCCGGGCAGAGCCTCACCGATCCGCCGCTCGAGGTCTGGGCCGGCGGCAGCGACAGCGTGCGCCTCGGGGTGGCCGCTGACCTGCACGTGACCGTGCCGCGCGGGCGGGCGGCCGAACTGAAGGCGGCCTACGTGCTCGACGAGGCGTACCAGGCGATCGAGGCGCCGGTCGCGGCCGGTCAGGCGATGGGCCGCGTGGTGGTCGACCTGGCCGGCGAGCCGGTCGCCGAAGTCCCGCTGGTGGCGCTCGATGCGGTCGAGCGCGGTGGTTTCTTCCGCGTGCTGTGGGACTCGTTGATGCTGTTCTTCCTGCGCCTGTTCGGTGGACTGTGAGCCGCGCCGCCGGGTGATCTCGAGGAGGCTGCGATGAGCGACTGCGAGCGTCCGCGGATCGAGTTCCCCTGCGATTACCCGGTCAAGATCGTCGGTGACGCGACGGCGGACTTCCGCGCTCTGGTCGAGGACATCGTCGAACGCCATGCCGCCGGTTTCGCGCGCGAACGCACCACCGAGCGGTTCAGCGCCAACGGCCGCTTCGTGTCGGTGACGGTGGCGATCGTCGCGACCGGCCCGGAGCAGTTGCAGGCCCTGTTCGAGGATCTGAAGGCCACCAAACGCGTCCATATGGTGCTGTGAGGCCGCAGCAGTGAGCGGACCACGGCTGGAGGTGCAGCGTTCCGAGTGTGTGGACTACGAGCAGGCGTGGCGTGCGATGCAGCGCTACACCGACACCCGTGACGCCGAGAGCCCCGACCGTATCTGGCTGCTGCAGCACCCGTCGGTCTACACGCTTGGGCAGGCCGGCCGGCGCGAGCACCTGCTCGATCCGGCCGACACGCCGGTGCTCCACGTGGATCGCGGCGGCCAGGTCACCTGGCACGGCCCCGGGCAGTGCGTGGCGTACCTGATGCTCGATCTGCGCCGGCTCGGGATCGGGGTGCGCGAGCTGGTCGACCGCATCGAGGCGGCGCTGGTCGCGACGCTGGCCGCGCTCGGCATCGCGGGGCAGCCGCGGCGCGATGCGCCCGGCGTCTATGTGGACGGCGCGAAGATCGCCGCGCTGGGGTTGCGCGTGCGCCGCGGCTGCTGTTTCCACGGACTGGCGCTGAACGTCGACTGTGCGCTGGAACCCTTCGCGCGCATCGATCCCTGCGGCTACCGCGGCCTCGCCGTGACGCGCATCGCCGATCACGTGGCCCCCGGCGCCGACATCGCGCGTGAGCGCATCGAGGCGCTGCTGCTCGCCGCGCTCGCCGACGCGTTCGGCTACCCCCTCCCGTAGCTCCGGGCCGTGCCCGGACAGGTTGCCGTAGGTCCGGGCTGCGCCCGGACATGTTCGGCCACAGGCCGAACCTACGGGCTTGCGTAGGTCCGGGCTGTGCCCGGACATTCACATCGTTCGGCCACAGGCCGAACCTACGCGGACATTCGTTCGGCCACCGGTGCGAAACCACCGACCCACGCCGGCACCGGTACGCCCCGCGCCGGCACCGGTACGCCCAATGCCGGCACCGTGCGCCCACGCCATCGTCGACGGGTTATGATCGTACCCTTCCACGGTGCGCCGCGAGCGCCTGCCCGGCACAGGAGTCCACCGCATGATGCGTTTCGTTCCGCCTCTCGTACTAAGCCTCACTCTGCTCGCCGGCTGCGGCGGCACCTCGACGGTCACACCGGCCGAACCCGCCGCCGTGGCCACGGCTGCCTCGCCGTACGCCAATGCCACCGGCATCGATCGCGGCGGGTTCGACACGGGCGTGCGCCCGCAGGACGATTTTTTCGCGTGGGTCAATGGCGGCTGGGTCGAGCGCACCGCGATTCCCCCGGATCGCACCTGGTGGGGCGTGGTGCCCGAGCTGCGCGCCGCGAGCGAGGAGCGCCAGCGCGCGATCATCGAGGAAATGGCGGCGCGCGACGACCTGCCACCCGGCTCGGTCGCAGCGAAGGTGGGCGCCTTCTTCGCGAGCCTCACCGAGCAGCGCCTGGTCGAAGGCAAGGGCGTGGCGCCGATCGCCGACACGCTGGCGCGCATCGATGCCATCGATTCCTACGCGGGACTCGCGGCTGCTTTCGGTGCTGCCACGCTGCTCGGCACCGATGCGCCGCTGGCGGTCGGCGTGGTGCAGGACCCCGGCGCGGGCGATCGCTACGTGCCTTACCTCTGGCAGAGCGGGCTGGCGCTGCCGGATCGCGAGTATTACCTGCGCGAGGACGCGAAATTCCAGCGCATCCGTGCCGCCTACCCCGCGTACATCGCGCGGCTGCTCGCGCTCGGAGGCTTCGGCGGCACGCCGGAACAGGCCGCGGCGGTCTACGCGATCGAGCAGCGGCTGGCCGCGGCGCACTGGCCCGCGGAGGAAAACCGCGACATGAAGAAGCTCTACAACATGGTGCCGACGGCCGAGCTCGCGACCGTTGCGCCGGACTTCGCGTGGCCGCAGTACGTCGATGCCGCCGGTCTCGACGCGCGGCCCGAACTGATGGCCGCGCAACTCGGCTACGTGCGCGGGATCGGCGCGATCGTAGGTGCGTTCCCGCTCGCGGCGTGGAAGGATTATCTGCGCTACCACGCGCTGAACGAGGCGGCGCCGTGGCTGTCGGCCGAGTTCGAACGCACCCAGTTCGAGTTCATGCAGCGCGAGGTGATGGGGCTCGCGGAGCTGGCGCCGGAGTGGAAGCGCGCGGTGCGTGCCATCGACGCGCTGGTCGGCGAGGCCGTGGGCCAGGTGTATGTCGACCGCCATTTCCCGCCCGCGCACAAACAGGCGATGCTCGATCTGGTCGCCAACCTCATGGAGGCGTTTCGCGTCGGTATCACCGAGCTCGACTGGATGAGCGAGGAGACCAAGCGCAAGGCGGAGGCCAAACGGGCGCGGCTGGCGACCAAGATCGGTTACCCGGACAAGTGGCGCGACTATTCGGGGCTGGAGATCCGCGCCGACGATCCGCTCGGCAACATCGCGCGCGCGAATGCCTTCGAGTACCGCTACCAGCTCGCCAAGCTCGATCAGCCGATCGATCGCGACGAGTGGGAGATGACGCCGCAGACGGTGAACGCCTACCACCAGCCGTTCATGAACGAGATCGTGTTCCCGGCCGGCTTCCTGCAGCCGCCGAATTTCAACATGGCGGCGGACCCGGCGGTCAACTACGGGGCCATCGGTTACGTGATCGGGCACGAGATCGGGCATGCCTTCGACGACAAGGGGCGTGCTTTCGATCCCTACGGCAAGCTGAACGACTGGTGGACCGCCGGGGACGCCGAACACTTCGAGCGCACCGCCGCGCGGCTGGTCGAGCAGTACAACGCGTTCGCCCCGGTCGAGGGCATGACGATCAACGGCAATCTGACGCTCGGCGAGAACATCGCCGACCTCACCGGCGTCACGATCGCCTACCGCGCGTACCGCGCCTCGCTCGGCGGGCGCGAGGCGCCGGTGATCGACGGACTCACCGGCGACCAGCGTTTCTTCATCGGCTTCGCGCAGGCCAACCGCGCCCAGTTGCGTGACGAGATGCTGCGCGCGATGCTGGTCAGCGATCCGCACTCGCCGGCGCGCTACCGCGTGCTCGGGGTGCTGCGCAACTTCACGCCGTTCTACACGGCCTTCGGCGTCCAGGAGGGCGACGGCATGTATCTGCCGCCGGCCGAGCGGGTGCGCATCTGGTGAGCGGTATACTGTGCGGGAAACGGGTGGAGAGCGGTACATGAGCGAGGACGGCGGCAAGCCGGCGCGTGCACGCCGGCCGCTGGTGCAGGGCGAGAAACTGCGCGGCGCGGAGAAGGTCGCGCGTATCCCGGTGAAGGTGATCCCGACCGTCGAGCTGCCGCGCAAGCCCGACTGGATCCGCGTGCGCATGCCGGTCTCGCCGGAGGTCACGCGCATCCGCGAGGTGCTGCGCCGCCACAAGCTCGCGTCGGTGTGCGAGGAAGCCGCCTGCCCGAACCTCGGCGAATGCTTCAGCCACGGCACCGCCACGTTCATGATCATGGGCGAGATCTGCACCCGGCGCTGCCCGTTCTGCGACGTCGCGCACGGCAAACCGAACCCGCTCGACCCCGACGAGCCGCGCCTGCTCGCCGAGGCGATCGCCGAGATGCGGCTCGAGTACGTGGTCGTGACCTCGGTCGATCGCGACGATCTGCGCGACAGCGGCGCCGGGCATTTCGCCGCCTGCATCCGCGAGGTGCGCGCGCGCAACCCCGGCATCCGCGTCGAGGTGCTGGTGCCCGATTTCCGCGGCCGCATGGACGTGGCGCTCGAAATCCTCGCGGGCGAACCGCCGGACGTGTTCAACCACAACCTGGAGACCGTGCCGCGCCTGTACCGCCAGGTGCGCCCGGGCGCCGATTACGCGTGGTCGCTGGAACTGCTGCGCCAGTACAAACGGCGGCGGCCCGAGGTGCCCGGCAAGTCGGGCCTCATGCTCGGACTCGGCGAGCGCAACGAGGAAGTGGTCGAGGTCATGCGCGACCTGCGTGCGCACGACGTGGACATGCTGACGCTGGGGCAGTACCTGCAGCCGAGCCGCAACCACCTGGCGGTGGATCGCTTCGTGCCGCCCGCGGAATTCACCGAGCTTGGAGACATCGCACGTTCACTCGGCTTCCGGCACGTCGCCAGCGCGCCGCTGGTGCGCTCCTCGTACCACGCCGACCTCCAGGCCGCTGACACTCCGTAGGTCGGGCTTCAGCCCGACAGTCCCGAGGCTGGCCGTTGGACATCACGCATCTCGAACAGGAACTGGAACTGCTGCGCAAGGCGACCCGCACGCTCGCCGCGGGCTTTGCGACGCTGCCGCCGTACGTCGAGGCCTTCGACGGGGCGCGCATCGGTGCCGTGCTCGACGAAACCGCCCGCCGCCTGCGCGACAGCTATCCGTTCCACCACCCGCTCTACGCCGGGCAGATGCTGCAACCTCCGCATCCGGTCGCGCGCCTGGCCTGCGCGCTCGCGCAGCGCATCAATCCGAACAACCACGCGCTGGAAGGCGGGCCGGCGAGCTCGGCGCTCGAGAAGGAGGCGGTCGCGGCACTGGCGCGGATGATCGGCTGGGACACGCACCTGGGGCACCTCTGCGGCGGTGGCACGCTGGCGAACCTCGAGGCACTGTGGGTCGCCTCGCGCCTGCACCCGGGGCGCCGCGTGCTCGCGAGTTCGCAGGCGCACTACACGCACCAGCGCCTGTCGGCGCTGCTCGGGGTGCCGTTCACGGCCGTCGAGGTCGACGCCGAGGCGCGGCTCGATCCGGCGGCGCTGGAGCGCGAGCTCGCGGTGGGCGACGTGGGTACCGTCGTCGTGACGCTGGGGACCACCGCGCTCGGTGCGGTCGATCCCTTGCCCGAAGTGCTGGCGCTCGCGCGCCGTCACGGCGTGCGCGTGCATGTCGATGCGGCCTACGGGGGCTATTTCCGCCTGGCCGCCGCTGCCGCGCCGCGCGTGGCGGCGGCGCTTGCGGCGATCGCAGGCGCCGATTCCTGCGTGATCGATCCGCACAAGCACGGTCTGCAACCCTACGGCTGCGGCTGCGTGCTGTTCCGCGATCCGGCGGTGGCGCGTTTCTACCGGCACGATTCGCCGTACACGTATTTCAGCAGCGACGAACTGCACCTCGGCGAGATCAGCCTCGAATGCTCGCGACCCGGCGCCGTCGCGGTGGCCTTGTGGGCCACGCAGCGCCTGCTGCCGCTGGAACCCGCCGGCGAATTCGCGGCCGGACTCGATGCCTCGCTGGCGGCGGCGCGCGCGCTGTATGCGCGGCTGCGCGCCGAGCCGCGATTCCTGACCGTGCTCGAGCCGCAGTTCGACGTCGTCGCATGGGCGCCGGCCGCAACGCAGGCGAGCGAGGTCGCACGCCGCTCGCGGCAGCTGTTCGCGGCGGCCGCGCGCCAGGGGTTGCATCTGTCGGTGGCCGAGTTGCCCGCCAGCCTGCTCGCGCGGCGCTGGACGGGTGTAAGCTTCGATACGCAGCGCGTCGCCTGCCTGCGTGCCTGCCTGATCAAGCCGGCACACCTGGAGTGGCTGGACGTGCTGTGGGAGCGCCTGCTGGAGGCGTCGTGGGAGGAGCGGAGTTCATCCGAACCGTGAGTCGGGGTCCGGGCGTCAGCCGGCCATCCAGCGTGAACAGGAGGTCACCATGTACACCCTGCACATCGCCAACAGGAACTACTCGTCGTGGTCGTTGCGCCCGTGGGTGTTGATGCGCGCGCTCGACATCGCGTTCGAGGAACGGTTGTGGCGTTTCGGTGACGGCTCGAACCTGGCGCGTTTCCGTGTGTTCTCGCCGTCGGGCCGGGTGCCTTGCCTGCACCACGACGGCAACGTGGTGTGGGATTCGCTGGCGATCGTCGAGTACCTCGCAGAACGGCACTGTGGCGTCTGGCCCGACGATGCGCGTGCGCGCGCGTGGGCGCGCTGCGCCGCGGCCGAGATGCACTCGGGCTTCGGTGCGCTGCGCAGCGCCTGCGGCATGAACTGCGGGGTGCGCGTGCGGCTGCACGAGCAGTCGCCGGCGCTGCGTGCTGACCTGGCGCGGCTCGAGGCGTTGTGGAGCGACGGGCTGGAGCGCTTCGGCGGTGACTGGCTCGCCGGTGCTTCGTTCACCGCGGCGGACGCGTTCTTCGCTCCGGTGGCGTTCCGCATCCAGACCTACGGGCTCGAGCTCGGCAATCCCGCGGCGCGCTACGCCGAGCGCCTGCTGGAATTGCCGGCGATGCGCGAGTGGTACGACGCGGCGCTGGCCGAACCGTGGCGGGATCCGGACCATGAGGTCGAGATGCTCGCGAGCGGTACCCTGCTCGAGGACCTGCGCGTGCCGGCGTAGGTCCGGGCTGCGCCCGGACAGGTGTTCGGCCGCAGGCCGAACCTACGCGGATACGTTCGGCCGTAGGTCCGGGCTGCGCCCGGACAGGTGTTCGGCCACAGGCCTAACCTACGCGCGGGTGGCGGACATGCGGGCCACCAGTTCGAGCAACGCGTCCCACGCGTCACGGCGGTCGAGACCCTTGATGCAGCGGTCCACGTCGGCGGCGAGGCGCAGCGCGCGCTGCAGTCCGTGCTGGCCGAGCCGGCGCAGCGCGGCGTCTGACGACGGTTTGCCGCGCTCGGCTTTCATCGCCTGTTCGGCGTGCTCGCCGTCGGCGCGCCTGCGCGCGATGCGCAGGGTACGGCGGATCTCGTCGGCCAGCGCCCACAGCACAAGCGTTTCCTCGGTGCCTTCGGCGCGCAGTCCCGCCAGCGTGCGCACCGCCGCCGCGCGGTCACCCTCGAACACGCGGTCGCAGAGGTCGTACACCGAGTAGCGCGCCGAATCGCTGACCAGAGCGGTCAGCGTGGCCGCATCCAGCGGGCCGGGCTCGGCCAACAGCGTGAGCTTCTCGATCTCCTGGCGCGCGGCGAGCAGATTGCCTTCCACGCGTTCCGCGAGCAGCGCCACCGCGTCGCGGGTGGGCTGGAACCCGGCCGCGCGCAGGCGCTGCGTGATCCAGCCCGGCAGCTCGTTGCGCCGCAACGGCCAGATGCGCAGCGTGGCGCCGGCTTCCTCGATCGCGCGTACCCAGGCGGACTTCTCCACATCGCGATCGAGCTTGCCGGCGAGCACCAGTACCACGTCTTCCGAGGGCGGCAGCGCGGCGAGTTCGCGCAGCGCCTGGCTGCCGGCAGCGCCGGGCTTGGCGCCGGGTAGCCTGACCTCGATCAGCTTGCGCTCGCCGAACAGCGACATGCCGCTGAACTCCGCGCCCAGGCGGTTCCAGTCGAAGTTGGCGTCGGCGTCGAAGACCTGGCGCTCGGTGATTCCCTGCGCACGACACGCGGCACGCAGCGCGTCGGCGCACTCCTGGATCAGCAGCGGTTCGTCGCCGTGGATCAGGTAGAACGGGAACAGCCGCGACTTCAGCCGGGTATGGAACTCCTCCGCGCGCAGGATCCGCACGAGCGGTGGCCTAGGGGGCGGCGTCGGCCAGCGGCGCGTGGCGCAGCTGGCGCAGGATCTGCCCGGCGACGTTGTCCTGCAGTTCCTGGTGGATCAGCTGCTCCTCGCCCTGCTGCGCGATGATGCTGTTCGGATCGAAGGCGTAGATGCGGCTCGCGGTGACGGTGCGCGGCCCCAGTACGGTCTCGCCGTCGGCGTTGCGCACCTCGAACTCGACCGTCACCCGCATTTCCTGCTCGGCGCTGCGCGCGCTGCGATCGAGCGCGACCTTGCGCGTGGTGTGCTGTTCGCGGCCGAGGTGCAGCGAGGCACTGCGCCCGGCGCCGGCGCGCACGTCGACGCCGGAGACTTCCAGCAGGCGCGCCACGCGCGTCGACAGCGCATCGCCCGGCCGCGCGCTCTCGATGCGCAACTCGCGCATCGGCAGCGCGAACTCGCCGCTGCCGCGCGGATGCCAGCCGCAGGCGAGCAGCGTGACGCCGAAGACGACCAGACAGGCGCGGCGCAGCAGGGAGGTGTGCATGGGGATCATCCGCTGACGACATTCACGAGTTTACCCGGCACCACGATCACCTTGCGTACCGCCTTGCCGTCGATGAAACGCTGCACGTTCGGGTCGGCCAGCGCGAGGCGTTCGAGGTCCTCGCGCGGCGCCTCCGCCGGCACGTCGATGCGCGCGCGCAGCTTGCCGTTGACCTGCAGCACCAGTTCGATGGTGTTGCGCCGCAGCGCCGACGCGTCGGCCTGCGGCCACGGCGCATCGATCACCGCCGTGTCGTGACCCAGCGCCTGCCACAGCGCGTGGCAGGCGTGCGGCACCACCGGCGCGAGCAGCAGCACCGCCGCCTCGAGCGCCTCGCGCTCGACGGCCAGCCCCGGCGCCGAGCTGCGATCGGCCCGCTTGCCGATCTCGTTCAGCAATTCCATCACCGCGGCGATCGCCGTGTTGAACGTCTGCCGGCGCCCGTAGTCGTCGCTCACTTTCGCGATCGTCTCGTGCGTCTTGCGCCGCAGTTCCCGCTGGTTGTCGTCGAAACTGGCGTTGAAAATGGGGCTGAAAATGGGGTCAGAGTCCATTTTTCCCGAAGAAAAATGGACTCTGACCCCATTTTCAGCGTTTTCAACGCCGACCCCATTTTCAACATGGGAGTGGACGGCCTTCCAGAGCCGCTTCAGGAAGCGGCTCGCACCGGCCACGCCCTCGTCGGACCACTCCAGCGTCTGCTCTGGCGGGGCGGCGAACATCATGAACAGGCGCACGGTGTCGGCACCGTAGCGCTCGATCAGCGCCTCGGGGTCGACCGTGTTGCCCTTGGACTTCGACATCTTGGCGCCGTCCTTCAGCACCATGCCCTGGCACAGCAGCCGCGTGAACGGCTCGTCGCAGGCGACCAGCCCCTCGTCGCGCAGCAGCTTGTGGAAGAAGCGCGCGTAGAGCAGGTGCAGGATCGCGTGCTCGATGCCGCCGATGTACTGGTCCACCGGCAGCCAGTAGTTCGCGCGCGCGGGATCGAGCATCGCGGTCCCGAGGTCGGGGCAGGTGAAGCGCGCGTAATACCACGACGATTCCATGAACGTGTCGAAGGTATCGGTCTCGTGCTCCGCGGTCACGCCGTCGATCTGCGTGCGCCGCCACGCCGGATCGGCCTTGATCGGCGACTGCACGCCGTTCATCTCGACGTCCTCGGGCAGCAGCACCGGCAGGCGCTCGGCGGGCACCGGGATCTCGGCGCCGTCGGCCAGGTAGAGCATCGGGATCGGCGCGCCCCAGTAGCGCTGGCGCGACACGCCCCAGTCGCGCAGCCGGTAGTTGAGTTTCACCTCGCCGTTGCCGCGCTCGGCCAGTGCGGCGGCGATCGCATCGAAGGCCTGCTCGAAGCCGAGCCCGTCGAAGGCGCCGGAGTGGATCAGGCGGCCCTTGTCGGTGAACGCCTCGCGCTCCAGATCGCACGGCGTGGCGGGGTCGAGCGGCGCGATCACCTGCTCGATCGGCAGCCCGCAGGCGCGCGCGAATTCCCAGTCGCGCTGGTCGTGCCCCGGCACGCTCATCACCGCGCCGGTGCCGTAATCCATCAGCACGAAGTTCGCCACCCACACCGGCACCTCGCGCCCGCTGAGCGGATGCCGCGCCTTCAGTCCGGTGTCGATCCCCTTCTTGGTCATCGTCGCCATGTCGGCCTCGGCGACCGAACTGCGCCGGCACTCGGCGATGAACTCGGCGAGTTCCGGACGCGTCGCGGCCAGCGCCTTGGCGAGCGGGTGCTCGCCGGCGATCGCGAGGTAGGTCACGCCGAACAGCGTGTCCGGGCGCGTGGTGTAGATCGGGATGCGGTCGATGCCGGCGAGCGGCTCGGCGAGCGCGAACGACATCTCGATACCGCGGCTCTTGCCGATCCAGTTGCGCTGCATCGTGCGCACCTGCTCGGGCCAGTGCTCGAGCGTGTCGAGGTCGGCCAGCAGTTCCTCGGCGTAGGCCGTGATGCGGATGAACCACTGCGGGATCTCGCGCCGCTCGACCGGCGTGTCGCAGCGCCAGCAGCAGCCGTCGACGACCTGTTCGTTCGCCAGCACGGTCTGGTCGTTGGGGCACCAGTTCACCGCCGAGACCTTCTTGTACGCGAGCCCTTTCTCGTAGAGCCGCGTGAAGAACCACTGCTCCCAGCGGTAATACGAGGGCGTGCAGGTCGCGATCTCGCGGTCCCAGGCGTACGCGAAGCCCAGCCGTTTCAGCTGCGCGCGCATGTAGTCGATGTTCGCCCAGGTCCAGCGCGCCGGCGCCGTGTCGTGGCGGATCGCGGCGTTCTCGGCCGGCAGCCCGAACGCGTCCCAGCCCATCGGCTGCAGCACGTTGCGTCCCTGCATGCGCTGGAAGCGCGCCACTACGTCGCCGAGCGTGTAGTTGCGCACATGCCCCATGTGCAGCCGCCCGCTCGGGTACGGGAACATCGACAGGCAGTAGAACTTCGGCCGCGACGGGTCCTCGGTGACCCGGAAGCTAGCGTTGCGTTCCCAGAAATCCTGCGCCTCGGCCTCGATGCGCGCGGCGTCGTAGTGTTCGTCCATCGCCAGGGGGTGGTGCCGTGAAAAAAGGCGCACAGAATACCGCAGGCGGTTGCGGCGCCGCCAGCGAACAGGCCTCAGCCGCGGCGTCCGCGCCGTATCAGCGCGAGGCAGGCGAAGGCGAGCAGTATCACCAGCGGCAGCGATCCGGCGCGCGCGAACGGGGTCAGGCCACGGGTGGGTTGCACCTGCCCGCGCACCACCTCGCGCGTGAATTGCGCACCGCGCGCCGTGATGCGCCCGCGCGCATCGATCAGCGCCGAAACGCCGTCGTTGGTGGCGCGGATCAGCGGGCGTCCTGTCTCGAGCGCCCGCACGCGCGCGATCTGCAGATGCTGCAGCGGGCCGATCGAGGCGCCGAACCAGGTGTCGTTGCTGACCGTGAGCAGCAGCGCCGCCGTGCGCGCGCCAGCCGCGACCTGGTCCGCGTAGGCGATCTCGTAGCACACCGACGGCGCGATCGTCACCGCCTGCGCGCCGAGCGGCGGCTGGTCCCCGGGGCCGGCGGTGAAGCTCGACATCGGCAGATCGAAGAACGCGATCAGTCCGCGCAGCCAGACCTCCAGCGGTACGTATTCACCGAACGGCACCAGGCGGCGCTTGTGGTACAGCCCGCTGCCCTCGCCGAGCACCGCGACGCTGTTGTACGCGTCGAAGCCGCGGCGGCGCCCCGGGTTCGCATCACGGCTGGGGATGCCGAGCAGCAACGCGCTGCCGGCGTCGCGGGCGCGCGCGGCGATCGGCGCCAGCCGCTCGACGACGAGATCGAGGTACGCTGGCACCGCGGACTCAGGCCACACCACCAGCGGCGTTCCCCACAGCGGTTCGCTGAGGGCGGTGTAGGTGGCGAGGATCTCCTCGAGTTGCCCGGGTACCCACTTCAGGTTCTGTTCGATGTTGCCCTGCACCAGCGCGACGGCCAGCGGCTCGCCGTCCGGTGCGGTCCACTCGATGCGCTCGAGCAGCGGTGCCGCCAGCCACAGCGCCGCCGCGAGGCCCAGCGCCAATGGCCCGCGCCGCCGGCGGCGCAGCGTCAGGTAGAGCGCCGCGGCGCTGAAGGCCGGAATCAGGCCGGTGCCCAGCGCGCCCGCGATCGGCAGCCAGCCCGCGAGCGGCCCGTCGGCCTGGCTGTAGCCCAGGTACAGCCACGGAAATCCGGTCAGGAACCAGCCGCGCCACCACTCGCCGAGGATCCACGCCGCGGCGAATCCGATCGCGATGCCGCCGGCACGATCGCGCAGCCAGCGTGCCCAGGCCCAGAACGTCAGCGCCGGGAACAGCGCGAGCCCCATGCAGAACAACGTGGTCAGCGCCGCCGCCAGCGGCACGGAGGCGGCACCGTAGACGTGGATGCTGACGTAGACCCACGAGGCGCCGCTGCCGAACATCCCGACACCGAAGCACCACGCGCGCCGCGCCACGGCGGCGGGACCGAGGTCCGCCAGCAGCGCCAGCAGCACCAGCGGCGCGCCGACCGCCAGCGGCCACGCGTCGCAGGGCGCGAACGCCAGCGGCAGCAGCGCACCGGCGACGAGCGCCGCGAGGTGCCCGGAGAGTCCGGGGAACCCGGCTCCGGCGAGCGCGCGCAGCCGGCTCATGCGCCCGCGGCGTCCGGACGCAGGTTCAGGCGCAGCAGGTGGATCTGGCGACTGTCGGCGTTCAGCACCTTGAACTGGAAGCCGCCGACCTCGGCGATCTCGTTGCGCCGCGGCAGGTGTCCGAAGGTCTGCATCACGATGCCGCCGATGGTGTCGAACTCCTCGTCGCTCAGGTTGGCGTGGAAGAACTCGTTGAACTCCTCGATCGGCGTCAGGGCCTTGATCAGGTAGTCGTTCTCGGACAGCTTCTTGATGAATGTGTCCTGCTGGCGGTCGTGTTCGTCCTCGATGTCGCCGACGATCTGCTCGAGCACGTCCTCGATGGTCACCAGTCCGGCCACGCCGCCGTACTCGTCGATCACCACCGCGATGTGGTTGCGCTTCTGGCGGAACTCGCGCAGCAGCACGTTGAGCCGCTTGCTCTCGGGCACGAACGTCGCCGGGCGCAGCAACTGGCCGAGGTCGATGCTTCCGGGGCCACTCGCGAACAGCTGCGCCAGCATGTCCTTCGCCATCACGATGCCGATCACGTCGTCGCTGCTCTCGCCGATCACCGGGTAGCGCGAGTGCCCCGAGTCGATCACGCAGCGCACGATCTCCTGCGGCGCGTCGTCGGCGTTCAGGCACACCATCTGCGGGCGCGGGATCATCACGTCGCGCACCTGCATGTGCGCCACCTCCAGCGCGCCCTGCATGATGCCGTGGGTCTCGGCGTCGATTACGTCGTTCTGTTCCGCCACCGCGAGGATGTCGATCAGGTCCTTGCGGGTGCGCGGGTCGGACGAAAATACCTGGGCCAGTTTCTCGAGCCAGGAGCGTTCGTCCTGGTCGCCGTCTTTGTGCTCATCGGACATGGTCGGTCGGCCCGTTCTTCACGTTCGGTAGGGATCGGGGAAGTTCAGTGCGGCGAGGATGCGCGTCTCCAGCGCCTCCATGCGCGTCGCCTCGAGCGCGCGCTCGTGGTCGAGCCCCAGCAGGTGCAGCGTGCCGTGCACCAGCAGGTGCGCCCAGTGCGCGCGTGCCGCCTTGTGCTGCTCGGCGGCCTCGCGCGCCGCCACCGGGGCGCAGACCACGATGTCGCCGAGCAGCGGCACGTCGACTCCGGCCGGCAGTTCCGCCCGGAAGCTCAGCACGTTGGTCGCGTAGTCGCGCCCGCGGTAGCGCCCGTTCAGTGCGCGCATCTCGGGTTCGTCGACGATGCGCACGCAGAGTTCGGCGCCGGCGTGTTCCTCGCCGAGTGCGGCGCGCACCCACTGACGGATGCTGCGCGGCGAGGGGATCGCGGCGGCGGTCGATGCCAGCTCCACGGCGATGCGCCCGCGCGCCGTCACAGCGGATTCGGGCCGCGCTTCGGCGTTGCCGGCGCGCGCGCTTGCCCGCGTTCGAAACTCTCGTAGGCCTCGACGATGCGCTGCACCAGCGGGTGGCGCACCACGTCGCGCGGGCTGAACCACGTGAAGCCGATGCCTTCGATGCCGTCCAGGAACTTCACGACCTGCGCCAGTCCGGACTGGGTGCCGCGCGGCAGGTCGACCTGCGTGATGTCGCCGGTGATCACCGCCTTCGAACCGAAGCCGATGCGCGTCAGGAACATCTTCATCTGCTCGGGCGTGGTGTTCTGGCCTTCATCGAGGATCACGAAGGCGTGGTTCAGCGTGCGCCCGCGCATGTACGCCAGCGGGCAGACCTCGATCACGTGCCGCTCGATCAGCTTGTTCACGTGGTCGAAGCCCATCATCTCGTACAGCGCGTCGTAGAGCGGACGCAGGTAGGGATCGATCTTCTGCGCGAGGTCGCCGGGCAGGAAGCCGAGCTTCTCGCCGGCCTCCACGGCCGGGCGTACCAGCAGGATGCGGCGCACCTGCTCGCTCTCGAGCGCCGCGACCGCACAGGCGACCGCCAGATACGTCTTGCCGGTGCCGGCCGGCCCGATGCCGAAGTTGATGTCGTGCTGCTGGATCGAGCGCACGTAATGCTGCTGGCTGCGCCCGCGCGGGCGGATCAGCGCGCGCCGTACCTGCAGCACCCCGAGCGAGGCGACGTCGGCGTCGGCGTTGGCGTCGGCATCGGCGGTAGCGGCCGCGTCCGCGCGCAGTTCGTCGATGCCGGCCTCCCGCAGCCGCAGGTGCACCTGCTCCGGCCCCAGTTCGAGGTGGCGGGCGGTTTCGTCGTAGAGGTGGATCAGTACCGCGCGCGCTGCGGCACGGGCGTCCGCGGGGCCTTCGATCACGAAATGGTTGCCGCGATTGCGGATCCGCACGCCAAGGCGCTCTTCGATCAGGTGCAGGTGCTGGTCGAACTGCCCGCAGAGCCGCGCGAGGCGGCGGGTGTCGCCGGGTTCGAGCACGAACTGGAGTCGCTGGTCGTCGTTCAAGGGGGAAGCCGTAGCCTCGTGCGGCCGCTCACAGGGGGCGAAGGATACCGCCAATGCGGGGTGCGACGAAAGCCGTGGCTTCCTCCACGCCGGAAGTCCCGCAGGTTCGGCCTGTGGCCGAACGATGTGCCGCACGCCGCGCTGAACGATGTCCGGGCACAGCCCGGACCTACGGCATAAGCTCCGCGCGCAGCGAATTCGGCAATGCCTCGGTGATGCGCACGTCGACGAAACGCCCGATCAGTGTCGTATCGGTGCCCGGGAAATGCGTGAGGCGGTTGTTCCCGGTGCGCCCCTGCAGCCGCCCGGGGTCGCGCTTGGAGACGCCGGTGACCAGGATGCGCTCGATGTTCCCGACCATGCGGCGCGAGATCTCGAAGGCCTGGCGGTTGATCGTCTGCTGCAGCCGCGCGAGGCGTTCTTTCTTGAGCTCTTCCGGTGTGTCGTCGGGCAACTCGGCCGCCGGCGTGCCGGGGCGCGGGCTGTAGACGAAGCTGAACGAGTGGTCGAAACCGATGTCCTCGATCAGACGCATCGTGTCCTCGAAGTCGCGCCCGGTCTCGCCGGGGAAACCGACGATGAAGTCCGACGAGATGCAGAACCCCGGCCGCTGGCGCCGCAGCCGGCGGATGATCGACTTGTACTCGAGCACCGTGTGGTTGCGTTTCATCGCCGCGAGCACACGGTCGGAACCGCTCTGCACCGGCAGGTGCACGTGCGCGACCAGCTGCGGGATCGTCGCGTAAGCGTCGATCAGCGGCTGGCCGAACTCGACCGGGTGCGAGGTCACGTAGCGGATGCGCCCGATTCCCGGCACGGCCGCCACCAGGTGCAGCAGTTCGGCGAAATCGGGGGTCTCCCCGCGGTGGTTGCGGCCGCGGTAGGCGTTGACGTTCTGCCCGAGCAGCGTCACCTCGCGCACCCCGCCCGCCGCGAGGTGCGCGACCTCGGCGATCACGTCGTCGACCGGTCGGCTGACCTCCTCGCCGCGCGTGTACGGCACCACGCAGAAGCTGCAGTACTTGCTGCAGCCCTCCATCACCGACACGAAAGCCGCCGGGCCGTCGACCGAGGGCTCGGGCAGGCGGTCGAACTTCTCGATCTCGGGGAAGCTGACGTCGACCAGCGGGCCGCTGCGCTCGCCGCTCAGCGCGCCGTCGAGCATCTCCGGCAGCCGGTGCAGCGTCTGCGGGCCGAATACCATGTCCACGTAGGGTGCCCGACGACCGATGTCGCCGCCTTCCTGGCTCGCGACACAGCCGCCGACGCCGATCACCAGCCCCGGACGCGCGTTTTTCAGCTTGCGCCAGCGTCCGAGCTGGTGGAACACCTTCTCCTGCGCCTTCTCGCGGATCGAGCAGGTGTTCAGCAGCAGTACGTCGGCCTCCTCGGCACTCGCGGCCGGCTGCAGGCCGTGGCTCTGACGCAGCAGGTCGAGCATGCGCGCCGAGTCGTACTCGTTCATCTGGCAGCCGTGCGTCTGCACGAAGACCTTGCGGGTGGGATGCTCGCTCATCGCCGTCCGGGGGTGCGAAAAAGGGCCGCGATTATAGCCGCGGGGTCCGGATGTGCACAGGCGGGGCTGTGCTATGCTGCGCGCCCCCTTCGAAGACCCCACCCGCGAGCGACGTGCCCATGGCGGCTGAACCGATCTACAAGGTCATATTTCTGAACCAGAACCAGGTGTTCGAGTTATATGCACGGCAGATCTACCAGAGCGACCTGTACGGGTTCATCGAGGTCGAGGACTACATCTTCGGCGAGCGCACGCAGCTGGTGGTCGATCCTGCCGAGGAAAAACTGAAAGGCGAGTTCGCCGGCGTCAAGCGCAGCTACATCCCCATGCACGCGATCATCCGTATCGACGAGGTCGAGAAGGAAGGGTCGGTGAAGATCCGCGAGTCCAAGGGCGGCGAGGGCAAGATCATGGCCTTCCCGATGCCCGGCATGCGCCCCCAGTTCGGCGGCGAACCTCCCGCAGACGCCTGACAGCGGACCGTTCCCGCAGGTCTGCCTTCAGAGGGTCGCAAAAAACCCGCGAAGTGTGCGGCGGCTATTTCGCAGCGGTGGGCGTACGCCGCAGGGATGCGGCGTTCGAGCCTGCAGGGACGTATTCACGGCGTCCCACGGGTGTGAAATAGCCGCCGCGCGCTGGCACCGTCCCACGGTGAGAGGTCTTGCGACACTCTCTGAAGGCCGACCCACAGGCCGCACCTACGCCAGCCGCTGGCGCACGCTGGCGAGCTGCACGCAGACCACGAAGACGTCCATCGCGCGCTCGATCTCGGCCACGGTCGGGAAGCTGGGGGCGATGCGGATATTGCGGTCCTCGGGATCCTTGCCGTACGGGAACGTCGCACCGGCAGGGGTGAGCTTCACGCCGGCTTCGGCCGCCAGCCGCACCACTTCCCTCGCCAGCCCGGGCCGGGTGTCGAAGGACACGAAATAGCCTCCGCGCGGGCGGCTCCACGAACCCATCCCGCTGCCGCCCAGTTCACGCTCCAGCGTATCGAGCACCGCCGCGAACCGCGGGCGCAGCAGCGCCGCGTGGCCCTCCATGTGCGCGAGCAGGCCGTCGAAACCGCCCAGGAACGCCACATGGCGGCGCTGGTTCACCTTGTCGGGACCGATGCTCGCGAAACCCATGTGGTGACGGATCGCGCGCAGATTCGGCTCCGACGCCGCGAGGAACGCGACGCCTGCGCCCGCGTGCGTGATCTTCGAGGTCGAACCGAACAGCAGCACGCTGTCCTCGGTGCCGAGGCGCACGCAGGCCTCGTGCAGCGACGCAAGCCGCGGGGCGTCGGCCGCCAGCGCGTGCACCGCGTAGGCGTCGTCCCAGAACAGCCGGAAGCCCGGCGCCGCGCGCCTGGCCAGCGCCGCGCATCGCGCCACCGTCTGCTCGTCGCAGACCGCGCCGGTGGGGTTCGAGAAGCGCGGCACCACCCACATGCCGCGGATCGACGGGTCGCTGGCGAGCAGGGCCTCGACCGCGTCCATATCGGGTCCGGTCGGCGTCATCGGCACCGTGAGCATCTCGATGCCCAGATGCTCGCAGATGCTGAAGTGCCGGTCGTAGCCCGGGACCGGGCAGATGAAGCGTACCTTGCCGTGGCGCGACCACGCGGACTCCGGCCCCGCGAAGCCGAACTGCATGCCGTACAGCGCGCACTGCCACATCAGCGTCAGGCTGCTGTTGCCGCCGACCAGCACGTTGCTCGCGGGCACCTGCAGCACCGGCGCGAACAGCCGCTTCGCCTCGGGCAGGCCGTCGAGGCCGCCGTAGTTGCGCAGGTCCGTGCCGTCCTCGCCCCGGTAGTTGCCGCCGAGCACGCCGTCGAGGCCGTCGGAGAGGTCGAGCTGCGCGGCCGAGGGCTTGCCGCGCGTCACGTCGAGCGCCAGCCCGGCGCCGGCGAGCGCGGCGTAGCGCGCCGCCAGTTCACGTTCCCGGCTGATCAGGGTGTCTCGGCTGGCCTCGTCGATGCGCACGGGCACGGTCCTCCGCTCGAAGTCGTGGCTGGAACTGCCCTTCGCGGGCGGGCGCATTCTAAGCGGGTCCGGCAGCGGGCTCCAGAGCCCTCGCCCCGTGTTCTCGACCAGTTCGGGCAGTCTGGACAGCGCTCCGGCCGGTGTCGGTGCGCCGGCTGCGACGGGGTCGGCGGGATGACCGGTCGCGCGGCGCCGCTCCTGGCGCCTGCGGCGGCGACGATGGTAGCGTGACGCCACGGAGGGCAGGAACATGCAAACGAAATATCGCAGGCGCGGATGGATGGTGTGCGCGTTGCTGCTGGCGAGTGCGCTGGCACGGGCACAACCGGAGTTCGATGCGGTGCAGATCCGCACCGTGCCGGTGGCCGAGGGCCTGTACATGCTGGTCGGCGAGGGCGGCAACCTCGGCGTCTCGACCGGGCCCGATGGCGTGTGGGTCATCGACGACCAGTACGCGCCGTTGTCGCCGAAGCTGCTGGCGGCGATCGCCGCGCTCGACCGCGGGCCGCTGCGCGCCGTGATCAACACACACTGGCACCTCGATCACACCGGCGGCAACCAGAACTTCGGCGCCGCCGGTGCACTGCTGGTCGCGCACGGCAACGCGCGCACGCGCCTCGCGGCCGGACAGACCATCCCGTTCCTCGAGCGTTCGATCGCCCCGGCCGACCCGGCCGCGCTGCCCGAGCTCACGTTCAGCGAATCGCTGCAACTGCACGTCAACGGCGAGGACATCGACGTGCGGCACGCGCCGCGCGCGCACACCGACGGCGACCTGCTGGTGCACTTCCCGCGCGCCAACGCCTGGCACCTCGGTGACGTCTACTTCGCCGGCATGTATCCGTTCATCGACGGCTCCTCGGGCGGCAGCGTGGGCGGCGTGGTCGCGGCGCTCGATGCGGTGCTCGCGCAGTCCGACCAGGCGACGCGCATCATCCCGGGCCACGGGCCGCTGTCGGACCGCAGCGAGCTGCAGGACTGGCGTGCGATGCTGGCGACGATCGCGGCGCGCGTCGAGTCGGCGGTCCGTGCCGGCGAGACGCGCGAGGCGGTGATCGCGGCGAAGCCGACGGCCGATTTCGACGCCCGCTACGGCGCGGGCTTCGTCGCACCGGACCGCTTCGCCGGCATGCTGTACGACCTGCTCGCCACGCCGGAGCAGCCGTGAAGCCGGCGATCGTGTCGCGGTTGCCGGACGTAGGCACCACGATCTTCACCGTGATGACGCAGAAGGCCGAGCAGTACGGCGCGCTGAACCTCGCTCAGGGTTTTCCCGATTTTCCGCTGCCGCAGGGGCTGGCCGAGGCGCTGGCGCGCCATGTCGAGGCCGGGCACAACCAGTACGCGCCGATGGCGGGGCTGCCGCGGCTGCGCGAATGCGTCGCCGTCGACCTCGAACGCCACTTCGGTTGCCGCGTCGATCCGCTCACCGAGGTGACCGTGGTTCCCGGCGCGACCGAGGCGATCTTCTGCGCGATCATGGCCAGCGTCGGTCCGGGCGACGAAGTCATCCTGTTCGACCCGAGCTACGACAGCTACGAGCCCTCGGTGCGGCTCGCCGGCGCGCGCGCGGTGCGCATCGCACTCTCGCAGCCGGACTTCACCATCGACTGGCAGCGCGTGCAGGAGGCGATCGGGCCACGCACCAGGCTGGTCGTGATCAACTCGCCGCACAACCCCAGCGGCAGCGTGTTGTCGCGCGCGGACCTGGACCGTCTGGGCGAACTCGCCGAACGCCACGGTTTTCTCGTGCTGTCCGACGAGGTCTACGCGCATCTGGTCTACGACGGCACGCGGCACCACAGCGTGCTGGCGCATCCGGTGCTCGCGCCACGTTCCTTCGCCGTGTTCTCGTTCGGCAAGACCTACCACGCCACCGGCTGGAAGACCGGTTATTGCGTGGCGCCGCCGGAACTCTCCACCGAACTGAGGCGCGTGCACCAGTTCGTGACCTTCACCGGTGTCACCCCGATCCAGCACGCACTCGCGGATTTCATGCAGTCCGATCCGGCGCACGTCGACGCGCTGGGGGCGTTCTACCAGGCGCGGCGCGACCTGTTCTGCGCGGCGCTGGCCGGCTCGCGCTGGCGCCTGAGGCCGTCGGCCGGCACGTATTTCCAGCTGCTCGACTATGCGGAGATCAGCGACGCCGACGATATCGCGATGGCGGAAGAACTCGTCAGCCGTCACGGCATTGCCGCGATACCGGTCTCGGTCTTCCACGAGACGCCCCCGGCGCGCGGGCTGCTGCGGTTCTGTTTCGCCAAGCAGGAGCATACGCTGCTGCGCGCCGCGGAGGTGCTGTGCGCGATCTGAACGTGGTGCTGCTGCAGCAGGAACTCGCCTGGCAGGACCCGCCGGCCAACCGCGCGCGCTTCGAGCGCCTGCTGCCGCAGGCACCGGCCGGTGCGCTGGTGGTGCTGCCCGAGATGTTCGCCACCGGCTTCACGATGGAGCCGGCCGTGTGTGCCGAAGCCCCCGACGGCCCGACGGTCGCGTGGCTGCGCGAGCAGGCGATCCACCATCGCGTGGCCATCGCCGGCAGCCTCGCGCTGGCCGACACCGTCACCTTCCGCAACCGGCTGCTGTTCGCACGCGCGGACGGCTCGCTGGCGCACTACGACAAGCGCCACCTGTTCCGCATGGCCGGCGAGCACCACTGCTACGCGGCGGGCAACGAACGGCGGGTGGTGGAGTGCGACGGCTGGCGGATCTGCCTGCAGATCTGCTACGACCTGCGCTTCCCGGTCTGGAGCCGCAACCGCGGTGACTACGATGCGCTGCTCTACGTGGCGAACTGGCCGGCACGCAGGCGCGAGCACTGGCGTGCGTTGCTGCTCGCACGCGCGATCGAGAACCAGGCGTGGGTGGTCGCGGTGAACCGCACCGGCGTCGACGGCAAGGGGATCGACTACGCCGGCGACAGCCTGGTGATCGATCCGTGGGGGCGCGTGGTGCTCGATGCCGGCGATGCGGCCGGCGTGCACCACGCCGTGCTCGGCGCCGACGCGCTCGCCGACTGCCGCGCGAAGTTCCCGGTGCACCTGGATGCGGACGGGTTCACGATCGCCCCAGACTAGCTGGTTCGGTTCCGGGCCCGTCGAACCCATCACCGCCCTCGCGCCCCGCGTGAGAACCGAAGAATTCTGAATCGCCACATTCTTGGTATCCCAAGGTAATACCAGGAAATACCCCCGGAGCATCAGTATGACTGCCCCAACCTCCAGCCCGGTCGCCATCAAGATCGATCCCGAGATCAAGGCCCGCCTGAAACGGCTGGCCGAGACGCGCCACCGCACGCCACACTGGCTGATGCGCGAAGCCATCCGCGAATTTGTCGAGCGCGAGGAAGCGCGCGAAGCCTACCGTCAGTCTGGCATCCAGGCGTGGAATGAGTACCGCGAGAACGGCTTGTACCTGACCCATGAGGAAGCCGACGCCTGGCTGGCACGACTCGAAGCCGGCCAAGACATTGAACCGCCCGAATGCCACGCCTGATCTGGTCGCCCGCCTCGTTGCGGGATGTGCAGCGGTTGTACCGTTTTTTGGCCGGGAAAACTCCCGCTGCCGCGCAACGGCCGATAGTCCTGATCCGCACGAGCATGAAAATCGTCGAACAACATCCGGAAATCGGCCGCCCGGCGGAAGGCATGGACCCCGCCTACCGCGAATGGCTGATCGACTTCGGCGGCGGCTACGTCGCCTTGTATCGTCTCGACGGCCCGACCGCCGTCATACTGGCCGTGAAACATCGAAAGGAGGTCGGTTACTGAGCCGACCTGGAATCCGCCGCTTCTCCGCGCAAGCGAAACCCCGTTCGAATGTCAGGCGGAGCGGGGCGCTTCAGGCTTCTGCCCGAGCTTCGGCGCGCGGCGTTCGAGCCTGCAGGGACGTATTCACGGCGTCCCTACGGCGCCAGCAGGCGGCGGCGGATGCGCGCTTCCTCCCCGGCGCTGATCAGCCCCTCGTCGAGCAGTTCCTGCAGCACCTGCAGCTGGCGCAGGCGGCGCGCGGGCAGGGTTTCGGGCGTGGCAGCGGCGGCCGGTGCGCTCGTGCCGGAGGTGTCGATGGTGCGTTGCGTGCCGGCGACGCGCGGGTCGCAGTCGAGGGTGACGTGCATGCCGTGCTCGAGGTGTTCCAGCGTCACGCGCTGCACCGCCGTCGCGCAGCCTGCGCGGCGCAAGGTGACCAGTCCGTACAGCGCTGCCTGGTCGTCACGGTAGTCGTTGGGGTAGATCGCGCGTTCGCTGACGGTCAGCGGTGTGTGTCCGGCAGGACCTCCGATCAGGATCACCTCCGCGCCCGGCGGATCGGACGCGATCCGCAGGCGGCCGACGGCGGCGTCCCCGGCGGCGTTGCCGGCCACCGGCAGTGTGACCGCCAGCGCGGCGAGTACGGCCGACAGAACGTGCTGCGGACGCCGCATGTCAGAACGCGGTGTCCAGTCCGAACAGGATGTAATGCTCCTGGTCCAGGTGGCCGGTCCAGTAACGCCCCGACTTGCGCCGCGCGTCGAGGAAATCGTAGTTCAGTTCGATCACGCCCTTCACGTTGCGCATGAAATAGTACGACGCGGTCACGCTCAGGCTGTTCATGTCGATGCCTTCGTAGATCGTGTCCGTGCGGTCGAAGTCGTTGGCGTCGGCATAGTTGTACAGCGCGGAGAACGCCCAGCGGTCGCTGTGGACGTAGTCCACGCCTGCGAAGCCGCCGTGCCAGCGCATGTCCTGCGACGGATCCGCATCGAGGAACCCGTCCCAGGAATTCCACAGGTATTGCGCGTACCACCAGGTCTTGCCGCCGATCTCGCCCGCGAGGTCGAGGCCGAGCACCCGCTTGTCCGAGTCGCGCGCGCCGCGCGTGAGGCCGGCGTTGCCGGGTGCGATGCTGCGTTGCTCTCCGTCGAGGCCGAACAGTCCTGCCGCCACCGGCCCGATGTCGGTGCCGATGCGACCGAACACGGTCTTCGATCCGTCGCTGTCGAACATCTTGTCCGGACGACGGTAACCCGGGCTGTTGATGTTGAGGTTGTCGGTGATGCCGTTGCCGTTGCTCAGGCCGAGCGCGAGCTCGAACGGACCGAGGTCGCGGTCGAGCAGCACGCCGCGATCGTAGGTTATGCCGGCCATGCGGTAGGCCATGAAGTCCTGGAACGGCAGCCGCACCTCGCGCGGGAACATCAGGTCCGACAGCTGGAACTGACCCAGCTGCATGCCGATGCCGGTGCCGAACACGTTTGCGTGGCGGAACCACGCGTCCTCGACCAGCGTCTCGCCGTTGACGCCCTTCTCGGCCATGATCGCGTAGAAGTAGTAGGTGATGTCGTCGCTGAGCGGCGCACTGGAAAGCAGCTTGACCAGATAGGGTGACTGGAAATCGGTGCTGGCGGACTCCGTGCTGCCGGTCAGCGGATCGATCGAGCGGCCGTCGCGGGCCTGCGTGTACGCCTGCGCACGCACCGCGAACGGCGGGTAGGCGGGCAGCGCGAGGGAGGGGTCGCCGGTCTTCGCGGTGCTGTCCTTCCAGTTCGGAAGCCGCATGTTGTTGGCCGCGAACTCCTCGCCGAAGCGGTTCAGGCGCGGAAACGCCGCATGGCAGGCCGCGCAACTCATGCTGTAGCGTCGCGCGAACTCGGGCATCGCCTCGGCGGGGGGCACCACCGAATTCGCGCCGATGGCGAGTGCCAGTGTCAGGGTCCAGGTTCCCAGCCGGTGTCGAACTGCTGACGGCCGCATCGGGTTGCTCCTCCGGAAGTGTCTCCGGGCAACGGTAGGGAAGGGGCATCGGGGTGTCAACCGCTGCGACATTTCCGCTGGCGCGCCGCACTCGCGCGCCGCTAGCGTAGGGTGTGAACTCCATTGCGGGCGGGCAGGCAGCGAGGCCATGCCGACGGCACAGGACGATCCGTTCACCGCTCCGGAGCGCGGCGCTGCTTTCGCCGCGCGGGTCTGGCGTTGCCTGCTCGCGCCGCCGGGACGCTTGCCCGACGAATGCGAGGCGGCGCGGCGCCTCGGGGTGAGCGCGCGCACGCTGCGCCGCCGGCTCGCGGCCGAGCACACCAGTTTTCACGAACTGCTGCGCGAGATGCGCCTGAAGATCGCGCAGTGGCATCTGCGCGATCCGGCGTTGCCAGTCGCCGCCGTCGCGCGCCTCGCGGGGTATCGCGACCCGGCCAATTTCCGCCACGCCTTCGTGCGCTGGTGCGGCTGCTCGCCCACGGCCTGGCGGCGGCGCCTGCGTGCGCTCACTCCCCGGTGAACTGCGGCGGACGCTTCTCGCGCTGCGCGGCGAGTCCTTCCTGCAGGTCGCGCGACTGCGAGCAGCGCATCACCAGCGTCTCGGCCGCGGCGCCGTCGATCGAGCCGTCGATGACGCCGGCGACGATGCGTTTCATCGCACGCACGGCCAGCGGCGCCAGTGCGGCCAGATGCCGCGCCATCGCCTCGGCGTGCGCGTCGAGGCGTTCGCGTTCGACCACCTGGTGCAGGAAACCGATCCGCGCCAGCGTGTCGGCGTCGAGTTCCTCGCTGGCGATCAGCAGCCGCGTCGCGGCCGCGTGCCCCAGTCGTTCGACGAAACGGCGGATCCCGTTCACCGGATAGCAGATCCCGATGCGGGCCGCCGGCACCAGCATCCTCGAACCCTGGATGCCGATGCGGTAATCGCAGCACAGCGCGATCTCGGCGCCGCCACCGAACACATCGCCGTTCAGCGCGCACACCGAGGGGATCGGCAGCGCCGCGAGCTGGTCGGTCAGCGTGCTGAACAGTTCGCCGCTCATCGTGCCGCCGCGGAACTGGTCCAGCGAGGCGCCGGCACAGAAGGTGCGTTCGCCGGCGCCGGTGAGCAGCAGCACGCGCAGCGCATCGTCCTGCGCGATCGTCTGCAGGCAGTCGCGCAGCCACCGGATCTGTGCCACGCCGAGCGCGTTGTGGCGCTCCGGGGCGTTCAGCGTGACGCGGGCGACGGGGCCGTCGCGCGAGAAAAGGATCGTGTCTTCGGACATCGTGGGCCACCCGGGCGTGGAGTGCGCGCATCGTAGCCTATAATTCGCGCCGGGACGCCCCGTGGCGGCGGCGACCGCAGGATACCGGCAACCGATGGCAGAAGACCGCTTCGCGCAGATCAGACCGTACCACGACGACGAGGTGCGTGGGGTGCTCGACCGTCTGCTCGCGAACCGTGAGCTGGTCGCGGCGGTGACGCGGCTGCGCTTCCCGCGTTGCGCGGGGCCGTGCGGTTTCGTGCTGCGCCCGCTGGCCGCGCTGTACCTGCGTCGCCAGCTCGCGGGGGTCGACGACGTCGCCTCGTTCCAGGCCGTCGTCGAGAAGTACATGCGTTCGATGATCGAGGACAGCACCACCGACTTCACGGTCAGCGGGCTGGAGCACCTCGATCCGGCCCGGCCCTGCCTGTTCATCGGCAACCATCGCGACATCGTGCTCGACCCCGCCTTCGTGAACTACGCGCTCTATACCGGCGGACGCGAGACGGTCCGCATCGCGATCGGGGACAACCTGCTGACGCGTGACTACGTCGCGGACCTGATGCGGCTGAACAAGAGCTTCGTGGTGCGCCGCTCGGCGAAGGGGCCGCGCCAGATGCTCGCGGCGCTGCAGGAGTTGTCGGGCTACATCGCACACTCGGTGCTCGAGGAGCGGGCTTCGGTCTGGATCGCCCAGCGCGAGGGCCGCGCGAAGGACGGCTGGGACCGCACCGACCCGGCCATCGTCAAGATGCTCGCGCTGGTCAAGCCGCGCAGCCTGTCGCTGGCCGCGCACGTGATCGCGCTGAACATCGTGCCGGTGTCGATTTCCTACGAGTGGGATCCCTGCGATGTGCTGAAGGCGCGCGAACTGCACGCGCGCGCGACGCAGGGGAAGTACACGAAGGAGGACAACGAGGACGTCGCGAGCATCGCCGAGAGCATCGTGCGGCCCAAGGGTGCGGTGCACGTGAGCTTCGGCGAGCCGCTCGCCGACGAGTTCGCCGATCCCGAGGAAGTGGCCGCGGAGGTCGACCGCCAGGTGCTGGCGCTCTACCGCATCCACGACAGCAACCTCGCCGCGTACCGGCGGCTGCGCCACGGCCTGCCGGAAGGCTTCGGCGACGGCAGCACGCTGGTCGCGGCCGACGCCGAGCTGGATGCGCGGCTGGAGGCGGTGGCGCCCGAGCACCGGCCCTACCTGCTCGCGATGTACGCCAACCCGCTCATCAACCGCGCCGAACTCGATACCGCGCGCCGCGCGTAGGCGCGCCGCTCAGCGCTGCTTGTCCAGCCACACCAGCAGACCCTGTGCGTTCAGGTCCATGTCCATCGCGAGCAGTTCGCGTATCTGCGCGTCGTCGAGCGGGCTGCCCGCCCCGCGCAGCAATCCGGCCGTGTAGTCGAGCAGCGCGTCACCGAGGCGCCGCTGGCGCTCCGTCCCCGGCGCGCTCGCGTCCGCGAGGCGCAGGTATTCGTGCAGCTGGCGCTCCAGCGAGGCGGCGTGGGCGCGGCTGGCGGCGATGCGGCCGAAGTGCGTCAGGTAGCACCAGCGCGGGTTCGCGTCCATCAGCAGCGCCAGCGAGGACAGCAGCGCCTCGCATTCGAACTGCACCGGCGTGGTGGTCGGGATCAGGAACGGCTCGCCGTTGCAGTACAGCTCGCGGTAGCCGATGCCGTAGGTGTCGCCGGTGAACCAGCCGCGGCTGGATTCGTCCCAGATGCAGTAATGGTGGCGTGCGTGGCCGGGCGTGTCGCGCACCAGCAGCTCCCGGCCGCCCAGCGGCCAGCGGCTGCCGTCGAGCGCCTCGCGCACGCGCTGCTGCGGGGCCGGCACGATCTCGCCGTACATCGCGCGGAAGTTCTGTTCGCCGTAGACGGCCCCCGCGCCCGCGATCAGCTTCGAGGGGTCGATCAGGTGGCGCGCGCCCTGCGGGTGCACGACCAGCGTGGCGTTCGGGCACTGCGCAAGCAGCGCACCGGCCGCACCGGCGTGATCGAGGTGCACGTGCGTGGGCATGATCCAGCGCACCTGCTCCGGCGTGACACCGCAGCGTTCCAGCGCCGACATCACCACCGGCAGCGTGGGCGTGGTACCGGTTTCGATCACCGCCGCCTCGCCGTCGTCGATCATCAGGTAGACGGCCGCCAGCCCCGGTCGGTGGTAGCCGGTGTCGATGCAATGGATGCCGTGCGAAAGCGTCTCGATCATGGGGTTCCCCGTGGTCCCGGCCGTGCTCGCGGGTGCGGCCGGCGTCCTGCTATAGTCCCGCGCCGTTCCCGCGCGAGGATGTTTCTTGCTCACCGCCGACGTCAAGCACGCGATCCAGACGGCTTACAGCAACTGGCTCGCCGCGCGCGGTCTGCGCCCGCGCAGCGGACAGCGCGCCATGATCGCACAGGTGGCCAACGCGCTGGCACGCGCCGGCGATCCGCTGGCCGACTCGACACCGGTCTGCGTGGTCGAGGCCGGCACCGGCACCGGCAAGACCATCGCCTACGCGGTCGCGGCGATCCCGATCGCGCGCGCGCTCGGCAAGACGCTGGTGGTCTCCACCGCCACCGTCGCGCTGCAGGAGCAGCTCGTATTGCGTGATCTGCCGGATCTGCAGCGGGCCGGTGCGCTGGATTTCAGTTTCGCGCTCGCGAAGGGGCGCGGGCGCTACGTGTGCCCGGCGCGCCTGGATGCGCTGCTGCGCGGCGCGCGCGATGCCGGCGGCGCGCAGCTGTCGCTGGTGGAACAGCTTGCGCCGCCGGTCGATGGCGAGGCGCGCGACTTCTGCCGCGAGCTGCTCGCGGCGCTGGAGGAGGGCCGCTGGCCGGGCGACCGCGACTCGTGGCCGGCCGCGATTCCCGATGCGCGCTGGGCGCTGGTCACCACCGATCACCACCAGTGCGCCGGCCGGCGTTGCCCGTGGGTCGCGAGCTGCCCGTTCTTCCGCGCGCGCGACGGCCTGGACGGCGTCGATTGCGTGGTCGCCAACCACGATCTGGTGCTCGCCGACCTCGCGCTCGGCGGCGGCGCGGTGCTGCCCGAGCCGCAGGACACCATCTACGTGTTCGACGAGGCGCATCACCTCCCCGACAAGGCCTGCGCGCATCTCAGCTGCCACGCGCGCATCGGGCTGGCGCGCCAGCACCTCGAAGAATGCGGCGCGCTCGCGGGCGCGCTGGGCGCGGCGCCGGCCGCCTCCGAGACCTTGCGCCGCCGCCTCGCGGAAGTGCCGGTGCTGTGCGAGGAGATCGGTGGCGCGCTCGCCCGGGCCGGCCAACTGCTGGGATCGATGCTCGCCGCCGTCGCGACTCCCGAGCACCGGTTGCCGCACGGCGTGGTGCCGCCGGAGGTCGCGGAGGTGGCGGGCACGCTGGCGCATGCGCTCGGCAAGCTCGACGACGCACTGGTGGCGGCCGGCGATGAACTCGCGCGCGATCTCGACCAGGGAGGCGCCGCGGCGCAGGAGCGCCACGCCGCGCTGGGACTGGCGACCGGGCGCGCGCAGCGGCTGCGTGCGCTGTGGCGGGCATGGGCCGAAGCGGATCCGCCGGGGGAAGCGCCGCAGGCGCGCTGGATCCGCGCCACCGCGCAGCTGGCCGGCGAGGACATCGAAGTCTGCGCCGCGCCGGTGCTGGCGGCCAACGTGCTGCGCGAGCGGATCTGGACGCGCGCGGCCGGCGCGGTGCTCACCTCGGCGACGCTGACCGCGCTCGGGAGCTTCGATCGCATCGTGCTGCGCGCCGGCCTGCCCGAGGATTGCGTGTTCGCCACCGTGCCGAGCCCCTTCGACTACGCGGGGCGCGCCTGCCTCGCGGTGCCGCGGCTGCTCGCGGATCCGGGCAATCCGGAGGCGCACACGCGCGAGGTGGCGCGCTGGCTCGACGACAGCATAGATCTGGTCGAGGCCAGCCTGGTGCTGTTCGCCTCCCGACGGCAGATGCGCGAGGTCTACGATCGGGTCGCGCTCGCGCTGCGTGACCGCATTCTGCTGCAGGACCATTTCGCGAAGCAGGAGCTGCTGCGCCTGCACCGCGCGCGCATCGACGCCGGCGAGGGCTCGGTGATCTTCGGGCTGGCGAGCTTCGCCGAGGGCATCGACCTGCCCGGTGCGTACTGCCGGCACGTGGTGATCGCGAAGATCCCGTTCGCGGTACCGGACGATCCCGTCGAGGCCGCGCTGGCGGAATGGGTGGAGGCGCGCGGCGGCAATCCGTTCATGGAGATCTCGGTACCGGACGCCGCGCTGCGCCTGGTGCAGGCGAGCGGCCGGCTGCTGCGTACCGAGGAAGACAGCGGGCGCATCACGTTGCTGGACCGCCGCGTCGTGACGCGCCACTACGGGCGGCGCATCCTCGATTCGCTGCCGCCGTTCCGCCGCGAGGTGGCCTGAGGTGGACTCGCGGACGCGCATTGCGCGGCTGCTGCCCGAGCTCGAGGTCGAGCTGCGTGCGCGCGATCTGTGGTCGGCGCACGCACCGCCGCCGCAGGCGCTCGCGAGCACGCAGCCGTTCTGCGTGGACACGCTGGCGTTCGAGCAGTGGTTGCAGTTCGTGTTCCTGCCCCGCGTGGAGGCGCTGCTCGCCGCCGGTGCGGCACTGCCGGCGGGCTGCGCGATCGCTGCGATGGGCGAGATCCGCTTCACCGACCGCGACCACGCGGCGTTGATCGCGCTGCTGCGCGCGATCGACGAGGCCTGGTGCCTGCCCCCGTCGGCATGAATGCCGACCACCGTGCTATGCTGCGCCGCCCTGCGATGGAAACGGTTTCCCGATGCCGCTCGAGGTCTACGTCACTCCGGTCACTCCGTTCGAACAGAACTGCACCGTGCTCGTGTGCACCGCGACGCGCGCCGCGGCGGTGGTCGATCCCGGCGGCGACCTGGACCGGATTCGCGCCGGCATCGACAAGGTCGGCGCCCGACTCGCGAAGGTGCTGCTCACGCACGCGCACATCGACCACGCGGGCGCTGCCGGCGAACTGGCGCGCACCGGCGGGGTGCCGATCGAGGGGCCGCATCGCGATGACGAGTTCCTGCTCGAGGGGCTCCCGGAACAGAGCCGGATGTTCGGCTTCGCGCCGGCCGAGGCGTTCCGGCCGGACCGCTGGCTGGAGCAGGGCGACACGGTGAGCTTCGGCGACTGCGAACTGCAGGTGCTGCACTGTCCGGGGCACACGCCGGGGCACGTGGTGTTTTACTCCGCCGAGCGGCGGATCGCGATGGTCGGTGACGTGCTGTTCGCCGGCTCCGTGGGGCGCACCGACCTGCCGGGCGGCAGTCATCGGCAGCTCATCGCCTCGATCCGCAACCGCCTGTGGCCGCTCGGTGACGACGTCGTGTTCATTCCCGGTCACGGCCCGCGTTCGACCTTCGGCCAGGAACGCCGCACCAATCCTTTCGTCGCCGACGCGTAGGTCCGGGCTGTGCCCGGACATTCGTTGGGCCAGGACATTCGTTCGGCCACAGGCCGAACCTACGGGGACCTGTTCGGCCGCAGGCCGAACCTACATCGGTTCGAGGTCGCCGTTGTCCTTCGCGGCGTCTTCGCCGACCGGTTCCACGTAGGGCTCGAACTTGCCCAGGCCGCAGCTGGCGCCGCGCTCGATGCGGCCGCCGGCCTGACGCACCACCCAGATGATGTCGGTGCTGCAGAGCTGGCTCAGGCTGGTCTTGTAGCCGAAGGCCTTTTCGACACCGAGACCGCCACAGCGATGCGGCAGATGGCTGACCAGCGTCTCGCCGCCGTTCAGGTGAAACAGGATCGTGCGGTCGTCGAGTACCTTCGTGCTCTGGATGCGGCTGAGCGGGATGCAGTCGCGCGCCTCTGCGGACGGGGGATTCGCGGCGGGTGCCGCCGTGTCGGCCGGCGGCGTTTCTCCGGCGGCCCACGAGCTACCGGATGCGGCCAGCAGCGTGGCCCCTAGCAGTGACATCGAACGGTCGAAGCGAAACATGACGGCTGCCTCCTCGGGGATTCGTTCAGGAACGACCGGCGCGCCGGGCGCCGTGACCACAACTCAGACCGCCGCCGCCAGCGGCGGTTCCGATCCGAACGCTTCCATGCTGAATCTTACCCGTTCTTCCACGCTGCGCTCGCGTGCCTTCGCCTCGGCGGCGACGCGCCGTATGCGCGGTGACAGCCCGGTGTTGTTGGCGATCTGGATCGACAACCCGGGGCGCGCATTGAGTTCCATGATCAGCGGGCCGCGGTGGCGGTCCATCACGATGTCGGCGCCGAGGTAGCCGAGGCCGGTGATCTCGAAGCAACTCGCGCCGAGGCACATCAGCGCGTGCCAGTGCGGGATCGTCAGCGTGTTCAGCGGCAGTCCGGTGTCGGGGTGCAGTTTCAGCGGACGGTTGTACTGCACCGCGAACAGCGAATGGCCGGTTGCCAGATCGAGGCCCACGCCCACCGCACCCTGGTGCAGGTTGGCCTTGCCGTCGGATGCGTGCGTGGCGAGGCGCATCATCGACATCACCGGATAGCCCATGAACACGATGATGCGGATGTCCGGGATGCCCTCGTAGCTGAGGCCGTCGAAGCGCGGATCCATCTCGACCAGCGCCTCGATCATCGCCACGTCCGGCTTGCCGCCCAGGCTGTAGAGCCCGCTGAGGATGTTCGAGACGTGGCGCGTGATGTCGAGCCGCGTGACCTCCTCGCCGCTCGACTTGACGAACACCTCGTCGCGCCGGCCCACGATGACCTTGATGCCCTTGCCGCCGCTGCCGCGGCTGGGTTTGATCACGAAGCTGTCGTGACGGTCGAGCAGCTCGTCCATCGTCTCGACCTCGTGCTGCTCGCGCACCACGCCGTAGAGCTTGGGCACGGCCAGGCCGCTCTGTTCGGCGAGCAGCTTGGTCTTCAGCTTGTCGTCGACCAGCGGATACAGCGCGCGCCGGTTGTAGCGCGAAATGAAGAAGTTGCGCTCGTTCATGCCGAGCAGGCCGATCTCGCGCAGGCGCAACGGACTCGCGAAACGCATTTCAGCGGTTCTCCACCAGCGGGCGGAATCGCTTGAGCTCGGTCAGGCGATAGCCGGTGTACTGGCCGATCAGCAGGATCACCGCGAGCTGCACCAGCAGCAGCTCCGGGAAGTTGAACGTCAGGTGTGCGACCAGCGAGTTGCTCATCAGCAGGTACGCCGCGGTGGCCACCAGCAGACTGCCGCCGCCCTGGATCGCGACTTCCTTCGGGCCTTCCTCCTCCCACAGGATCGACATCCGCTCGATCGTCCACGACAGGATGATCATCGGGAAGAAGGTCACCGTCAGGATCTGGTGCAAGCCGAGCTTGTAGCTCAGGATGCTGATGCCCGACATCAGGCCGATCACCACCGTCACCACGGCCGATATGCGTCCTATCAGCAGCAGGTTGAGCCGCGCGAGGTGGAAGCGGATGTAGAGGCCGGCGCCCACCACGGTCAGGAACAGCAGCAGGCCCCACAGCAGGGTGGTCTGGATGAACGCCAGCGCGATCAGGATCGGCATGAACGTGCCGGAGGTGCGCAGGCCGATCAGGATGCGGAAGATCGCCACGACCAGCGTGCCGATCGGCACCAGCAGGATCGTCTTGAACGCGTTCTGTTCCTCGATCGGCAGCGAGTAGATCGAGAAGTCGACCAGCGTGGCGCGGTTGTCCACCGCGTTCGACAGCGCGACGTCGCGTGCCGGACGGTAGCTGCGCAGGATCGCGAACGTGACCTGCGATTCGCGGCCGCCTTCGACGTCGAGCAGCGAGACGTCGCCGCGGCGCCAGATCACGAAATCGCGCGGCGCGCCGGGGCGCGCGGTGCGCGGATCGTAGATCTGCCACTGGTCACCGTCCCACACCTCGATCAGGTCGACCAGTTTCTGCCGCCGGCGTCCGTCCTCCAGCACCAGGCCGCGCACGATACGGTTCGGGACGCCCGCCAGCGACAGCAGTTGCAGCGCGGTTTCCGCCACGTGCTGCGGGCTGCGGTCGTCACCGAGCAGGTAGGCCGCGTTCTGCGTCAGCGGCTCGACTGCTAGCCCGCGCAGCAACTGCGTGACGAAGGTCTCGTTGTCGGCCGACAGCGCGTGGATTTCGTCGAGCAGCGCCGATGCCGAAGTCGCGCGCGCGCTGTCGAACTCGGGCGGCATCGGCGGCGCCGGCGGCGTCACTTCCGGCGCCTGGTTCAGTGCGGCCGGGTAGACCTGCAGCCGGTAGTACAGCACCTGGCGGCCTTCGGCTTCGCGGCGCGTCCACTGGGCACGCCGGCTGCCGTCGGGTTGGTCTATCTCGGTGAAACCGTAGCCCGAGGTGGTGAAGTTCTCGTTGACGATCTCGATGCCCTGCTGCGAATCCGGCAGCGCGAGCGAGACCCGTACCTCGGCGCCATTGGATTCGAACTCGACCTTCGATTCGACCGTCCAGACCGCGACCTTCTCGTTCGGGAACAGCGGGAAGCCCAGCGCGAAGTGCTTGTACAGCGCCATGCTGAGACCCGCGAGCGCCAGCAGTGCCGCGACGACGTAGACCTTGAGTTTCTCTTTCATGCGATGCGCATCCTGCCGCGGTGTCCGTCAGGGCTTCGGTTCGGGTTTGGTGAAGCGCCGCCCCACGTCGACCACGGCCTGGTCGCGCAGGAAGTTCCGTCCGATCAATGCCGGGTAGCTCGATTGGGCGCGGTCGCTCAGCACGAAGTCGGTGAACTGCGACACGCCGGCGATGGTTGCTTTCAGGCTCACCACGTAGCGTCTGTCGGTCGTCGGGCTGCGGCCTGCGACCGTACGTACAACGGGGCGCGAGACCTCGACCGTGGCGCTCTGGTTGTGGTCCACGAGTTGGAAGCGGACCCACGCCTTGCCGTCGCGCTCGAACTCGCGCACATCGACGGCGTGCAGCATGGACAGCGCGCGGCCGGTATCGAGCCGCGCGCGGTACGCGATGCCCGGTGGCTCGATCCGCACGTCCTCGATCTCCCCGAGCAAGGCGAGCTGCGTTTTCGGCGGCGCGGGTCGCACTGCCTGCGGTGGCGGCGGGGGCGGGGGCGGCGGGCACTTGCAGACCGGCTCAGGCGCGGGGGCAGGTTCAGGCTCCGGCACCACGGGCGGTGCGGGCGGCTGCTCGGGGGGCGCGGGCTCCACCACCGGCGGCGCCGGCTGCGGTTCCGGTGCCGGCGGCTGCTGCGCCTCGGGCGGGATCGCGGGCTGCGTCGGAGTGGTGTCACACCCCTGCAGCAGCAGGGCCAAAGCGAGGAACAACCCCGCGGTACAGCGAGTTCGGGTCATCATTACGGGTGCGATTCCGCGCGGACTGGAAGCCGGGCAAACTATAGAACCCGCGCGTGTTGCCAGGCAATGACCGGCCGGGCAGCGGGGGAGGCGCTGCGTCTTTATGACAAACATTCCGCCACCGGGTGGCGGAACGGAGGACGCCGGAATGGATCTGCTGCTCGCGCTCGACCAGGGCACCACCAGTTCGCGCTGCGTCGCGTTCGACCTGCGGGGCAATACCGTGGCGCTCGCGCAGCGCGAGTTCGCGCAGCACTTTCCGCGCGACGGCTGGGTGGAGCACGACCCCGAAGACCTCTGGGGCAGCACGCTCGTCTGCCTGCGCGAGGTGATCGATGCGGTCACCGCCGCCGGGCACGCACCGATCGGCATCGGCATCGCCAACCAGCGCGAGACCACGCTGGTGTGGGAGCGGCGCACCGGATGTGCGGTGGCGCCGGCGATCGTGTGGCAGGACCGGCGCACCGCCGCGGCCTGCGAGCGCCTGCGCCGTGACGGACGCGCGCCGCTGATCGCCGAACGCACCGGGCTGCTGCCCGATCCGTATTTTTCGGCGACCAAGTTGGCGTGGATCCTCGACAACGTGCCCGGATGCCGCGCGCGCGCCGAGACCGGCGAACTCGCTTTCGGCACCGTCGACAGCTTCCTGCTGTGGCGCCTGGGCGGCGCCGGGCGTCATTGCACCGACGCGACCAATGCCTCGCGCACCATGCTGTTCGACATCCACGCGCAGCGCTGGGACGAGGAACTCCTCGATCTTCTGCGCATCCCGCGTGCGCTGCTGCCCGAGGTGCTCGATTCGGCGGCGGATTTCGGGTGTGTCGCGGCCGGCCTGCCCGGTGCCGGTCTGCCGGTGGCCGGCGTGGCGGGAGACCAGCAGGCGGCGCTGATCGGGCAGGGCTGCCTGCGCCCGGGCGAGGCGAAGGCGACCTACGGCACCGGCTGCTTCCTGGTGCTGAACACCGGCCAGCGAGCCGTGCTGTCGCGCAACCAGCTGCTGACCACGCTGGCATGGCGCCTGGACGGGGCGCCGGTCTATGCGCTGGAGGGCAGCATCTTCGTCGCCGGCGCGGCGATCAAGTGGTTGCGTGACACGCTCGGGTTGATCGCCAGCGCCGCCGACAGCGAACTCGCCGCGCGCCGCAGCGCCGACACCGGCGGTGTCTATCTGGTGCCCGCCTTCGCCGGACTCGGTGCGCCGCACTGGGACCCGCACGCGCGCGGCGCGATCGTCGGCCTCACCCGCGACAGCGGCGTCGATGCGATCGTGACGGCGGCGCTGCAGTCGGTGGCGTACCAGACGCGCGATGTGCTCGACGCGATGGCGGCCGACGGGTCGCGGCTCGATGCGCTGCGCGTCGATGGCGGCATGGCGGTCAACGACTGGCTGCTGCAGTTCATGGCCGACGTGCTCGGCATCGCGGTCAGCCGCCCGCGCGTCACCGAGGCGACCGCGCTCGGCGCCGCGAGCCTGGCCGGCTACCGGCTCGGAGCGCTCGCCGCGCTCGATGCCCTGAGCAGCGCGCGCGGCGAGGATCGCCGTTTCGAGCCGAGCATGCCCGCTGCGGAGCGCGAGCGCCTCTACGCCGGCTGGCTCGACGCCGTGCGCCGCACGCGCACGCACGAATGACCACCGAACGGTGTCCGGGCACAGCCCGTACCTACGCGACGCCCGTAGGTCCGGCCTGTGGCCGAACGATGCATGTCCGGGCACAGCCCGGACGCGAACCCGTCCGGTCGCATCCCGACGGACGAACCCGTGCGGTCGCATCCCGACGGGCGAACCCGTGCGGTCGCATCCCGACGGGCGAACGCGTGCGGTCGCATCCCGACGGACGAACCCGTGCAGTCGCATCCCGACGGACGAACCCGTCCGGTCGTATCCCGACGGGCGAACATGCCTCGTAGGTTCGGCCTGTGGCCGAACATGTGCCGCCGGACGATGTCCGGGCACAGCCCGGACCTACGCGAACGCGTCCGGGCACCGGGCGGAGGGCGCTGGATTCAGGGTTCTTCGAGCAGGGCGCGGATGCGCTCGCGCAGGGCATCGGCGTCGGGGGAGAGGCGGCGGCCGAAACGCTCCACGGCCAACGCCTGCAGCGCCTCGATGCACGCGGCGAGGTCCGGTTCGTCCGCCTCCGGCTGGCGCAGGCGCTCGAGCAGCGCCTGCAGCGCCTCCTGCGGCCCGGGATGGTACTGGCGTTCGTAGCTCTGCTGCAGCCGCGCGATCGTCTCGGCGAACTCCGGCTCCGAGTTGCGCACCTGGTTCAACAGCCGGAACAGACTGTCTTCCTTGTCCATCAGTGGACGGTGATAGCGCTTCTCGTACAACTGCTCGAGCAGCATCACCTGGCTGCGGATCTCGTGGTCGGGAAAATCCGCCATCTCGAGATAGCGGTAGATCGCCTCGCGCATGTCGAGCGGAAACGAGTGGAAGCGTGCGACGTAGGCGTCGATGATCGGCTTGATCGCCGCGACCAGCTCTTCCGGGCTGCCGCGGTTGTCCTGGATGCAGTCGATGAAGCGGCGATGCAGTTCGCCGAGGTTCGCCTCGTGCGCCACCGGTTGCGCGGGCTGTGCGTTGCGGATCATCTCGATCGCCGCGCTCGCCGGGTCCACCGCGGTTTCGGGCTGCAGCGAGCGCAGGTGCTCGGCGATGCCGGTGCCCGCTTCGCCCGCGCACGCGTTCTCGAGCCGCCGCGCCAGCGCGTGGAAACAGGTGCTGGCCGGGGCATCGGGCTGCACCAGGATCACCGGGTGCTGCAGCCGCACCGCGGTGACCAGTGCGCGGTCCGCGGCCACGTGGCCGAACCAGCCCACTTCCACCTGCATGTACTTCTGCACCGCCTGCGCGAAGCGCTGGTACACCTTCTGGGCCGAGGTCTCGCTGTCTGCCATGTTGACCAGCACGTGCAGCGCGCCGTCGTAGTGGTTGCGTTTCAGGATGCGCGTCAGCGCGAAGGCGTCGGTGAGCGAGGTCGGGTCGGGCGAGACCACCAGCAGCGCGCGTTCGGCCGCGAGCACGAAGCGGATCACCGAATCGGCAATGCCGGCCGCGGTGTCGATCAGCAGGTAATCGAACTGCTGTTCCAGCCGTTGCATGCCGTTCAGCAGCGACTGCTGGTGCTGGTGTCCGAGGTCCGCGTACTCGACGATCCCGGAGGCGCCCGGCACCACGCGCACGCCGCGCGGGCCTTCCATCAGGATCGCCTCGATCGGCAGCCCGCCGTCCAGGAAATCCTCCAGCGTGTGCTTCGGTTTCAGTCCGAGCACGATGTTGATGTTCGCCAGGCCGGTGTCGGCATCGACGATGCAGACGCGCTTGCCGGCGAGTGCGAGCGCCACCGCGACGTTGGCCGTGATGCTGGTCTTGCCGACGCCGCCCTTGCCGCTGGTGATGGCGATCACCCGCGCGCGGGGCGAGGCGGCGGCCGGTGGCCGCGAGTCGCCGAAGAGCTGCGTCACCGTGTTCTGCATCCGGACCTGCGTGGGGTTGGGCCTGCCGCATTATACGGACTGCCCTTCGCGCGCCAACTGCCGTGATCGCTGGCTCGCCGGCCGGCGGGTGACTTGCGGCCACGCCGCGTTTGGCCTATTGCACGCCACGGGCGAGCGGCGTAGCGTTCGCCTGGCTCGACCGTTACAGGGACGTAACATGGAAAGGCCCTCCAACGACGCGACGGCGCTGCCCGACCCGTCTCTCACCGACAGCGGGCTGTGGGCCCTGCTGGTGGTAGCGCGCGTGCATGGTTTTGCGCTCGACGCCGCCACCTTGCATCACCGCCACGCGACGTCCGCCCACCCGCTCGAGGCGAAGGCCCTGCTGCGCGCCGCACGCGATGCCGGGCTGAAGGCGCGCCTGCGGGATGCGGCGCCGTCCGATCTCTCCAGGCTGCCCCTGCCGGCGCTGGCCGCCGTCGACGACGGCCGCTGGCTGGTGCTCGCGCGGGTGGCCACGGAGCGGGTGCTGGTGCACGAGCACGGCGCCGCACAGCCGCGGGTCTTGTCGCCCGAGGAGTTCCGCCGCCGAAGCACCGGGCGCTTCCTGCTGCTGGCGCGCGCCAGCGCGCCGGACGGTGCGACAGCGCTTGGCCTGGGCTGGTTCGTGCGCGCCGCGGCCCGCCATCGCCGCGCGTTGGCCGAGGTGCTCGCGGGCTCCGCGGTGCTGCAACTGCTGGGGCTGGCCACGCCGGTGCTGTTCCAGGTCGTGGTGGACAAGGTGCTGGTGCACGGCGCGCTCGGCACGCTGCAGGTGGTCGTCAGCGGCTTCCTGATCGTCGCGCTGTTCGAGTTCCTGGTGGGCGGCCTGCGCGCCTGGCTGCTCGCTCACACGGTAAGCCGCATCGACGTCGCGCTGGGCGCGCGCTTGTTCGCGCACCTGCTGGCACTGCCGCTGCGTTATTTCGAAGTGCGACGCGTGGGCGAGATCGTCGCGCGTGTGCGCGAACTCGAGACGCTGCGTGCCTTCGTGACCGGTTCGGCGCTCGCCTTGCTGATCGACCTCGGTTTCACGGCCGCCGCGTTCGCGCTGATGTACCACTACAGCCCCGCGCTGTGCGCGCTGGTGCTCGCAACGCTGCCGGTCTACCTCGTGCTGTCGCTGCTGGTCGGCCCGCGGCTGCGCGCGCACGCCGAGCGGCGCTTCCGGCTCGCGGCCGCGAACCAGTCCTTGCTGGTCGAATGCGTGGCCGGCATGCACACGCTGAAGTCGCTCGCGATCGAGCCGCCGATGCAGCGTCGCTGGGAGGACCAGCTCGCCGCGTACGTCTCCGCCGGCTACCGCGCAGCGCTGACCGCGCACTGGTCCGAGCAGGGCGCGCACCTCGTGAACCGCGTCGGCAGCGCGCTGCTGCTGTGGTACGGCGCCACCGCGGTGATTGCCGGCAACCTGAGCGTGGGCGCCCTGATCGCCTTCAACCTGCTCGCCACGCGCACCACGGCTCCCGTGCTGCGGCTGTTCCAGATCTGGCAGGAGTTCCAGCAGGCGCGCGTCTCGCTGGCGCGCCTGGCCGATGTGCTCGACGCGCCGACCGAGTCGCCGTGCCTGGCCACGCGCAGCGCGCTGCCGCCGCTGGCCGGGGAGATCCGCTTCGAACAGGTGTCCTTCCGCTACGAGGCCGGTCGCGCCGAGGCGCTGGCGGGGGTGGACTTCCGGGTCGCGGCCGGCGAGATGATCGGCATCGCGGGCCGCTCGGGTTCCGGCAAGAGCACGGTCGCGCGACTGCTGCAGCGCCTGTACGTGCCGGAACACGGCCGCGTGCTGATCGACGGCCACGACCTGGCGCTAGCGGCGCCGGAGGCCTTGCGCCGCCAGATCGGCGTGGTGCCGCAGGAGTGTTTCCTGTTCAGCGCCACCGTGCGCGAGAACATCGCGCTCGGTGACCCCGGCTTGCCGTTCGAGCACGTGCGCCGCGCCGCGCGGCTCGCCGGCGCCGAGGAATTCATCCTCCAGCTGCCGCAAGGCTACGACACGCAGCTGGGTGAGCACGCGAACAATCTCTCGGGCGGCCAGCGCCAGCGCCTCGCGATCGCCCGCGCGCTGGTGCGCGATCCGCGCATCCTGGTCTTCGACGAGGCCACCAGCGCGCTCGACTGCGAATCCGAGGCGCTGGTGCGGGCAAACCTGGCCGCGATCGCGAAGGGACGCACCGTGATCGTGATCGCGCACCGGCTGAGCGCGCTGGCCGGCTGCGATCGCATCCTCGTGCTCGAGCGCGGGCGGCTGGTCGAGCAGGGCAGTGCCGCGGCGCTGTTGGCCGGCGGCGGCGTGTTCGCTCGCCTGCACGCCCAGCAGGCATTGGCGCGGGCGGCCTGATCCGATGAACGACGTTCCCGAACCCCTGCTGCCCGCGCGCGGCGTCGACGCGGACCTGTTGCCGGCGGCGATCGCGCTGCGCGACGGCGAACCGCTGCCGGCCGCGCGCTGGCTGCTGTACACGCTGCTGGCGCTGCTCGCCGCGGCCATCGCGTGGTCGGTGCTGGGACGGGTCGACGTGGTCGCGGTGGCACCGGGGCAGGTGATACCCCACGGGCGCAGCCATATCGTGCAGTCGCCCGACGGCGGCGAGGTGCGCACGCTGCGCGTGCGTGACGGCGAGACGGTCACGGCCGGACAGCTGCTGCTCGAACTGGACCCCGCCGATATGCTCGCCGAGCAGGCGCGCGTCGGTGCGGCGCTCGCGGCCGAACGTGGCGAACTCGCCGCGGCACGCGCGCTGGTGCGCGCGTTGGCGGCTGACGACGAGCCGCAGGGCAAGGCAGCCGAAGCGACCGCAACGGTCGGGACAAACGGGGCAACCGCAGCGACCACGGCCACCGCGCTGTTGCGTGCGGCCTGGCGCGAGGAGGGCGGTGGTGACGACTCCGGTTTCGCCTGGCAGGCGCGGCTGCTCGCCTCGCGCATCGAGGAGCATCGGCGCGCACTCGGCGCGCTGCGCGAACGGCAAGCGGCACGGGCAGCCGAACGCCGCGCCCTGGCGGGCACGGAGCGCCACCTGCGCGAGGAACTCGGCATGCGCACGGAACGTGCCGAGGCAGCCGGCATGCTGTATCGCCGGGGACTGGTTGCGCGCGAGCACTGGGTGCAGCTCGACAGCGAACGTCGGGCGACGGAACAGCAGTCGCGCGCGACCGGTGAACGCCGGCTGGCACTGGAGCGCGAGATCGCGGCCGCCGAGGCCGAGCGCGCCGCCTTCGAGGCCGGTGCGCAACGCGCGGCGCTGGCGGCGCTGAACGAGCACCGGCGCAACACCGATTCGCTTGCGCTCGAGTTGCAGCGCCTCACGCAACGCGTGCAGCGCCTGCGGCTGCACGCCCCGCTGGCCGGTGCCGTGCAGCAGCTCGCGGTGCGTGGGCCAGGCAGCGTGGTGCGCGCGGCCGAGCCGCTGCTGGTGATCGTCCCGGCCGACGCGCCGCTCGAAGTCGAAGCCTTCGTGCGCGGACGCGACATCGGTTTCGTGGGCGAGCAGCAGACGGCGGCGGTCAAGGTCGACACCTTCGACTTCACCCGTTACGGCACCGTGCCCGCGCGCGTGAGCTCGGTGTCCGCCGAGGCGGTGGAGCATCCGCGCTGGGGCGCGGTGTATCCGGCCCGGATCGCGCTCGCGCGCGACTGGCTGCTCGTCAACGGGCGGCGGGCGGCGCTGGGGCCCGGCATGGCGGTGCAGGTCGAGATCCGCCTCGGCACGCGCCGCATCGTCGATTACTTTCTTTCTCCGCTGCGCAAGGTCGCGCGCGAGAGCATCAGGGAGCGCTAGCCATGGACGGGGCATACCAGTCAGTGCAGCCGACGGCATCGCCGTCACCGACCGACGAGTGGGCGCGTGCGCTCGCGCGCCAGCGCGCCGGAGACACGGCCGCCGCGATCACGAGCTACCAACGCCATCTGGCCGACTATCCCGACGACGCCGAGGGATGGCTCGCGCTCGCGAGCGCGCTGCGCCGCAGCGCCTGCCCCGATGCCGCGCTGGTGTGCTGCCAGCGAGCGGTGCGGCTGGCGCCGGACAGCGCCGCCGTCTGGAGCAACCTCGGCACGCTGTGGTTCGCGCTCGGCAACCACGAACAGTCGTTGCGCTGCCACCGCACCGCGCTGGCGACTGGCGCCGCGCCGTCGCGCGTGCGTCTCGAGTACGCGCGCGCACTGCGTGAACTGGGGCGCTTCGCGCAGGCCGAGTCCGTGCTCGCCGAATGCCTCGCGGCCGAGCCGGAGCGTGTCGATATGTTGCTCGAACGCGCCGCAGTTCGCCTGCAGCTGGGCCGCTACGCGCAGGCGTGGCCGGATTTCGAGGCGCGGCTGCAACTGCGCCCCGCGCGCATTCCCGAAGTGGCGCTGCCGCGCTGGCGCGGCGAGCGCATCGGTGGCAAGCGCCTGCTGCTGCTCGCCGAGCGCGGGCTGGCCGATGCGCTGTGGGCGCTGCGTTTCGTTCCCTCGCTCGCCCGCCGCGGTGCCGCGATCACTCTCGTGTGTCCGGAGGCGCTGCATCCGGTACTCGCGGATCTGCCGCTCCATCCGGTCGCAGCCGTCGATCCCCACGACGTCGTCCGCAGCCACGACCTGCAGTGCGCACTACTCAGCCTGCCGGGACTGGTTGACCCGCGCGGGCGCCTGGTCCCGGAGCCGGCCCCGGTGGCCGTGCTGGCGGAGTCCCGTGCCTGGTTCGCCGAACACGTCGCGTGCTCGGGGCGCGCGCTGCGCATCGGCATCGCGTGGGCGGGCGGCGATTCGTCGGTGACGCACGGTGAGCTGCCGCTGCGGCGGCTGCTTGCGCTGGCAGCGGTCCCCGGCGTTCAGTTGTTCTCGTTCCAGCGCGGTACGGCCGCCGCGCAACTGCGTGGTGCCGGCATCGAGGGCATGGTGATCGACGTCGCCGGACGCTGCCGACACCTGGGCGACACCGCCGCCGCGCTCGAGCGCATGGATCTGCTGGTGGCCGGCGACGGCGTCGTCGCGCGCCTCGCCGGAGCGATGATGAAGCCGGGGCTGATCCTGCTGCCGCACTGCGCGCACTGGGTCTACGGGCGCGAGAACGATGCCACGCCGTGGTATCCGACGCTGCGGCTGCTGCGCCAGCCCGAGCCCGGCGAGTGGTCCCCGGTCTTCGGAGAGTTGCAACGCCTGGTCACGCGCTGGGCCGACAGCCGCGCGGGCCGCTCGCCGTGAAGCCCATGCGTCTGCGCAGGGCGTTGGGTCTGGTCATGCTGCTGATCGTCGCCGGCGCGCTCTACCTGTATGCCGCGCACAACGCCGGACGCAAGGAGTTGCGCGCGCTGTGCGAGCAGGGTGTCGAACCGAAGGTCTACCGACGGGTGGAGGCGGAGGGGTATTTCGATAGCGGGATCAGCTGCCTTTATCTGGGGTGCTGGGACACGTTGATGGGCAAGAGCTTCCGGTACATCGAGACCGAGCGTCGCAATGCCAAACCGTGGCACCGGCTTCCCGAGAACGGCTTTTACCGCTTTTCCAAGGTGAGACAGGATTCCGGTCTGTGCGACCCGAGGATCCTCGAGGAGATGCAGCAAGCGGTCGGCTTCCGCAAGTACCTCACGTCCGGATACTGCATCCGGATGGAGAAGATCGACCGGCCGACGGCTCCTTACGGCTTGTTCAGCGAGGCTGGAAGGGTGATCGAGGTCGATAACATTTTTCGTTCGTCGATTTCGGAGCGACGCACCTTCATCAAGGATATGGCTACAGGCGAGATTGTTGTGGAGCAGTGGACGTACTTGCTTTACCAGAATGCTCTTCCGAAGTTCAGCAGTTTCCATAGCGTTCTGTATTGTGCGTCCATTGGTGCCAAGCGTTCGATGCCAGATGTTGTGACGGTGGAGCCTTTTATTGCCAAACCCTAATTCCATGGAGTTGGAATATGAATACGACAACGGAAGTCGTCTATCAGAGTGCTCTGTTGGCAGATGCTGCGTACGTTTCGTTCGACGCGGAAAACTTTGTCGAGGGTGGACACATTTCAATCATCGCTTGGGATCAGCGTACCTCGCCCGGTGCGATCACCTTCGAAGACCGCGGTTTCACCCTCGAGCAGTTCGAGGAGTTCAGGAACAGCTACCGGGTCGTGTACCACCAGCCCGACACGTCGAACGGCTTCTCGGCCACGTTGTTCGAGCACGTGACGAGCGGCGAGCTGCACCTGGCGTTTCGCGGCAGCAACGAGGTGATGGACGGGCTGCAGGACGTGGCGCTCGCGCTCGATGTGGCGGATCTGATCGGCAGCGGCCTGCAGGACGGCGCCGCGGAGCAGTTCCTGTACGCCGCGGGCCTGATCGAGGCCGATGGCAGCGCGATGCCACAGCACCTCGGGCGTGTGCACCTGGTGGGGCACTCGCTGGGCGGTCACCTCGCGCTGTGGGTCGGTGGCGGGCATCCCGAGCTGGTATCGCGCGTGGACACCTTCAACGGCGCCGCGCTGCAGTACCGCAATCCGGTGCGGGAAGTGCTGGACCTGCTGTGGCTGGACACGGTCGCGCCACGGGTCGATGGCAGCGCGCTGCCCGCGGAGCGGGTGCACAACTTCTTCGCCGAGAACGGCCCGGAGGTCACGGCCAGCTCGGTGCTCGGGTACCGCCCCGGTGAGCATGTACCGCTGTTCATCGAGAGCGCTGCAGGCGAGGTGCTGGACACGCACGACATGAGCCGGCTGGTCGAGTCGCTGGCCGCGTACCGTGTGTTCGGCCTGCTGGATCCGCAGCTCGGCATGGCGGCGATCGGCAATGTGCTGAAGGGTGCCTCGGATGTGGGCGCCGGTTCGATCGCCGCGGCCACCGGCGCGCTGGCGGACGCGCTCGGCGGTGCCCTTGCGGGTGTGACGGATCCGCTGGCGCTGCACGCGTTGCTGCAGGAGGCGATGGCCGGCGGCGGGTGGGGCGATGTGCGCATCGAGCCGGTGCTCGGCAGCGATGCGACCGCGGTGCTGGACGTCTCGGCGCGTGGCAACGCGTGGCGCTTCGCGGCGACCAATCTGTACTCCTTCGCGCTGACCGGCACCGGCGCGGCCAGTGTGGACAACGCCGGCGAGCATCCCGGCGACGCCTTCCTGCTCGCGCGCGCCTACCTGCTGCAGAGCAATGTGCTGCGTGCCACCGTGGACGCGCTCACCGTCCCCGATGCGCGCCGCGAGCCGGAGTATTTCCGCGACCTCGCGAGTGGCATCGAATTCACCTCGGCGCGTGGCGCGTATCCCTACCCGCTCGCCGACGCGCGCCACTACCAGTTCGGCGCCGGGCAATCCGACGAACTCCCCGGCGGCAATCGTGACGACCTGCTGTTCGGGCAGGGCGGTGCCGATACGCTGCGCGGGCACGACGGCCACGACTGGCTCGACGGCGGTGCGGGCGCCGACGAACTGTTCGGAGGCGCGGGTGACGACACGCTGTTCGGCGGTTCCGGCGCCGATACGCTCGAAGGCGGCACCGGCAGCGATCTGCTCGCCGGCGGCTCCGGCGCGGACAGCTACCGCATCGCGGCCGGTGGTGGCGGCCGGGTCATGGACGCCGACGACGGCGGGGACCGCGTGCTGTTCGGCACGCTCGCGCTGGCCGGGCTCGACTACGAGGAACTCGCACCGCGCTCGGGAGTGTTCCGTGACCGCGCGGACCACGGCATCGTGCTGGCGCGTATCGGTGAGTCGCTGTACCTCACGCAGGGCGCCGGCGACAGCGCGCGTTCGCTGATGCTGGCCAACTGGGACGAGGCGGGCGGCAACTTCGGCATTGCCCTGCCCGGCGAAGGCGCGTTCGAGCAGCCCGAACGCGCCGACCCCGAGACGCAGCGCAGCTTCCTCGGTGACTTCGCTCCCAGTGACGCCGACCCGGAGGAAGAGGGCGTGCAGATCGAGTACGACGCGCTCGGCAACGTGGTGGTCGATCCCGAGGCCCCCGAAGTGCGCGACGACCTGCTGTTCGGCACCATCGCCAACGATTCGATCGACGCGCGTGCCGGTGACAACGTGGTCTACGCGCGTGCCGGTGACGACATCGCGATCGCCGGTGAGGGCGAGGACCTGCTGCACGGCGATGCCGGTGACGACCATCTGCTCGCCGGCGCCGGGCAGGACACGCTGGTCGGAGGCATCGGAGCCGACTGGCTGGAAGGCGGCGACGACACCGACCTCCTCGACGGCGGCGACGGCAACGACCTGCTGTACGCCGGATCGGTGGCCGATTTCAGCGCCATCGACGACCCCTCGGCGCAGCCGGCCGCGACGCGTGACTGGCTCGCGGGCGGCGCGGGCGAGGACACGCTGGTCGGCGCCGCGGGAGGCGAGGCGCTGATGGCCGGCTCCGGCGCCGATCTCGTGTATGCGGGAGCCGGCGACGACCACGTGATGGGCGATGCGAACATGCTGACCGACAGCGTGGACTGGACGGTCACGGACGATCCGCAGGCGCTGGTGCGCCAGTTCTCGCCTTCCTTCGGTGACGCGGACCCGCCCGACGGCGGCGCCGACACCATCCACGCCGGCACCGGCAACGACTGGGTCGATGCCGGGCGGGGCGACGACCTCGTGTTCGGTGGCGAGGGACACGATTCGCTGGGCGGACTGCGCGGTGCGGATACGCTGGCCGGCGGCGACGGCGACGATCGCCTCGAGGGCGATGCCGCGGCCGTGCACATCGCGGGCAGTGAACACGGTGACGACCAGTTGCTCGGTGGCACGGGAGCGGACCAGCTGGTGGGCAACGGCGGCCACGACACGCTGCTCGGCGGCGAGGACGACGACATCCTGCGCGGCGATGCGCAGGACATCGCGCTCGCCGATCACGGCAACGATTACCTCGACGGCGGCGACGGCGACGACACGCTGTTCGGTAGTGGCGGTGACGATGTGCTGTACGCCGGAGCCGGTAACGACCACGCCGGCGGTGACGCGGGCGCGGACACCCTCGAGGGCGGCGACGGTGACGACCAGCTGGCAGGTGATGGGGCATCGGTGGCGCTGATCGACTGCGGCGCCGATCGCATCGACGGTGGCGCGGGCCACGACGGCATCGACGGTGGCGCCGGCGACGACACGCTCGCCGGTGGCGTGGGGCTGGACACGCTGCTCGGCGATGCCGGCTGCGACCGGCTCGCCGGTGGCGCCGACGACGATCTGCTCGACGGCGGCAGCGAGGCCGACACGCTCGCCGGCGACAACGGCGCCGATGCGCTGCTGGGCGGCGACGGTGACGACGCGCTCGGCGGCGGTGCTGGCGACGACCTGCTGTTCGGCCAGGGCGGTGCCGACTGGCTCGACGGTGGCAGCGGGCAGGACACGCTGTCCGGCGACGACGGCGACGACGCGCTGGACGGCAACGACGGCGAGGACCAGGTGTTCGGCGGCGCCGGCAACGATGCGCTGCACGGCGGCAACGGGCACGACTCGCTGTACGGCGAGGCCGGCAACGACACGCTCGACGGTGGCGCCGGCAACGACCTGCTGATGGGCGGCGCCGGCGACGACACCTATGTGCTGCGCTTCGGCGACGGCGAGGACACCATCGTCGACGGCGACGGTGGCGACGTGATCCGCTGCGCAGGCAGCGTCGATGCCGAGGCGCTGAGCCTGCGCTGGTCGGTGTCGAGCGGCACCGTGAGCTTCGGCTTCGCCGGGGCGAGCCTGACGCTCGCGCTCGAGGACTACAAGCAACTCGCCGGACTGCAGACCGACGCCGGAACGCTGGCGCCCGTCACGCTGCTGCGCGCGGGAAACACGGCCGACCACCTGCTGCTGCCCGGCACCGATGACGAACTGGACGCGCGCGCGGGTGCCGACACGGTCGAGGGCGGCGGCGGCGCCGACACGCTCGCCGGTGGCGAAGGTGCCGATGCGTTGTACGGAGAGGAGGGCAACGACGCGCTCGACGGCGGCGAGGATGACGACACCCTGGCCGGGGGCAAGGGCAACGACACACTCGTCGGTGGCGCCGGCGCCGATTCGCTCGACGGAGGGCCGGGCAGCGACACGGTGCTGTTTGAGCCGGGCGCCGGGCGTGACACCGTACTGGTCGTCGATCGCGGCCCGGGCGATCTGGACACCATCCTGTTCGGCGCCGGCATCGATCCGGATCAGTTGCTGCTGCGCAACTACGGCGGCACCGATCTGTATGTCGAGGCGGGTGGCGGCGACACGCTGGTGTTGCGTCATTTCTTCAGCAACCTCACGTACCCGTTGCCGTTCGAGATGCGCTTCGTCGACGCGCCCGATACGGTCTGGGATACACAAGCCGTGCTCGACCGCTTCCTGGCGCGCGGAGCCACTTCCGGTGACGATGCGCTCGATGGGCTGCCGGGCGCCGACACCATCGACGGGCTGGCCGGCAACGATGCGATCCTCGGTGCTGGCGGTAGCGATCTGCTGTACGGTTCGGGCGGCGCCGACACCCTCGATGGCGGCAGCGGCAACGACACCCTCGACGGCGGTGACGGCGCGGACAGCCTGCGCGGCGGTGACGGCAGCGATGCGCTCGGCGGCGGTGCCGGTGCCGATGTGCTCGACGCGGGTAACGGCCTCGACACGCTCACGGGCGGTGCGGGCAACGACACGCTCCACGGCGGGAGCGAGGCCAACGTGCTCGCCGGCGGCAGCGGTGACGACCTGCTGCGTGGCGGGCGTGGCGCGGACATTTACCGCCACGCCAGCGGCGACGGCGAGGATGTGATCGTCGAGACCGAGCCGTACACCACCGGCAGCGTGCCGATCGACGTATTGCAACTCGCCGGAGGCTACGGCCCGGCGGACATCACGATCACGCCGCGGCTGCGCGACCCCTACGGTACGCTGTCCTACAGCGGCTTCTTCGACCGCGACGTGGGGGTGCACCTGCAGCTTCCCGCGGCCGGCGACGGCGTGCTGCTCGCGAACCCGGACTCACCGAGCGGCGTCAACGGGCGCATCGACCGGATCGTGTTCGAGGACGCCGCGCAGTCGGTGCTCGAGTTCGCGCAGATCCAGGCCGCGCTGACGAGCATCGACGACGGTCACGACGTGCTGATCGGTACCGATGCCTCCGAGTCGCTGGCGGCCCGCGGTGGCAACGATATCGTCTACGGCGGTCGGGGCAACGACTCGCTCGCCGGCGAGGCCGGTGCGGACTCGATGCTCGGCGACAGCGGCGCCGATACCCTGGTGGGTGGGCCCGGCGACGACTTCCTGCGCGGCGGCGACGACGTGTCGGCGACCACCAACGCGGTGGACCTCTACATCTGGGGCCAGGGGCACGGCAACGACACGGTATGGGCACGCCCGGATCGCATCTTCTGGGTGTACGCGAGCGACAACTCGCCGTTCCCTGCCGATGAGCTGCAACTCGACGGTGTGGGGTGGCAGGGCCTGTGGGCCGAACGCAGCGGTGACGACCTGGGGCTGGTGGTCAGCGCCACCGGCGAACGCCTGACGGTGGTGGATTATTTCCTGAGCGGGCACAACCAGCTGCGTATCCGTCGCGAGGACGGCGGTCACTACCTGGTCGGTGACGTCGAGGCGAAAATCGCCGCCAGCGTGGTGCAGCGCCAGATCAGCACCGGCGATGACCTCGTGATCGCCACCGGGCATCCCGACACGCTCGATGCGCTTGCCGGCAACGACACCGTCGAAGGCGGTGCGGGAGCGGATTCGCTGTATGGCAATGACGGCAACGACCTGCTGCGCGGTCAAACCGGCAACGACAGCTGCTCCGGCGGCGCCGGCGACGACACGCTGGGCGGTGGTGCCGACGCCGATCTGCTGGCCGGTGGTGCCGGCAACGATGCGTACCTGTTCGGTTTCGGTGACGGCACCGACCGCATCCACGATGCCGACCGCACCACCGGCCGCATCGACACGATCAGCTTCGCCGACGGCGTGCAGCCGAACGATGTGCGGATCGCGCGCAGCGCCGACGACCTGGTGCTGACGCTCGCCGACAGCGGCGAATCGATCACGGTCGCGCGTCATTTCGTGACCAGGGGCAAGGACATCGGCTACCACGTCGATGCGGCGAGTTTCGCCGACGGCACGCAGTGGACGCGCGCCGCGCTGCTCGACGCGGTCACGCGCGCGCCGTCGGGCCATCAGTCGCTCATCGGTGGCACCGGTCCCGACACTCTGGTCTCGCTCGGCGGCAACGACACGCTCACCGGTGGCGCGGGTGCCGATCGCCTCGATACCGGCGCCGGCGACGACCTGCTCACCGGCGGCGCCGGCGCCGACACGCTGCTCGGCGGCAAGGGAGCGGATACGTATCGGTTCATGGCCGGTGACGGCGCCGATCTGATCCTGGATGAGGACGCGTCCGCGCGCATCGACACGCTCGAACTCGGCACCGGTCTGCTGCCGTCCGGCACCGTCGCGTGGCGAACCGCGGGAGGGGAGCTGCTGCTGCAGTTCCAGGGAGGTGACAGCGTGCGCGTCCGTGATCAGTTCGCTTCCGGCGAATCCGCGGGCCCGGGGATCGAGCGCGTGCTGTTCGCCGACGGCACCGCCTGGACTCGAGCCGATCTGCTCGGCGCGCCGCCGCAGCCGGCCAACCGCGCACCCGTCGCGCAGCCCGATGCGCTGGACGCACTCGAGAACCGCAGCACCCCGGTCCCGGCCGGCACGGTGCTGGCGAACGACTTCGACCCCGATGGCGATCCGCTCGCGGTCGTGGGGGGAACGAGCGGATTCGGCGGGCAGCTGAGCTGGGACGCCGCGCAGGCGCGCTTCGTGTTCGTCCCGGCGCCGTACTTCGTGGGCGATGCGTGGTTCGATTACCGCGTCGGTGACGGCGAACTCGAAAGCAGTGCGCGCGTCACGGTGCGTGTCGCGATCGACGCCTCGGGCAACGCGCGCATCGGCAGCGTGGCGAACGAATCGCTGGCCGGCACGCGCAAGGACGACCGGCTCTACGGACTCGCGGGCAACGACACGCTGCGCGGCGATCGCGGCAGCGACGTGCTGAGCGGCGGTGCCGGCGCGGACCTGCTGGAAGGCGGATCGGGCAACGACACCTACGTGTTCCACGCCGGCGATGGCGCCGACATCATCGACAATCGCAGCGCGAGCTCGGCGGACGTCGATGCGCTTTATCTCACCGCCGGGATCACGCGCGAGGAGTTGTGGTTCGGGCGCGAACTGAACGACCTCGTGATCGGCCGCGGCGACGGCAGCGACCGCATCACCGTGGACGAATGGTTCGCCGCCGACGCCGCGCGGCTCGACGCGATCCACGTCGATGGCGACGTGCTCTACCCCGGCGACGTCGAGCGCCTGGTGCAGGCGATGGCCGCCTTCGATGCCCCAACCGGCAGCGGCTTCACGTTCGGGCGTGAACCCCTGATCGACCACGCGCCGTCGCTGCTGCGCCCGATGGTCCACACCCCATGACCCGCCGCACCGATCGGCCGCCTCGTCCGTACGTCCGTGCCGCACCCGGACGGTTGCCCGTACGTCCGTGCCGCACCCGGACGATTGCGTGTAGATCCGGGCTGCGCCCGGACATTCGCAATCGTTCGGCCACACGCCGAACGGGACATTCCGGCATTCGCGTCAATGCCCCCGGAATTCCACGTTGTAGTTTTTGACAACATCCGTGCTCTGTTGGCATTATCTCCAACATGAAAGCCGTAGAGCTTTTCCGCCAGCGTGTCGTCTATGCCGGAGACCGGTTCGCGGAGCTCGTTCTATGGCGTGTGTCCCGCCCGCTGCCGGGTTCCGAGCACTCCTTCAAGTACCGGCTGGCATACGTCGTGGAGCAGGTCTGCGTGCTTCGATACGACAACGAGGCAGGCAAAGGGGATCACCGGCATTGGTGTGGGAAGGAGACGCCTTACCGTTTCTCGACCCCTGAGAAACTTGTGGTGGATTTCCAGCGAGATATCGAGAGGTGGAACCATGAAAACGGTAATTCTTGAGGTCCGGAGCCCCAACGAGGCAATGGCAGGATTTGCCGAGTCCTGGACTGGCGGCAAGCGACAAAAGGCTGCGCGTATCAGTTTCGCCTCCCCGGAACTGCTCTGGAAGGTTCTCACGGCAAAGCGGTGGGAATTGCTCAAGGCGCTGTGTGGGGCGGGCCCGGTGTCCATTCGTGACGCGGCCCGGCGCGTCCATCGCGACGTGAAAGGCGTCCACGGCGATGTGGTGGCCTTGTTGGAGGCAGGCCTTCTCTCGCGCACCGCCGAGGGTGCAATCGAGTTCCCTTACGAAGCAGTGAAGGTGGAGTTCCTGCTCCTGGCCGCGTAGGCCCGGGCTGCGCCCGGACATTCGCACCGTTCGGTCGCAGGCCGAACCTACGCTTCCCTCATGGGTTCGTCCTCGCTGAAAATCTCGTCCTCCTCCTCGCGCCCCGGGATCGCGTGGCGCTCGTTGGCCCAGTCGCAGAAATCCTGCTGCTTGCAGCGCAACGAACAGAACGGACGGTACGGTGACTCCTCGCTCCACGGCACCACGCGCCGGCACGACGGGCAATTCACGGTCAATACGGCCATCGCGTGAACCTCATTGCGACGTGGTTGCCGCCGCCATCGCGGCGGCGAGTTCGAGGTAGCGCTCGTGCAGCGCGCACACCTGCGCGCGCAGTTCCTCCAGCGAGCCTTCGTTGACGATCACATCGTCCGCGCGCGCGAGGCGGCCGGCACGGTCGATCTGCGCGGCGATGATCGCGCGTACCTGCGTCTCGTCGTTCGCGTCGCGGCGCATAGTGCGCTCGAGCTGCGTCTGTTCGCTGACATCGACGACCAGCACGCGGTCGGTCAGCACATCCTGCTTCGCCTCGAACAACAGCGGCGAAACGAGCATCGCGTACGGGCCGGTCGCTTCGCGCAGCCCGCGCTGGATCTCGGCGCCGATGGCCGGATGCGTCACGCCCTCGAGCCAGCGACGCTGCTGCGGATCGGCGAACACGATGCGCCTCAGCGCCGCACGATCCAGCGCCCCGTCGGCGCCGATCACGCCGGGGCCGAAGTGCTCGGCGATGCGCGCCAGCACCGGCGTGCCCGGCTCCACGACCGTGCGCGCGGCGACGTCGGCATCGATCACGGTGATGCCGAGCGCCTCGAACAGCGCCGAGACGGCGCTCTTGCCGCTGCCAATGCCTCCGGTGAGGCCGACGATCAGTTTGCGTGCAGAAGTCATCGTTTCAGGCGCGAGATGGTTCGGCCGCACGTTAACGGACACGCCGTCGAGCCGCAATGCCAAACGCAGGCCCGTGATGATCCCCGGCGAGTTCGTCGTCTCTGTCGGGACGGGCTCGCGTAGGTCCGGTCTGTGACCGGACATCTGTTCGGCCGCAGGCCGAACCTACGAAAGCCGGATTGGCCACAGGCCGACCGGCAGAGCAGGCGTTGCAAGGTCGACTATCCTTCGCACCATCCGAGCCTTGTGACGATGTCGCCGCCGATGAATGCGCTCATGACCCGCCGCATCTCGCTCATCATCTCCATCGCCATTGCATTCACGGCTGCGGGTCTGGTCTGGTTCTCCACGCCATGGGGCGTGGGAACGTCATTCGACTCGATCCAGTACCTGCTCGGTGCGCTGGCGCTTGCCGACGGCGGCAGCGTGTTCGATCTGCCCGCGCACTGGCCACCGTTGTACCCCGTGCTGCTCGCCGTGGTCGATCTGTTCACCGACGACATCCATGCAGCGGCGCGCCTGTTCCACACATTCGTGTTCGCGGCGAACGTCTGGTTGTTTTCCTTGCTGGTCACCGATGGCGCGCAGCGTGGCGGAGTGCACGTGCTCCTCGGCACGTCCGTGTTCGCGCTCGCACCGGCCGTCTACGACATTCACTTCATGGCGTGGAGCGAGCCGCCGTTCATCGGCTTGTTGTTGGCGCACCTGTGGTGCATGCGCAGGTACTTTCGCAGTGGAAGTGGCAGCGGCCGCTGGCTTCTGGTGGGCGGGTTGATCGTCGGCATTGCGATCCTCACGCGCTATGCCGGGGTGGCCATGCTTGGCGCCACCTCACTGTTCCTGCTTCTGGAGCGCGGCCCGGATATCCGCGAACGCCTGGCGGATCTGGTTCGCTTCGTGGTTCCCGCAGCGGCACTGCCGGCTATCTGGTTCGCCGGGTCCAGTCTCTTCAGTCAGGATTCGAGTGTGCGCGAACTCGAGGTGCACTGGGTCACGACGGAGCATCTGAAGGCGTTCGCGAGCGTGCTGCTCGACTGGTTCCAGGCGCAAGCGGTGGGGACGCTGGCCGCCACCGCTCTGCTCGTCACCGGCGTTGCCTGCATCATGGTCGCGGTAGTGCGGGGCGCCGCATCGGAAGACGCGCGGCTGCTGAGGCTGACGCTACTGCTCGCGCTGACGTACGTGGCGTTCATCGCCGTGTCGATCTCGCTGTTCGATTTCTATATCCCCGTGGATTCGCGGATATTCGCGCCGTTGCTGGTCTGTCTGCTGGTGGCAATCACGGTGTCGGCCGCCGTTGCGCTGCCGCGTGCAACAATTCTGGCGCCGGTGGCGTCGACGGTCCTGCTGGTGACGCTGCTGGCGGGACTGCCGTCGTTGTCGAGCGCCGTCGCCCGGAACACCATCCAGGGCTTCGGATACTTCGGGGCCATGGTGCAGACGATGCCGATCCTGGGGTTTCTGCGCGACGCCTCGTTGCCGACGGTCTATTCGAATGCACCGGAATTGCTGCGCATTCACTTCGGCTGGAAGGCGGCTGCGATTCCCGCCCTGTACGATCCGTCGACGCGGTTGCCGGAGCCGGAGTACTCCGCACGGATGGACCGGATGATGGAGGAGTTCGCCGCCGGTCGCGCGGCGATCGTCTATTTCGAGGCGTTTTCCTGGCGTGCGTATCTGCCCGGGCGTGACGTATTCGAAGGCAACCTCGCATTGCCGAGCGTGTACCGCGCCGACGACGGTGTGGTGTACCTCGCGCCGTAGGTCCGGGCTGTGCCCGGACATGTTCGGTCGTGGCATTGTTCGGCCACAGGCCGAACCTACGTCTGCCGTAGGTCCGGGCTGTGCCCGGACATGTTCGGTCGTGGCATTGTTCGGCCACAGGCCGAACCTGCGTCTCCCGTAGGTCCGGGCTGTGCCCGGACACTTGTTCGGCCACAGGCCGAACCTACGGGACAGATGTCAAACCACCGGGCGAACGGTCAGGGCGAAATCGTGGACAGATACGCCGCGCTGATCGAGTCACCCCAGAGCAGCGTGATCCAGCCGGCTGCGGCGAGGTAGGGGCCGAACGGGATCGGCACGTTGCGGTCGCGCCCCAGCGCGAAGATCAGCACCACCCCGACCACCGCGCCCACCAGCGAGGACAGGATGATCACCAGCGGCAGCGCCTGCCAGCCCAGCCACGCGCCGAGCGCGGCCAGCAGCTTGAAGTCGCCGTAGCCCATGCCCTCCTTGCCGGTCAGCAACTTGAAGGCCCAGTACACGCTCCACAGCGACAGATAGCCCAGCACCGCCCCCCACACCGCATCCTCCAGCGGCGCCAGCAGGCCGAAGGCGTTCACGATCAGACCCAGCCACAGCAAAGGCAGCGTGATGTCGTCGGGCAGCAACTGGTGGTCGACGTCGATCATCGTCAGCGCGATCAGCGCCCACGTGAACAGCAGCGCGAAGGCGCCCGTCCACGTCGCACCGAAGCGAAGCGCCACGATCACCGACAGCAGCGCCGTGGCCGCCTCCACCAGCGGATAACGCACCGAAATGCGTTCGCGGCAGCGCCCGCAGCGCCCGCGCAGGAACAGGTAGCTGATGACCGGCACGTTCTCCCAGTGCCGGATCCGGTGGCCGCACTTCGGGCAGGTCGACGGCGGGTGGGAAAGGCTGATCGGTTCGCTGCTCGCGCCGCTGGCAAAGGTGACGTCGGACTCCAGCAATTGCCGGGCTTCGCGGCGCCACTCCTGCTCCATGATGCGCGGCATGCGCAGGATCACCACGTTCAGGAAGCTGCCGATCGCCAGTGCGAACACGATCACGCCGAAGACGAAGAATCCCTGGTTCTGTGCGGTGAATTCGCTGATGGCAGGTAGAGGCATTCGATCTTATCGCGAACAGTTGAGCGTCATGTGAACGCGAACATGCCCCGTAGGTTCGGCCTGTGGCCGAACAAAGGTCCGGGCAGAGCCCGGACCTACGGGGACAACTGCATTACATCACCGAACCGAGCATGAAGATCGGCAGGTACATCGCGACCATCAGACCACCGACCAGCACGCCGAGCACCGACATGATCAGCGGCTCGAGCAGCGAGGTCAGGCCGTCGACCTTGTTGTCGACCTCGGCTTCGAAGTGCGACGCGACCTTGTCGAGCATCGAGTCCAGCGCGCCGGACTCCTCGCCGATCGCCACCATGTGCAGCAGCATCATCGGGAACATGCCGGTCGAACGGATCGCGTGGTTGAGCTGGGTGCCCACGGTCACGTCGTCGCGGATCTGGCGGATGGCACGCGCGTAGACCGCGTTGCCGGCGGCACCGGCCACCGAGTCCAGCGCTTCCACCAGCGGCACGCCGGCCGCGAAGGTGGTGCACAGCGTGCGCGCGAAGCGCGCCACCACGGCCTCCTTGACGATGGGGCCGATAACTGGAATCTTGAGCATAGACGCATCGACATTATCGGAAAATTTCTGATTCCTCATGCGTGCTTCACGAAACGCGAACGCTGCGGCCGCGATACCGCCGAGCACAACCCACCAGTAGGCCTGCATGAAATAGGACATCTGCATAACCATCATGGTGAACGCCGGGAGATCCGCACCGAAACTGCTGAAGGTTTCTGCAAACTGGGGTACGACCCAGATCAGCAGGATCGTAGTCACGATGATCGCGACCCCGATCACCGCGGCGGGATAGGTCAGAGCCTTGCGGATCTTGGCTTTCAGCGCTTCAACCTTTTCCTTGTACGTGGCTACCCGGTCGAGCATTGAGTCCAGCTTTCCCGACTGCTCGCCGGCATGCACCAGGTTGCAGAACAGATCGTCGAAGTGGCGTGGATGCTTGGCGAGCGCGGAAGCCAGGGTATTCCCCCCCGCCACGTCGTTTCTGATGTCGACAATCATCTGCCGAAATGCTGCATTTTCCTGGCCGTCGGCCACGATGTCGAAAGACTGTACAAGTGGTACGCCGGCTTTCATCATCGTTGCGAGCTGTCGAGAAAAGACGGCTATGTCGGCTGGCTTGATCGGCTTCTTGCGATCACCGAACAGTGGCTTGGCCTTCTTGTGCAGGTCCTGGGCAATGATGCCTTGTTTGCGGAGCTGCGCCTTGGCGAGTGCGACGCTCTCACTCTTTACTTCACCTCGCACAGGCTTGCCCAGGCGGTCCTTGCCTCTATAGAGGTAGGTATCAGTCTTGGATGTTTGGGTCGCGTGCGCCGCCTGTGCCATGTTCAGTCCTTCGTAACGCGGTTGACTTCTTCCAGGCTGGTCAGCCCTCGGCCGGCCTTGGCCAGCGCGGACCGGCGTAGATCATCGTAGCCCTGCTTGCGCGCCATGGCCGAGAGTTCCATCGCATTTCCGCCGGTCAGGATGATTTCCGAGAGTTCCTTGGTGACCGGAACCGTCTCGTAGATGCCCACGCGGCCCTTGTAGCCGTTCAGGCACTTCTCGCAACCCACGGCCTTCTTCATCGTCAGCGTGGGCAGATCGGAGGGCAGGAAACCTTCCTCCAGCAACACTTCGTCGGGCAAGCGCACTTCCACCGAGCAGTGCTGGCAGAGCCGGCGCGCAAGCCGCTGCGCGATGATCAGGTTGACCGACGTGGCGACGTTGAACGGCGCCACCCCCATGTTCAGCAGGCGGGTGATGGTTTCGCAGGCCGAATTGGTGTGCAGCGTCGACATCACCATGTGGCCGGTCTGCGCCGCCTTGACCGCGATTTCGGCGGTTTCCAGGTCCCGGATCTCGCCGACCATGATGATGTCCGGGTCCTGGCGCAGGAACGAGCGCAACGCCTCCGCGAAGGTCAGGCCCACGCGCGCGTTCACGTGCACCTGGTTGATGCCGCTCATATTGATTTCCACCGGGTCTTCCGCGGTGGAGATGTTGCGCTCGTCGGTGTTCAGGATGCCGAGCCCGGTGTACATCGACACCGTCTTGCCGCTGCCGGTGGGACCGGTGAACAGCATCATGCCCTGCGGCTGGAACAGGTAGTGCATGTACAGTTCGCGCTGGTACGGCTCGAATCCCAGCGCCTCGATGCCGAGTTGCGCGCTCGCGGGGTCGAGGATACGCAGCACCACCTTCTCGCCGAAGATGGTCGGCAACGTGTTCACGCGGAAGTCGATCGCACGCGTCTTCGACAGGCGCATCTTGATTCGCCCGTCCTGCGGCATGCGCCGCTCGGAGATGTCCATCTGCGACATCACCTTCAGGCGTGCCGCGAGCCTGGGGGCGAGCGTCACGGGGGGGCGAGCCACCTCGTGCAGGATGCCGTCGGTGCGGTAGCGGACGCGGAAGCTCTTCTCGTAGGGTTCGAAGTGTACGTCCGAAGCGCCGCCGCGGATCGCATCGAGCAGCACCTTGTTGACGAAACGCACGATCGGCGTCTCGTCGGTGTCGCTGCGTACATCGGCGTCGTCGGGCTTGGCTTCCCCGCCCTCGATGTCGAGGTCCTCGAGCCCTACCCCTTCCAGGTCATTGAAGGCGCCACCGGTCGCTTCCTCGGCGGCTTTAAGGAACTTCTGCATCGCGCGGGTCAGCGCGCTCTCATCGACCAGTATGGCTTCGGTGCTGATCCCGGTGTGGAACTTGATCTCGTCCAGCGCGTGCAGGTTGGTGGGGTCCGACACCGCCAGGTACAGGCGGTTGCCGCGCCGGAACAACGGTACCGTGTGGTGCTTCTCGACCAGTTTGACGTCGACGAGGTTCTTGGGGCACGTGTCCAGATTGAACGCCGAGAGATCCAGCAGCGGGGTGCCGAACTCGTCGGACGCGGCCTCCGCCACGCGCATGCTGCTCGCCAGCCCGTTCTCGATCAGGTGCGCGACGAACTGCGACTTGCGCGTGCGCGCCTCCTGCACCGCCGAGCGCGCCACCTGCTCGTCCAGGATGCCGTCCTGCACCAGTCGCCGGGCCAGCCCGGTGAGCGGTGGTGCCGTGTTCACGTTCATGAAGCCTCTATATCCAACCGCGGCCCGTACCGGCGTTCAGTATAGCCGCCGAATTGCCGCCTGTTGGGGACGCTCGAACCGCCCATCCCGCGTCGCCCCCGGCCCGACCGAGCTGATTTCGTCATCCGCAGATCCGGTCTCCGACCGGAGATCCATCCGCTGCAACGAAAAACCCGGACGCGCACCTGACAAAATTTGTCACTCCTCGTCATATCCCGGCACTACAAGAGACGCGAACGGCGCTGCCGGCATCAGGGGATAGCGGCACCGAGCACATGGGGAATCGCCTAACATTCTGTTTTTGAAATGGTTTCCCGGGTCAAGCAGTTTGTTGGCACGCAACTTGACACTCAACTTGCGGGAACGCGGATCGGTTCTATATTCAAACCCGGCGCTGACCAAACTCTCTGCAAACCGAAGGAGCAGGAACATGAAGCAAGTACAGAAGGGTTTTACCCTCATCGAATTGATGATCGTGATCGCGATCGTGGGCATCCTGGCGGCAGTGGCGCTGCCGGCGTATCAGGATTACACGGTAAGGGCGAAGTTGTCGGAAGCTCTGGCGACGGCCGGGGAAGCGAAGACAAACGTGACCGAGTACTACGTGGCAAACAGCGAGTTACCAACAAGTAGCGCTGAGGCAGGTGTTCGTGGAAATGTAGACACCAACATCGTCAATAGCGTCACTTATGAAGGCACCGATGCTGCGACACCGGGCAACATTCGGGTTACGGTTAAGGCAGTTGGCGGAACCATCGCCAACGACGACTACTTCGAGTTGTCGATGACGGGGACGGCTGGTGGTACGATCCAGTGGAAATGCATCCCCGGGACCGTTCCGTCGAAGTATTTGCCGGCTAACTGCCGCGGCTGATAACGGTCCGTCGCTTACCCTTACCGAGGAAATGCCCGCGTCTGCGGGCATTTCTTTTTTTATATGACAGTTAGCCGTGTCGTGAAACATGAGCGCGTATTGAGGCGTTCCACCGAAACGACGGAAACTCGACGCGATGCCTGAATTTTTACCCATTATGGGTGGCCCGAGCTCCCGAAAACTCATGTAATCATGAGCAGAATCTCTGGCTGTACGATATGTGCATTGTCAATGAACAGGCTCCGCCGTGCTGCGAATAAATCAGTTTTCCCCTAGGGAAGCACTGATCTACTCATGAAATCCGCCGCCCTGAAACGAAAAACATCGTTGCCGACGCGCAGTTTCACGCTGCCGACGATTTTTTCGCCGGAAGCGGTGGCAGCGGCGGCGCATTCACCCCGAT
>JAJVIG010000029.1 GCA_022072145.1 Pseudomonadales bacterium
AGCACCGCGACGCGTTGCCCGCGCCGGGCGAGCCGGCGCCGCTCGCCTCGTCCAGCCAGGCGCGGCCCGCCAGCGAGGTGGCGACACTGCTCGCGCGGCTCGACGCGCGCCGCCGCGCCTACGCCGAGATGCCGCGCGTCGAACGCCTGACCTCGGCCGCCACCCGCGCGGCAGACGACGCGGCGTACCTGCATGCGTGGAAACAGCGCGTCGAGGCGATCGGCAACGAGCACTACCCGGTGGAGGCGAAACGCCGCCGGCTGTACGGCGAGCTGCGCCTGCTGGTCACGCTGCGACCGGACGGCGGCGTGGCCGAAACACGCGTGCTGCAGAGCTCGGGGCACGCGCTGCTCGACAACGCAGCGGTGCAGATCGTGCGCCTGGCGGCACCGTTCGAGGCGTTTCCGCCCGCGATCGCCGCGCGCGCCGACCGGCTGGAGATCATCCGCACCTGGCAGTTTCGCGCCAACCGCCTGACCGCGAGCGACTGAGCACCTCCACGCCCGGCTTGCCTGCAGCGCCGCGACGGACCCACAATGGCCGCATGAGCGACAGCCTGCGCAACCATTTCCTGATCGCCATGCCGGGGCTGCAGGATTCGATCTTCGCCCACAGCATCACGTTCCTGTGCGAGCACGATCGCCACGGCGCGATGGGGATCGTGGTGAACCGTCCGCTCGGCATCAGCTTCGACGACATCTTCGAGCACCTCGAGATCCGCGGTATGCGCAGCCGCCACCGGCAGCCGGTGCTGGCCGGCGGGCCGGTACAGACCGAGCGCGGCTTCGTGCTGCACCGGCGCGACGACGCCCGCCGCTGGCAGGCGACGCTGGACGTCACCGGGGAGATAAGCGTCACGACCTCGCGCGACATCCTCGAATCGATCGCCCACGACGACGGTCCGGCGGCGCCGCTGATCGCGCTCGGCTACGCAGGCTGGGCGCCGGGGCAACTCGAGCAGGAACTGGCAGCGAACGCCTGGCTCACGCTGCCGGCCGAGGCGGCGATCCTGTTCGAGGTGCCGCTCGAGCAGCGCGCTCAGGCGGCCGCCGCGCGGCTCGGGATCAATCTCGACCTGCTCAGCGGCACCTGCGGTACCGCCTGAGACGCCGCGATGACCAACGTGCTGGCCTTCGATTACGGCCTGCGCCGCATCGGCGTGGCGGTCGGCAACCCGCTGGGCGCCAGTACGCGCGCGCTGGCACCGTTGCCCGCACGCGACGGGGTGCCGGACTGGGAAGCGGTGCGGCGCCTGCTCACGGAATGGGCGCCGGCGCTGGTTCTGGTCGGTCTGCCGCTGAACATGGACGGCACGCCGAGCGCGATGAGCGAACGTGCGGCGCGTTTCGCCCGCCGCCTGCATGGGCGCTTCGGCATCCGCTGCGAACTGGTGGACGAGCGTCTGAGCAGCTTCGAGGCGCGCGGGCGGCTGCGCGACGGCGAGCAGCGCGCCTCGCTCGACAGTGTGGCTGCGTGCGTGATTCTCGAGGGCTGGTTCGCCGGCGAACGCCGCGAACCGGGATGATCAGGGCCGGCGCCCGAAGAACTGCCCCGAATTCTCCTGCGTGTCGTCGAGCGTGAGCCCGGCGGCGCGGCCCAGCCCGCCGGTCTGGGTGCCCATCTTGATCATCAGACGCAGGTTGTTCTGCGAATCGGCGTACTGCAGCGCGTTCTCGTACGAGATCACGCCCTCGCAGTAGAGCTGGTAGAGCGACTGGTCGAAGGTCTGCATGCCGAGCTCGGTCGAGCGCTCCATCAGTTCCTTCAGCGCGTGCACCTCGCCCTTGCGGATCAGGTCCGACACCAGCGGCGTGTTGATCAGGATCTCGATCGCGGCGCGGCGCGCCTGACCGTCGACGGTGGGGATCAGTTGCTGGGCGATCATCGCCTTGAGGTTCAGCGACAGGTCCATCCACAGCTGATCGCGCGCATCGGCCGGGAAGAAGTTCTGGATGCGGTCGAGCGCCTGGTTGGCGTTGTTCGCGTGCAGCGTGGCGAGGCACAGATGGCCCGTTTCGGCGAAGGTCACCGCGTGCTGCATCGTCTCGCGGGTGCGGATCTCGCCGATCAGGATCACGTCGGGTGCCTGCCTCAGGGTGTTCTTCAGCGCGACCTCGTAGCTCTCGGTGTCGATGCCGACCTCGCGCTGGGTCACGATGCTCTTGATGTGCTGGTGCACATACTCGATCGGGTCCTCGATCGTGATGATGTGACCGGACGCGTTGCGGTTGCGGTAGCCGATCATCGCCGCCAGCGAGGTCGACTTGCCGGTGCCGGTCGCGCCGACGAAGATGATCAGCCCGCGCTTGGTCATCGCCAGCTCGTTGATGATCGGCGGCAGCAGCAGCTCCTCTACGGTCGGGATCTTCGACTCGATGCGCCGCAGCACCATGCCGACCAGGTTGCGCTGGTAGAACGAGCTGACGCGAAAGCGTCCCACGCCGCGCGAACTGATCGCGAAATTGCACTCGTGGGTGCGCACGAACTCCTTGCGCTGGGCATCGCTCATGACGCTGAGCACCAGCTCGCGCGCGCGCTCCGGTGTGAGCGGCGTCTCGTCGATGGGGTGCAGCCGGCCGTTGACCTTGATGCACGGCGCGACCCCGGCCGTGATGAACAGGTCGGAAGCCTTCTTCTCGGCCATGCGCGCGAGCATGTCCGTGACTTCCAGCTCCTTTCTCGGCGAATCCGGGGTTTCCATCGTGCGTTTTCCTGCGTGGTGGCCGGGTCGGCGCGGCTGCCGGGGGCTCAGAAGTTGTCGGGAATCTTCGCCTTCTCGCGCGCCGCCTCGCGCGTGATCAGCCGTTTCGCGAGCAGGTCGGTCAGGCACTGGTCCATGGTCTGCATGCCGACGCCGGAGCCGGTCTGGATCGCGGAATACATCTGCGCGACCTTGTCCTCGCGGATCAGGTTGCGGATCGCCGGCGTGCCGCGCATGATCTCGTGCGCGGCGATTCGCCCGCCGCCGACGCGCTTGAGCAGCGTCTGCGAGACCACCGCCATCAGCGACTCGGACAGCATCGAGCGCACCATCGATTTCTCCTGCGCCGGGAACACGTCGACGATGCGGTCGATCGTTTTCGCCGCCGAGGTGGTGTGCAGGGTGCCGAACACCAGGTGGCCGGTCTCGGCGGCCGTCAGCGCGAGGCGGATCGTCTCCAGGTCACGCATCTCGCCGACCAGGATGATGTCCGGGTCCTCGCGCAGCGCCGAACGCAGCGCCTCGGCGAAACCGTGCGTGTCGCGGTGCACCTCGCGCTGGTTCACCAGGCACTTCTTGGATTCGTGGACGAACTCGATCGGATCCTCGATGGTCAGGATGTGGTGGTACTTGTTGTCGTTGATGTAGTCGACCATCGCGGCCAGCGTGGTGCTCTTGCCGGAACCGGTCGGCCCGGTCACTACCACCAGGCCGCGTGGTTCCATGCTCACCTCGCGGAACACCTGGCCCATGCCGAGGTCTTCCATCGTCAGCACCTTCGACGGGATGGTGCGGAACACCGCCCCGGCGCCACGGTTCTGGTTGAACGCATTGACGCGAAAGCGCGCCACCCCGGGAACCTCGAACGAGAAATCCGTTTCCAGGAACTCCTCGTAGTCCCGCCGCTGCTTGTCGTTCATGATCTCGTAGATCAGGTCGTGGACCTGGCGGTGGTCCATCGGCGGCAGGTTGATGCGCCGCACGTCGCCGTCGACGCGGATCATCGGCGGCAGGCCGGCCGACAGGTGCAGGTCGGAGGCGCGCTGCTTGGCGGCGAAGGCGAGCAGTTCGGTGATGTCCATGGAGATCCCCGGCGGTGAGTGATCGGGCACGGCCGCGACCGGCCGCGCGACGCCCTCCGGTATAATAGACCACGGTGGATGGGCGTAAAGGAATCGGCGGAGGGCCCGGATCGTGTCCCGGGCACACGAGTGGAGGTTTCACCGATGGACACGATCGCCGATCGTGTGACGGCACTGCGCGAGCGCATCGCGACACTCGAGAACCGCTACGGGCGCCCGGGTGGCGCGGTCACGCTGGTAGCCGTCGCCAAGACGCACGGCGCGGCGCGCGTGCGCGAGGCGCACGCGGCCGGACTGAGCCAGTTCGGTGAAAGTTACGTGCAGGAGGCGGTGCCGAAGATCGAGTCGCTGGCGGATCTTCCGTTAACATGGCACTTCGTCGGTCGCATCCAGAGCAACAAGACGGCCTCGATAGCGCAGCACTTCGCGTGGGTGCACGGGATCGACCGACTGCGCATCGCCGAGCGCCTGGACGCACAGCGCCCCGCCGGCCTGCCGCCACTCGACTGCTGCATCGAGGTCAACCTGTCGGGGGAGGCCAGCAAGGGCGGGGTGGCGCCGCGGGAACTGCCGGAACTCGCCGGCGCGATCGCGGCGCTGCCGCGGCTGCGCCTGCGCGGACTGATGACGCTGCCGGAGCCCGCCGCCGGGTTCGAGCGCCAGCGCCAGCCGTTCGCGCGGCTCGCGCGCTGCCTGGCGGAATTGCAGCCGCTGGTGCCGGGACTCGATACGCTGTCGATGGGCATGAGCGACGACATGGATGCGGCAATTGCCGAGGGCGCGACGATCGTGCGCATCGGCACCGCGCTGTTCGGACCACGCGAGAGCTGAGGGGGCGCCAGGCCCACCACACGGGGAACAGGGATGACACAGAACACCATCGCCTTCATCGGGGGCGGCAATATGGCCGGCAGCATGATCGGCGGACTGATCGCGCGCGGGCAGGATCCGGCCGCGATCCGCGTCGCCGACCCGGACGAACAGTGCCGCGACCGGCTGGCCGCGCTCGGCGTCGCGACGCACGCCGCGAATGCCGACGCGGCGCAGGGGGCCGCGATCGTCGTGCTGGCGGTCAAGCCGCAGCAGTTGCGCGCCGCGTGCCGCGACATCGCCGACGCGGTGGCGGATCGCGACGCGCTGGTGATCTCGATCGCCGCCGGGATCGGCACGGCCTCGCTCGGCGCGTGGCTGGGCCAGCAAACCGCGATCGTGCGCTGCATGCCGAACACGCCGGCGCTGCTGCAGGCGAGCGCGACCGTTCTCTGCGCGACCGCCGCCGTCAGCGACGCGCAGCGCGCCGAGGCCGAACGCATCCTCGGCAGCATCGGTTCCGTGGTGTGGGTCGACGACGAGGACGCGCTGCACGCGGTCACGGCGCTGTCCGGCAGCGGGCCCGCCTATTTCTTCCTGGTCATGGAGGCAATGCAGACCGCCGGCGAGAATCTCGGCCTGGATCCGGCGCTGGCGCGCGCGCTGACCGCGCAGACCGCGCTCGGCGCCGCGCGCATGGCGCTCGAGAGCGGGGTCGACGTGACCGAGCTGCGCCGGCGCGTCACGTCTCCGGGCGGCACCACCGAACGGGCGCTGCGCGTGCTCGAGGAGCGCGGGCTGCGGCGCATCTTCGAGAGCGCGCTCGAAGCCGCGAGCAACCGCTCGCGCGAACTCGCCGACGAACTCGGACAGCCCTGACGCGGGGACACGCACACCATGGGAACTTTCGCCGAGGTGCTTCGTTACCTGCTGCAGAGCCTGCTCGGGGTGTTGCTGTTCGCGGTACTGCTGCGCCTGCTGCTTCAGCTGGTGCGCGCGGACTTCTACAACCCGGTCTCGCAGCTGGTGGTCAAGGTCACCAACCCGCTGCTGCGTCCGCTGCGACGCCTGATCCCGCCCCTGGGGCGGCTCGACTCCTCGAGCGTGGTGCTTGCGCTGGCGATCCAGTGCGTGACGGCGCTGCTGGTGTTCGCGCTGGCCGGCTACCCGGCGCCCAATCCGCTGCTGCTGCTCGCCTGGGGCGCGATCGGCGTCTGTGCGCTGGTCGTGAACATGTACTTCTTCGCGATCCTCGCGATGATCGTGCTGAGCTGGGTCGCACCGCACAGCCGCCATCCGGCGATCGCACTGCTGCACCAGCTCACCGAGCCGGTGATGGCGCCGGTGCGCCGGCTGCTGCCGCCGCTGGGCGGACTCGACCTGTCGCCGATCCTGGTCTTCCTCGCGATCAACGTGCTCGAGATCCTGCTGCGCGGCCTCGCCAACGGCATCGGCCTGCCCGCCGGAGCGGTGATCGGCTTCTGATGGCGGTCGGCGGCTGCTGGCACCGCGAAGGCGAGGTGCTGGTGCTGCGCTGCCAGGTGCAGCCGCGCGCCAGCGAGGACCGCATCGTCGGCGAGCACGACGGGCGCCTGCGGATCCGCATCCGCGCGCTGCCCAGCGACGGCGAGGCCAACGCGCGACTGCGGCGTTTCCTGGCCGAACGCTTCGGGGTGGCACCGAGTGCGGTCGAAATCGACCGTGGCCATGGCAGCCGGCTGAAGACCGTGCGCATCCGGGCGCCGGCGCAACTGCCGCCCGAAGCCGGGATCGACGATGCCCGCGCTTGAACAGCCTCGCCGGCAGTTGCTAGGCTGGCGCCCCCCCGAGGAGAGCGCATGAGCAAGCAAACGCCCGCGGCCACCGGCAGCGTCGGCATCGTCGCCCCGCGCATCCAGCGCTTCGACGAAGCGCTGGAACTCGCCTGCGGTCGCGTGCTGCCGTCATGGGAGCTGGTCTACGAAACCTACGGCACGCTGAACGAGGACCGCTCGAACGCGGTGCTGATCTGCCACGCGCTGAGCGGCAATCACCACGCCGCCGGCTTCCATTCCTCCACCGACCGCAAGCCCGGCTGGTGGGACAACTGCATCGGCCCGGGCAAGCCGATCGACACGCGCCGCTTTTTCGTCGTCGCGCTGAACAACCTGGGTGGCTGTGCGGGCAGCACCGGGCCGCGCAGCGTCGATCCCGCGACCGGACGGATCCGGGGGCCGGAGTTCCCGCTGGTGCGCGTGCGCGACTGGGTCGCCACGCAGCGGCGCCTCGCCGACGTGCTCGGCATCGGGTGCTGGGCGGCGGTGATCGGCGGCAGCCTCGGCGGCATGCAGGCGATGCGCTGGGCGATCGACCACCCGGAGCGCGTGCGCCACTGCGTGGTGATCGCCGCAGCGCTGAAACTCTCGGCGCAGAACCTCGCGTTCAACGAGATCGCGCGCAAGGCGATCATGGCCGATCCGCAGTTTCACGACGGCTGGTTCCTGGAGCACGGCACGCTGCCGCGCCAGGGGCTGGCGATCGCGCGCATGATCGGGCACGTCACGTACCTGTCCGACGAACTGATGGGCGACAAGTTCGGCCGCGAGCTGCGCAGCGGCTCCTTCGCTGCCGGTGGCGAGGCGCAGGCCGAGTTCCAGGTGCAGAGCTACCTGCGCTACCAGGGCGACCAGTTCGCCGACAACTTCGACGCCAACACCTACCTGCTGATGACGCGCGCGCTCGATTATTTCGACCTCGCGCGCGATCACGGCGACGATCCCGTAGCGGCGTTCCGGCAGGCGCGCTGCCGCTTCCTCGTGATGGCGTTCTCGAGCGACTGGCGCTTCGCGCCGCAGCGGTCGCGCGAGATCGTCGACGCGCTGGTCGGCGCACGCCGCGAGGTCAGCTACGTCGAGATCGAGGCCAACGAGGGACACGACGCGTTCCTGCTGCCGATCACGCGCTACCACGACGCGTTGCGGCGTTACCTGGAGCGGGTCGTGCCGGCCGCGAACCCCGTGCGAGGGGACGTCCATGCGAGTTGACCTGCCGATCATCCGCGACTGGATCCGGCCCGGCGCGCACGTGCTCGACCTCGGCTGCGGCGACGGCAGCCTGCTCGCCGAGCTGGCGGCCGCGCGCGCGGTCAGCGGCTACGGGTTGGAGATCGACCCGATCCGCATCTCGCTGTGCCTGGAGCGCGGCGTGAACGTGATCGAGCAGGACCTGGACCGCGGGCTCGGCAACTTCGGCGACGCGAGTTTCGATACCGTGATAATGACGCAGACGCTGCAGGCAGTGCGTTTCCCGCACCTGGTGCTCGACGAGATGCTGCGCATCGGGCGCGAGTGCATCATCACGTTCCCCAACTTCGGCAACTGGCGCTGCCGGCTGCATCTGGCCGGGCTCGGCCGCATGCCGGTGTCGCGCTTCATGCCGTACACCTGGTACGACACGCCGAACATCCATTTCTGCACGGTGTTCGACTTCGAGGCGCTGTGCCGCGCCAAGAACATCCACATCATCAACCGCGTGGTGGTCGACACGCAGAGTCGGGTGACGCTCGCGACGCGCGCGCTGCCCAACCTGTTCGGCGCCACCGCGATCTTCCGGGTGACCCGCTGATGAAAACTTCCCGTCGTTCGTTGTTCGCCGCCCTGGTGGCGCTGCTCGTGCTGGCGGTGCCGCTCGGCGCCGAAACCCGCCGCTTCGGCGACATCGAGGTGCACTACAGCGTGTTCGCCAGCAGTTTCCTGCAGCCCGAGGTCGCGGCGGCCTACGGCATCGTGCGCGCGCGCGACCGCGCGCTGCTCAACGTCGCGGTGCGCGGCCCGGGCGGAGCGCTGGCGGCGAAGATCGACGGCACGCGCAGCGACCTGATCCGCAAGGACGCGCTGACGTTCCGCGAGGTGCGCGAGGACGGCGCGATCTACTACCTCGCCGAGTTCGGTTTCGTCAGCGCCGAGACGCTGTACTTCGATCTCGCCATCACGCCCGAGGGCGGGAGCTCGGCGCTGCGCTTCGAGTTCAGCCAGGCCCTGCATGCCGACTGAGCCGATCCGCGAAGTGGTGGTCGCCACCGGCAACGCGGGCAAGCTCGCGGAGTTGCGCGCATTGCTCGCGCCGGCCGGGATCCGCGTGCGCGCGCAAGCGGAGTTCGCGGTCCCCGCGATCGAGGAAACCGGGAGCAGCTTCGTCGAGAACGCGATCCTCAAGGCACGCCACGCCAGCGCGTGCAGCGGACTGCCCGCGCTGGCCGACGACTCCGGCCTCGCGGTCGACGCGCTGGACGGCGCGCCCGGGGTTCGCTCGGCGCGTTACGCCGGCGAGCAGGCCGGCGACGAGGCGAACAACCGCAAGCTGCTCGCCGCCCTCGCCGCGGTGCCCGGGCATGCACGCGGTGCACGCTTCCACTGCGTGCTTGCACTGCTGCGCCACCCGGCGGACCCGGTTCCCCTGATCTGCAGCGGCAGCTGGGAAGGCCGCATCGCCTCGAGCGCGGCGGGGCAGGGCGGTTTCGGTTACGACCCGCTGTTCATCCCGCTGGACGAGACGCGCACAGCGGCCGAGCTGCCGCGCGAAACCAAGAACCGCCGCAGCCATCGCGCGCAGGCGCTCACGAGGCTGCTCGACGCGCTCGGCCTGCCGGGCGGCGGATGCTGAGCGCGCCACCACTCGCGCTCTACATTCACCTGCCGTGGTGCGAGCGCAAATGCCCGTACTGCGATTTCAACTCGTACGCGGTCGGCGCCGGCCAGCCGTTCGATGCCTACGTGCAGCGACTGCTGGAAGACCTGGAGCTCGAAGTCGAGGCCGCCGCCGGACGCGAACTGCAGTCCATCTTCATCGGCGGCGGCACGCCCAGCCTGTGCCCCGCTGCGCTGATCGCCGCACTGCTGGACGGCGTGCGCGAGCGTCTCGCGCTGGCCGCGGACGCGGAGATCACCCTCGAGGCAAACCCGGGCAGCGCCGAGGCCGCGCGCTTCGCCGCGTACCGCGAGGCCGGCGTGAACCGGCTTTCGATCGGTATCCAGAGCTTCGACGACGCGAGCCTGCGCGCGCTCGGGCGCGTGCACGATGCACGCGCCGCGCTCGCGGCGATCGTGGCGGCGCGCGCGGCCGGCTTCGGGCAACTGAACCTCGACCTGATGCACGGACTGCCCGGCCAGACGCCGGCGCAGGCGCTGACCGACCTCGAAACGGCGATCGCGCACGCGCCGGGGCACCTGTCGTGGTACCAGCTCACGCTGGAGCCGAACACGGTATTCCATCGCTGTCCGCCACCACTGCCGGGCGAGGACGCGCTGGCGGATATCCAGGACGAGGGCGAGCGGCGTCTCGTCGCCGCTGGCTATGCTCGCTACGAGGTATCGGCGTGGGCGCGCCCGGGGCACCGTTGCCGGCACAACCTGAACTACTGGCATTTCGGCGACTACCTGGGGATCGGGGCCGGCGCCCACGGCAAGCTCACGGTCGGCGCTCCGCCGCGCGTGCTGCGTACCCGGCGCACGCGCTCGCCGCGCGATTACCTCGCCGGCAGCGTGGCGGCAAACCGCATCGAGGAGGCGGTGGATCGGCAGAACCTGGCGCTGGAGTTCCTGATGAACGCGCTGCGACTGCCCGACGGGGCCACGGTCACGGAGTTCGAGCAGCGCACCGGGCTCGCCTTCGCGACCATCGAGCCACGCGTCGCCGACTTGCAGGCGCGCGGCCTGCTGCGCGAGGACCGCGCGCGGCTCGCGACGACCGCGACGGGCTACCGTTACCTGGACTCGGTGCTCGGCGAATTCGCCTGAGCGTGGCCGTCGGCGTGTTCCGGCGGCGGGGTTTGCCGGCGGAACAGCAGGTCGTGCACCGCGTGGCCGAGCCGCAGGCCGCGGGCCTCGAAGCGGGTCTGGGGGCGGGTGGCGGGCCGCGGCGCAAAACAACCCGCGCCAGCGAGGTTGAGCCAGCCCGGCTGCGACTCGATCACCGCGAGCATCTGCCCGGCGTAGTCCTCCCAGTCCGTCGCCAGATGGAAGATGCCGCCGGGTTTCAGCTTGCGCTGCACCAGCGCCACGAACGGTGGCTGCACGAGGCGGCGCTTGTGGTGGCGCTTCTTGTGCCAAGGGTCGGGGAAGAACAGCAGCAGTGCGTCGAGTGCCGCATCGGGGATGCAGCGCTCGAGCACCTCGACGGCATCGTGGCAGTACACGCGCACGTTGCCGAGTCCCTGCTCCCCGGCCAGCGCCAGCAGCTTGCCGACCCCGGGGCGATGCACCTCGATGCCGACGAAACCGCACGCGGGGTCGCGCGCGGCCAGTTCGGCCAGCGTATAGCCCATGCCGAAACCGATTTCGACGACCAGGCGCGAACAGCCCGGAAACACGCTGACCGGATCGAGCTTGCCGTCCGCCGGGTCCAGTCCGCGCCCCGCCCACAGACGGTCCCAGGCCGCGCGCTGGGCTGGTGTGAACCGGCCCTGGCGACGCACGAAACTGCGGATGGCACGGGTGCGCGGGGTGCCGTCTTCAGCCTCGCTCACGCCAGGCTCCGACCGCAACCAGCACCCAGCCGCACAGGAACAAGGCCCCGCCGAATGGCGTCACCATGCCGAGGGCGCGCGGTGCACCCAGCGCCAGTGCATACAGGCTGCCGCTGAACAGCACGATGCCGGCGCCGAAGCACAGCGCCGCGCCGGCGTGGCGGCGCGGTCGCGCGGCGCGCGCGCAACCGGGTCCGAGCGCGAGCAGCGCCAGCGAGTGATACATCTGGTAGTCGGCGGCAGTGGCCCAGGTGGCCAACGCGGAGGCGTCGAGCTGGCCGCGCAGCCCATGTGCACCGAAGGCGCCGGCCGCCACCGCGAGCAGCGCGCCGAGCGCGCCGGCGACCGCGATCACGCGCCCATCGCGGCGCGCAGCTTGCGGAACGCACCCTGTTCGAGTTGGCGGATGCGCTCGGCCGATACACCGAAGCGCGCGGCCAGTTCGTGCAGCGTGGCCTTGTCCTCGTCCAGCCAGCGGCGCTGCACGATCTCGCGGCTGCGCTCGTCGAGCCCGGCCAGTGCGTGTTCGAGCCGCTCATGGCTGGCGGCCTCCCAGTCGCTGTCCTCGAGCGCGCGCTCGGGATCGAAACGGCGGTCCTCGAGGTAGTGGACGGGCGCGAAGCGCGCCGTCTCGTCTTCCTCGTCGGTGCCGGCGTCGAACGCCACGTCGGCCGCGCTGAGGCGTCCTTCCATGCGCCGCACCTCGGCGACGTCGACGCCCAGGTCACGCGCCACCGCCGCGGCCTCGTCGTTGTTCAGCCAGCCGAGGCTCTTCTTCGCGCTGCGCAAATTGAAGAACAGCTTGCGCTGCGCCTTGGTGGTCGCGATCTTCACGATCCGCCAGTTGCGCAGGATGTACTCGTGCATTTCGGCCTTGATCCAGTGCACGGCGAAGGACACCAGCCGCACGCCCTTTTCCGGGTCGAAGCGGCGCACGGCCTTCATGAGGCCTACATTGCCTTCCTGCACCAGGTCCGCCAGCGGCAGGCCGTAGCCCGAATAGGAGCGCGCGATGTGTACGACGAAACGCAAGTGAGCAAGCACTAACTCACGCGCTGCCGCCAGATCGTCGCGGTAATACAGCGCCTCGGCCAGATCGCGCTCACGCTCGGCACTCAGCATCGGGAACGCGTTCACCGCCTGGATGTACGCGTTGATGTTGCCGCCCGGGCTCAGCGCCAGCACCGGCTGCAGTTCCCTGCTCATCGGTCCACCTCCTGTCACGAATGTCCCATTCTAGCACTCGACCCCTTTGAGTGCTGAACCCGCCAAAGATTCCCGGTGTCGCACCCTCATCATGCCGCGGCGTCGTCGAACAGCGCCTCGACGAAGTCGCGGGCATCGAACTCGCGCAGGTCCTCGGCCGTCTCGCCGACGCCGATGTAGCGGATCGGCAGGCCCAGCTCGCGCGCCACCGAAAACACGATGCCGCCCTTGGCGGTGCCATCGAGCTTGGTCAGCGCGACCCCGCTGACGCCGACCGCCTCGCGGAAGCTGCGCGCCTGCGCCAGCCCGTTCTGTCCGGTGCCGGCGTCGAGCACCAGCAGCACCTCGTGCGGCGCCGAGGGGTCGAGCTTGCGCATCACGCGCACGATCTTGCGCAGCTCCTCCATCAGGTTGCTCTTCACGTGCAGGCGCCCGGCGGTGTCGGCCAGCAGCACGTCGCAGCCGCGCGCGCGCGCCGACTGCAGTGCATCGAATATCACCGAGGCGGCGTCCGAGCCGCTCTTCTGCGCGACCACCGGTACGCCGTGGCGGTCGCCCCAGATCTGCAGCTGCTCGACCGCGGCGGCGCGGAACGTGTCGCCGGCGGCCAGCATCACGCTGTGCCCCGCCGCCTGGTAACGACGCGCCAGCTTGCCAATGGTGGTGGTCTTGCCGGCGCCGTTGACGCCGACCATCAGCACCACGAAAGGCTTGCGCGCGGCGTCGATCGCCAGCGGCACGCTCGCGGGTGCCAGCACCTCGACCAGCTCCGACTTCAGCGCCCGGTACAGCGCCTCGGGATCGTCGAGTTCCTTGCGGCGCACGCGCTCGGTCAGGCCCCCGATGATGGTGCGCACGGTCGCCATGCCCACGTCGGCCAGCAACAGCCGGGTCTCGAGCTCCTCGAGCAGGTCCTCGTCGAGCTCCTTGCGACCGAGCAGCAGGGTGCCGAGTCCGCCGGACAATGCGCGCCTTGTCTTGTCCAGGCCGCTGCGCAGACGCGCCAGCCAGCCTGGCCCGGCCGCCGGCTCGGCTTCGCGCACGGGTTGCGCGGGCGCTGGCGCTGGCGGCACCGGTGGTGGCGGTGCGGCCTCGGCAGGCGCGGCATCCGCGGTAGCGACGGGCGTGGGACCGGCAACCGGTGCAGATTCCGGTTCCGCGTCCTGCGCTTTCTTGCGGCTGAAGATCCTGAGCACCGTGCGGGCCACCAAGCGGAAGGGGCGCCGATTATACGGTATCCTTCGCATCCGTCCCGCCGACCCGGCCCACACCCGCAGACCCCGGCATGCCAAGACGCCCCTCGCGCCCCGGAGCGACCAGCGAACTGCGCATCATCGGCGGGCGCTGGCGCGGACGCCGCATCGCCTTCCACGCCGAACCCGGTGTCCGGCCCACGCCGGACCGCGTGCGCGAGACGCTGTTCAACTGGCTGCAGCCGGTGCTGCCCGGCGCCCGCGTCCTCGACCTGTTCTGCGGCAGCGGCGCGCTCGCGATCGAGGCGCTGTCGCGCGGCGCCGGCACCGCCACGCTGCTCGACGTGTCCGGCACGGTGCTGCGGGACGTCGCGCAGAACCTGCACCGCCTGGGCGCCACGGGCGCCGAACTGGTACCGGCCGACGCGCTCGCGTGGCTGTCATCGGCCCCGCCGCAGGCATGGAACATCGTGTTCCTCGACCCGCCGTTCGGCCGCGCCATGGTCGCCGCCTGCCTGCCGTTGCTGGCACGCCCGGGCGTGCTGGCGCCGACCGCCCGGATCTACGTCGAGTCCGCGGTCGGCGATCCCCTGCCCGAACTGCCACCGGGCTGGACGCTGCACCGCGAGAAAACGGCCGGGCAGGTCAGCTATCGTCTGCTGCTGGCGCCGTAAACTCGCGTTTGTCGCCGATATCCGATTTGGCTACCATGCCGTCCCTGTCACCGGCTCCACGCGGATCGATCATGCGCACGATCATCTATCCCGGCACGTTCGATCCGATCACCAACGGTCACATCGACCTCGTGGAACGGGCGTGTCGCCTGTTCGACCACGTGGTGGTGGCGATCGCACTCAGCGAGCGCAAGAAGCCGCTGTTCTCGCTCGAGGAGCGGATCGGGCTATGCAAGGCCGCGCTCGGACACCTGCGCAACGTCGAAATCGTGGGTTTCGATATCCTGGTCGTGAAGTTCCTGCGCGAGCGCCATGCCTGCGCCGTGCTGCGCGGCCTGCGCGCGGTGTCGGACTTCGAGTACGAATTCCAGCTCGCGAACATGAACCGCGCGATGGACACCACCTTCGAGACGGTGTTCCTCACCCCGGCGGATCACCTTTCGTTCATATCGTCGACGCTGGTGCGCGAGATCGCGTCCCTGCAGGGCGATGTCAGCAAATTCGTCCACCCGGTGGTGCGTCAGGCGCTGCTCGGGAAGTTCGCGGACCCGCTCTGAGCGGGTGCCGCGTCCCGACCCTCCCGGCGGGAGGGCCGGCGTCCATCGCGGATCAGTCAGCTTGCGTGGGCTCGCGCTTCGGGGCGCTGGCGCGACAACCCAGGCAGCGCACGAAGGTTGCGCGCGCCGGCCCTTCGACGAGCATCTCACCGGCCTGCTCCATGTTGCCGCCGGCGGCGGTGAACGGCAACGATGCCAGGAACACCGCGGTTCCCGCGACTGTGGTGACCAGCAACAGCGGCCGGGCGATCAGCAGGTCCCCGGTCATGGCCATGAATGTCGGATTCTCGTCCACCGGCTGCGCGTTCGCGTACCACGGAGCGAGCAGCGCCAGACCGAGCGCCGCGACCGCGGCCCGCGCTGTGATGGCATTTTTCATGGATGTCTCCCGAACTATGAATGAGCAGACCCGCCGGGCGCGAGTCGCCCGGCGAATCGTGCGACAAGAATAGTCCGTTTGTGCGCGTCCCGCTTCAGCGCTGGCAGCGAGGACAGTAAAACGTGCTGCGCTGCGCATGACGCAGCATCCGCACGGGCGTGCCGCAGCGCGTACAAGGTTGGCCGGCGCGCCCGTAGACCGCGAGGCTCAGCGCGAAGTACCCGGGCCGGCCGTTGCCGTCGACGTAATCGCGCAGCGTCGTGCCGCCCTGCGCGATCGCGGCCTCGAGGACCCGCCGCACGCTGGCCGCCAGCGCCTGGTAACGCGCGAGCGCGATGGCGCCCGCGCGGCGACGAGGATCGATGCCGGCCAGGAACAGCGCCTCGTTCGCGTAGATGTTACCGACCCCGACCACCACCTCGCCGTCCATCAGCAGCTGCTTCACGCCGGCACGGCGTCCGCGCGAACGCCGGTACAGATACGCGCCGTCGAATTCCGGACCCAGCGGCTCGGGCCCCAGCCCGGCGAGGAGCGGGTGGCTGGCGGCAGCATCACCGATCCACAGCACGGCGCCGAAGCGGCGCGGGTCGTGGTAGCACAGCAGGCTGCCGTCGTCCCAGCGCAGATCGAGATGATCGTGCCGGCGCAGCGGCTCGGCCGGTGAAGTCACCACGCGCAGGCTGCCGGACATTCCGAGGTGCACGAGCAGCGTGCCCGCCGGAAAGTGAAATAGAAGGTATTTACCGCGGCGGTCGATCCCGGCCAGCACCTGGCCTTCGAGCAGGCCCGCCAGTCCGGGCGTCACCGGCCAGCGCAGGCGTCCGTCACGCACGCGCACCGCGGTGACGCGCCGGCCCTCCAGCCGCGGCAGGATCCCGCGCCGGGTGGTCTCGACCTCGGGCAGTTCGGGCACGGCTGGCGCTCAGCCCCGCAGGGGGTCACCCGGCGCGCATGCCACAGAGACAAAAAACCCGGCCGCAGCCGGGTTCTTCGGCGAACGCGGAGCGTTCACTTGATCTTCGCTTCCTTGTATGCCACGTGCTTGCGCACCACCGGGTCGTACTTCTTGAATTCGAGCTTGTCGGGCGTGGTGCGCTTGTTCTTGTCGGTCGTGTAGAAATGACCGGTACCGGCGCTGGATACGAGTTTGATCTTGTCACGCATGGCTGTGGTTGCTCCGGGTGTTGCTTCAGATGCGCTCGCCGCGGCCGCGCAGGTCGGCGATCACGCTGTCGATGCCCTTCTTGTCGATGATCCGCATGCCCTTGGCCGATACGCGCAGCGTCACGAAGCGCTTTTCCGACTCGACCCAGAACCGGTGCTTGTGCAGGTTCGGTTCGAAGCGACGCTTCGTCTTGTTGTTGGCATGGGATACATTGTGTCCGACCGCAGGGCGCTTGCCGGTTACCTGACACACCTTGGACATGCTGGAGCCTCGTGAAGAATTGGCCTCGTCGCGCGCGTCGCTGCCGGACGCCCGCCCGAAAGAGCGCGCTTTTATATCAGAAGGCCCCGGGGCAGACAAGGCAGGTGCAGTGAACGGGTATTTTTCACTGCTCACAGCAGGCCGCGCTCGGCGAAGGACAAGGCCTCGGCCTCGCCGACCACGAAATGGTCCAGCACGCGGATGTCGACCACCCCGAGAGCGCTGCGCAGGCGTTGCGTCAGGCGCTGGTCGGCCTGCGACGGCTCGGCGATCCCGGACGGGTGGTTGTGCGCGAAGATCACGGCCGCCGCGTTCAACGCGAGCGCTCGCTTGACGATCTCGCGCGGGTACACGCTGGCGCCGTCGATGGTCCCCCGGAACAGCTCCTCGTAGGCGATCACGGTGTGCTGGTTGTCGAGGAACAGGCACGCGAACACCTCGTGCGCCAGTCCGCGCAGCTTCAGTTGCAGGAACTGCCTGACCTCGTCCGGCGACGCGAGCGCCTGCCCGCGGCTGATGCGGCAGAGCAGGTACCGGCGCGCGAGTTCGAGCGCCGCCTGCAATTGCACGTAGGTCGCCTCGCCGAGTCCGCGCGCGGTGCAGAACACCGCGCGCTCGGCATCGAGCAGGTGACGCAGCCCCCCGAAGGCGGCCAGCGACTCGCGCGCACGATCGACCGCGCTGCCGCCGGGCAGCCCGGTGCGCAGCAGGATCGCCAGCAGTTCGGCGTCGGAGAGCGTGTGGGCGCCGCGCCCGAGCAGGCGCTCGCGCGGCCGCTCGCCGAGAGGCCAGTTCCGGATGCTCATCGCGAACCTCCATGTCCGCGGCGAATCGGGGCGCCCGACTATACTAGAATGCCGTCGCAAGGCGGAACCGCCCGGCGCGTACGAATCGTCTCCCCTCCAGGGCGCCCCTACAGATGCCACGACTCGAAAACCGAAGGATCCTGCTCGGCCTGACCGGCGGCATCGCCACCTACAAGTCCGCCGAACTGGTGCGCCGGCTGCGCGACGACGGCGCCGAAGTGCGGGTCGTGATGACACCGGGGGCCTGCGCCTTCATCACCCCGCTCACGCTGCAGGCGTTGTCGGGCCATCCGGTGCACCGCGAGCTGCTCGACGAAGGCGCCGAAGCAGCCATGGGTCACATCGAGCTCGCGCGCTGGGCCGAGCTGGTGCTGGTCGCACCGGCCAGCGCGGACTTCATCGCGCGTCTGGCGCACGGGCTGGCGAACGACCTGCTGAGCACGCTGTGCCTCGCCACGACGGCGCCGGTGCGCGTCGCACCGGCGATGAACCAGGCCATGTGGGGCGCCGCCGCCACGCAGCACAACTGCGCGGTGCTCGAACAGCGCGGCATCGCATTGCTGGGCCCCGCGAGTGGCGCCCAGGCCTGCGGTGACGTCGGGCCGGGGCGTATGCTCGAGCCCGAGGAACTGTGCGCCGCGGTGCAGCAGCACTTCGGTGGCGCCGCGCTCGCCGGCCTGCGCGTGCTGGTCGACGCCGGCCCCACCCGCGAGGCGATCGACCCGGTGCGCTACATCAGCAACCACAGCTCCGGCCGCATGGGCTTCGCGCTCGCCGCCGCGGCCGCTGCGGCCGGCGCCGACGTGACGCTGGTCGCCGGGCCGGTCGGCCTGGCTACGCCGCCCGGCGTGAGGCGGGTCGACGTCGCGAGCGCGCAGCAGATGCACGACGCGGTGCTCGCGTGCGTGGACGCGAGCGACATATTCATCGCCTGCGCGGCGGTTGCCGACTACCGGCCGGCCGCCCCCGCCACGCAGAAGATCAAGAAGAGCGCCGAGCGGCTGCAGATCGAGCTGGTGCGCAACCCGGACATCCTCGCGACCGTGACCGCACGCGAACCGCATCCGTTCACGGTCGGTTTCGCCGCCGAGACACACGACGTGCTCGCGTACGCGCGCGGCAAGCTCGAAGCGAAACGGCTCGACCTGATCGTCGCGAACGACGTCTCGCGCAGCGACATCGGTTTCGACAGCGAACACAACGAGGTCACGCTGGTCGCCGCCGACGGCACGGTGGCGCTGCCGCGCGGGTCCAAGGTGCGACTGGCTCACGATCTGATCGCAGCGATCGCCGCCCGCTACCGCGCGTGCCGCGCCCGGGAGCACGCATGACCACCACCCGCAAGGCCACCAGCGCATTCACGACCGCCAGGAACCGGATCGCCGCCGGCCTCGCGATCGGCCTGTGCGCCCTGCTGGCCGCGTTGCTGACCTGGAACTGGTCCAGCGCACGTCTCGCCCAGGCCCGCTGGGCCGAGGCACAGGCCGCGCAGGCCGCCCGCACCGTCTCCGCGTACGGCTCGCTGCTGCAGGCGCAGGTCGGCGCGCTGGCGGAACGCTGCGCCGGGAATGGCGCCACGGTGTTCCCGGGGCTGGAATCGCTGCAGGTTGTACCGCTCGGCGGCCTTGGCATCGCCGACCCTTCGTTCGATGCGGCCTTGCTGCGCAACAACATCGAGACCCGCCTGGTCGGGCGCGCGTTCAACGGCGAGACGACCCAGCCCGAGGCCTACCGCGACGGCAAGCGCTGGACGGTGATCTCGGCCGTACGCTGCACGGCCGATGCCGGCGGCTTGCCGGCGGTGTTGCTCGCGCGGGCCGACCTCGGCGTACTGGTGCGCGAGCACGGCGTGCTGCAGAGCGGGGTGGGCACGCTGTCGCTTTGGGCACGCGGCGCCGAGGATCACTTCCGCTTCATCGCGCACGGTGGCGATGGCGCGGCGCCGCAGTCACCCCGCTACCGCGCCGACACCAGCGTTCGCCCGCTCTATGCCAGCTTCGAACCGGTGTCCTCGCTGCCGTCGCAGGCGGGCGCGGCGAGCACCGTCGTTGCGCTGGCCGGACTGGGCGTGGCGCTGGCATTGGTGGCGCTGGTACTGCTGACGTTCCGCCGCCTCGGCGGCGCGCTTGCCACCGACGCGCGGCATCTGGCCGAACTCGCGCTCGAACAGCGCGGAACCACCGCGACCCTGCCGCGGCTGGAGGTCACGGAGCTCGCCGGGCTCGGCGAGGCGCTGCTCGCGTCGCTTCGACGCCACGGCGGGTCCACGGCGCCCGGGGAGTCGGCGGCTGCGGCTCGCACCGTGGCCCCGAGGCCGGCGCCCGACCCGCTCGAGATCCTCGACGAGACTGAAACGGGTGGGTCCGGGGACGCCGTCCCGCCGCCGGCGGCTGCACCGCTGCCGACGGCGCACGTGCCGGGCGAGATCTTCCGCGACTACGATATCCGCGGACGCGCGGCGCAGATCGACCCCGATCTCGCGCTCGCGATCGGTCGCGCGATCGGCAGCGAGGCGCTGGAGCGCGACTGTCGCGCGATCGTCGTCGGCGTCGATGGCCGCGACAGCAGCCCGCGATTGCGCGAGCAACTGGTCAAGGGCTTGCTGGCGACCGGCATCGACGTGATCGACACCGGCACCGTTGCCACCCCGATGCTGTATTTCGCCTGCCACCACCTGTGCACGCCGAGCGGCGTGATGGTCACCGGCAGCCACAATCCCGCCGACCACAACGGCTTCAAGATCATGATCGACGGCGAAACGCTGCGTGGCGCGGGCATCGCGGCGCTGCGCGACCGAATCCTCGAGGGGCGTTTCCGCGAGGGGCAGGGCAGCTACCGCATCACCGGTATCGACACCGACTACGTACATGCGATCGTCGACGATGTGCTCGTCGACGGCACGCAACGCGTGGTCGTGGACTGCGGCAACGGCGCCGCATCGGTGGTTGCCGAGGACCTGTTCCGCGAGCTCGGCTGCGAGGTGATTCCGCTGCACTGCACGCTCGACGGACGCTTCCCGAACCATCACCCCGACCCGGCCGAGCCGGAGAACCTGCGTGACCTGGTCGCCGCCGTGCAGGCGCACCGCGCCACCCTCGGAGTCGCGTTCGACGGTGACGGCGACCGCATCGGCGTGGTCAGCGCGAGCGGAGCGGTGGTCACGGCCGACCGCTTGCTGATGCTGCTCGCGCGCGAGCTGCTGTCACGCCATCCGGGCGCCGACGTGGTGTTCGACGTCAAATGCAGCCGCGACCTGCCGGCGATCGTGGCACAGCACGGGGGACGCCCGATCATGTGCCGCAGCGGGCATTCGTGGATCAAGGAGAAAATGAAGGAGACCGGCGCGCTGCTCGGCGGCGAGTTCACCGGCCACATCTGCTTCCGCGACCGCTGGTACGGCTTCGACGACGCACTGTACTGCGCGGCGCGCCTGCTCGAGATCCTGGCCACCGAGGGCCGCTCGCTCGACGAGTTGCTGGCGACGCTTCCGCAGAGCGTGGCGACCCCGGAGCTTCGGATCGCGGTCGCCGAAGAGGCCAAGTTCGCGGCGATGGAAGCAATCGCCACCGGCATCGCGTTGGAGAACGCGCGCATCAGCCGCATCGATGGCGTGCGCGCCGAATTCGCCGATGGCTGGGGTCTGGTGCGCGCATCGAACACCTCGGCGGCGTTGATCCTGCGCTTCGAGGGACGCGATACGCAGGCGCTCGAGCGCATCCGCGGCGTGTTCCGTTTCGAACTCGAACGTCTGCTGCCCGATCTGGATCCCGGTTTCTAGTTCCTGCCCCCGCAACCAAGGACCCTGCCGATGTCACTCGACCGCGATACCGCCGTGAACATTGCCCGCGTGCTGACCGAAAGCCTGCCCTATATCCAGCGCTTCATCGGCAAGACGATCGTCGTGAAGTACGGCGGTAACGCGATGGTCGATCCGCAGCTCAAGGACAGCTTCGCGCGCGACCTGGTGCTGATGAAGCTGGTCGGCATGAACCCGGTGGTGGTGCACGGCGGCGGCCCGCAGATCGGGTCGCTGCTGGCGCGACTGAACATCGAGTCGCGCTTCGTCGAGGGCATGCGCGTCACCGACACGCAGACGATGGACGTGGTCGAAATGGTGCTCGGCGCGACGGTCAACAAGGAAATCGTCGCGAACATCAACCGCCACGGCGGCAAGGCGATCGGGGTGACCGGCAAGGACGGCAACCTGATCGAGGCGACGCGGATGTCGGTGACCGTGCGCACCCCCGAAACCAACGCGCCGGAAATCGTAGACATCGGGCATGTAGGCGAGGTGCGACGGATCAACCGCGCCGTGCTCGACATGGTGCTCAACAGCGACTTCATCCCGGTGGTGGCACCGATCGGTGTCGATCGCGCCGGGCTGTCGTACAACATCAACGCCGATCTGGTGGCCGGCAGAATCGCCGAGGTGCTGCAGGCGGAGAAGCTGATCCTGCTGACCAACGTGCCCGGGCTGATGGACGCCGACGGCAAGGTGCTGACCGGGCTGGACCAGACGGGGGTGAACCGGCTGATCGACGATGGCGTGATCCGTGGCGGCATGCTGCCGAAGATCCGGTGCGCGCTCGAGGCGGTCGCCGCCGGAGTGAACAGCGCGCACATCATCGACGGCACCGTGCCGCACGCCGTGCTGCTCGAGGTCTTCACAGACGAAGGCGTGGGCACGCTGATCTCGCGCACGGCGCGCGCGTCGTTGCCCGCGAACGAGTGAGTCGCTAGAGTACGGCGCCGTCAGGAGCAGGGAAGATCGCGCCAAGATGAATGGCAAGACCTCGCGCCGCGATGCGATCCTGCAGTCGCTCGCGCATATGCTGGAAGCCACGCCCGGCGGGCGCATCACCACGGCGGCGCTGGCCGCCGAGGTCGGTGTCTCGGAGGCGGCGCTGTACCGTCATTTCGCCAGCAAGGCGAAGATGTTCGAGGGGCTCATCGAGTTCATCGAGACCACGCTGTTCAGCCGCATCGGCCGCATCCGCCAGGACGAACCCGACGGCGGAGCGCAGTGCGAACAGATCCTCACGCTGCTGCTGGCCTTCTGCGAGCGCAATCCCGGCATCACCCGCCTGCTCACCGGCGATGCGCTGACCGGCGAGACCGACCGCCTGCGCGCCCGCGTGCAGCAGCTGTTCGACCGCCTCGAGACCGAGCTGAAACAGGTGCTGCGCGAAGCCGAGCTGCGCGACGGGCTGCGTCCGGTGCTCCCGGTGGCGCTGGCGGCGAACCTGCTGCTCGCCACCGCCGAAGGACGCATCACGCAGTACGTGCGCTCGGAATTCCGCCGTTCACCGACCGAGTACTGGAGCGAGCAGTGGCGTGTGCTGACCGGGGCGTTCTTTCGCTGAACGCACGCCGGGGCCGCTTCAGCGATTGCCGGGGCGCAGCGTGCGGAAGCGCTCGATCTCGAACTGGTAGCGCGCCTCGACGGTGCTCTTGTCGTGTTCCAGGCGCACCACGCGGGCTTCTTCGTCGGCGATCGCCGCCCGCAATTCCTCGATGCGTGCGTCGATCGTCGCCGGAGCGTCTTCCCCCGACATCTCCAGCTCGGCCGCGTCCGCCTGTTCCTTCTCGAGCTGCCCCTTGAGCCCCGCGATGGTGCCCTTCTGCAGGTTGATGCGCACCTGGATCTCGTTGGCGCGGCGCCGCTTCAGATCCTCGATGTCGGCCACCGAGCTGTAGCGCGCGAGCAGCGCCTCGTCGTAGCGCTTCTGGCGCTCGGCTTCCTCCGCGCGCAAGCGCGCCTGCACCGCCGGTCCGTTCGTCCGCCGTTCGGACTCGGTCAGCGCGCGCGGCACGACCTCGACGACGCGGCCGGCGCGATTCAGTACCAGGTAGCCCTTGTGCGTGAACTGCGGCGGGACGTGATCGTCGATGACGGTGACGCCCTCGGCGTTGTCGTACTTGTAGAAGAGCTCCTCCGCCTGCACGGCGTCGATCCCGGGGCCGGACAGCAGCAACAGCACCGACAGAGCCGAGCGCAGGCGACGTGATGCACGGCGGAGCAGGGCGGATTTCATGCGTACCTCGCGCGGGAGCGGATGCCTGCGCAGAAGTCTAGCCGGGAATCGCCCAGCCCGCGCGTGCGGAATCCGCACGCTCAGGCAGCCGGTGCGCCCCATTCGCGCCGGTACGCGAGCATCGCGGGCAGGTACTCGCGCAGCTCGGGTGCATCCTCGAGGTAGGCGACGATATCGTCGAGCCGCGCGATCGCGAACACCGGCACACCGAGTTCGCTCGCGAGCTCCGCCACCGCCGACTCCGTGCCGGCGCCGCGTTCGGCACGGTCGAGCCCGAGCGCCACCCCGGCGATGCGCGCACCGGCGGCGTTGATCAGCCGCGCGACGGAGCGCACCGCGGTACCGGCGGTGATCACGTCGTCGACGATCAGCACGCGGCCGGCGAGCGGCGCCCCGATCAGGGCACCGCCCTCGCCATGGGTCTTCGCCTCCTTGCGGTCGAAGGCGCACGGCACGTCGCGCCCGCTGTCGCCGGCGATCGCGACCGCGGTGGCCACCGCGAGCGGAATGCCCTTGTAGGCGGGGCCGAACAGCATGTCGAATTCGACTCCCGAAGCGGCGATCGCGGCCGCGTAACAGCGGCCCAGCACGGCGAAGGCGGCACCGCTGGAGAGTTCGCCTGCGTTGAAGAAATAAGGGCTGCGGCGCCCGGATTTCAGCGTGAAGTCGCCGAAACGCAGCGCGCGATGGCGCAGCGCGAGCGCGATGAAATCGCTGCGATGGTCACTCATTGGCCTGCCCGGTGCGGGCGCTTCCCCGTGGTTAGGGCGCCGAGTATAACAGCGCACCGGCAACGCGCTCGCCGGCTACCGGACGCCTCATGTATCATGAGCCGCTTTCGTGAACGGGAATGACCATGCGCGTCATCAGTTTCTGCGCGGACGGCGTCCGCGAGGCGGCCTCGCGGGGCTTCTACGACTGGGTCCTCGACCAGGACGCCGACATCATCTGCATGCAGGACCTGCGCGCCGCGGAGTCGGCGCTCGGTGGCGCGCGCTTCAACCCGGAGGGCTATTTCGCGTACTTCTTCGATGCGATCGACGCCTCCACGAACGGCGTCGCGATCTACTGCCGCAAGATGCCGAAGGCGATCATGACCGGACTCGGGCTGGGCGACGCCGACGGCGAGGGCCGTTACATGCAGGCGGACTTCGAGAACATCAGCGTGGCCAGCCTGCTCGCCCCGGTCGCCAGCATGGACGATCCCGGTTCGCTGGCGCGCAAATCGCGCTTCTTCGAACAACTGCGCATCCAGCTAGACAAGGTACGCAAGAAGCGCCGCCAGTACATCCTGTGCGGCAACTGGAACATGGCGCACGCCGTGCGCGACGTCCAGCAGGCCGAGCGGCATGCCGGCAGGCCGGGATTCCTCGACGCCGAGCGTCAGTGGCTGGACGCGCTGTACGGTGAGCTCGGCTACACCGACGCTTTCCGCCTCGTGAACCAGGACGACGACGAGTTCTCGTGGTGGCCATCGGGACGCGACGCCGGCGACGGCTGGCGCGTGGACCTGCAGGTGGTGTCACCGGGCGTGCGCCCGACGATCGAGTACGGCGCGATCTACAAGGGGCAGGAATTTTCCAGCCACGCGCCGCTGATCATGGATTACGACATCGAACCCGAGCGTCTGTAGGTCCGGTCTGCGACCGGACGTGTGTAGCGCCCGCAATGTTCGGCCACAGGCCGAACCTACGGGCCTCGCGCAGGTCCGGGCTGTGCCCGGACCTACGAGTCATTTCCCCGGCAGCGGCGCGCTCAGCGCCATCTTCTGCACGCGGACCAGGTTCTCGGTGCCGCGGCGCGCGAGCTCGAGCATCTGCTGCAGCTCGTCGCCGCGGAACGGCCGCCCTTCCGCGGTTCCCTGCACTTCGACGAAGTCACCGTGCTCGGTCATGATCACGTTCATGTCGGTCTCCGCGCTGGAGTCTTCCGTGTAGTCCAGATCGAGCACCGCCCGCCCGCCGCAGATGCCCACCGACACCGATGCGATCAGGTGACGCAGCGGGTCGTCGCTGATCATGCGCTTGCGACGTGCGGTCGCCAACGCGTCGACCAGCGCCACGCAGGCTCCGGTGATCGCCGCGGTACGCGTGCCGCCATCGGCCTGGATCACGTCGCAGTCGATGATGATCGTGTTCTCGCCGAGCTTGGCGAGGTCGAGCGCCGAACGCAGCGAGCGCCCGATCAGCCGCTGGATCTCGACCGTGCGCCCACCCTGCTTGCCGCGGGCCGATTCACGGTCGGTGCGCGTATTGGTGGCGCGTGGGAGCATGCCGTATTCGGCCGTCAGCCAGCCACGACCCTCGCCGCGCATGAAGCGCGGCACGCCGCGATCCACGCTGGCAGTGCAGATCACACGCGTGTCGCCGTACTCGACGAGCACCGAACCCTCGGCATGGCGTGTGAAGCCGCGCGTGAAGCGCACCGGGCGCAGCTGGTCCTGCCGACGTCCACTGGGTCGCTCCATGATCGATACTCCGGGGTGCTGGTGCGGATGCGGGGCCGCGATTATACACACGCGGCCACGAGCATGATTTATGCGCGCCGCGCGACTACAATGCGGCCAGATCCACCGGAGTCGATCCTTGCCAGCGGTCCAGAGCATGACGGCGTTCGCGCGCCGCGAGCAGACGTTCCCGTGGGGCTCCCTGGCGTGGGAAGTCCGCTCGGTCAACCACCGTTACCTCGAGGCGCAGTTGCGACTGCCGGAAGCCGCGCGTCACCTCGAGATGGCAGCGCGTGAGCTGCTGCGCGAGCGCATCGGCCGCGGCAAGGTCGATTGCACACTGCGCCTTCACGCGGGGCGCACGCAACCCGGTCCGCTCGCGATCGACGAGGACACGGTGCACCGCCTGCACGAGGCCTGTGCGCGCGTCGCCGCACTCACCGGCGAGCTCGGCGCCCCCACCGCACTCGAGCTGCTGCGCTGGCCAGGCGTGCTCGCTGAGCAGCATCCCGACGAGGACGAAATTGTCCGTGACGCGCTCGGGCTGCTCGGCGCGACGGTCGACGAACTGCTCGCGATGCGCGCGCGCGAGGGCACCGCGCTCGCGGCCCAGCTCGAGCAGCGGCTCGCGCGCATCGACGCGATCGTCACCGAGGTGCGCGATGCCCTGCCCGCGATCATCGACGCGCACCGCCAACGGCTGCACGAGCGGGTTGCCGAGCTCGTCGCGACGATCGACCCGCAGCGCCTCGAACAGGAGATCGTACTGCTCGCCGCCCGCTCCGACGTCGCCGAGGAGCTCGACCGCCTGCAGTCGCACGTACGCGAGGCGCGCCACAGCCTTCACGAGGGCGGCGCTTGCGGGCGGCGCCTCGACTTCCTGATGCAGGAGTTCAACCGCGAGGCGAACACGCTGGCGTCGAAGTCGGTTGCGGCGCAGACCACGCGCTCGGCGGTGGAGCTCAAGGTGCTGATCGAGCAAATGCGCGAACAGGTGCAGAACATCGAATGAACGCCGCTGTCGCCTCCGGCACCCTCTACACCGTGTCGGCACCCTCAGGCGCCGGCAAGACCAGCCTGGTCGCCGCGCTGGTCGCTGGCGATCCGGACTTGCTGGTCTCGGTATCGCATACCACGCGCGAGCGGCGCCCGGGTGAAGCCGACGGCGTGAACTACCACTTCGTCTCGCGCGAACGCTTCGAGCAGATGCTCGCTCGCGGCGATTTCCTCGAGCACGCGACGGTATTCGGCAACCTCTACGGCACCTCGCGCGAGCAGGTGCTGGCCACGCTCGCCACCGGACGGGACCTGATCCTCGAGATCGACTGGCAGGGCGCGCGTCAGGTGCGCGAACGGGTGCCGGGAGCGCAGTCCATCTACATCCTGCCGCCGTCGCGCGCAACGCTCGAGCAGCGCCTGCGCGGACGCAACCAGGACGGCGACGAGGTGATCGGCCACCGCATGCGCGAGGCGGTGAGCGAGATGTCCCACTACGACGAGTCCGATTACATCGTCGTCAACGAGGTGTTCGAAACGGCGCTGGCAGACCTGCGCGCGATCGTGCGGGCCAATCGCCTGTGCCGGTGCGCCCAGGCGGTGCGGCTCGCCGGGCTGATCGGGAGCCTGCTGTCGGCCCCGTGAGGAACTCTGCTAGAATTCGCGCCCCCCGCACCGCAGGCCGGGTGCGCTGAACCCACACAACAGGTGAGAACCATGGCACGTATTACGGTAGAGGAATGCCTCGACAAGGTCGAGAACCGCTTCGAGCTGGTGATGCTCGCCGCCAGGCGTGCGCGCCAGCTCGCCACCGGCGGCAAGGACCCGCTGGTGCAAGAGGAGTCCGACAAGCCGACGGTGATCGCGCTGCGCGAGATCGAGGAAGGAAAGATCGGTCCCGAGATCTTCGAGGAGCGCAGCGAGCCGAGCTTCGAGGAACTGCTCGAGGCGCAGGTAGAAGCCGCCGGCCTGTGAGGGCCGGGGCGCGCGACTTACGCGCATGCAGCAACTCGGCGCGCTGACCGACAAGCTCCGCGGCTACCTCGCCCACGAGCAGGTCGACGCGGTACGACGGGCGTACTACTTCTCCGAACAGGCACACGACGGCCAGGTGCGACGCACCGGGCAGCCGTATGTGACGCACCCGCTCGCGGTGGCGCACATCCTCGCCGACATGCGCATGGATCACCAGAGCCTGATCGCGGCGCTGCTGCACGACGTGATCGAGGACACCGGAATCCCGAAGGAAGCGCTGGCCGCGCAGTTCGGCCCCGCCGTCGCGGACCTGGTCGACGGCGTCAGCAAGCTCTCGCAGTTCGAGACCACCTCGCGCGCCGAGGCGCAGGCCGAGAATTTCCAGAAGATGGCGATGGCGATGGCACGCGACATCCGCGTGATCCTCGTCAAGCTCGCCGACCGCCTGCACAACATGCGCACGCTCGACGTGCTGAAACCCGAGAAGCGCCGTCGTATCGCGCATGAGACGCTAGAGATCTACGCGCCGATCGCGCTGCGGCTCGGGATGAACAACCTGCGCGTCGAGTTCGAGGACCTGGGCTTCGCGGCGCTGCATCCGATGCGTGCCCGCCGGATCCGCGCCGCAGTGCGCAAGGCGCGCGGCAATCGCAAGGAGCTGGTGAGCCAGATCCAGCGCAAGATCGAGGCCCGGCTGCGCGAGGAGGGCATCGCGGCACGCGTGATCGGACGCGAGAAGCACCTCTACAGCATCTACCGGAAGATGCGCGCCAAGGGCAAGTCGTTCTCGGAGATCATGGACGTGTTCGCGTTCCGCATCGTGGTCGAGAACGTCGACAACTGCTATCGCGTTCTCGGCGCGATGCACAACCTCTACAAGCCCGTGCCCGGACACTTCAAGGACTACATCGCGATCCCGAAGGCCAATGGCTACCAGTCGCTGCACACGGTGCTGTTCGGCATGCACGGCGTACCGATAGAGATCCAGATCCGCACGACGGAAATGGAGGAGATGGCCAACAACGGCATCGCGGCGCACTGGCTGTACAAGAGCAGCGGCTCGGAGCGGCCGGGCAGCGGACACTCGCGCGCGCGCCAGTGGGTGCAAGGGCTGCTCGAGATGCAGCAACGGGCGGGCAACTCGCTCGAGTTCATCGAGAGCATGAAGATCGACCTGTTCCCGGACGAGGTCTACGTGTTCACACCGCGCGGCGCGATCTTCGAGCTGCCCAATGGCGCGACCGCGGTGGACTTCGCCTACGCCGTGCACACCGACATCGGCAACAGCTGCGTGGCGTGCCGCATCGACCGCAACCTCGCGCCGCTCAGCACGCGGCTGCAGAGCGGCCAGACGGTGGAGATCGTCACTGCGCCGCGCGCGAACCCGAACCCCACCTGGCTCGGCTTCGTGGTCACCGCCAAGGCGCGAACGAACATCCGGCATTACCTGAAGAGCCAGCAACGCTCGGAGTCGGTGGAACTGGGACGCCGCCTGCTCGAGAAGTCGCTCGCCAGTCTCGGCAGCAGTATCCGCGCGGTGCTCGAGGCGCGCGCGGTCGAGCAGTTGCTGCTCGAGACGCGGCGTGCCTCGTTCGACGGCATCCTCGAGGAAATCGGCCTCGGCAACCGCGTCGCGCTGCTGACCGCGCGCCGGCTGCTCGGCATCAGCGAAACCCCGGCCGGCGCGGTCGGCCGCGATCCGTCGCCGCTGGCGATCCGCGGCACCGAAGGCATGGTGCTCAGCTTCGCGAAGTGCTGCTACCCGATTCCGGGCGACGCGATCGTGGGACATATCAGTGCGGGGCGCGGCGTGGTCGTGCACCGCGAGAACTGCAACAACATCGCCGAGTTCATCGCCGACCCGGAGCGCTGCACGCAATTGCGCTGGGCCGAGGACACCAGCGGCGAGTTCAGCGTCGAGCTGCTGGTCGAGCTCGAGAACCAGAAAGGCGTGATCGCCGCGCTGGCCAACCGCATCAGCGCGATGGACGTGAACATCGAGAAGATCGGCATGGAGGAGCGCGACGCGCGCATCAGCCAGGTGCGGCTCGTGGTCGGGGTCGGGAACCGCGTCGCGCTGGCCCGCATCATCCGCCGCATCCGCACCTTGAAATCGGTCATGAAAGTCACGCGAGTCAGGCGCTGAGACCTGTTCCGCCCCACCCCGAGGAAACCCGATGAGCAACCGCGCAGTCATTCACACCAGCGAGGCGCCGCAGGCGATAGGACCGTACTCCCAGGCCGTGAAGGCCAACAACACGGTCTGGCTGTCGGGGCAGATCCCGCTCGATCCGGGGACCATGGAGCTGGTGGCCGGTGACGCGAGCGCGCAGGCCGAGCAGGTGTTCCGCAACCTCGCGGCGGTGGCGCGCGCCGCCGGCGGCGAGTTGAACCAATGCGTGAAGGTCAACATCTACCTGACCGACCTGGCCGACTTCGGTGCCGTGAACGCGGTGATGGCCCGCCACTTCGGCGAGCCGTACCCGGCACGCGCCTGCGTGCAGGTGGCGGCGCTGCCGCGCGGCGCGGCGGTGGAAATCGAGGCTACGATGGTACTGAAGTCCTGAGCGCCGCGATCAGCGGCGCGTAACCGGCCCGGTAGTCCGGGTGGCGGAACGCGTAGCCGGCCGCGAGCAAGCGGCGGTTCGAGACGCGCTTGCTGCCCGGTGCGCGCTGCGCAGGCGTGGCCGGGTGCGCGTCGTCGAGGGCAACGCCGAGTTGCGCGGCGAGCCAGTGCCGCACCTCCCACATCGGTGCCGGCAGGCTGTCGACCCCGAGGTAAAGGCCCGCGCACGGCTCGCCCGCGAGCAGCCGTCCGACCAGGAAGCCGAGGATGCCGGCACAGTCGTCGCGATGGATGCGATTGGTGTAGCGCACCGGCTCCCGCGGGCAGCCGATCCCGGCCACGACTTCCTGCAGCAGACGCTCGCGTCCCGGACCATAGATCCCACCGAAACGCACCACCGTGGCACGCTCGCCGAGGCGCTCGGCCAGCAGCCGCTCGCCCTCTAGCAGGATGCGGCCAGCAAAGCCCTGCGGTGCGGCCGGCGAGTCCTCGTCGATCCACTCCCCGGCGTGCTGGTGGTACACCCCGGTGCTCGAGGCGAGCAGCACGCGCGGGGTGCCGCGCAGCGCATCGAGCAGGTGGCGCAGACCGTCGACATAGACAGCGCGGTAGTGCGTCTCGTCGAAACGTCGGGCCGCGCTCGTCACGACGACGACGTCGAAACTCCGCCCGGCGACCGTACCGAGGGTGACGGGCCGCGTGAGGTCGACCGCCAGCGCTTCGACCCCGGCGGGCAGTTCCGCGACGCGGCGGCGCAGTCCGGTGACGCCATGTCCGGCGGCCAGCAGACGCGTCGCAAGCACGCCGCCGACGTCGCCGCAGCCGGCGATCAGAATGTTCGCAGGACTCATGCACACTCTCCGTCCACACCTTCGGCTATCATCGCACAACGCCGTTGAGTCACCGGATCGGCCCCTTCGTTTGCCCAAGGATCACGCGCCCCTCAGTCCCGCCCTCGAACGCGTGCCGGTCGGCGCGCTGCGCGGCGTCGGGCCGCAACTGGCCGCGCGCCTTGCCGCGCTCGGCATTCGCAGTGTCGCCGACGTACTGTTCCACCTGCCACTGCGCTACCAGGATCGCACCCGCGTGCTGCCGATCGCCACGCTGCTGCCCGGTGTCGAGGCCGTGGTGGAGGGACAGGTGCTCGAGGTGCGGATCGAGGCCGGGCGGCGGCGCAGCCTGGTCTGTTTGCTGGGCGACACGAGCGGAGTGCTGACGCTGCGCTTCTACCACTTCACTGCGGCCCAGCAGCGCGGGCTGCGCGAGGCCGGGCGGCTGCGCTGCTTCGGCGAGGCGCGCCGCGGGCGCACCGGCATCGAGATGTACCATCCCGAGTACCGCGTGGCGAGCACCAGCGGCGAAGCCGCCGAGACCGCGCTCACGCCGGTCTACCCGAGCACCGAGGGATTGCAGCAGGGGAGCTGGCGCTCACTCACGTCACAGGCATTGCAAATGCTCGACAACGCTTCGCTGGCCGAACTGTTGCCGGTGGGCCTGGCGGGTACCTCGGTGCCGCTCGCCACCGCGCTGCGCTACCTGCACCGCCCGCCGCCCGAGGCGCCGCTCGCACAGCTCATGGACGGCACCCACCCGTACCAGCGGCGGCTCGCCACCGAGGAACTGCTGGCGCACCACCTCGGGCTGCTGCTGATCCGCCGGCGCGCACGCACGCAGCACGCACCGGTACTCACCGACGACGGGCGGCTGGGCGAGCAGTTGCTCGAACGCCTGGCGTTCACGCCGACCGCCGCGCAACTGCGCGTCAGCGCCGAGATCCGCTCCGACCTGGCGAGCGGACGCCCGATGCTGCGCCTGGTGCAGGGCGACGTGGGCTGCGGCAAGACGCTGGTGGCGGCGCTCGCAGCGCTCGCCGTGATCGGCTGCGGCTGGCAGGTCGCGATCATGGCGCCGACCGAACTGCTCGCCGAGCAGCATCTGCGCAGCTTCGCGGCCTGGTTCGAACCGCTGGGACTGCGCTGCGTGCTGCTCGGCGGGCGCTTGCCGGCGAAGGCGCGCCGCGCCGCGCTCGCCGCCATCGCCGACGGCACGATCGAGCTCGCGGTGGGCACCCACGCGCTGTTCCAGGAGCAGGTGAGCTTCGCGCGGCTGGGTCTCGTGATCATCGACGAGCAGCACCGCTTCGGCGTGCACCAGCGCCTGGCGCTGCGCGAGAAAGGGGCCGGCGAGGGCGGCGCCCCGCACCAGCTGGTGATGACCGCGACCCCCATCCCGCGTACGCTGGCGATGACCGCCTACGCCGACCTGGACTACTCGCTGATCGACGAGCTGCCGCCCGGGCGCACCCCGGTGACCACGGCGGCGCTCGCCAACACCCGCCGCGCCGAAGTGGTCGAGCGCGTGCGTGCGGCCTGTGCCGAGGGCCGCCAGGCGTACTGGGTGTGCACGCTGATCGAGGAATCCGAAGCGCTGCAGGCGCAGGCGGCAGAGGCCACCGCGGCCGAGCTCGCCGCACAGCTGCCGGAGCTCAGCGTGGGACTGGTGCACGGGCGACTCGCGACACGCGAGCGGCTGGCGACGATGGACGCGTTCAAGCGCGGCGAGATCGGGCTGCTGGTCGCCACCACCGTGATCGAGGTGGGCGTGGACGTGCCGCGCGCCTCGCTGATGATCATCGAGAACGCCGAGCGGCTCGGGCTGGCGCAGTTGCACCAGTTGCGCGGGCGCGTCGGCCGCGGCAGCGTCGCCAGCCACTGCCTGCTGCTCTATCAGCCGCCGCTGTCGCTCAACGGACGCGCCCGTCTGGAGGCGATGCGCGATACCGCCGACGGCTTCGTGCTCGCCGAGCGCGACCTGGCACTGCGCGGACCGGGTGAGCTGCTGGGCACGCGCCAGACCGGGCTGATGGGTCTGCGCTTCGCCGATCTGCGGCGCGACGCGGCACTGCTGCCCGGGGTGCGCGCCGCCGCCTCGACGCTGCTCGAACGCCACCCGGAGAACGTGGAGCCGCTGCTCGAGCGCTGGCTGCCCGGACGCACGCGCTACGCCGAGGCCTGAGCGCGACCGCGTCACGTTCGCGGCGCACGCTTCGTGTGGCATCGCACGCCTTCAACTACACTTCCCCCATCGCCACAGGAACGATGACGATGGAATTGCCGCAAGCCGTGAGCAGGCTGCTAGACAGCGCAGCGATTCAATGGACGCCGGCCGAACTGGCGGAGCCGGGCACCGCGACCGAGGTACGCGCAACCCTGCTTCAGGACGCCGCCGGGCGCGTGCTGGTACTGATGCCGGCCGACACCCTGCTCGACCTCGACGCGCTGAACCGTTTCGCCGGCCGTGAACTGCTGGCCATCCCCGACGACGCGGTCGCCGCCTACTGCGCGACGCACGGGTTGGCGTCGCTGCCCGCGCTGCCGCGCGCACTCGGGCTGCCGGTCATCGCCGAGCGCGCGCTGCGCTCGTGCGGCGAGCTGGAACTCGACGCCGGCGGAGCGCGCGTGCGCGTTCCCGAGGCCGACTTCGCCAACCTGCTCGACGACGGCATGTGCAGCAGCGCCGATTTCTGCGTGGCGCTCGGCGACCTGGGGCCCACGTGTGTCGCGGCGTCCACCGACGAGGACGACATCGGCAACGCGGTGGCGCGCTTCACGTCGCGGCGCATCGAACGGCGCCTGGAAGACACGCTGGACTTCCCGCCACTGCCGGAGATCGCGCACCGCATCATCCGCATCAGCGCCGACCCGTACGCCAGCGTCAGCGACCTGGCACGCGTGGTCGAGATCGACCCGGCGCTGGCGGCGCAGGTCGTGAGCTGGGCCTCGTCGCCGTACTACGCGGCTCCCGGCAAAGTACGCTCGATCCAGGACGCGATCGTGCGCGTGCTCGGCTTCGACCTCGTGATGAACCTCGCGCTCGGCCTGGCGCTCGGCAAGACGATGCGCATGTCCAGGGAAGGCCGTCACGGCTACCGTACGTACTGGGTGCAGGCGGTGCACTGTGCGGCGATGGTCGAAGGGTTGGCGAAGGCGATGCCGTCGAACTTGCGCCCGCAACTGGGGCACACGTATCTGAGCGGCCTGCTGCACAACTTCGGCGCGCTCATCCTCGGCGAGCTGTTCAAGCCGCAGATGCAGCTGGTGTGCCGCTATACCGACGCCAACGCGCACGTGGGGCACTGGCACGTCGAACGTTTCCTGCTCGGCGTGACGCGCGAACAGATGGCCGGCTGGCTGATGCGTTTCTGGCACCTGCCCGAGGAGGTCTGTGCGGCGCTGCGCTTCCAGCAGGCGCCCGGGCAGGCCGGTGAACACGAGATCGCCGCACGCCTGCTGCAACTCGCGACCCGCATGCTGCGCCAGCAGGGCATCGGCAGCGCGCCGCTCGAACCGATTCCGGACCAGGCCTTCGGCGCGCTCGGCATCGATCGCGACGCGGCGCTCGAAGTAGGCGAGCGCATCCGCGGCGCCTCCGAGCAGCTCAAGGCGATCGCGCACGATCTCGCGGCATGAGGTCGGCCGAAAGCATCGTGCTCAGAGCAGCAGCGGCGGCAGTTCGGCCTGCAGGCGGGCCTTGTGGCTCACCTCGGCTCCGGTCAGCGCGAAGCCGCGCAGCGCACCACCGGGGGCCCGGAACTCGGCGACGAAGTCCGGCGTCGACCCGCTCACCGACCACGACCCCTCGCTGCCGGCCGGCGGCGGGGCGACGACGACCGGGCATGCTGGCGTCTTGATGGTGACCGGCATCGCCGGGTAGGCGACCGGCGTCGGGTTGCCGGCGAGCGTCTGCGCCAGCGCACGCGCGCAGGCCATCAGTGGCGCCACGTAATAAAGGACGTGGCCGGCGACCTCCGCGCAGTCACCGAGCACGTACACGCCGGCGGCGCTGGTCTGCAGCAGGCGGTCCGCGACGATGCCCCGGCCGACCGCGAGTCCGGCCGCGCGTGCCAGCGCGATGCGCGGGCGCACACCGACCGCCGACAGCACCAGGTCCGCCTCGATGCGCCGGCCATCGGCCAGCGTGGCGACGATGCCGTCGCCCTCCGGCGCATGGTCGATCGTGCTCACCACGGTGCCGAAATGGAAGCGCGCGCCGAGCGCCTCCAGCGCGTGCTGCAGCGCGCGCCCAGGCGCCTCCGGCAGCAGCGTGGGCAGGCACCAGCCGAGCGGATCCACCACCTCGGTGACGATGCCGGCGTTGCCGAGGTCGTTGCAGAACTCGCAGCCGATCAGCCCGGCGCCGATCAGCAGCACCTTGTTTCGCCCACCGTCGGCGGCGAGCGCGGCACGCCAGCGCGCGTAGTCGAGCAGGTCGTTGACCGCATGCACCCGGTCGGCCGCGTTGCCGGCCAGCGGTGGGCGCACGGTCTCGGCTCCCCACGCGATCACCAACCGCGAGTATGCCTCTGTGCTCCCGTCGTCGAGGCGCAGTTCGCGCCGCGCGGTATCGATCGCGCTCACCTGCGTGTGGGTGCGTATCGTCGCGCCGAGGCTGGCGGCCATCGCGGGCGCGTCCGCGGTGGCCAGTTGTTCCGGGGTCAGCGCGCGCGTGAAGCCGGTCGACAGCATCGGCTTCGAATAGCTGCGTCCGTCGTCGGCGGTGATCAGCAGCAGCGGCGTCGTGGTGTCGAGCTTGCGGAATTCGCGCGCCAGCGTGTAGCCGGCGAGCCCGGTGCCGATCACGATCAGCGGGGCCGGTGACGTCGCCGGTCCCATGTCGCGCGCTCGCACGCGGCCATCTAGCGGCTCGAAGTCCTGCTTGCCGACCCCGCAATCCGGACACAGGAAGTCTTCGGGCACCTGCTCCCACGGTGTTCCCGGTGCGATGCCATCGTCGGGCCAACCTCTGGCCTCGTCGTAGACCCAGCCGCAGACGATGCATTCCCAGCGCGCCATCGAATTCTCCCTGTACGATCGGCTGCCGCGGCGCCCACGCAACCGGATAGAATCAGCCACGTTCCGCGTCACGGAGAAGAAGTCATTGTACGCGTCGTCCTCCGCGGGCAACCACCCCGAAGAGCCCGCCTGGAAACCCTGGCGACGCTTCGATGCGATCGAGCTGCCGCTGGCGACCCGGCGCTGGCTGCTGGCCGAGGGGTCGCTGACCGCGCAGCTGCAGGCGACGAGCGGCAACCGGTTGCGCGTGCGCGTGCTCAGCCAGCACTGGCGGCGGCCGCGCCCGGCGGAACGCCGTGCGCTGGCGCTCGCCACCCACGAGGTCGCGCTGGTGCGCGAGGTGATCCTCGAATGCGCCGGCGAGCCATGGGTGTTCGCGCGCAGCGTGCTGCCGGCGGCGACGCTGAGCGGGCGCCTGCGCCATCTGCGGCGCTTCGGCGAACGCTCGCTCGGGGCGCTGCTGTTCGCCACGCGCGGACTGCGGCGCCAGCCTTTCGAGCTGGCGCGGGTCGGGGCCCCGCACCGCATCGTGCCGGCGACGCTCGCACCGGCGCAACCGGTCTGGGGGCGGCGCTCGGTGTTTCACGTCTACGGGAAACCACTGCTGGTCGCCGAGTTCTTCCTGCCGGCGTGCCGGCTCGCGCCGCTATAATCGGCGCGCCAGACCCGTGACCGACCCAGCCATGAACCTGCGCGAACGCCTGCCGCTGTACCTGCGACTGATCCGCTTCGACCGGCCGATCGGCAGCTTCCTGCTGCTGTGGCCGACGTGGTGGGGGCTGTGGTTCGCCGCCGAGGGCCGTCCGTCGCTGTCGAACCTGCTGATCTTCACCGCCGGCGTGTTCCTGATGCGCTCGGCCGGATGTGTTGCCAACGATTTCGCCGACCGCCACTTCGACGGCCACGTGGAACGCACCCGCGACCGGCCGCTTGCAAGCGGACAGGTCAGCGAGCGCGAAGCGATCGCGCTCGGCGCGACGCTGGCGCTCGCGGCGTTCGCTCTGGTGCTGCTCACCAACGCGCTGACCGTGGCGCTGTCGGTGGCGGGGCTGGTGTTCGCGCTCGGCTACCCGCACCTGAAACGCGTAACGCACCTGCCGCAATTCGGGCTCGGAGTGGCGTTCTCGTGGGGGATTCCGATGGCGTTCGCGGCCGAGCGCGGCGAGCTGCCGGCAGTGCTGTGGCCGCTGTTCGTCGCGGCTGCGCTGTGGAGCGTGGTCTACGACACCTTTTACGCGATGGTCGATCGCGACGACGACCTGCAGATCGGGGTCAGGTCCACCGCGATCCTGTTCGGCGCGGCCGACCGTCTCGTGATCGCGGTGCTGCAGGCGCTGGTGTTGCTGCTGCTGTGGCTGGCTGGAACGCAGTTCGATATGGGCGTACCGTACGCGGTGGCCCTGCTGCTGGGCGCAGCGTTGTTCGCGTGGCAGCAGTACCAGACGCGCGACCGCAGCCGCGAGCACTGCTTCCGCGCGTTCCTGAACAACAACTTCTTCGGGCTTGCGGTGTTCACCGGGATCGCCGCGGATTATCTGCTGCGATGAAGCGCATGCGCTTGCAGCGATGCCTCGCTGCGCTGCTGTCGGCCTGCCTGCTGCTGCCGGGCTGCACGAGCGAGCAGCGCGCGGAGCCGCCCCGGCAGACGCTGGCGGACGCATCGGAGCGCATCCGCCTCGGCGAAGCGCTGTTCGCGACGCTGCAGCAGCGCGCCGGTGGTATCCATGCGCCGGATCCCGTGCTCGGCGGCTACGTCGCCGGCATCGGTGAAACGCTGGCGCGCCTCGGCGAACAACCGTGGTTGCCGTGGGAGTTCGTGGTACTGAACCGCTCGGCGCCGTCGCTGTGGGCACTGCCGGGCGGCAAGGTCGCACTGAGCCGCGGACTGCTCGCGCGCCTCGAAGACGAGGCCGAGCTCGCGGCATTGTTCGCGCTGGCGATCGATCACGCGCTGCACCCCGCGGACGTCGGCACCGGGGGTACTCCCGCGGACACACCGGCCTCCCTGGCGGCAATCGGAGCCGTGCGCGAGGGCGCTGCGTGGGACCAGATCACACTGCGCACCGCCACGACCGGCACGGCTGTATCGCCGGTCGGCTCTGTCGAGACGTCCGCGGCCGATCAGTCCACCCTCGCCCGGCTCGCGCGTGCCGGCTACGACCCGCAGGCCTTGCCACGGCTGCTGCAACGGCTCGCCGACGTGAATACCGAGGCGGACTGGAGCGCCGGCCCGTTCGCCGCTCAGCCCCCGTCGACCGCACGTGCCGAGGCGGCGGCGCGCGCAGCGCAGAAGCTCGGCACCGGCGAGCGCGGCGAGGTACGCTTTCGCGCGCGCACGGCACGGCTGACGCGCGACCGGACGGCCTACGCCATCTACGAACGCGGCATCGCTGCATTCGACGCAGGGCACAACGCCGAGGCGCTCGCGGCGGCCCGCGAGGCGCTCGCGCTGCAGCCGCGCGAGGCGCTGTTCCACGAACTGCACGCCGTGGCGGCTGCGCAACTCGGCCGGCCGGCCGACGCTTTCACCGGTCTGAACCGCGCGATCGCGCTCAACCCCGGCTTCCACCGGCCGTACCTGCTGCGTGGCCTGCAGCACCTGGCGCGCGGCAACCTCGAGCCCGCCGGCGACGACCTGCAGACAGCGAACCGCCTGCTTGCCAGCGAGGAAGCCACGCTGGGACTCGCCGAGGTCGCGCGTGGACTCGGCGACACCGCCGGGGCCGGCCAGCGCTACGCGGCCGTCGCGAGCGGGAACTCGGTGGCGGCGGCTTTCGCGCGCGAACGCGCCGCACAGCTCGCCGGCGCGACGCGCGCCGACCGGACACGTAGCGAACCCCCACGATGATCCAGAGGAGTCCAGCCAGATGACAGCACACAGTGACGAGTCCCCCGGACCCAGCGGCGAACTCGCCCTGCAGACCATCGCGATGCCGAAGGACACCAATGCCAACGGCGACATCTTCGGCGGCTGGCTGCTGTCGCAGATGGACCTGGCAGGCGGGGTCGCCGCATCGAAGGTGGCCGCTGGACGGGTCGCCACGGTCGCCATCGACCGCATGAGCTTCATGGTGCCGGTGAAGGTCGGCGCCGTCGTGAGCTGCTACACGCAGGTGGTCGCGGTCGGCCGCAGCTCGATCCAGGTGCAAGTCGAGGTGTGGTCACGGTTGACCGGCTTCGCCGGTGCCGCACCGATCGTCGAGAAGGTCACCGAAGGCACCTTCGTGTTCGTCGCCATCGACGAGAACGGCCGCACGCGGGCGGTACCGCGGAGCTGACGGCACTCAGCCCATCGGTTCGAGCCTGGCATAGGACAGCACAAGCCATTTGGCGCCCGCCGAGCGGAAGTTCACGTTGACCCGCGCGTTCGAACCCTGGCCCTCGAAGTCGATCACCACCCCCTCGCCGAAGCTCGGGTGCCGCACGCTCTGCCCCAGCCGCAGCCCGCCCGGCAGTGCTTCGGTGCGCGGCGCGGCACCGGCGCCGTAGCCACCTCCGAAGGTGGCGGGGCGCGCCACCGAGACGCGCGGGCGCACCTCGCGCAACAGCGCCGGCGGGATTTCCCGCAGGAAGCGCGACGGCGTGTTGCGCGTCTCCATGCCGTGCAAGCGCCGCGACTCGGCGTAGCTCAGGTAAAGCGAGCGCATCGCACGCGTGATGCCGACGTAGGCGAGCCGTCGCTCTTCCTCTAGCCGCCCCGGCTCGTCGATCGACATGCGGTGCGGGAACAGGTGTTCCTCCATCCCGGCGATGAACACCAGCGGGAACTCCAGCCCCTTCGCCGAATGCAGCGTCATCAGCTGCACGCTGTCCTCGTGTTCGTCGGCCTGCCCCTCGCCGGCGTCGAGCGAGGCGCTGGCCAGGAACTGCTGCAGCACGTCCTGCTGCGGATCGTCGGGCACGAACTGGCGGCAGGCGCTGACCAGTTCGTCGAGGTTCTCCGCGCGCGTCAGCCCGCGCTCGCCTTTCTCGTTGCGGTGGAAATCGAGCAGTCCGCTCGCCCCGAGCACGTGATCGACCAGCGTCGCGAGCTCGAGGTCCCGCGTCTCGAGTTGCAGCCGGTCGATGAGCGCCAGGAAGCCGGCCAGCGCATTGCGGGCGCGCGCCGGCAGCTCGGCCGCCACCGCTGCAGCCCCCTGCCACAGCGAGGCGCCGTCCGCGCGCGCACGCTGGCGCAACAGTTCGAGCGTGGCGTTGCCGATGCCGCGCGGCGGCGTGTTCACGACGCGCTCGAACGCCGCGTCGTCGTCACGGTTGCCCAGCAGGCGCAGGTACGCCAGCGCGTTCCTGATCTCGAGACGCTCGTAGAAGCGCTGGCCACCGTAGACGCGATACGGGATCGAGCAGCGCAGCAGCGCCTCCTCGAGCACCCGCGACTGTGCGTTCGAGCGATACAGCACCGCGGCGTCGGCGCGCGCGTGGCCGGCAGCGATCCACTCGCGGATATGGTCGACGATGAAGCGCGCCTCGTCCTGCTCGTTGAACGCCGCATACAGCGTGATCGGCTCGCCCTTGTCGCCGCTGGTCCACAGCTGCTTGCCGAAGCGCCCGCGGTTGTTCGCGATCACGGCGTTGGCGGCGTCGAGGATCACGCCGGTCGAGCGGTAGTTCTGCTCGAGGCGCACGATGTGGGCTCCCGCGAAATCGCGCTCGAAACGGTGGATGTTCTCGATCTTCGCGCCACGCCAGCCGTAGATCGACTGGTCGTCGTCGCCGACCGCGGTGAGGCGCGCGCAATCACCGGCCAGCACGCGCAGCCACGCGTACTGGATCGTGTTGGTGTCCTGGAACTCGTCGACCAGGATGTGGCGGAAGCGCTCGCGGTAGTGCGCGAGCAGCGCCGCGTCCTTCAGCCACAACTCGTGCGCGCGCAGCAGCAGCTCGGCGAAATCCACCAGTCCACCCCGTTCGCAAGCGCTCTCGTAGGCACGGTAGACGGCCAGCATCGTCGCGTGGAAGCGGTCGTGCCCGAAGTCCTCGATATGCGCGGCTCGCCGCCCCTCGTCCTTGTGCGCGTTGATCCAGCCCTGCGCCTGGCGTGGCGGATAGCGGTCCTCGTCGATTCCGAGGTCGCGGTAGACGCGCTTGACGACACGCAGCTGGTCGTCGGCGTCGAGGATCTGGAAGTTCTGCGCCAGCCCGGCCTCGTGCCAGTGCGCCTTCAGCAGCCGGTGCGCGAGCCCGTGGAAGGTGCCGACCCACATGCCGCGGGTCGACAGCGCGGTCATCTCCTCGATCCGCGCGCGCATCTCGCGCGCCGCCTTGTTGGTGAACGTGACCGCCAGCAGCGCGTGCGGCGAGAAGCCTTCGTGGTAGATCAGCCAGGCGATGCGGTGCACCAGCACGCGGGTCTTGCCGCTGCCGGCGCCGGCCAGCACGAGCAGATTCGCGTCGGCGGCTGCGGTGACCGCTTCGCGCTGCGAGGGATTGAGTCCGTCGAGGATGTGTTCGGCATGCATCGGCGGATTCTAACCGGTACCGGGGCCTGCGGTCGCCGCGACCGGCCCGGCGCGGCATTTGTTATGCTGCCGTACGAATCACGGCATGAGGAGTGCCCCCATGAACACGTTCCATCGCCATCTCGGTGTCGCCGTGCTGGCACTGTTCGCGATCGGTGCCGGCGCGGCGACACCCGCCCCGCAAGGCGCCGAGGTCTACTTCATCGAACCGGCCGACGGCACGGTGCTCGCGAACCCCGTGACCGTGCGCTTCGGTCTGCGCGGCATGGGTGTGGCGCCGGCCGGAGTGGCCCATCCCGCTACCGGACACCATCACCTGCTGATCGACCTGGACACGCCGCCCGCGCTCGACCAGCCGATCCCGGCCGACGAGCAACACCGGCATTTCGGCGCCGGGCAGACCGAGATCACGCTCGAGCTTGCCCCGGGCACGCATAGCCTGCAATTGCTGCTCGGCGACCACCTGCACCGCCCGCACCAACCCCCGGTGATGTCGGAGCGGATCACGGTCACCGTCGAATGAGACACGTCGAAGCACGTCCACGATGAGCGTTCTGGTCGGCATCGAACGCGCCGGTCTGGCGTACGGGCTGCATCCGCTGCTCGACGGCGCCTCGCTCACCGTCACGCGCGGCGAGCGCATCGGCCTGATCGGACGCAACGGCACCGGCAAGTCCTCGCTGCTGCGCGTGATCGCGGGCCAGGTCGCGCTCGACGACGGTGTGGCGCGGCTCGGCGACGGAACCCGGGTCGTGCTCGTCGAGCAGGAACCCGAACTCGCGCCCGGCGCGACGCTGTTCGCCAGCCTGCTCGAACGCGCGACGCGGACGGCGATTATCGACGACGGGGAGCACTGGCGCTTCGAGGCACGGCTGCGCGAGCACCTGCAGCGCTTCGACCTCGATCCCGAACGCGGCACGCAGCGGCTGTCGGGCGGCGAACGCAAGCGTGCCGCGCTGTCGCTGGCGCTCGCGCTGGCGCCCGACCTGCTGCTGCTCGACGAGCCGACCAACCACCTCGACATCGGCGGCATCACGCTGCTCGAGGAGCTGCTGTCGAAGGTGTCGGCGGCGATCGTCATCACCCACGACCGCGCGTTCCTCGACCGCTTCGCGACCCGCATCGTCGAGCTCGACCGCGGGCTGCTGCGCTCGTATCCGGGCAACTTCAGGGCCTACGAGGCGCGCAAGGCGGAGCAACTGGCCGCCGAGGAGGTCGCGGCACGCAAGTTCGACGCGTTCTGGGCGCAGGAGGAAGTCTGGATCCGCCAGGGAATCAAGGCGCGGCGCACGCGCAACGAGGGCCGCGTCCGGCGGCTCGAGCGCCTGCGCGCGGAGCGCGCCGAGCGGCGCGAGCGGATCGGGAAGCTGCGCCTGCGCCTCGACGGCGGGGGGCGTTCCGGCAAGCTGGTCACGGAGCTCGAACACGTCGGCAAGCGTTTCGACGGGCGCAGCGTGGTGCGCGACCTGTCGCTGCGCGTGCTGCGCGGCGACCGCATCGGACTGATCGGCCCCAACGGCGCCGGCAAGAGCACGCTGATCCGGCTGATCCTCGGGCAACTCGCGCCCGACGAGGGCAGCGTGCGCCTCGGCACCGGGCTCGAGGTGGCGTATTTCGACCAGATGCGCGAGCAGCTCGATCCGCGCCGGACGGTGATCGAGACGATCAGCCCCGGCTCCGACTGGATCGAGACCGGCGGCGAGCGGCGCCACGTGATCAGCTATCTGGGGGATTTCCTGTTCGCCCCGCAACGGGCGAACTCGCCGGTCGGCACGCTGTCGGGCGGCGAGCGCAACCGTTTGCTGCTGGCGCGGCTGTTCGCGCGCCCCGCCAATCTGCTGGTGCTCGACGAGCCGACCAACGACCTCGACATCGAATCGCTGGAACTGCTCGAGGACACGCTGCAGGAGTACACCGGCACGTTGCTGCTGGTCACGCACGATCGCGTGTTCCTCGACAACGTGGTGACGCAGACGCTGGTCGCCGAAGGCGAGGGACGCTGGCAGGAGTACGCCGGCGGCTACAGTGACTGGCTGCTGCAGCGCCCCGGGCCGCTGGCCGCGACCACGGTGCCGGAACCGGCGCCACGCGCGGCGCCACGCCAGCGCAGTGCGAGCCGCAAACTCGGCTTTCGCGAACAGCGCGAACTCGTCGAACTGCCCGCGCGGATCGAGGCGCTGGAACACGAACAGGCCGCGCTGCTCGCCGGCATGGGCGCGCTGGCGCTCGACGAGCTCAACGCCGCCTCGCTGCGCGTGGCGGCGATCGCCGAGGAGCTCGAGGAGGCGTTCATGCGCTGGAGCGAGCTCGAGGAGCGCGCCGCCGCGAGCTGAGGCACACCGATCCGACCGACGATGGCACCAGGAGACCCGACGATGGACGTAGTGCAGAGCGAGCGACGCGGCGCGTGCGTGCTGCTGACGCTGAACCGCCCGGACATGCTGAACACGATCACCAACCCGATGCTCGACCGTCTCGAGCAAATCCTCGACGAGGAGCAGGGCGGCGACAGTCGCGCCCTGATCCTGAGCGGCGCCGGTCGGGCATTCTGCGCCGGCAGCGACCTCAGCGAGCCGCACCGTGATCCGCAGCAGCGCGTGCGGCGCGTGCACGCGCTCATCGTGCGCATGCGCGACTTCCCGAAGCCGATCGTCGCCGCGATCAACGGCCTTGCGCTCGGCGGCGGACTGGAACTCGCGCTGGCGTGCACCTTCCGGGTCGCGCGCCGCGGCGCGCGGCTCGGATTGCCCGAGATCAAGCTCGGATTGCTGCCGGCCTACGGCGGCACGCAGTTGCTGCCGCGCCTGGTCGGCGAGAACCGCGCGCTCGAGATGATCCTCGGCGGCGATCCGGTGGACGGTGCAACGGCCGCCGCGATCGGCCTGGTCAACCGCGTCTGCGAGGAGGGTGACGACGTGATCGCGTGCGCGGCGGAACTGGCCGGCACCATCACGCGCCACAGCCTGGTGCCGCAGCGCGCAATCCTGCGCGCGGTGCGTGAGGGCGGCGCACTGCCGCTCGAGGAAGCGCTCACACTCGAACGCCGTCTGGTGCACGAGGTTTCGCAGAGTGCCGACACGCTGGAAGGCGTGCAGGCCTTCCTCGAGAAACGCCCGCCGCGCTGGCAGGACCGCTGAGAGCGCTAGCCGGCGCAGCCGTGCTCGGCGCCGAGGAAACCGAACACCATCGCCGGACCGATGGTGCCGCCGGCACCCGGATAGGTTTCCCCCATCACCGACGCAGAACAGTTCCCCGCGGCATACAGCCCGGGGATCGGCTGCCCGGAGCGATCGAGCGCGCGCGCGTGGGCGTCGGTGACCACGCCGCCCTTGGTGCCCAGATCGCCCGGGTAGACCTTCACCGCATAGAACGGCGGCGTCTCGATCGGCGCGAGGCACGGATTCGGGGTGACCTGAGGATCGCTGTAATAGCGATCCGACAGCGTGTCACCACGACCGAAATCCTCGTCACGGCCGGTGCGCGCGAAGCCGTTGAAGCGCGCCACGCTCGCCTCGAGTCCCGCCGCATCGACGCCGATCGCACGCGCGAGTTCCGCGATCGAGTGGGCGCGCACCAGAAAGCCGTCGCGTAGCGACGCCGGCAGCGCGGCATCGGGCTGGATCGAGCCCGGACGCACCGGACCCACCGGATAGCGCCGGCGGAAGGTCGCGTCGAACACCAGGTGCGCCGGAATCGCCGCGACGCCGCTGCGATGCGCCGCGTACATGCCTTTCACGAAGTCGTTGTACGGCGAGGATTCGTTGACGAAGCGCCGGCCGGCGGCATCGACCAGCATCGAACCCGGCATGCCTTTTTCCATCACGATCACCCGCGGATTCGGGTCGCCCGGAACCTTGAACACGGGGCACCACCACGCCTGCTCCATCAGGTCCAGCGCCACCCCGGCCTGCTCGGCGAGCACGATCGCATCCCCCTCGTTGCCAGGGCAGCCGGCAGCCCAGTCCGCGCCGATCGGCATTTCCTGGTAGCGCTGGCGCAGCGCGGCGTTCTTCTCGAAGCCACCGGCGGCGAGCATCACGCCGCGCAGCGCGCGCACGCGCACCTCGCGGCCAGCGCGGCCGACCACCGCGCCGGTCACCCGTCCGTCCTCGAGCACCAGTTCGCGCAACGGCGAGTCCAGCCACAAGGGCACGGCGCGGTCGGCCAGCGACAACCGCAGCCGTGCGATCAGCGAGGCGCCCAGCGTATAACAGGTGTTGCCGGCGCCGGCGAGGCGCGCGCGCAGGTTCAGGTAATACCCGGCGGCTCGGCGCATGACCAGCGCGATCCGCGGCCACCCGCCGAGCAGCAGCGCCGGTACGTCGGAAGCCTTGAGGCTCATGAACGCCAGCGGCCGGCTGTGCTCGAATCCGAACCGCTGGCGCGTGCGCTCGGCGCCCAGCCTCATCGCCTCGAACTCGGGCGGCTCGATCGTGCGCGCACCGGGCTTGCCGCCCGGCGCCTCGGCGTAATAGTCGCAGTAGGTGGGAACCGGCTCGAAGACCACGTGGCTGCGTGTGGCCAGGTACTCGACCATGCGCGGCGCCGTCTCGACGTACGCCGCGAGCCGCTCGGGCGGCACCCGGCCGGCGACGATGTGCTCCAGGTAACGCAGCCCCTCCTCACGCGAATCGGGGATGCCCAGCGCCGCCATGCCCGGATTCGCCGGCACCCAGATCGCGCCACCGGACATCGCGGTGGAACCGCCGAAGCGCGCCGACTTCTCGACCAGCAGCGTACGCGCACCGAGGTCCGCGGCGCGCAGCGCCGAGGTCATTCCGGCGGCCCCCGAACCAACGACCAGCCAGTCGACTTCCTCGTCCCACCTCATGCGTTCACTCCAGCGCTCCAGGACCGTCCTGCGAGTGCGCCGGAGTATAGGACCGCACCGGCGCGAATGACGCCGCGCTTCATTACTGGGGGATTACAGTGTGCGGATCAGTCGGCGCGCGGTTCGAGCACCACGATCGGGAAGCGGCGCAGGCTGTTGTTCTGCACCATCTCCCAGACCGGGAACATCTCGGCCACGCGCGGCCAGTAGTGCCGGTGTTCGTCGTCGTCGGCGACGCGGGCCGTCATCGCTCGCCGGTGGCCGCGGATCGTCACCGCAACCGCGGGATGCGCGCGCATATTGATCAACCACGCGGGGTCAGTGGTGGTGCCCGCGTTCGAGGCGACCAGCACGATGCGTTCGCCGTCGCTGAGGTAGAAGATCGGGATCACTCGCTCGGCGCCGCTGCGATGGCCGATCGTGTGCAGCAGCATCACCGAGCGCCCGAGGAAACTGTTGCCAAGCCGCCCGCCCGAGGTCCGCAGCAGCCACAGGTTGGTCCGCGTGATGATGTTGCGCAACAGCGCCATCCAGCGACTGCGCAGCTCGGCCAGCCAGCCAACCCGCTTCAGTATCGATTCCGCCACCGCGCGCCCTCCTGTCCGCCAGCGCCATGCACGGTCTCCGAGTATCGCGCATGACGGTGGCAATCGCAGCACCCAAACACCCGCGCATGCCCCTGTTCGGGTAGCTAGGCTCCCGGACCGCGCCGATCCGGAATTGGACCGCAGCGCCATCGCTGGCGTAACCTGCGTGGCGATGCGCACCCGGTGTCAACCGATCCCGGCAGCGCGCGTTGTAGCCAGCGCATCGAACGCGATGCCGACGCGCGTGGCCATGCCCCGGGAGAGCAATGCGCCAGAGTGACGACAGCGACGCGGACGATGCCACGGAGGTGGCAGCGGATCTGGAAACCTTCCTGCGTTCGATCGAGCGCCGCGGTTTTCTGATGGCCCGCTTCGCGCTCGGCAACGAGGACGACGCACTCGACGCCCTGCAGGACACGATGCTGCGTCTGGTGCAGCGTTACGCCGGCAGACCGCCCGCGGAGTGGCGGCCGCTGTTCTATCGCATGCTCCGGAACCGCATCACCGACACACGGCGGCGACGCGTGCTCCACGCCCGCCTGTTCGGCTGGATGGAGCGCAGCCGCGACGAGCACGGGGAGGAACCGCTGGCACGCATCGCCGACCCGGCCGTGACCGACCCGGCACGGCTGATCGCCGGCGAGGAAACGGCCGACACGCTGATGCAGGCGGTGGCCCGCCTGCCGGAGCGCCAGCGCCAGGCGTTCCTGCTGCGCTGCTGGGAGGGCCTGTCGACCGCGGAGACGGCAGCCGCGATGGGCTGCGGCGAGGGAAGCGTGAAGACGCACTACTCGCGTGCGCTGCAGGCGCTGCGCGAGCAACTCGGAGATCACCGTTGATGAACGGGTTGGAACGGAACTGGCGCGCGCTGCTGCGCCGACAGGAAAGCGAACTCGACGCCACCACGCTGGCGCGCATCGGCGCGGCCCGGCAACGCGCGCTGGGCGCGACGCGCCTCCCGTGGTGGCGCCTGCACGGACCGGCCCTCGGTGGTGCGGCGCTGGCGACCGTGCTCGCGGTGGCCGTACTGCTGCCCGGGCAGCACGGCTGGCTGCAACCCGAGCGCGGCATGCCGCTGCCGGAAGATCCGGCGTTCTACGAAGACCTCGACTTCTACCTGTGGCTGGCGGAGTCGGAGATGGGAGCCCATGACTGAATATCGCTCGCGGCGCGCCCTGCTCCGCGCTGCCATGCTGGCGCTGGCGGTTGTGGCGACAGCCTCGGCCGACGCGGGGCCGCGCCACGGCGAACGCGACGGGCGCGACGGACGCGGCCAGGAGGACCGGGCACGCCTGCAACGGCGCGAGCAGGGATTCCGTTCGCTGCCACGCGACGAGCAGCAGCGCGTGCGCGAGGCCGAGGACCGTTACCGGAGCATGAGTCCGGAGCAGCGCGAGGAACTGCGCCAGCGCTGGCGCAGCATGAGCGAGAGCGAGCGCGACCGCTACCGACGCCGCGTCGAGCGCAACGCCGACTGAGAGGCTGTGAAAATTCCGCCCACCTGCTGCGACCGCTGCCGAAATTTTCACCGGCTCTGAGGCGACGCGACGCGCGCGATGCGCGCAACAGGCGTCTGCTATGATCGGCCGCGAGCCACACCTCCCGTTTCACGCCCAGGAAGTTGCCGATGGATACCCTGCTCGCCGTGCTCGCGCTGTGCAACGTGCTCGCGCTGCTGACCGTCTTTGCACCGCGCTCGTTCCCGGACAACACGCTGCCGTGGTTCGTGTTCGGCTTCGCGCTGCTGACCACCGAGCTGGCGTGGTTCTGGCTGCCGCTGCAGGCGGTGATTGTGCTGTTCTGCGTGGCGGGCGGCGCGCTGGATTCGACGCTGGGCTGGATCGCCTTGATCGTGCTGCTCCTGTCGTGGCCCGGTCTGCTGCACAACCTGCGGCTCGGTCTGCGCAGCGGGTCCACCGTCGAGGAAGCGCTCACCGAAGCCCTCGGCGCGGGCTACCGCAGCCGGATCCCGGCCACGGCGGCGGCGCGTCTGCGTGGTGCGGTCGGCTTTCGCGACTGGTGCCGGCCGTTCCGCATGGCGCGTCCCGACGTCGAGGTGATCCGCAACATCGCGTACGCGAACGGAGGCATCCGCCAGCGGCTCGACATCTACCGCCCGCAGGTGATTCCGCCGCAGGGCTGCCCGGTGGTGCTGCAGATCCACGGCGGCGGCTGGATCATCGGCAACAAGGAAGAGCAGGCGCTGCCGCTGATGTACCAGCTGGCAGCCAGTGGCTGGATCTGCGTGGCCGCCAACTACCGTCTCAGCCCCAGCGTCGGTTTCCCGACCCATCTGCACGACTGCAAGGCCGCGCTGGCGTGGATCCGCACCCACGGCCGCGAATACGGCATGGATCCCTCCTTCGTCGCCGTGACCGGCGGCTCCGCCGGTGGGCATCTGTGCGCGTTGATGGGGCTGACCGCCAACCGTGACGAGCTGCAGCCTGGACACGAGGGCGTCGACACCTCGGTACAGGCCTGCGTGCCGTTCTACGGCGTCTACGACATGCTGAACCGCTCGGGAGCCCGACCCGAGACGCGCAACTTCTTCGCGTTCCTCGGCGACCGCGTGCTGCACGCCTCGCCCGAGGAGGACCGCGAGCGCTGGGAACTCGCCTCGCCGGTGAGCCAGGTCCACGCCGACGCACCGCCGTTCATGGTGCTGCACGGTTCCTGCGACAGCCTCGCGCCGGTCGCCGATGCGCGGCTCTTCGTGCAGCGTCTGCGCGAGGTCGCACGCGAACCGGTAGCCTACGTGGAGTTCACCGGCGCCGAGCACGCCTTCGAGATCATGCACTCGCCGCGCGCCGAACACGCGGTCGACGGCGTGCAGCGCTTCATCGAGTGGGTACGCGCCACGCGCGCGTAGGTTCGGCCTGTGGCCGAACGAACGAATGTCCGGGTACAGCCCGGACCTACATGCCCAGCAGCTTCACGCCGGTGAGCCAGCCGTGGCCCCCGGCCAGCATCGCGACCCAGAGCGCCGCGCCGATCGCGCCTGCCACGCCGTCGCGCCACAGCGGCCCGGCGGAGTAGCGTGTTCCGTTCGCGCGATCGCGACGGCGCAGCGAGCTGAAATCCATCCCGGCCCAGACCAGGAACGCGCCGAACAGCACCACGTCGGCCAGGCCACCGTTGGCGAGCAGATGCCCGGCGGCCCACAGCTTGGTCGCCGCGACCAGCGGGTGACCGATCGCGGCCTTGATGCGCGTGCCCGGCACGTAGGCCGCGGCCGCGAGCGCGAGTGCCGGCAGCATCAGCAAGGTGGCGAGCGGGCCGGTCCAGCGCGGCGCCTCGAACAGCAGCAGGTTCTGTTCACGCGCCGCGCCGTAACCGATCACGATCAGCACCAGCCCGGCCAGCGCGAACAGCGAGTACGCGGCTTTCCAGCCGGTTGCGCCCAGGCGCTGGACCATGCGCGTGCGCCAGCCGTCGGCGACGATGCGCACGGAATGCGTTCCCAGGAACAACAGCAGTCCAAGCACCAGCATGTCCATCCCGGCGGCCCTCCGGCAGTCGATCGTTGATCAGCCGACCACGCAGGCAACGAGCTTGTTGCCGTCGGGATCGCGGAAATAGCCGCCGTAGAACCCGTCGCTGCGCGGGCCGGGCGCGCCCTCGTCGCTGCCGCCGAGCGCGAGCGCCTTCGCGTGCATGCGCCCCACGGTGTCGCGGTCACCGGCGGCGAGCGCGACCATCGTGCCGTTGCCCACCGTGGCGGCCTTGCCGTCGTACGGCGTGCAGACCGCGAGCATCGGTGCGCCGAGCTGGGTGGTCCAGATCGACATGCGATCGCTCTTCATGATGCGCGTGGCGCCCAACTCGGCGAGCAGCGCGTCGTAAAACGCGGTGGCGCGGTCGAGGTCGTTGGTTCCCAGGGTCACGTAGCTCAGCATGGTCGTTCTCCTTGTGTCGCTCAGAGTGCGAAATCCACCGTGTCCGGTTTCTGCACGTACCAGTCGACGCCGTCGGCATCGCGTTCGCGGCGCACCATGCGTCGGCCGACCAGGCAGTTGAGGTGCGCGAGCGTCTCGCCGGTGGCCATCACCAGCATTTCGCTCGCCAGCTCGCGGCGGAAGATCACGCGCGAGCAGTCGATCGCGCGCCGCCGCTCGGCCAGCGCGTCGAACAGCGTGACCAGCGCGCGCTCGTGCGATTCGATGATCTGCGTGAGGCGTACGTGCAGGCCGAGGAACGGCGCCTGGTGCGCGGGCAGCACCAGCACGTTGTCGGGCAGGCGCGCGCGGATGTGTTCGCAGGAATTCAGCCACTCCTTCAGCGGGTCCCCCTTCGGTTCGGTCGGGAACACGCTGACGTTCGGCGTGATGCGCGGCAGCACCTGGTCGCCGGCGATCAGCAACTTCAGCGCCGGACAGTACAGCGAGACGTGTTCGGGCGAGTGCCCACTGCCGACGATGACTTGCCAGTAGCGGTCGTTGATCTCGATCGTCTCGCCGTCGACCAGGCGCCGGAAGCTGTCGGGCAACGCGGAGATATGACGGCCGAAGCTGCCGAAGCGCGAACGGTAGGTGTCGAGCATCTGCTCGTCGTAGCCGGCGGCGCGGTAGAAGCGGATTGCGACCTCGGGGGCCGGCTGGCCGGTGTAGTCGGCCAGCGTGTGGCACATCAGGAACTCTTCGCGCGAGACCCACAGATCACAGTCGAAACGCCGCGTCAGCCAGCCGGCCAGCCCGATGTGGTCCGGGTGCAGGTGCGTGCAGATCACGCGCCGCAGCGGCTTGCCACCCATGAAGCCGTCGAACAGCGCCTCCCAGCGGCTGCGCGCCTCGGGCAGGTCGAGGCAGGTATCGACGACCGTCCAGCCGTCGCGATCCTCGAGCAGCCACAGGTTGATGTGGTCCAGCGCGCCGGGCATCGGGAAACGCAGCCACCAGACGCCGTCGGCGACCTGGAACGGCTCGGCGGGCGCGGCCTGCGTACCCCATGGATACACCAGTCCGCGCGATTTTTCGTTGGTGTTGCCCGTCATCCTCGCCTGCTCCGTTACCGCATCGTCGGTCCGCATGTTAACGCGGATCGCGCGGGTGCGCCTCGGGCAGGGCGAAAGCGACCAGCTGATCGCTGAATGCGAGATCCGGCATGCCGAAATGCCCGGCGGCCGCGATCACGACGAACTGGCGTCCATCGCCGGCGCGCTTGTAGATCATCGGCGTCGCGTGACCACCGGCCGGCAGTTCGCCTTTCCAGAGCTCCTCACCGGTCTCGCTGTCGAAAGCACGCAGGTAGCGATCGGGGGTCGCCGCGATGAACGTCAGTCCGCTGGCGGTGACGCTCGGCCCGCCGATGTTCGGTGCCCCGCGCAGGCGCGAGAACGGCCACGGCGCCATGTGCTCGAGCGTACCCAACGGCACCTCCCAGCGCTTCTCGCCGCTCGCGAGGTCGATCGCGGACAGCGTTCCCCACGGCGGCGCGCTGCACGGCACGCCGAGCGGCGACATCAGCGGCTCGATGCGCAGGCAGTACGGCGTTTCGTGTTGTGGTGTCAGGTACGGATCGCCGGAGGCCATGTCGCAGCGCTCGCGCGGAATCAGCTTCAGCTCGGCCGGCATGAACAGCGTGTTCAGGACCAGCAGGCCACGCTCCGGATCGATCGCCGGCGTACCCCAGTTGTTGCCGCCCATGTCGCTGGGATAGAACAGCGTGCCGTCCAGCGAGGGTGGCGTGAAGATCCCCTCGTTGCGCAGGCTCGCGATCCTCCTGCGGCACGCCCCGCGATCCCAGAACGTGAAGCCCCACGCGTCCTCGGCGGCCAGCCGATGCGGATGCAGCGGTGACGGTTTGACCGGGAACGGCTGGGTCGGCGCCAGGTATTCGCCGGGGACCTCCCAGTCCTGCGGCACCGGCCGTTCCTCGACCGGGAACAGTGGCTCGCCGGTCTCGCGGTGCAGGATGAACAGGTGACCCATCTTGGTCGGCTGCGCCAGCGCGGGAATGCGCTGGCCGTCACGGCGCAGATCGAACAAGGTCGGCTGCGCCGGGGTGTCGAAATCCCAGATATCGTGGTGCACGGCCTGGAAGTGCCAGACCAGCTCGCCGGTCGTGCCGCGGAGCGCCACCACCGAGCTCGAGTAGTGGTCGCTGCCGTCGCGCAGTCCGCCGTAGAAATCGGTGGAGGTGTTGCCGGTGGGAAGGAACACCAGATCGCGCGCGGCATCGACCGAGATGATCGACCAGACGTTCGGCGTGCCGCGGCGGTACCGCGGCCGGCCCGCCTCGTCGACGGCGTGGCTGGCGCCGGGAGGGATCGGGTCCCAGTACCACAGCAGCCGGCCGCTGCGCACATCGTAGGCGCGCACCACGCCGCTCGGCATGTGGTTGTGCGTGCGGTCGAGCACCAGCGCGCCGGTGATCACGCGGTCCCCCAGGATCGCCGGCGGCGAGGTGACCGAATACTCGTATTCCTCGAACTGCCCCAGCCCTGCGTGCAGATCGACCTGGCCCTGATCGCCGAAATCACGGCACGGCGTGCCGTCGCGTGCATCGAGCGCAATCAGGCGTCCGTCCAGCGTGCCGGTCAGGATCCGGTGTTCGCACGCCGCACCGCGTGGATTCGGATCTTTCCAGCTGGCAACGCCACGGCAGTTGACCATCACCTCGCGGTCGGTGTCGACGCCCGGGTCGTAGCGCCACTTCTCCTTGCCGGTCGCGGGATCGAGCGCGAACACCTTGTTGAACGCGGTGCAGCCGTACAGCGTGTCGCCGACCAGGATCGGCGTGAGCTGCCAGCTGCTCGCGCGCACGCCCATCGGTTCGCCGGCCTCCGGGTTCGCCGGACGCGGCAAGCGCAGATCACCGCTGCGGTAGACCCATGCCGGGCGCAGCAGGCGCACGTTTTCGCGCGTGATCTGCGTGGCGGCGGAGTAGTGCCCGCCGCCGGGCGCCGCACCGTAGGCAGGCCACTCGGCCTCGGCGCCGGGCGGGAACTCCGCCGGCGCCTCGCGCTGGCAGGCGCACAGCGATGCGAACAGCGTCACAGCAAGCAAATGGCGGGCAAGGACGGGCAACGGCGTGTCTCCCGGAGCGTTTAAGGTCGCGCTAGAGTGGTCAGCGTTCATCGTTAAAGCAAGTTGCAGAAGTGTCATGCGAAGCTACGCCCTCCGCTGCCTGATCACCGTCGTGGTCGCCTCGTCGTTGTTGCTGTCCTGCGCCGCGCTCCCGCCGGCGGGCGGCGGCCGGGTGGAGCCGCCGGCGGATCGGCAGCAGCGTTTTGCCGACACCGTGAACGCGTACCGGGCCGCCCGGCGGCTGCCGCGCATCGAGGTCTCACCGTCGCTGATGGCTGTGGCGCGGGCGCACCTCGACGACCTGGAGCGTCGCCACCGGCGCGGCGGCCAATGCAACATGCATTCGTGGAGCACGGCGGGCGCGTGGTCGGCGTGCTGCTACACGCCCGATCACGCGGCGGCCGAGTGCATGTGGAACAAACCGCGCGAGATCACGCGCGGCGTCTACTCCGCGCCGGGCTACGAGATCGTCGCACACTACACAGACCCGATCACGCCGACGCGCGCGCTGCAGATCTGGCAGGAGAGCCCGGCACACCACGCGATGCTGATGAACACCGGGCGCTGGGAGGACAACACGTGGCACGCGCTGGGCGCGGCGATCGGCGAACACTACGCCGTGGTCTGGTTCGCCGAGGAGCGTGATCCCGCGGCCTACTGAGTCAGGACACGCGGCGCGCCCGCACCGTCGGCCAGCACGAACACCGAGGCCAGCCCGCCCGCGATGGTGCGCAGGTTGGTCGTCTGCCCCTGGTAGAGGCGGGCGCTCAGCAGACGGATCGCCGCACCGTAGCTCACGCAACGCAAATCGAACTTCAACTGCGGCGCGTCATCGGCCGGTGTCGCGCGGCGCGTCGGCGGAGGCGCATAGGCCTGCGCGATGTATTCCCCGGAGGCGACGATCCCGGCCCACACGCGCCGCGTCAGGCCCTCGCCTCGGTAGGCTCCGCGGCTCGCGTAGCCCGCGAAGGGTTTGAAGAAATACTGCCGGCGCGCATCCCACAGCGCATCGGCATTATTCGCGGTCACCAGGCGCGCGGGTGGCACGTGTGCCGCGAGCACCTGCCGCGCCGCCGCCGGTGCGCCGATGCGCGCGAGGAAATCCGCATCCGACAGCCGCACCAGCCGTCGCTTGTCGGCATACAGCGCGTGGTGGCGCGGCGAGGGCGTCAGCACCACCGCGTCGGCCAGGTACGCCTCGCGCAGCGCCGAGTGCGGCGCCTCGTGCAGCGTGAAATCGGTGCAGCGGTTGTACACCAGGTCGACCGCCTGCGCACCGTGGCGCAGCGTGCCGCCGGCGTACACCAGTTCCGCCGGATCGGCGATCCCGCACTCGATCCCGGCACGGCGGAACAACGCGCGGAACAGCAGGAACTCCGGATACAGGAACTGTTCGGCGGGGCGGTCGTCGACGATGCGCACGCTGCGCAAGGGCCTCTCGCCACGCGCCAGGCGCCACTCGTTCAGGAAGTCATCCAGCCACCGGGCGGGCGCTTCGCGTCCGCTGGTCGGCATCGCCAGCGCCGGCCCCATCTCGGCACAGGCGTCGCGCTGGCTCTCGGCGAGCAGCGCCGCGAGGTAGGCACCGCCGGCGTTGGTGTTGATCTCGATGAGCTTCGCACCCGCCGGTTCGGGATGGAAATCGAAGGCCATCATCGCGCTCAGCGTGTGCTGGTCCGGCCACGGCGCGCCGGCGAGCGCCTCGTGCTGGAACGCCGGCAGGGCCATCACCTCGTGCGCCGAAGCTACCACCGCGCGCATCGCGTTCCACTGCGCCTGGTTCGCGAACACGGGGTAGGGCGCGAACAGGTGCTCACGCCCGACCAGGAACTCCGGCAGGCTGCCCTCGCGCAGCATCGCCTCGCGGAAATGACGCTCCAGCGCCGCGCCATCGAGCGAGATGCAGTGGCAGTTCGCGTTCAGCGGATCGGGCATTGCGCAGCGTGCGTGTAGGGTGGCGGGGGTGATTATAGGCGTGTCAGTGCCGGTACACGTCCTTGCGATGGGCGGCCTTGGCGACCATCACGACCAACTCATGGTCGCGAATCTCGTAAAGTACCCGGTATCGGCCCACACGGATGCGGTATCGCTCCTGCGCCGACAGCTTCGGACAGCCGGACGGCAGTGGCTCTGCGGCGAGAGTCTGATGCTTGTGAGCAACCTCTGCACATCCTCCGCAGGCATGTCCCGCAGATCCTTCTGCGACCGATCGCTTGAACACCGGGTTCATGGCTTGCCACGCTGCTTCAGGTCCTTCAGCAGGGCCTCGTTGACGATCTCCGATATCGAACAGTGCAAATCCGCCGCCTTGATCCGCGATGCGTGGTGTATTGCCGCATCGAAACAACTGGTGGCGCGCTTGGTCTCCTGCATGTTCCTTTGTGAGCGCGCTACTCCACCGTCACCGACTTCGCGAGGTTGCGCGGCTGGTCCACGTCGGTGCCCTTCATGACGGCGACGTGGTAGGAGAGCAGTTGCAGCGGCACGGTGTAGACCACCGGTTCGAGGATCTTCGGTACGTGCGGCATCTGCACCACGGTCATGGTGGCGCTGTCGGTGAAGCCGGCCTGTTCGTCGGCGAACACGTACAACCGTCCGCCGCGCGCCTGCACCTCGGCGAGGTTCGAGCGCAGCTTTTCCAGCAGATCGTTGTTCGGCGCGACCGTGACCACCGGCATGTTCTCGTCGACCAGTGCCAGCGGGCCGTGCTTCAGCTCGCCGGCCGCGTAGGCCTCGGCGTGGATGTAGGAGATCTCCTTCAGTTTCAGCGCGCCTTCCATCGCGACCGGATACTGCACGCCGCGGCCGAGGAAGAGCGCGTGCTGCTTCTCGATGAAATCCTCGGCGACCACGCGGATCCGCGCGTCCAGGTCCAGCACCTGCTCGACCAGCACCGGCAAGGCGTGCATCGCCTCGACGACCGCGCGCTCGTGCGCGGCGTCGGCGCCGGCGCGCTTGGCGAGCACGGCGGTCAGCAGCATCAGCGCGACCAGCTGGGTGGTGAAGGCCTTGGTCGAGGCGACCCCGATCTCGGGTCCGGCCTCGGTCATGATCGCGAGGTGCGATTCGCGCACCAGCGAGGACTGCGGCGCGTTGCAGATCGCCAGCGTCGAGCGGTAGCCCAGCGTGTGCGCGAGGCGCAGCGCCGCCAGCGTGTCGGCGGTCTCACCGGACTGCGAGATGGTGACGAACAGCGTGTCCTTCGCGACCACCAGCTTGCGGTAACGGAATTCGCTGGCGATCTCGACCGCACACGGGATGCCGACGTACTCCTCGATCCAGTACCGCGCGACCAGTCCCGAGTGGTAGCTGGTGCCGCAGGCGACGATCTGCACGGCGGCGACGTTCGCGAACACGTCGGCAGCGGCCACGCCGAAAGCCTGGTCGTAGACGTGGTCGCTGCCGATGCGACCGCGCAGCGTGTTGGCGATCGCGCGCGGCTGCTCGTGGATCTCCTTCAGCATGAAATGGCGGAACTGGCCCTTGTCGGCGTGGTCGCCCGCGTCCCCGAGACGCTCCACCGGCCGGTGCGCTTCGCGCCCGGCGAGGTCGAACACGCGCACGCCGAGCGTGGTCACGTCGACGATGTCGCCTTCCTCGAGGAAGATCACGCGGTCGGTGACCTGGCGCAGCGCGATCTGGTCCGAGGCCACGAAGTGTTCGCCGATGCCGATGCCGACGATCAGCGGGCTGCCCTGGCGGGCGGCGACCAGCCGGTGGGGTTCGTCGCTGGCGACCACCGCTATCGCGAAGGCGCCCTGCAGCTCGCCGATCGCGCCGCGCACCGCCTCGAACAGCGAGCAGCCGCGCTGGCGCAACTGGTCGATCAGATGCACGATCACCTCGGTGTCGGTTTCCGAGACGAACGCGTAGCCGGCGCCACGCAGGCGCTCGCGCAGCTCGACGTGGTTCTCGATGATGCCGTTGTGCACCAGCGCGAGGCGGCCGTTGCTGGTATGCGGGTGGGCGTTCGCTTCGCTGGGGCGCCCGTGGGTCGCCCAGCGCGTGTGGGCAATGCCGGTGCTGCCGTCGAGCGGCGCGCTCGCCAGGCTGTCGCCGAGCGCGGCGACCTTGCCGGTACGCTTCACGCAGTCGATGCGCCCGCCCTCACCGAGCAGCGCCACGCCGGCCGAGTCGTAGCCGCGGTATTCGAGGCGGCGCAGGCCTTCGAGCAGGATTTCGCTGACGGGGCGCTGGGCGACGGCTCCGACGATTCCACACATGGTCCGCTTCCTGTGCTCGGGGGTGTCCGGTCAGCGACCGGAGGTTTTCCTGGGACGTTGCCAGCCGCTGATGTTGCGCTGCCGGCCGCGTGCGATTGCCAGCGCGTCGTCGGGCACCGCGCTGGTGACGACCGAACCGGCGCCCACGGTGGCATCGCGACCGACCTCGACCGGCGCGACCAGCGAGGTGTTCGAGCCGATGAAGGCGCCGTCGCCGATCGTGGTGCGGTGCTTGTTCACGCCATCGTAGTTGCAGGTGATGGTGCCGGCACCGACGTTCACATGCTCCCCGAGCTCGGCGTCACCGACGTAGCTCAGGTGGTTGATCTTGCTGTGCGCGCCGATCGTCGCCTGCTTGGTCTCGACGAAGTTGCCGATGCGCGCCCCCTCGGCCATGCGGGTACCGGGGCGCAGCCGCGCGAACGGTCCCACGCTGCAGCCGGGGCCGACGTCGGCGTGCTCGAGCAGCGAGTTCGGGTGCACGGTGGCGCCGGCGCCGATGCGCGTGTTGCGCAGCACGCAGTTCGCACCGATGGTGACCCGGTCGCCGAGCTCCACCTCGCCCTCGACGATCACGTTGACGTCGATGGTGACGTCGCGGCCGTGGCGCAGGTGTCCGCGCAGGTCGAAGCGCGCCGGATCGCGCAGCGTGACGCCGGCGAGCAGCAGTTCGCGTGCCTTGCGTGCCTGCCACGCGCGCTCGAGCACGGCGAGTTGTTCGCGGTTGTTCACGCCGGCGACTTCCTGTTCGTCGGCCGCCGGCAACGGCTGCACGCCGACGCCGGTGCCGGCGGCCATCGCGATGATGTCGGTGAGGTAGTACTCGCCCTGCGCGTTGCGGTTGCCGAGCGTGGGCAACCACTCGTGCAGCCGTGCATTGGGCAGCGCCATGATGCCGGTGTTCACCTCGCGCACGGCACGCTGCTCGGCACTGGCGTCCTTGTGTTCGACGATCGCGGCGACGCGCCCCTCGGCGTCGCGCAGGATGCGTCCGTAGCCGCTCGGGTCGCCCAGCTCGACCGTCAGCAGCGCCAGTGTGCCGCGGTTCGCGACCGCGACCAGTTCGCGCAGCGTGCTCTCGCGCACCAGCGGTACGTCGCCGTAGAGGATCAGCGTGGTGCCGTCACGCGCGAGCAGCGGCAACACCTGCTGCACCGCGTGTCCGGTACCGAGTTGCTGCTGCTGCAGCACCCAGGCGACCGGCGCATCCGGGAGCGCCGAGCGCACCTGCGTGGCGCCGTGACCGATCACGACGTTGAGGCTGCGCGGCGCGAGCGTGCGTGCCGAATCGATGACGTGGCCCAGCAACGGCCGGCCAGCGAGCGGATGCAGGACCTTGGGCAGGTCACTGACCATGCGGGTGCCCTGACCCGCGGCGAGGATGACGATATCGAGAACCACGACTCACTCCAGCGAGGCGCGCGTACCCGGCAGGTGCCTGGTGCCGCCGACCAGAACAGCGTAGCAGACGGGGACGGATTTACCTCGACGGCGTCACCGGAAGCAGGGCAGGAACCTCAGCCGCGACCCATCTTCTTGCGCAGGCCCTGGATGGTGCGCAGCTGTGCGGCCGCCTCGGCGAGCTGGGCCGCCGCACGGCCGTAATCGAACTCGCCGTGCTGGTTCGCCAGCGCCGCCTCGGCCGCCTTCTGCGCCTCGAGCGCGGCCGCCTCGTCGATGTCGTGCGCGCGCACCGCGGTGTCCGCGAGCACGGTCACCGTGCTGCGCTGCACCTCGAGGAAACCGCCGGAGACGTAGTAGATCTGCTCCTCGCCGGCCTGCGTGATCACGCGCACCGGACCGGGCTTCAGCTCCGTCAGCAGCGGCGCGTGGCCCGGCGCAATACCCAGGTCTCCCAGCGAACCGTGTGCGACGACCAGTTCTACGAGCCCGGAAAAGATCGCCTTTTCCGCGCTCACGATGTCGCAGTGTACCGTCATTGCCATGTTCCGCTCCCGGGCCGTGATGCGATCAGAGCTTCTTCGCCTTCTCGATGGCCTCGTCGATGCCGCCGACCATGTAGAACGCCTGCTCGGGCAGGTGGTCGTACTCGCCGTTCAGGATGCCCTTGAAGCTGGCGATGGTGTCCTTCAGCGAGACGTACTTGCCGGGGCTGCCGGTGAACACCTCGGCGACGAAGAACGGCTGCGACAGGAAGCGCTGGATCTTGCGCGCGCGCGCCACCACCAGCTTGTCGTCCTCGGACAGCTCGTCCATGCCGAGGATTGCGATGATGTCCTTCAGTTCCTTGTAGCGCTGCAGCACCGACTGCACGCCACGCGCCACGGTGTAGTGCTCCTCGCCGATGACCAGCGGGTCGAGCAGACGCGAGGTCGAGTCGAGCGGATCGACGGCCGGGTAGATACCGAGCTCGGCGATCTGGCGCGACAGCACCAGCGTTGCGTCGAGGTGCGCGAAGGTCGTGGCCGGCGACGGGTCGGTCAGGTCGTCGGCCGGAACGTAGACGGCCTGGAATGACGTGATCGAGCCGGTGCGGGTCGAGGTGATGCGCTCCTGCAGCACGCCCATTTCCTCGGCCAGCGTGGGCTGGTAACCCACGGCGGAAGGCATACGGCCCAGCAGTGCCGATACCTCGGTACCGGCCAGCGTGTAACGGTAGATGTTGTCGACGAACATCAGTACGTCGCGGCCCTCGTCCCGGAAGGACTCGGCCATGGTCAGGCCGGTCAGCGCCACGCGCAGACGGTTGCCCGGCGGCTCGTTCATCTGGCCGTAGACCAGTGCCACCTTGTCCAGAACGTTCGACTCCTTCATCTCGTGGTAGAAGTCGTTGCCTTCGCGGGTCCGCTCGCCCACACCGGCGAACACCGAGTAGCCCGAGTGCTCGATCGCGATGTTGCGGATCAGCTCCATCAGGGTCACGGTCTTGCCCACGCCGGCACCGCCGAACAGACCGATCTTGCCGCCCTTGGAGATCGGCATGATCAGGTCGATCACCTTGATGCCGGTCTCGAGCAGTTCGACCGAGGCGGACTGCTCGGCGTAGGTCGGTGCCGCGCGGTGGATCGGCATGCGCGCCTGTTCGCCGATCGGGCCCTTCTCGTCGATCGGGCGACCGAGCACGTCCATGATGCGGCCCAGCGTTTCCTTGCCCACCGGCACCGACACCGCGGCGCCGGTGTTGGCGACGTCGAGCCCGCGGCGAACGCCCTCGGTGGAACCCATCGCGATCGTGCGCACCACCCCGTCACCGAGCTGCTGCTGCACTTCCAGCACCAGCTCGCGCCCGTCCACGGTCAGCGCGTCGTACACGGCTGGCACGGCGTCGCGGGGAAACTCGACGTCGATCACGGCGCCGATGACCTGTACGATTTTTCCACTGCTCATCTGGTGTTCCTCTTCAGTCGTTTCGTGGCGCCGGTCGGGCGCATTCGAGGTGTTCGTCAATCCCGGAGTTCGTCCGCGCGCGGCCTCAGGAAACCGCCGAGGCGCCGCCGACGATCTCGGCCAGCTCCTGCGTGATCGCCGCCTGGCGCGCCTTGTTGTAGACGAGCTTCAGGTCGCTGATCAGCTGGCCCGCGTTCTCGGTCGCGTTCTTCATCGCGACCATCCGCGCGGCCTGCTCGCAGGCGAGGTTCTCGACCACCGCCTGGTAGACCTGCGACTCGATGTAGCGCGTGAACAGCCCGTCGAGCAGGTCCTTCGCGTCGGGCTCGTACAGGTAATCCCAGTGGTGCTTGAGCTCCTTGTCCTCGGAGGCCTGGAGCGGCAGCACCTGCGCGACCGTCGGCGTCTGCGTCATCGTGTTCACGAAGCCGTTGCTGGCGAGGAACAGCCGGTCGATGCGCTGCTCGGCCCAGGCGTCGAGCATGACCTTGACGCCGCCGATCAGGTCGGCCGCCGCCGGCTCGTCGCCGAGGCCGCGCAGCGTCGCGACGATGCGCCCGCCCATGCTGCCGAAGAAGCTGTTGCCCTTGGAGCCGACCACGCACAGGTCGATCTCCACACCCCTGGCGTGCCAGTCCTTCATCTCGCGCAGCACCGCCTTGAACAGGTTGATGTTCAGGCCGCCGCACAGTCCGCGGTCACTGGAAACGACGATGAAACCGACGCGACGCACCTCGCGTTCCTGCATGTACAGGTGGCGGTACTCCGGCGTTGCGTTCGCGATATGGCCCACGACCTCGCGGATGCGCTGGGCGTACGGCTTGCCGCGCGCCATGCGATCCTGCGCCTTGCGCATCTTGCTCGCCGCGACCATTTCCATCGCCTTGGTGATCTTCTGCGTGCTGGACACGCTGGCGATCTTGGTGCGGATTTCCTTTGCGCCTGCCATGTGCTGCCCTCGGGTTGCTTACCAGGCCTGGGTCGCGACGAACTTGTCCAGCGCCTCTTTCAAGGCCTTCGCGGTGTCGGCCGAGTAGTCGCCCGTCTGGTTGATCGAGTTCATCAGCGCGCCGTATTCACTGGCCATGAACGAGTGCAGCGCGGCCTCGAAGTCGAGCACCTTGCGGATCTCGACATTCTTCAGGTAACCCTCGTTGGCGGCGAACAGCGAGACCCCCATCTGCGCGACCGACATCGGCGAGTACTGCTTCTGCTTCATCAGCTCGGTGACGCGCTGCCCGTGTTCCAGCTGGGCGCGGGTCGCCTCGTCGAGGTCGGAGGCGAACTGCGCGAAGGCCGCGAGTTCGCGGTACTGCGCGAGCGCCAGACGGATACCGCCGCCGAGCTTCTTGATGATGCTGGTCTGCGCGGAGCCACCGACGCGCGATACCGACAGGCCCGCGTTCATCGCCGGGCGCACGCCGGAGTTGAACAGGCTGCTCTCGAGGAAGATCTGGCCGTCGGTGATCGAGATCACGTTGGTCGGAACGAAGGCCGAGACGTCGCCGGCCTGCGTCTCGATGATCGGCAGCGCGGTCAGCGAGCCGGTCTTGCCCTTGACCTCGCCGTTGGTGAACTTCTCGACGTAGTCGGTGTTCACGCGCGCGGCGCGCTCGAGCAGGCGCGAGTGCAGGTAGAACACGTCACCCGGGTACGCTTCGCGGCCCGGCGGACGACGCAGCAGCAGCGAGATCTGGCGGTACGCCCACGCCTGCTTGGTCAGGTCGTCGTAGATGATCAGCGCGTCCTGGCCGCGGTCGCGGTAGTACTCGCCCATGGTGCAGCCGGAGAACGGTGCGATGTACTGCATCGAGGCCGGGTTCGAGGCGCTGGCCACGACCACCGTCGTGTGCTCCATCGCGCCGTGCTCCTCGAGCTTGCGCACGACCGCGGCGATCGAGGACTGCTTCTGTCCGATCGCGACGTAGATGCACTTAACGCCGGTACCTTTCTGGTTGATGATCGCGTCGATCGCGATCGCGGTCTTGCCGATCTGGCGGTCGCCGATAATCAGCTCGCGCTGGCCTCGCCCCACCGGCACCATCGAGTCGAGCGCCTTCAGGCCGGTCTGCACCGGCTGCGACACCGACTGGCGCGTGATCACGCCCGGGGCGACCTTCTCGATCGGGTCGAACAGTTTCGCGGCGATCGGGCCCTTGCCGTCGATCGGGTTGCCGAGCGCGTCGACCACGCGCCCCTCGAGTTCCGGACCGATCGGCACCTCGAGCACGCGGCCCGTGCAACGGCAGGTCTGGCCTTCCTCGAGACCCTTGTACTCGCCGAGCACCACCGCGCCCACGGAATCGCGCTCGAGGTTCAGCGCCATGCCGTAGACGCCGCCCTGGAACTCGATCATCTCGCCGTACATCACCTCGCCGAGGCCATGGATCCGGACGATACCGTCGGAGACGCTGACGATCGTGCCCTCGTTCTGCGCCTGCGTGGTGACATCGAGCCGCTCGATGCGCTGCTTGATGATTTCACTGATTTCCGTGGGGTTCAGTTGCTGCATCTGGGTTTCCTTTGATTCCCGTCAGGAATTCATTGCTTCGGATAGCTTCGCAAGGCGACCGCGCACGGACCCGTCGATCACCAGATCGGCCGTGCGGATGACCACGCCTCCAATGAGGGCCTTGTCGACCGTGGTGCTGACGCGCACCGTGCGCCGCAGCTTCCTGCCGATCGCGTCGGCCAGCCGCTCGGCCTGTTCGGGCGCGATGTCGAACGCGCTCGTGACCTCGAGATCGACCGAGCGCTCCTGCGCGGCCTTGAACGCGAGGAACAGTTCGTGCACCTGCGGCAGCAGCGGCAGGCGCTTGTTCTCGGCCAGCACGCGCACGAAATTGCGCGCCTGTCCCGGGAGCGTGTCGCCACACAGCTCGATCAGCGCATCGGCCTTCTGCGCCGCCGTCAGCGACGGCGAGCCGATCAGCGCCGCGACGCGCGGCTCGGCGGCCAGTTGTGCCGCGGTCGCCAGCGCCGTTGCCCACGCCGGTAGCGTGGCGCTGGCGAGCGCCTGCTCGAACGCCGCCTTGGCGTAAGGACGCGCGAGGGTGGTCAGTTCTGCCATGTGCCGCGCCTCGATCAGAGTTCTTGCGCGAGCCGGTCGACGATGTCGCGGTGCGCGTTCACGTCGATGGCACGGCCCAGGATACGTTCGGCACCCGCGACCGCGAGCGCACCGACCTGCGTACGCAGCTGCTCGCGCGCGCGGTTCGTCTCCTGCTCGATCTCGGCCTGCGCGGCGGCCTTGATGCGCTCGCCTTCATCGCGCGCGCGATCCTTGGCCTCGTCGACGATCTGCGCGGCACGGCGGTTCGCCTGCTCGATGATCGAGGCGGCCTCGGCCTTGGCGTCCTTGAGCTGGCTGGACGCGCGGTCCTGCGCCAGCTCGAGGTCGCGATGGGCGCGTTCCGCCGCCGACAGCCCCTCGGCGATCTGCTGCGTGCGCGCGTCCATGGCATTACGGATGAACGGCCAGATGAACTTCATGCAGAACCACACGAAGATCAGGAAGGTGATGGACTGGCCTATCAGAGTCAGATTGATGTTCACGCCGGCACTCCTGCGATCGGATTAACCGCTGTTCAGCGGACCGCTGCTGTCGCTGGCCGATCAGACCGCGAAGATCAGGTACATCGCGATACCGACGCCGATCATCGGTACTGCGTCGAGCAGACCGGCGATCAGGAACATCTTGCCCTGCAGCATCGGCGCCATTTCGGGCTGGCGGGCCGAGCCTTCGAGCAGTTTGCCACCGAGGATGCCGAAGCCTACGGCGGTGCCGGCGGCACCCAGGCCGATCATCAGAGCGGCAGCGATAAAGGTCAGAGCTTGTTCCATGATGTACTCCCAGCGGGTGTGAGGATTGAAAGGTGGATCGGAATCAGTGTTCTTCCGGGACGTCGTGCGCCATCGCCATGTAGACGATGGTCAGCACCATGAACACGAAAGCCTGCAGCGTGATGATGAGGACGTGGAACACGGCCCACGCCCACTGCAGCACGCCAGCCAGCGCGCCGAGCAGCACGCCGGCGCCATACATGATGGCGATGAGCACGAAGATCATCTCGCCGGCGTAGAGGTTGCCGAACAGTCGCAGGCCCAGCGAGATGGGCTTGGCGATCAGCGACACGCTCTCGAGCACGAGGTTGATCGGGATCAGGAAGACGTTGAAGTACCACTTCGGCGCGTGGAAGGGGTGCAGCGTCAGTTCCTTGACGAAGCCGAGCGCCCCCTTTTCCCTGATCGAGAAGAAGACCATCAGGAAGAACACCGTGAACGCCATGCCCAGCGTCACGTTGGGATCGGTGGTCGGCACCACCTTGAAGAACAGGTGGGGATTCCCGCTGACCGTCGCCGCGGCGTGCGGCAGCCAGTCGACCGGCAGCAGGTCCATCAGGTTCATCAGGAAGATCCACACGAAGATCGTCAGCGCCATCGGCGCGACCAACCGGTTCTTGTGGTGGAAAATATCGTTCACGGTGCCATCGACGAAGTCGATGATCATCTCGACCGCGTTCTGCAGCCCGGTCGGCGCGCCCTTGTTCGCGGCCGCCTTCAGCGCGACGCGGCGGAACAGCCAGCAGAACAGCGCGCCGAGAACGATCGACCAGCCCATGCTGTCGAGGTGGATCGCGCTGAACCCCATCGCAGAGGTTTCTTCCTGGCAGTGCGCGAGCGTCCATCCGGCCTGTTCCATGACGTGCTCGCCGTCGCAATAGCTGCCGGCCGGGAGCTTGCCGTACGTCATGTTGGTCAGGTGGTGGAGGATGTATCCACTCGAGGTCAGGGCTTCTGCCGACATAAGGCTCCTCTGATCCCGTCGCTGCCGCGCTCCGCTTCTAGAGCCCGCGCAGGCGGGCGAGCAGGACCGTGTTCACGACATACAGGACGATGTAGGCACCAAAAAAGGCCGTTGCGTGCAGCGGCCGCACAACGACGAACACCGTGGCGAAGCCCGCGCACGTCAGCAGGAACTTCCCCGCCTCGGCGCGATAGAAGCCACGCACCACTTCCCGCGCGGCACCGGCTCCACGGTACCGGAACACCCTCCAGCCGAACCACGCCTGCGGCAGCAGGAACAGCAGGCCGCCGGACAGCAGCGATCTTCCGGCCAGCGGGTCTGCCAGACCCGCTGCCACGGCGGCCACGATGAGCAATCCGGATTCCGCCGCCAGTAACCGCCATAACGGCGGCCGCGGCAACGAGCTCGTGAACCTGTCCGGCCTCATACCCGGGCATCACCTTCGTGCATCGGACACCCCGTCAGCGGTGTTCCGGGCGGCCAGACCGGGCCGGCATTATATGGATATGCCCCGGTGCGTTCAACCGGGGTCGGGCCGGAAATAACGCAACAATCCGTCCAGCTGGTCGAGGCTCGAGTAGCCGATCACGAGCCGGCCCTTGCCGCCGGACTTGTGTTCGATCGCGATCGCGGCGCCGGTGATCTCGGACAACTCGCGCTCGAGGCGACGAATGTCGGCGTCGGGCTCGGCAGCCCGGGTCCTGGCGCGCGCCGGCACTTGCATCCGGCGCACCAGCGCCTCGGTTTCACGCACCGTGAGATCCTTCTCGAGGATCTCGCGCGCGACCGCTACCTGTTGCTCCGCCGCCAGCGTGAGCAAGGCGCGCCCGTGGCCCATCTCCAGACGGCGCGCCTCGAGATGATCGCGCACCTCGGGAGCCAGTCCGAGCAGGCGCATCGTGTTCGTCACCGTGACCCGCGACTTGCCGACCGCCTCGGCGATCTGCTCGTGCGTCAGACCGAACTCCTGCTGCAGGCGTTGCAGCGCCACCGCCTCCTCGATCGCGTTGAGGTCCTCGCGCTGGATGTTCTCGATCAGCGCGAGCGCCATCGCCGCCTCGTCGGGAACGTCGCGCACGATCGCCGGAATCCCGGTCAGCCCGGCCATCTGGCTGGCACGCCAGCGACGTTCGCCGGCGATCAGCTCGAACTCGCCGCCCGGCAGCGGGCGTACCACCACCGGTTGCAGCAATCCCTGCGAGCGGATCGAATTCGCGAGTTCCTCGAGCGCCTCCGGGTTGAAGTCGCGTCGTGGCTGGTAACGGCCGCGGCGGATCAGGTCCACCGGCAGCTGCCGCAGGCTCTCGGCCTCTCCGGGTTCGGCACCGGAACCGGTGGTCACGGGCGAGCCGGCGCCGATCAGCGCATCGAGCCCACGCCCGAGCCCGCGTTTCTTCACAGCCATCGCTAGTCCTCGTGAACGCGCGCCGGTGCCCCGGCGTCGCTGGCGGTGGTGAGGGATGCCGCGGCGGATTGCCGGCCGTGACGGCGCAGCATCTCGGAAGCCGCGGCCAGATAGGCGATCGCGCCACGCGAGGCCGGGTCGTAGATCAGCGCCGGCTGTCCGTGGCTGGGCGCCTCGGCAAGGCGCACGTTGCGCGGGATCAACGTGGCGTAGACGCGCGAGCCAAAATGCCCGATCAGCTGCATCGAGACCTCGTTGGTCAGCGAATTGCGCGCGTCGTACATGGTGCGCAGCAGGCCCTCGATCCTGAGCTGCGGGTTCAGCGTCTTCTGCACCCGTGCCACGGTGTTCAGCAGCGAGGACAGTCCCTCGAGCGCGTAGTACTCGCACTGCACCGGGATCAGCACGCTGTCGGCGGCGACCAGCGCGTTGACGGTCAGCATGTTCAGCGAGGGCGGGCAGTCGATCAGCACGTAGTCGTACTCGTGCTTGACGCGCGCCAGTGCGTAGCGCAGGCGGTTTTCCTTGTTGCTCGCGGTGACCAGCTCGACTTCGGCAGCGGTCAGGTCCGCGTTGGCCGGCAGCACGTCGAAGCCGGATTCGGGGGCGCGCTGGCGCGCCTGTTCGGCGGTGGCCGAATGCATGAGCACGTCGTAGACCGAGGTCTCCAGCGCGTGCTTGTCGACGCCGCAACCCATGGTCGCGTTGCCCTGCGGGTCCAGATCGACCAGCAGCACGCGCTGTGCGCTCGCCGCCAGCGAGGCCGCGAGGTTCACCGTCGTGGTCGTCTTGCCCACGCCGCCTTTCTGGTTCGTTATCGCTATGGTGGTCACGGCGCGGTCGGGTCCTGTTGCTCGATCCTGACCAGCTGGCGCTCGGCGTCGATGCCGGGAACCTTCAGCGCGATCAGCGAGGACACAGTATACGGTGTCGTGACGCCGGCGAGCTCGCCGGCGTCCAGATGCCCCTTCATCGCGAGCAGGCAGCCGCCCGGCGCGAGCAGGTGTCCGGCGACGCGCAGGATTCCCGCCAGCGGTGCGAAGGCGCGGCTGGTGATGCAGTCGAAACCGCTCGCATCGCGGAAACTCTCTGCGCGCGCCTGGTGCACGCCGACGTTGGCTAGCCCGAGCTCGAGCTTCGCGTGGAACAGGAAGCGGATCTTCTTGCCGTTGCTGTCGAGGAGGTGGAACTCACGCTCCGGGAACCAGATCGCGAGCGGGATTCCGGGCAGGCCGGCGCCGCTGCCCAGATCGAGTACACGCCGGCCGTGGAGGTGCGGTGCGATGCTCAGGCTGTCGAGCAGATGGCGGGTGACCATCGCCAGCGAATCGTCGATGGCGGTCAGGTTGTAGGTGCGGTTCCAGCGCGCAAGCAGCGCGACGAATGCGAGCAGCCGCTGGCAGCGTTCTTCATCGGCGGCAAGCCCGAGTTCGCTCAGCCCGGCAACGAGCGTCGATACAAGCGCGGCGGGCCCGGCCCGGGTCGCGGTGCTCATGCGCGGCTGCGACTGTCGCCGCCGGCCGAACGCTTGCGCAGGTGGATCAGCAGCAGCGAGATCGCGGCCGGCGTCACGCCGGGAATGCGCGCGGCCTGCGCCAGCGTCGCCGGGCGTGCCGCGCCGAGCTTCTGGCGGACCTCGTGCGACAGTCCGTCGACCGCGGCGTAATCGAAATCAGCGCTGAGCGCGGTGTCCTCGTGGCGACGCAGCCGGTCGATCTCCTGCTGCTGGCGTTCTATGTAACCGGCGTACTTGCACTGGATCTCGAGCTGCTCGGCGACGTCCGCACCGACCCCGGCATCGCCGCAGATCGCGGCGATGTCGCGGTACGAGACTTCCGGGCGGCGCAGCAGCTCGATCAGCCGGTACTCGCGCACCAGTTCGCGCTCGCCGAGCGCACCGAAGGCAGCGGCTTCGGCGCTGCCGGGACGCACCAGCGTGCTCTCGAGCCGTGCGCGCTCGTGCTCGATCGCATCACGGCGCGCGGCGAACGCCTGCCAGCGGGTATCGTCGACCAGGCCGAGTTCACGCCCCGTGGCGGTGAGCCGCAGATCGGCGTTGTCCTCGCGCAGCAGCAGACGGTATTCGGCGCGGCTGGTGAACATGCGGTACGGCTCGCCGGTGCCCAGCGTGACCAGGTCGTCGACGAGCACGCCCAGATAGGCTTCATGGCGGCGCGGGTACCAGGGTTCGTGCCCTTGTGCACGCCGCCCGGCGTTGAGTCCGGCGAGCAACCCTTGCGCGGCGGCTTCCTCGTAGCCGGTGGTGCCGTTGATCTGGCCGGCGAAGAACAGCCCGCGCAGATGGCGGGTCTCGAGCGTGTGCCACAACCCGCGCGGGTCGAAGAAGTCGTATTCGATCGCATAGCCGGGACGCGTGATGTGTGCTCGCTCGAGCCCGCGAATCGAGCCGACGATCGCGAGCTGCGCGTCGAACGGCAGGCTGGTCGAAATGCCGTTCGGATACAACTCGCTCGATGTCAGCCCCTCGGGTTCCAGGAAGACCTGGTGCGAGTCCTTGTCGGCAAAACGCACGATCTTGTCCTCGACCGAGGGACAATAGCGCGGGCCAGTGCCTTCGATCACGCCGGCGTACATCGGCGAGCGGTCGAGCGAGCCGCGGATGATCTCGTGGGTGCGTTCGTTGGTGTGGGTGATGTGGCAGCAGACCTGGCGCGGATGCTGCCCGGCATCGCCGAGGAAGCTCATGACCGGGACCGGCTCGTCCCCGTGCTGCTCCTGCATCACGGTGAAATCGACGCTGCGCGCGTCGATGCGCGGCGGGGTGCCGGTTTTCAGACGGCCTACCGAGAACGGCAGCTCGCGCAGCCGTTGCGACAGGCGGTCCGCGGCCGGGTCACCGGCTCGGCCGCCGCCGTAGTTCTGCAATCCGATATGGATCTTCCCGCCGAGGAAGGTACCCGCGCACAGTACCACCGCCTCGGCGCGGAAACCGATTCCCGTCTGCGTCACCACACCGCAGACCCGATCGCCTTCGACGATCAGATCGACGACCGGCTGCTGGAACAGGTCCAGGCAGGGCTGGTTCTCGAGCAGCGAGCGGATCGCATTGCGGTACAGCACGCGGTCGGCCTGGGCGCGCGTGGCGCGCACCGCCGGACCCTTGCGGGAATTCAGCACGCGGAACTGGATTCCGGCCAGATCGGTGGCGCGGGCCATCGCGCCGCCCAGGGCGTCGATCTCGCGCACCAAGTGGCTCTTGCCGATGCCGCCGATCGCCGGGTTGCACGACATCTGGCCCAGTTGCTCGATGCTCTGCGTCAGCAGCAGCGTCGGCACTCCCATGCGCGCACTGGCGAGCGCCGCCTCGGTGCCGGCATGGCCGCCACCGACGACGATGACGCCGTACTGTCTGGGATGGTTCACGGAGTTCTCTCCGGCAACGGGCGGCGGATTATAGCTCCGGGTATTTCCCGAAGAAGGTATTTATACATGTATGAAGAAGGAAGAAAGGAAGGATATGGTTGCTGAAGAGGGGGCGCCCACCTGTGGAAAATCTGGATGTTTCTTTTTATAACAAGAAGTTGTGGTCAGGCTCAGGTTGGGGGCCGGCTGCTCGGGAATGCGGGTATGGAGCCGGGATTGGCGGTGGATCGAAAGGGCTTCGCATCCGGAGCAATGAGTCTTTCCCGGTTTGAGACACGGGTTGCGGGCAGCTTGTCCACAGCTACTTGCCGATGCAGAAACTCGCGAATCGCGACAGTCACAAGCATCCACAAGGAAGCAGCACGCAGCCTTGCCAATCCGCGTCATGAATGAATATCATCCATGCCGTGAAAACCCTGCCCCGCCTCGTGGACGACGCGCTCGCCGCACGGCTGCGCGTGATGCCGGCCGTGGTGCTCACCGGTGCAAGGCAGACCGGCAAGAGCACCCTGGTCGAGAAGCTCGTGCCGGGCGAACGGCGCTACCGCTCGCTCGACGACTTCGACGTGCGCGATGCGGCGCGCCGCGACCCCGAGGCCCTGCTGGGCGGCGCCGATCCGCTGA
>JAJVIG010000036.1 GCA_022072145.1 Pseudomonadales bacterium
GCATCGTCGCCATCATGCGCAAGATGCTCACCGCCGCCTGGGCAATGATCAGGAACCCTCAGCCCTACGACGGAGCCAAGCTCTATGCAACCATAGAAAACGCTTGACTCCGAACGGAGTGTCTACGGGCGCAGTTCGCGCGGCATCGAGAAGGTGATGGTCTCGACCCGGCCGGCCATTTCCTCGGGCGCGGTGGCGCCGAGCGCCTGCAGGCGCTCGATCACACGCCGCACCAGCACCTCCGGCGCCGAGGCGCCGGCGGTGACACCGATCGCGGACTTGCCGGTGAGCCACGCGGGGTCGATGTCGTCGGCCGAATCGATCAGGTGCGCCTCGGCGTCCATGCGACGGGCAAGCTCGGCCAGACGGTTCGAGTTCGAACTGTTCGGGGACCCCACCACCAGCACCAGGTCGCAGTCGGCGGCCAGTTCCTTCACCGCGTCCTGGCGGTTCTGGGTCGCGTAGCAGATGTCGTCACGGCGCGGGCCGCGTATGTCCGGGAAACGCGCGCGCAGCGCATCGATCACGGCACGCGTGTCGTCCACCGACAACGTGGTCTGCGTCACGTACGACAGCGCCGACGGGTTCCTGACCGGCAGCGTGCCGACCTGCCCGGCGCTCTCCACGAGGTAGATCGCCCCGCCGTTCGCCGTGTCGTACTGCCCCATCGTGCCCTCGACCTCGGGGTGCCCCGCGTGGCCGATGAGGATGCACTCGCGCCCCTGGCGGCTGTAGCGGGTGACCTCCATGTGCACCTTGGTGACCAGCGGGCAGGTGGCGTCGAAGACCTTCAGCCCGCGTTGCACCGCCTCGCGCTGCACCGCCTGCGAAACGCCGTGCGCGCTGAAGATCACGATCGCGCCGTCCGGCACCTCGTCCAGTTCGTCGACGAACACCGCGCCGCGCGCGCGCAGGTCATCGACCACGAAGCGGTTGTGCACCACCTCGTGGCGCACGTAGATCGGCGCGCCGAAGACTTCCAGCGCGCGGTTCACGATCTCGATCGCACGATCCACCCCGGCGCAGAAGCCGCGCGGGTTAGCCAGCCGGATGCGCATCGCGATCCTCCCGGTCGAGGAACAGCACCTCGATCATCATCATGATCGCACCGGTGGTGATCGCCGCGTCCGCGATGTTGAACGCGGGGAAATAACTGTCCTTCCAGTGGAAGAAGATGAAATCGACCACGTAACCCAGCACCACCCGGTCGATCAGGTTGCCCAGCGCGCCGCCGAGGATCAGCGCGAGGCTGGCCGCCAGCCAGCACTTGCCGGCCGGCAGGCGGTGCAGCCACAGCGCGATCCAGGCGCTGACGCCCACGGCGACGGCGGTGAAGAACCAGCGCTGCCAGCCGCCGGCGTCGCTGAGGAAGCTGAAGGCGGCGCCGCGGTTGTGCAGCAGCGTGAGGTCGAGGACCGGCAGCAGCGGCACCAGTTCGCCGTACTCGAGGTTCGCGCTCGCGAGGTACTTGGTGACGTGATCCAGCACGATCACGGCCAGCGCGAGCAGGTACCAGCGCAACACCTTCATGCCGGTACCCGCTCCACGCCGACCCCCCCGTAGGTTCGGTCTGCGACCGAACATCTCCGGCCGTAGGTTCGGTCTGTGACCGAACATGTCCGACCGTAGGTTCGGTCTGTGACCGAACATGTCCGGCCACAGGCCGGACCTACGATGGTTGCACGTGTCCGGCCGTAGGTTCGGTCTGCGACCGAACATGTCCGGCCGTAGGTTCGGTCTGCGACCGAACATGTCCGGCCGTAGGTTCGGTCTGTGACCGAACATGTCCGGCCACAGGCCGGACCTACGGCGTTGGCGCGTGTCCGGCCACAGGCCGGACCTACGGGGCGCGTCGAACACGTCGGACCGGGTACCGTCGCCGTTCTGGCCATCGGATCACGCATAGCGCCGCGTCTCGCCGGGGCCGTCGACGTTCTGTACGCAGCGTCCGCACAGCTCCGGGTGTGCTGCGTGCGTGCCCACATCCGTGCGGTGGTGCCAGCAGCGCACGCATTTGGGCGCCGGTGAGGCGTCCACGCGCAGCTTCAGCCCCGGGATCGCGGTTTCCACGGCGTCGGGGGGCGCATTCTCGTCCGCCACCACGTTCACCTCGGAGGTGATGAACACGAAACGCAGCTCCTCCCCGAGCCGCCCGAGCTGCGCGGCCAGCGCCGGGTTGCACCACGCGGTCACCACCGCGCTGAGCGTGCTGCCGACCACGCCCTCGTTGCGCCGGCGCTCGAGTTCGCGGTTCACCTCGCCCTTGACCTGCATCAGCAAGTGCCAGACGTCGCGGCCGAGTTCGTCCTCGGCCGGCAGTTCGTCCAGCGCGTCGTACCACTGGGCCGTGAACACCGGCTGCGACCGGTCGCCGGGCATGCAGCGCCAGATCTCGTCGGCCGTGAAGCTCAGGATCGGCGTGATCCAGCGCACCAGCGCCTCGAGCACGTGGTACATCGCGGTCTGCGCCGAACGGCGCGCACGGCTGTCGGCGCGCGTGGTGTACTGGCGGTCCTTGATCACGTCGAGGTAGAAACCACCGAGGTCGGTCACGCAGAAGTTGTGCAGCTTCTGGTAGATCAGGTGGAACTGGTACGAGTCGTAGGCCTCGACGATCTCGCGCTGCAGGCGCGCGGCACGATCCACCACCCAGCGGTCGAGCGCGAGCAGCTCGCCCGTCGCGAGCAGGTGCTGCGCCGGATCGAAGCCGGCGAGGTTCGACAGCAGGAAGCGCGCGGTGTTGCGGATGCGGCGGTACGAATCGGCGGTGCGCTTGAAGATCTCGTCGGAAACCGTCATCTCGGCGCGGTAGTCGGTGGCCGCCACCCACAGCCGCAGGATGTCGGCGCCCAGCGTCTTCATCACCTGCTGCGGCGCGATCACGTTGCCGCGCGATTTCGACATCTTGTGTCCCGCGGCATCCACCGTGAAGCCGTGGGTGAGCACCGCCTTGTACGGCGCGCAGCCGTGGATTCCGGCCGCGGTCAGCAGCGAGGACTGGAACCAGCCGCGATGCTGGTCCGAGCCTTCGAGGTACAGATCGGCAGGAAACGAGAGCTCGGGACGGCGCGTCAGCACACAGGCGTGCGTGACGCCGGAGTCGAACCACACGTCGAGCGTGTCGGTGATCTTCTGGTACTGCGCCGCCTCCTCGCCGAGCAGCTCGGCCGGATCGATCGCGAACCACGCGTCGATGCCGCCCTGCTCGATGCGCAGCGCGACCTGTTCGATCAGGTCCGCCGTGCGCGGATGCAGCTCGCCGCTCTGGCGGTGCACGAACAGCGCGATCGGCACGCCCCAGGTGCGCTGGCGCGAGATGCACCAGTCGGGGCGGCTCTCCAGCATGCCTTCGATGCGCGCCCGGCCCCACGACGGCACGAACTGCACGTCCTGGATCGCATCGCGCGCGGTGGCCAGCAGCGCGCCGGCGTCCATGCCGATGAACCACTGCGGCGTGGCGCGGAAGATCACCGGCGACTTGTGGCGCCAGCAATGCGGGTAACTGTGCTGGTACGGCACGTCGTGCAGCAGCGCACCGCGCTCGCGCAGCAACTCGACGATCGTCGCGTTGGCCTTGAACACGTACTGGCCGGCGACGAACGGCGTGCCGTCGACGAACACGCCCTGCCCGTCCACCGGGTTCAGCACCTCGAGCCCGTAGATCTGCCCGACCAGGAAGTCGTCCACGCCGTGGCCCGGCGCGGTGTGCACGGCGCCGGTGCCGGCGTCGGTGGTGACGTGCTGCCCGAGGATCACCGGCACCCGGCGCTCGAGGAACGGATGCTGCAACAACTGGTGCTCGAGCGCGCCGCCGGCGCACTCGCCGAGGAAATCGAACACCTCGATGCCGCAACGCGCCAGCACCGGGCGCGCCAGCGCCTCGGCCAGCACCAGATACTCGGCGTCCGCGCCGGCACCCGCGCGCACCAGCACGTACGGCAGTTCCGGATGCAGCGCGACCGCGAGGTTCGCCGGCAGCGTCCACGGGGTGGTGGTCCAGATCGGGATCGAGACCCGCGCGTCCGCGGGGAGCTCGATGCCGAACGCGCGGCCCAGCGCGCGCGCATCGATGGCGCGGAAGCGCACGTCCACCGCGGGCGAGGTCTTGTCCTGGTACTCGACCTCCGCCTCGGCCAGCGCCGAACCGCAATCCATGCACCAGTGCACCGGCTTCACGCCCTTCAGCAGGTGCCCGTTGGCGACGATGCGCCCCAGCGCGCGCACGATGTCGGCCTCGAACGCGAAGTCCATCGTGAGGTACGGGCGCTCCCAGTCCCCGAGCACGCCGAGGCGGATGAAATCGTCGCGCTGGCGCTGCATCTGGCCACGCGCGTAATCGCGGCAGTGGGTGCGGAACTCGTGGTGGCTGATCTTCAGGCCGGCCTTGCCGACCTTCTTCTCCACATTCAGCTCGATCGGCAGCCCGTGGCAGTCCCAGCCGGGAACGTACGGCGCGTCGTAGCCGTCGAGCGTGCGCGCCTTGACGATGACGTCCTTGAGGATCTTGTTGACCGCGTGCCCGATGTGGATCTCGCCGTTGGCGTACGGCGGTCCGTCGTGCAGCACGAACTTCGGCCGGCCCGCGCGCGCGGCCCGGATACGGCCGTAGACGTCCTCGGCCTGCCAGCGCGCCAGCGTTTCGGGTTCGCGCGTCGCGAGGTTCGCCTTCATCGCGAACTCGGTCTGCGGCAGGTTCAGCGTGTGCTTGTAATCGCTCATGGGTTCCGTTGGTTCCGTTGCGGGCCGCGCGCGGCGAAATACGCCCGCGCCACCCCGATGTCGTCCGCGATGCGCTCGCGCAGTTCCTCCAGCGAGCCGAACCGGCGCTCCTCGCGCACCTGGTGGCGGAAGATCACCTCGATCGTCCGCCCGTACAGATCGCCGGCGAAGTCGAGCAGGTGCGTCTCGAGATTCGCCTTGATGCCGTCGCTGACGGTGGGTCGCGTGCCCACGTTCGCCACCCCCGGCAGCAGTCGTCCGTCGACGCACACTTCCACCACGTAGACCCCGGCCAGCGGCGAGCGGTGGCGCCGCAGTTCGAGGTTCGCGGTCGGCACGCCGATCTCGCGGCCCAGCTGGCGGCCGTAGATCACCTTGCCGAGCATGCTGTACGGGCGGCCCAGCATCCGCTCGGCGGCGACGAAATCGCCGCCCGCGAGCACCGCCCGCAGGCGCGTGCTGCTGACCCGTTCGCCCTGCACCGCGACCGTGCTGGTCGAGCGCACCTCGAAGCCGGCGCCCTCGCCCACCTCGTGCAGCAGCTCCACGCAGCCCTCGCGGTCGTGCCCGAAGCGCAGGTCGTCGCCCACCACCACGTAGCGCGCGCCGAGTCCGCGCACCAGCACCGCGTCGATGAACGCGCGTGCCGACAGCGAGCTGAATCGCCGGTCGAAGCGGATGCGCAGCAGCCGGTGCACGCCCAGCCCGTCGAGCACCGTGAATTTCTCGCGGAAACTCATCAGCCGCGGCGGCGCCTGCACCGGCGCGAAATACTCGCGCGGCAGCGGCTCGAACACGATCACGGTCGCCGGCAGCTCCAGCGCGCGCGCGCGCGCCAGCAGGTCGGCGATCACGGCCTGGTGACCCCGGTGCACGCCGTCGAAGGCGCCGATGGTCACCACGCTGCCACGGTGGCGGTCGCGCAGGTTGTGCAACCCCCTGATCAGTTCCAATACACCGCTCCCGTCCCGGGCCGTGAATCGAGCGCGCGATTATAGCGCGCAGCCGCGCGCCCGTAGGTTCGGCCTGCGGCCGAACATGGTTCCCCGCAAATGTCCGGGCACAGCCCGGACCTACGCGATGCCCGTCGCACGCCGGACGTCGGACGCCGGACGCCGGACGTGCGCAATGTCGGTCGTAGGTTCGGCCTGTGGCCGAACACGGTTCCCCGCCAATGTCCGGGCACAGCCCGGACCTACGGGCGCAGCAGCGAGCGGAGCTGGCCGCGTGCGGCCGGGAACAGCAGTGCCAGCGCGCCGAAATAGAGCGCCACGCCACCCGCGCACGCCACCGCGATCCGTGCGGCACGGGCGTGCCAGGCGAGTGCGCCCAGGTCCGCCAGCCACGGCAGCAACAACACCAGGAACACGCCCATCAGGGTGGCTGCCGCAGCCATCTTGCCGATGTCGCGCCCGAAGCCCTGCTGCGGCCGATACACCTCGCGCGCGAGCAGTCCGTGCAGCAGCAGTCCTGCGTTCAGGTACGCCGCGCCGGTGGTCGCCAGCGACAGCCCGGCGTGCCCGACCTGCCAGAACAGATGCAGCGGGATCACGAGCAGCAGGTTGAACCCCATGTTCGCGACCATCGCCTTGATACCGATGACGACCGGCGTGCGCGTGTCCTGGCGCGAGTAGTACGCGGTGGCCAGCACCTTGATCAGCATGAATGCCGGCAGGCCCAGCGCCATCGCAGCCAGGCTCAGCGAGGCCATCGAGATATCGCGCGGGTTCATCGCCCCGTAGCCGAACAGCGCGCTCAGGATCGGCGCCGCGAGCAGCAGCAGCGCGAGCATGGCCGGCAGCGCGATCAGCAGGATCATCTTGATCGCCCAGTCGAGCGTGTGCCGGAACTCCTCGGGCGAACGCGTCGAGTACTCGCGCGAGAGTCCGGGCAGGATCACCGTCGCGATCGCGATGCCGAACACCCCGAGCGGCAGCTCGGTCAGGCGTTCCGAGTAATAGAGCCACGACACGCTGCCGGTGGGCAGGAACGAGGCGAGCACGGTGTCGAGCAGCAGGTTGATCTGGCTCACCGACACGCCGAACAGCGCCGGCAGCATCAGCTTGAGGATCCGGCGCACGCCGGCGTGGTGCGTGTCGTAGCGCGGGCGCGGCAGCATGGTGATCCGCGCCAGGAACGGCACCTGGAACAGCAACTGGATCAGGCCTGCCATGAACACCGCCCAGGCGAGCGCGAACACCGGTTCGGCGAACCAGCGCGACGCGACGAGCGCACCGGCGATCAGCGTGAGGTTCAGGAACACCGGCGTCACCGCCGGCACCGCGAAGCGCCCGTGGCTGTTCAGCACCGCCCCGGCGAAACCGGTCATCGAGATGAAGAACAGGTACGGGAAGGTGATGCGGATCATCTCGGCGGTCAGCGCCATCTTTTCCGGCATCTGCGCGAAGCCGGGAGCGAACACCAGTGTCACCACCGGCGCGCCGATCACTGCCAGCGCAGTCACCGCGAGCAGCGCCGCGCCGAGCACCCCGGCCACGGCATCGACCAGTGCTTTCACCTCCGCGACGGTGCGCGTGGCGCGATACTCCGACAGCACCGGCACGAAGGCCTGCGAGAACGCGCCCTCGGCGAACAGGCGGCGCAGGAACTGCGGGATGCGGAACGCGATGAAGAAGGCGTCCGCGTTCGCGGCGGCGCCGAACATCGAGGCGATCACGACGTCGCGCACCAGCCCCGCCACGCGCGAGATCATCGTCATCGCGCCGACCACCAGGCTGGAACGGAACAGGCGCCGCCCGGTCTGCGCGCGCGCGGCCGACTCATTCACGGCGGGCACCTCCCGCGCAGCGCTCGCTGAACAGCGGCAGGTAATGCCCACCGCGGCTCTGGTACAGCGTGATCGCGCGCGCCTCGGCGCCAAGGTCCAGCGCAAAATCCGCTTCCTGCGCGCAACTCCCGCGCCCCTTCCAGCGGGCCAGGCTGAGATGCGGCCGATACGCGCGCCGCTCGATCGCGAAGCCCGCGTCCGCCAAGAGCGCGGCCAGCGGCGCCTGCCACTGTTTCAGCGGTTGCGGATCGGACGGCAAGGCCGCGATCACACGCGGGGCGCGCGGATCCGGAAACGCGCATACCCGGTCGAAGCGGTAGCGCACCGGGGCGAGCGTGGCCGCCACCTGCGCCACGCAGTCGTGCACGCGCACGATCTCCCCGAGGCGCACCTGCCCGAGGAATACCAGTGTCAGGTGGTAATCCTGCGGTTGCGTCCAGCGCAGCGTCGGGAACGGAAAATGCGCGCCGAGCGCGTGCCCGAGTGCGGCGAAGCGCGCGCGCAGCGCCTCGCCGGGGTCGATCGCGAGGAAGGCGCGGATCAGGTCCACGCGCGGCGGATCCCGTCGCGCTCGAGCCGCAGCCACTGCAGCGCGATCAGCGTGTGCGCGTTGTCGAAGCGTCCGTCGTGGCGCATCTGCTCGAGCTGCGCACAGGGAATCACGTGCAACCGGATGTCCTCGCTCTCGCCCGGCATGCCGTGCAGCTCCCGCACGTCGCGCAGGCTCACCCGTGCGCAGAACAGATGGAAATACTCGTCGGTGCCGCCCGGGCTCGAGTAGTAGCCCGCCACCGGAACCAGCTCGAGCACCGTGCAGCCGGATTCCTCGGCGGTTTCGCGCACCGCGACCTCGGCCGGCGTCTCGCCCGGCTCCACCAACCCGGCCACCAGTTCGAGCAGCCACGGACTGCCGGCACGAAACGCGGCGCCGATACGGAACTGCTCGACCATCCCCACCGCATCGAGCTCGGAGTCGTACAGCAGCACGCCGACCGCCTCGCCGCGGCAGTGCAGCTCGCGGCTCACCACCCCGGACCAGCCGCCCGCGAAGCGGCGAAAGCGCAGCCGGAACTGTTTCAGCTTCCAGAAGCCGCTCCAGACGGTTTTCTCATCGACGAACTCGACGTCCTCACGACCGAAACCGCGCATGCCTCACTCCGTGAACCGCTTGCCCGTGTACCAGCTCACCCGCGACTCGTAGCGGTTCACCAGGTGCACCACGTCGAGCACCATCGCGAACAGCGCCATGCGCACCAGCACGCCGTTGTCGGTCTGGCGGAAGATCGCGAGGTTCGGGTTCTCGTTCAGGTCGGGGTCGAGCTCGTTGGCCTCCGCGCGCGAATCGCGCGGCAGCGGATGCATGATCACCGTGTTCGGCTCGCAGAACTGCGTGTAGATCGCCTGGTTCAGGCGGTAGCGGCCGCGGAACAGGTTCGCCTCGTCGCGGCTCGCGAAACGCTCTTCCTGGATGCGCGTGGAGTAGGCGATGTCGACGTGCGCGATCGAGTTCTCCATCGCGTCGGATTCGACCACCGTGTGGCCGCGTGCGCGCAACAGCTCGACGATCTCCGCCGGCATCCGCAACTCCGCCGGCGCTATGCAGCTCAGGTGCACGCGCTCGAAGCAGGCCAGCAGTTTCGACAGCGAGTGCACGGTGCGCCCGTAGCGCAGGTCACCGATCATCGCCAGCCGCAGGCCGTCGATCTCGCGGCCCCGATGGCGCATCTCCTTGCGGATCGTGTAGAGGTCGAGCAGCGCCTGCGTCGGGTGTTCGTTCGCGCCGTCGCCGCCGTTGATCACCGGCACGCGGCTCGCCGCGGCGAACTCGGCCACCGAGCCGGCCGCCGGGTGGCGCATCGCGATGATGTCGCTGTAGCCGCTGATCACGCGCGCCGTGTCGTACAGCGATTCGCCCTTGGAGATCGCCGAGCTCTCGAAGCCGGTGGTCTCGCGGACCTCGCCGCCCAGCAGGTTGAACGCGCAGCCGAAGCTCACGCGCGTGCGCGTGCTCGGCTCGAAGAACATATTGCCCAGAATCGCGCCTTCCAGCACCCGCGTGATGCGGTGCCGGTGCGCGTACGGCGCCATCGAGTCGGCGACGTCGAACACACGCTCGATGTCGGCGCGCTCGAACTGGTCGACCGACAGGATGTGCGAGCCGGCGAAGTCCATCGGTTGGTGTCTCCCGTTTCCGTACAGCCGAATAGTCCGCAGGTTCGGCCTGTGGCCGAACATATACCCCTGTACGGCCACCGGCCGGGGCGGGACGCGCGCGCAGTCTACCCGGCAGCCGTGCGGGAGCCAAACGGGATCAGTCGCCGCGGCAGCGTTGCTCGCCCCATGCCGCCACCGCATCGAGAATCCGCTGCGCACGGGCATCGGTCGCGCGCTCGGCGCGTAACGCCGCCACGCGCTCACGCAGGGCCTGGCAGTCGAGCCCGCCGCGCAGCGGGCTGCGGTGCAGGCGTTCCTCGCAGTGTTCGCGCCAGCGCGCGCGTTCCCCGGCGTCGAGCGAATCCGGGAAATTGCGCGCCCGATAGCGGAACAGCAACTCGTGCAGGCGTGCGTCCTCGAACGGGAAGCTTTGCCCCGCCAGCGCAGCGCCGTCGCAGGCACGCACGCGTTCGAGCAGGGGTCGGTCGATGTCGGGCAGGAAACTGCCGTAGAGCGCGAGTTCGGGATCGACCGTGGCGCGCACCGCCGCCTCGGCGTAGACGGCACCCAGCTTGGCGCGCAGCCCCGGGATCGCGCAGACGCGCCGGCGATTGGCCTCGCAGGCCGCCAGATCGATGCCGTAGCGTGCGGCGATGTCGGGCGTCAGCATCGCGGGCGGCGCGATCATCGGACTGCGGTTCAGGTGCAGTTCCTTGAGCGGCACCCTCCCCATGTCCGCGGGCAGTTCCGCGCTCGGCGTGTAGAGGTATTCGCGCAGGCGAGGCGCGTCCAGGCGTTCGAGCGGCGACGGGTCGAGCAGCAGATTGCAGACGATCACCTTGTTCGACTGCGCGGGGTGCTGCGCGAGCGGCAACACCAGCGCCATGTTGCCGTTCTCGGCGGGAAAGCGCGCCGAGACGTGCAGCAGCGGCTTCTGGCCGGAGTAATCGAGCTGGCCGCGCACCCAGTTCTTGTCGCGCGCGCGCAGCGCGTACTCGAACAGTTTCGGCTGGCAGTCGCGCAGCAGGCGCGCCAGCGCCAGCGTGGCGCGCACGTCGGCGAGCGCGTCGTGGGCGTTGCCGTGTTCGATGCCGTTGGCGCGCGCGAGGTCCTCGAGGCGGAAGCTCGGACGCCCGTCCGGGTGATCCGGCCACGCGATGCCCTCGGGGCGCAGGGCGCGCGCCATGCGCAGCACGTCGATCAGGTCCCAGCGCGAGTTCCCGTTGCGCCATTCGCGCGCGTAGGGATCGAAAAAGTTGCGGTACAGCGCGTGGCGCGTGAATTCGTCGTCGAAGCGGATGCTGTTGTAGCCGACGCCGCAGGTGCCCGGGCGCATGAATTCGGCGTTGATGCGGGTGATGAACTCGCGCTCCGTCAGTCCGCGTTCGGCGGCGATCTGCGGCGTGATGCCGGTGATCAGGCAGGCTTCGGGATGCGGCAGGTAGTCCGGCGGCGGCCGGCAGTACACCACCAATGGCTCGTCGATCTCACGCAACTGCGCGTCGGTGCGCAGGCCGGCGAACTGTGCCGGCCGGTCGCTGGCGGGGTCGGCGCCGAAGGTCTCGTAGTCGTGCCAGTAGAAACTGTGCTCGGGCGGCATACGAACCTCTCGTAACGGCCGGACCTACGCGATCCCCGGCAAATGTCCGGGCACAGCCCGGACCTACGGGCGACGGTCCGCGTAGGTTCGGCCTGCGGCCGAACAATGTCCGGGCACAGCCCGGACCTACGGGCGACGGTCCGCGTAGGTTCGGCCTGCGGCCGAACAATGTCCGGGCACAGCCCGGACCTACACGACCTCGATGTGCTCGGCGGCGATGCGGGCCTGCCAGGTCTTCGGGCCGGTGGTGTGCACGGACTCGCCGCGCGAGTCCACCGCCACCGTCACCGGCATGTCCTTCACCTCGAACTCGTAGATCGCCTCCATGCCGAGCTCGGGGAACGCCACCACCTTTGCTGCGGTGATCGCCTTCGACACCAGGTACGCCGCGCCGCCCACGGCCATCAGGTACACCGCGCGGTTGTCGCGGATCGCCTCGATCGCGGCGGGACCGCGCTCGGACTTGCCGATCATGCCGATCAGCCCGGTCGTCTCGAGCATCGTGCGCGTGAACTTGTCCATCCGCGTCGCGGTGGTCGGACCCGCCGGCCCCACCACCTCGTCACGCACCGGGTCGACCGGTCCCACGTAGTAGATGAAGCGGTTGGCGAGATCCACCGGCAGCTTCTCGCCGGCGGCGATCATATCGGTCATCTTCTTGTGCGCCGCATCGCGGCCGGTCAGCATCTTGCCCGACAGCAGCAGCGTCTCGCCGGTCTTCCACTGGGCCAGATCCTCGCGCGTGACCGTATCGAGGTTCACGCGGCGCGCATCGGCCGCCTCCCACGTGATGTCGGGCCAGGCGTCCAGCGACGGCGGCTCCTGCAGCGCCGGGCCGCTGCCGTCGAGCACGAAGTGCGCGTGGCGCGTGGCCGCGCAGTTCGGAATCATCGCCACCGGCAGGCTCGCCGCGTGGGTGGGGTAATCCCTGATCTTCACGTCGAGCACGGTGCTGAGGCCGCCGAGTCCCTGCGCGCCGATGCCGAGCTCGTTGACCTTGCGGTACAGCTCGATACGCAGTTCCTCGACCCGGTTCGACGGTCCGCGTGCGATCAGTTCGTGGATGTCGATCGGGTCGAGCAGCGCCTCCTTCGCGAGCAGCGTCGCCTTCTCGGCGGTGCCGCCGATGCCGATGCCGAGCATCCCGGGCGGACACCAGCCCGCGCCCATCGTCGGCACCGTTTTCAGCACCCAGTCGACGATCGAGTCCGACGGGTTCAGCATCGCCAGCTTCGACTTGTTCTCGCTGCCGCCGCCCTTCGCGGCGACGTGCACATCGACCGTGCTGCCGGGCACGATGCGGTAGTGGATCACCGCCGGCGTGTTGTCCTTCGTGTTCCTGCGCGCGCCGGCCGGGTCGGCGAGGATCGAGGCACGCAGCACGTTGTCGGGATTGAGGTATGCGCGGCGCACGCCTTCGTTGATCATCTCGTCGAGGCTCATCGTCGCGCCGTCCCAGTGCACGTCCATGCCCACGGTGACGAACACGGTCACGATGCCGGTGTCCTGGCAGATCGGGCGATGGCCCTGCGCGCACATGCGCGAGTTGATCAGGATCTGCGCGATCGCGTCCTTCGCCGCCGGGTTCTGCTCCCGCTGCCACGCCCCGTGCATCGCCTGGATGAAGTCCACCGGGTGGTAATAGGAAATGAACTGCAGCGCGTCGGCCACGCTGGCGATCAGGTCATCCTGGCGAATCACGGTCATTAGGGTTCTCCAATGTCGGGTTGAAGAGGGTGTCGCAAAAGCACCGTGGGCGTACGCCGCAGGGATGCGGCGTTCGAGCCTGCAGGGACGTATTCACGGCGTCCCACGGGTGTGCAACCGCCTCCGCGCGCCTCGAGGCGCCACGGCGGTGCGGTGTCAGGGTTGCAGCGCCGACGGCGGGTTTTCCAGGCGCGTGAGGCGCTGGTTGACCTGGCGGCGGAACTCGACGTTCGACTGCACCCACTGCTCGCTTTCCTTGAGCCGGGCTTCCTGCGCACTCTGCGTGCTGGCGAGCGTGTTCATCGTACTGTTCAGGCGCCCGATCGCGCTCTGCAGGCTGGCCTGCTGCTCCTTCAACGTCTTCAGTTGTGCGGCGATCTCCTCGCTCGACGCCACCCGCTGTTGCAGTTTTTCCTGCGCCGACGCGAGTTCGCCGATCTGCTTGCGGTTCGCGTCGGTGGTGCCGGCGGCTTTCTTCAGTGCCGCATCGAGCTCATCGATGCGCGAGCCATTCTTGCGCCAGGCCGATGCCCACAGCTTGTCGACCTCGCCCGCGACCTCCTTCAGCTTGACCTGCATCGCCGCGCTCGACTGGTTCACGCTGTCGTCGGTGCTCGACAGACGGCCCTCGAGGTCGGCGATACGCAGATTCGACTGTTCGAGCGCCGTACCGAGCGCCTGCGTGTGGCGCAGCAGCACGGCCGCCGCGGCTCCGGCGACGAGCGCACACAGCAGGGCGGCGACCGCCAGCACGCGCCACGCGCCGGGCACGCCGGCCGCGGTCTCCGCGCGTGCAGGGGATTCGGTCTTGCGCGCCTCGGCCTTGCGCGACTCGGGGGTGTCGGCCTGCGGCTGACGCCGGTACGACGCCAGTTCGTCCCGTTCCGGGACGATGCGCGGGAGATCACTCAAGTGGTCGTCGTGGTCAGGCATCGCTGGCAGCGCCGCACGCGTGGCAATCGTGGATCGGCGAATTATATCCAGCCGGGCGCGCCCGCTGGCCTTCTTTTATTACCCAACTAGTACGGAATCAGGCCGCGCGAACGAGTCCCCACAGGAGCACGGCGAGCACAAGCGCGCTGCCCGCTTGCCCGCGCACGGTCTGCAGCGGCCGCCACAGGTGCCCCACGAGCGCGTTGATTTCGAGCACACCGACGATCAGCACGAGCGCCGCGACCGCCAGCGGCGCTGCCTCGGCGAGGGGCACGCCCGGCAGATGCGCCGACGAGGTCATGAACAGCAGCATCGGCAGCGAGAAAACCACGTTGGTACGCGAGGCGAGTTGCGCGCGCGGACCCGCGAGCGCCGCATCGCCCACCATCAGGCCGCAGGCAATCCGGTGCTGCGGCCAGATCACGAACACGACGTTCAGGAACATCAGCGTTCCGAGCAGCGCTCCGACCGCGATGTCCAGGCTCCAGCCGAGCGATGCGACGCCGGTCGAGACCAGCAACAGCACACCGCTCAGGAAGGCGAGCAGCGCGGCCGCGCGCGACCACGTCAGCGTGGGCGGAACCAGCTTGCGAATCACGTCCGCGCGGGCGTCCGGCAGTGCTTCGCGGAAATACCCGGCCTGGATCAGGTTGGCGTACCAGCTCAGTCCGATCCAGACGATGCCCGCGAGCAGGTGGCCTGCGCGTATCAGGAATTCCAGCCCGGCCTGCGAGATTTCCGGCATTCCGCCCGACCTCCTGGAAAATTGCCCGGGGGGGGGACTACACGGTACTTCACCGTGACTTGCTGCGCTCGGCGGCAAGGCGGGCTCTCACCGCGCCAGGAGTAACAGCCCGTTCCGGATCTGCCGTCAGTCCATCGAACGCCGGTCCAACTCGATTGTGCAGCCAGGCGTCGACTGCTCGATCGCGCGCCAGTAGTGCACGCAACCCGTCGCGAATGACTTCGCTCTCGCTGGCGTACTCACCTGTCCGAACCTTCGCCTTCACGACATCGGCCATCTCGTTCGGCAGGGTGATGCTGAGTTGCTGGGTGGATCGCATGGCACATGGTCTCGAGAGGCAGGATTGAATCCTACTCTGCCGATTGCCACGCGGCAACGAATGAGAACGGCCAAAAAAAACCCCGGCCGGAGCCGGGGTTCTTCGTCCTCGCGCGGAAGGCGCAGGGCTTACATCATGCCCATGTCGCCCATGCCGCCCATGCCGCCCGGCATGCCGCCCGGAGCCGGCTTGTCTTCCGGCTTCTCGGCGATCATCACCTCGGTGGTGATCATCAGCGAGGCGACCGAAACGGCAGCCTGCAGCGCGGTACGCGTGACCTTGGTGGGATCCAGGATACCCATCGCGATCATGTCGCCGAACTCGTGGTTGGCCGCGTTGTAGCCGTAGTTGCCCTGGTTGTCCTTGACCTTGGCCAGGATCACCGAAGGCTCCTCGCCGGCGTTGGCGACGATGGCGCGCAGCGGCATTTCCATCGCGCGCAGCGCGACCGCGATGCCGTGGTTCTGGTCTTCGTTGTCGCCCTTGAGGTCCTTGATCGTCTGCACGCAGCGCACCAGCGCCACGCCGCCACCGGCAACCACGCCCTCTTCGACGGCCGCGCGAGTCGAGTGCAGCGCGTCCTCGACGCGTGCCTTCTTCTCCTTCATCTCGACCTCGGTGCCCGCACCGACCTTGATCACCGCCACGCCGCCGGAGAGCTTCGCAACGCGCTCCTGCAGCTTCTCACGGTCGTAGTCGGAGGTGGTTTCCTCGATCTGGACGCGGATCTGCTTCACGCGTGCCTCGATGTCCTTGACGTCGCCGGCACCGTCGATGATCGTGGTGTTGTCCTTGTCCATGGTCACGCGCTTCGCGGAACCCAGGTGCTCGAGCGTGGTGTTCTCGAGTTCCAGGCCCACTTCCTCGCTTACCACGGTGCCGCCGCTCAGGATCGCGATGTCCTGCAGCATGGCCTTGCGGCGGTCGCCGAAGCCCGGCGCCTTGCACGCGGCAACCTTGATGATGCCGCGCATGTTGTTGACGACCAGCGTCGCCAGCGCTTCGCCTTCCACGTCCTCGGCGACCACGACCAGCGGCTTGCCGGACTTCGCCACCTGCTCGAGCAGCGGCAGCATGTCGCGGATGTTCGAGATCTTCTTGTCGACCAGCAGGATGAACGGGTTGTCCAGGTCGACGACCATCTTCTCCTGGTTGTTGATGAAGTACGGCGACAGGTAGCCGCGATCGAACTGCATGCCCTCGACGACGTCGAGTTCGTTGTCGAGGCTCTTGCCTTCCTCGACCGTGATCACGCCTTCCTTGCCGACCTTCTCCATCGCCTCGGCGATGATCTTGCCGATGCTCTCGTCACCGTTGGCCGAAATCGTGCCCACCTGTGCGATCGACTTGCTGTCGGAGCACGGCGTGGACAGTTTCTCGAGTTCCGTGACGGCCAGTGCGCAGGCCTTGTCGATACCGCGCTTGACGTCCATCGGGTTCATGCCGGCAGCGACGGCCTTCAGGCCCTCGTTGACGATCGCCTGCGCCAGCACGGTGGCGGTGGTGGTGCCGTCGCCGGCGGTGTCGGAGGCCTTCGAGGCCACTTCCTTCACCATCTGCGCGCCCATGTTCTCGAACTTGTCCTTCAGCTCGATTTCCTTGGCAACCGATACGCCGTCCTTGGTGACGGTGGGGGCGCCGAAGGATTTGTCGAGGATCACGTTGCGACCGCGCGGTCCCAGCGTGGCCTTCACGGCGTCGGCCAGCAGGTTCACGCCCTTGAGCATTTTCTGGCGAGCGGCGTCGCCGAACATCACGTCTTTAGCAGCCATGTCTGTTTCCTTCTCTGTTTACAGCAGATTGTCTTGTCCAGTGACCGAAGTGCGCTGCGACCCGCGGGCCGCCGTCGCTCACTCGATCACGCCGTAGAGTTCGCTCTCGCTGAGGATCACGACTTCCTCGCCGTCGATCTTCACCGTGTTGCCCGAATACTGGCCGAACAGCACCCTGTCGCCGACCTTCACCGACATCGGACGCACATCGCCGTTGTCCAGCACCTTGCCGGTGCCTACGGCGAGCACTTCACCCTGGGTCGGCTTTTCCTTGGCGGTACCGGGCAGCACGATCCCGCCGGCGGAGACGGCTTCTTCTTCCTTGCGCTTCACAACGACGCGGTCGTACAGCGGACGGATTTTCATCGTTTCTCTCCCAATCAATGGTCTGTGGTTGCAAACACCCGAATTCAGGTTCGAAAGAAGGCCTGTTCGGCCCGGGCCGATTGGCACTCTCCTTCGGGGAGTGCCAATCATAGGCAGGAAACGTCCGGCGTCAAGGCTTTGCGAGCCACCGCCGCACGCTTCGCGCAGGCGTAGATGGGGGCGGAATCGAAGGCTTCAAGGGGCAATCCGACCTGAAATGCGCGGTGGGCCCAGGCGGATACCTTGCCCGTGAGGCGATTCTTCGCAACAATCGCTTCATATATTGGAGCGAAAAGCCGTGCAAACGCCTCCTGTCTGGATCTGGCAGCAACCCGACTGGCCTGAATTCCGCTGGGACGCGGCCCGTCTGGCGTCGCGGCTCGCCGGCGCCCGACTTGCCCAGGGCAAGCTCATCGGCGCCGCCCGACTGCTCGATGCCAATCTCTCGCTGGAGGCGGTGGCCGCCATCCTGGTGGAGGATGGCCTGACCACCAGCGCCATCGAGGGCGAACGGCTCGATCTGGACGCCGTACGCTCTTCCGTGGCCCGCCGTCTGGGGTTGCCAACTGCCGGCCTCCCGGCATCACCGCGCGCAGTCGACGGACTGATCGACGTGCTGCTGGATGCCACACGACAGCACGATGCGCCCTTGACCACCGGGCGCCTGTGCGGCTGGCAGGCAGCCCTGTTTCCGGGCGGCTACTCGAGCCTGCATGCCATCCGGGTGGGGGCGCTGCGCGGTAATGAGCCGATGCAGGTGGTCTCGGGCGGCATCGGCAAGGAGAAGGTCCACTTCATTGCGCCACCCCGCACAGGGCTGGAGGCGGAAGTCGATCGCTTCCTCGCCTGGTTCAACGCGTCTCCCGCAAGCCTCGACGGCCTCATTCGTGCCGCTCTCGCCCACCTCTGGTTCGTCACCCTCCATCCCTTCGAGGACGGCAACGGCCGACTCGCCCGCGCCATCACCGACCTGGCGCTCGCCCAGGACGAACGTCAGACCATGCGGCTGTTCAGCCTTTCCGCGCAGATCCAGCGCGAGCGCGAGGGCTATTACCACATCCTGGAGCGCACCCAGCGCGATGGGCTGGACGTCACCGAGTGGATCGCCTGGTTCCTCACCCAGATCGAGGCCGCCGCAACCGCCACGGAGCACACCGTGGCCAACACCCTCGCGAAGGCCCGCTTCTGGCTCCGGCACCAGGCCACCGATCTCCATGAGCGCCAGCGCAAGGCACTCAACCGCCTGCTGGACGCCGGCCCGGACGGCTTCGAGGGGGGTATCAACACCCGCAAGTACACGGGGCTGACCAGAACCAGCCGCGCCACCGCTTACCGGGAGCTGGCCGATCTGGTCGAGAAGGGTTGCTTGCGTCCCACCGGCAAGGGCGGGCGCAGTAGCGCATACGAGCTCGTGTGGTGATGGCATCGGGCGGACGGCGCCCCCGTGATCCGTTACCATTGCCCGCTGCGACCCGCATTCACTCTTCGACTGTCGCAGTAGGAACCATGATCACTCATAGCCCCCTGCACAGATCCGGACGAGCGGGATTACCGCATCCGGCTCCTGCCTCAGGTGATGACGCCAAGTCGCCGGAGCGGATAGGGGTGACACACGCGCGCCGGAGGCAGCCAGTGGGCGATGAGACGGCGCATCCGTTCCCAGCTCACACGACCGTTCTGACTGCGGCGCGACAGCGCACGATGCCAGAGCCGGCCGACCTGAAACCGGAAGCACGCCAGCGCCGGGCCGTTCATGGGCACCCCGTAGTATCGGATATGCCCTGCAACGACCGAGCGCAACCACTGACCCTGTTCCGGGATGGGAGCATGCATGCGGTGTCGCAACGCGAGTTTGACCTCGGCGAGCTTCCCTTGCAGCCGCTTGCGAATGGTCTGGCGCAACACCGTGAACCGTCCGTTGCTCCGCTTCTTCGCACAGATGTGCGTGAAGCCGAGGAAGTCGAACGTCTCGGGTTTCCCCTCACCACGGTGTTGCCGGTGTCGGGCCGCGCACGGTCCGAACTCCAGCAGCCGTGTCTTCTCGGGGTGCAGCTCCAGATTGAATTGGCGGAATCGCTCCGTCAGTTCGCACTGAAACCGCTTGGCCTCCCCCTCGCTCTCGAAACCCAGCACGATGTCATCGGCAAAGCGCACGACGATCAGCTCGCCCGTGGCCTGCTTCTTCCGCCATGCCTGGACCCAGAGATCGAACACGTAGTGCAGGTAGATGTTCGCCAGGAGCGGCGAGGCGCTGCCTCCTTGTGGCGTTCCCTCCGTCGTACGCATTCGCTTCCCATCCTCCAACACACCGGCGTTCAGCCATTTCTGGATGAGCCGCACGACGCGCTGATCCGCGATGCGGTGCTCGAGAAACTTCACCAGCCAGCCGTGGTCGATGGCGTCGAAAAACCCACGGATGTCCAGATCGAGCACCCAGTTCACCTTTCTCGTCAGCATCCCCGTGTAGAGCGCATCGAGCGCCCGGTGCGGGCTGCGTCCGGGCCGGAACCCGTACGAGAAGCCGAGAAAATCCGTTTCGTAGATGGCGTTCAACACCTCGACCGTGGCGCGCTGGACGAGCTTGTCCTCCAGCGCGGTCACCCCGAGCGGCCGCTGCCGCCCATCGGACTTGGGAATGAATACCCGTCGAACCGGCTTCGCCCGGTACGTGCCGCGTTGCAGCCGTGCGGACAGGTCCCGGAGATTGTCCTCCAGTGCCCGCCCGTAGTGCCGCCACGTCTCGCCATCCACCCCGGGGGCGGCTTCCTTCTTCAAGGAGAAGTAGGCCGTGCGCAGGGTGTTCAGGTCGTAGATGTGGTGCAGCAGCGCCGTGAACTTTGCCTTCCTGTCCTTTCTTGCTACTCGACGTACCCGTTCGAGCGCACTGGGCGCACCCTCTCGGCTCTGTGTCCGAGGCGCGTTTTGCTCGTCCGGGTTCCCTTTGGCCAAACCCCTTCCCTCCACCTCCTCCGCCACCGGTTGTCCGGCCTTGTTCGGGGGCTTCCCGGGTACTACGGGTCTGTCCGACTTCCTGTGCTCGTTCATTGTCGTCGTACGCCCTGGGGCTTCACGACACGACCCGCAGCGCCATCCGCCACGGGTGAGCACAGGACCTCCCGGTTCCCGCGCAGAGTGTTTCCGTACGTGCTCGGGGTCTCAGACCGCGCGGAGTCCGCCCACGTCTCGCGATATCGACGTGTGCGGTGTGGCCTTCCGCCTCTCCTGACGGCGTCGGCACTCCGAAGTAATCTTTCGCGGCTCGATACCCGGCCCGCACGTACCCCTGTCAACGCTTCGGCGCCGTCCTCACGAACGACATCGCATGACTCGGGGCCAGTGTGGGTCGCTACACCTTCACTGTATGACTCTTTCATTCACAACACTCTGCCGGTTTGACCGGCGCACCAGGAGACTCGGCATGGACATCAAGGGCAAGACGATCGTGGTAACCGGCGGCGGACAGGGGCTCGGCCGGGCCATGGCCGTGTACCTGGCGCGCAGCGGCGCCACGCTCGCGCTGATCGACCTCAACGAGCAGAAACTCGCCGAGACCGCCGGGCACTGCCGCGCCGCCGGCGGTGCGGCGCACACCTATCTCGCGAACGTGGCACGCGAGGAAGAGGTCATCGCCACCTTCGACCGTATCGTCACCGACACCGGCGCGGTGCACGGATTGATCAACAACGCCGGCATCCTGCGTGACGGGTTGCTGCTGAAGGTCAAGGACGGCAAGATCGAGAGGCGGATGTCGCTCGCCGAGTGGCAGGCCGTGATCGATGTGAACCTGACCGGCGTGTTCCTGTGCGGTCGCGAGGCGGCCACGCGCATGATCGAGGCCGGCAACCCGGGCGTGATCATCAATATTTCCAGCGTCTCGCGCGCCGGCAACATGGGCCAGACCAACTACTCGGCCGCCAAGGCCGGCGTGGCGACGATGGCCGTCACCTGGGCCAAGGAGCTGGCGCGCTACGGAATCCGCACCGCCGCGATCGCCCCCGGCTTCGTCGCCACCGACATGGTCGCGAGTATGAAGCCCGAAGCGCTCGAAAAGATGACCGCCGGCATCCCGCTGCGCCGCATGGGCGCGCCGGACGAGATCGCGCACACCGCGCGCTTCATCTTCGAGAACGATTATGTCACCGGCCGGGTGTTCGAGATCGACGGTGGTATTCGTCTGTAACTGTCACACTCACTGTCAGCGTCCGGCGACCGCAGACTCTTCGGTCGCTGTCCGTCAGAGCGGATACCGCTCCAACCGCTGCTGCGTCTCACTGTCGGCAAAGCGTTCGTGCAGCCGGTCGATGCACTGATGCACCTCAACAACAGGGGACCGCACACCATTCGAAACACGGACTTTTGCAGCCGCAGCGATCCGCTGTGCAGAGTCACGCGCATGAGTCTCAACCAATACGAAGGTAGGGGAACCCACTCTTGTCGTAACACTGCAAACGTATTCGACCGCATTGGCGCTGAAGGATAGCCCGGAGGCCAGGACGGCACCCAATACGAATCGCAGTTGGCGAACGCGTAATTCGTCCATGACACTTACCTCTTCAAAAACTACCAACACTCGTTGCCCAACGTTCCCGTTGCCGTACGTGCACCGTTCGACGTCACGGAGAAGCCCGTGCATTTCGTATCGGACACCTGCTGTTTGGTGCCGATCGGAGTAGCAGTCAACGTATAACAGCGCACTATCGAACCACAGGCGCCAACCGCGGCGTCGACTGTGTAATACCCGTCATCCGATACCGCAGGATCCGCTGCATAACCAAGATCACGCATATCCGTCGTGTAAGTGGACCGGTCCAGGATGAATTGCTCCTGCCGATTCACCGCATCCATCAGCGCATTCTTCGCGTCACTGCGTCTCGCCTTGCGCATCTGATCCTGATAGGACGGATATGAAATCGCCGCAAGAAGCCCGACGATCATCACGACTATCACCACCTCAATGAGCGTGAAGCCCCCTGACCGAACCGCGCGGTCTCCGACCATGCCCTGCAACCGCTCATACACGTCAGTATTCCTCGTTGTACCAGTACGTTCCGAACGGCGCACGCAGTTCCGCCCCCGTGTCGAGCGGATTGCTCATGCCCTGCAATCCCCCCCCGGAAGGGAACAGCAACCTGATGTGCTTGTCGCTACCGAAATGCGGCGCCGGCGTATCCGGAATCAGCACACCGAGCGGAGCCAGACGGTCACCCTTCAACAACTGACCATCTCCGTCGAAGTCGATCACGGAGGATGCATCCAGCAAACGCACGGCATACAGCCTTCCCGTACCGGCGGCGGGCTCACAGATGTTGTCGTCATTGACCTCCGGCGCAAAGGTCGTGAAATATACCTTCCCGGAGATTGTCAACGAGCGAGCAAGCGCCTTCTCCCCATCTGCCGCTTCCAGGTCGATATACCACCCGGAGGCTGCCTTCAGCGCCAGTTCTGCAGCGGATTTTTCTTCGTCCGTTCCACTCTGCAGAAGATTATCGGTGATGTCGTAGAGGTCGGCATCGGTGATCGGCAGATCGCAACGAAAATCGAGACTCCCCCCGTCACACTCCGCCTCCGTGGGAGTGGAGGTCGAATAAATCCCGGTGTTCCGATCACGAATCATGTAGAAGCGATCATCGTTGTCGAGAGCATTCGGGTTCTCCCGGTCTCCACTGCCGACCAGCACCGCATCGAACACCCCATCACGCCGCGACATCGTGCGAACCAGATCCACGGGGTAGAAGAATCTCCTGTCGCCCGCGTGCCCATCCGAGGCGGACGTATTCAAGGCCGCCAGCCTGGTGATCAACCACTTGTCCTGAGCTGCCGTGGGACGCGTGTTGCCGGAGAGATCGATACGCCAGATATTGCCACCCGTATCCGCCGCATAAATTCGATCCGACAGTCCGTCACCGTTGCTGTCGAGCACCGTAACCTGCGCGGGGATCGATCGGTTCAGCGACGATGCCTGCATGTTGAGAAAAGTGCTGGCAGCCGGTGTCACGCTCCACACCTTGGCGCCAGTTACGGCATCGACTATGTAGATTCCACGCCCTTCAGTATCGTCTCCTGCGACATCGCCACGACTGTCCTTACTGACATCATATCCGCCGCCGAAAACCAGCACGGGCTTCGGAACGCCCGAGACAGCGTACCCAGGCATATAAGTCAGTACAGGCACCGACCACGTCTGGCCGAGTTCAGCAAAACCTGCAGTGCTCTTGTCGATCTTCCATAACAGTGCCGGGCTGTCGGGATCCGAAACGTCCAGAGCATAATAAGCCCTGCCTCCTCGACGCAGTCCGAAATAGACATACATCTTGTCGCCTGCGCCGGAGTCGATCGTGCCGTCGTTATTGACATCCTTGCTGTAGATGATTGCCGAACCATCGATCCCCCAGACCGTGTCGCCGCCCGCAACATTGTTGAACCGATGACTGAGGACCGACGCAAGCTCCTTGGGGAAAAAAGCCCAACTTTCCTGGCCGTCTTCGTTATCGAACATGTGCAGGAAGCCAGAATTCGTTCCAACGACGACCCGAATATCCGGGGCGGACTGAGTGTGACCGCCACGTGCCCCATAATTCAAAACGAGCGGGCGACTGTGGAGCATATCCCCGAGTATCCAGGATCGAACCTCGCTCTTCGTGCTGTCTGTCCAGCCGCGGGCCCAATCCAGCAGATTGTCAAGCTCTGCGCGACTTGCCACACCGAAGGCGGCGAGCAGCGCTGCCTCATCCGCGAACCCGAACTTCTCCGCAGTCACGTTACCGGACTCGAACGACTCGAGTGCGCCGCTCGTACCACTGTTGGTCCAGATCTCGCGATCATCCGGATCCCGCTCGATGAGCAACTGCCCGACCCCACCCTTCATCACGCTGGAGCCGTCATCGACGCTACTCCAGTAAGTGCGCGCCGTATCCGCGATCTTACCGTCCGAGTCGATCGCATCGACATCGTCGGCGTCCTTGAGTTTGGCTTCTCCTCCGGTTATCGAAATTCGCAACTTCTTGATATTGCCTGGCCAGTCTGTACCCTTCTGCGGCTCGAACATTGCGAAGAAAACCTCATTGCGGCTCTCTGTACGCGTAAACGTATCTACCGCCACCGACGGTGCGGTGAAAGCGCTCGAGCTGGACAGAATTGAAGTGATGGCTCCCTGAAACGCGTTCGCCAACTCGTCGGCAGAATTCGCCGTATAGTAAAGTCCTCCACCGCGGCGTGCCGCATCACCCAGCAACGCCTGATCCGATGTAAAACCGATCGTGTACGTGACCGCGAGTTGTTCGCCATTGTCTTCGTCGTCATCGAGATCGTGGGTATACATGTACTCGGTGATCTCGGGCAGACAGTTTTTCGTAGAGTCTCCGTCCGCATCCAGATATTTCGCGCATGTCTTCCCGGTCAGCGTCTCCACGCGACTGTTCGCGTCGGTATCCATCTGCGGGTAGCCGTCGGTCATCAGGATAACGTACGTATACTGGCATTCTCCTGCCGGGGACGCATAAGTTCCGGAGGGGCTTTCAGCGGCGCTGTCACGCGCCGGAGTGTCGTAACTGCTCGATCGTTCCAGGCCGTAAAGAACCGTCTTGCCGGCAAGGTATCGATAGCTCTCGTACGTGCTCTCGCACAGCGGTGTCGAGCCCTCCGCAACGAGACCGTCGACGATCGTGACCAACTGGCCCCGCTGACTTTCGTCCATGTCCTCGATGATACGGCGCACGATTCGTCCGCCGTCATAAGCACTGGAGCCACTCCACGTTCCATCGTAGTTGCGATTGAACACCGCGAGGCCGAAATCGACTCCCGGATTCGCCGAAATCAGACTCGTTATGACGTCCTGAGCCACCTCGAGGCGCGTGCGGGGGACCACAGTCGTGCTGTGATACCAGTTCATGTAATTCGCAGTATAAAGACGATAGCTGGTCCAGCTATCGTCTACCGAAGTCTGCCGGCTGCTTCCATAAGGACGCGGCGTACTCGAACGTGGGTATCCGTTGCCAGGCGCTCCGGTTCCGGCTCCATTGCCGTTGTTGGAGTTCACGACGTCCCCGCTGCAGTCGAAGTGCAGCGGGTTCCGTCGACGGGAATCGGACGAGAGATCCGCCCACGACGTCGACGAGGACGAAGCCCAGCGAGCGAGCCTGTCGATATAGAACCCCTGATTCGCGAGCGGGGTATAGGAAGTTGCGCAGCGGTTCTTGGTCTCGTAAACCCACGCCCCGGTGTCGGCAGCGGGCGGATTTCCACTTGTTCCAGTTGCCCAGTACAACCTGCCCGACGCTATGCCAGACACAGTATCGTAGGTAATGGACGGATCATACGCAGGCTTCTCCTCGGCAATCGTGTCCATGCTCCCCGAATCGTCGAACATGATGAGAACCTTTGGTCGCCCACCTTCGCTCTCATGGTCGAAACTCGCTCTAAAGATCTCGGTGTCATCGGCAATTGCACCGGGCACTCCCGCGCAGAGAAGTCCTGAACCTAGCGTCCAGGCCGCCATGAGAAAGCGTCGTAGCGAGGCCCTTACCCCGGTCCAAAGGTAATCTGACCCGGCATAATGTATCGACTTCATGTCTGCTGTCTCCCCGTAAGCCTAGAGCGTTGCATTGCCAATGACGGACTTGACGACACCTTGTGCCACCCGGGAGCGTGCGCCATCCCCGACATGCTCCGCCTCGACCCTGTAGTGGTCGCATGCGATCAGATCGGTGCTGCTTGCCGTTTCCGAACGGGGGCAAACAGCAGCTCGCAGCTTGAGAACCACCTCGGTATCGACCGCGGCAGCGCCATCGTTCAGTTCATCGAGTAGTTCGTCATCATCCGCCAATGGATCGGACTCACCGTCGCCGTCGAACGGATCGGTGCCCACACCGGCCAGGCTCACCACGGCGGCGACGCCTGCTTCCGCTGCTTGAAAGGAATCGAACGCGTCCTGCATGTTCTTCGCCATGCGCAGACCCAGCGCTCCGCCGGACGCGGCATAGATGCTGATCAATGCGACTACCGTCAAGATGACCAAGGCAGCTGCCAAAGCAACGCCCCTCTGATGGAAACGCTGCGCGTTCATTTATATGTTGCCTCTGATCAGAAGCTTCGCATTCCTGAGCGACACTGAAAAGCTGACCACCGTGCGATGGAAATTACCTCCCGGCGCGAATACTTCACCACCCAGGTCATAGCTGCGGCCATCGGTATAGGACGCATCTGCATCCACACTGCGCACCAGCAAGTACACCTCCAGCGACAGCACACGCCCCCAGTCGATCGCACCGTCGTCGGCCGCCAGGTAGGAATCTACCTCCCCGTTGTCGTCGCCATCCACGCCCACCCTGACGCGCAGGTTCTCGACGCCGTCGACGATGTCCTCCGTAATCACACGCATCGAGGCGCCGTCCCAGCCCAGCACCTTCCTGCTGAGTCTTGGCACGTTTCCCGCCCGGATGTAATAGACCATGAACCGATACTCCCATGCATTTCCTCCGGGCACATCCCCCCCCGTGCTCATCGTGGGAACAGTATCGGCACCATCGAACAGCAACCCCGAGATAGCGTTGGCCAACACATACGGCCTGGTGGCGTCCAGTCCCTCGGGGTTGTCGATAACCCCATCGTCGTCATCCGGATCGTCCCTGTCTCCGTCGGACATCGGTCGTGGCCGTACACCTTTAATCACGACGATGTCCGAACCCGGCACGGCATCATCGATACAGCCCACCGCCGATCCTGCACCGTCCGTGCGCGCAACGAACACGTAGTTGTCCACATCGTACGCCGCAGCCCGCCCTGTGCAGTCGTCCTCCACGTCGTCCAGCTCATCATCGAGATCGATGCCCGGAGGAGCCGCCTCACCGAAAAAACCTCCGTGCCGCAGATCCATGGAAAGTGCCTGTTGCGCATATCGGGCGTTCTCGATCATTCGCCCCGAACGCTCCACCTCGGTGTAGGAACGCTTCGAGGCGATGAAAATCGACACAGCACCGGCAATCAGGAAAATGCCGATCACCATCGCGACCAGCAATTCGACCATGGTCACACCGGCATAGCGCCGCCACCTCGCGGGGATATTCACGGGTTCAGTTCCCCTTCGTCGATCACATACGAACTCACGATCACTTGGCGTCGCGATGCCTGAGTCCCTGCATTACCTGTGCCGCACACGTTATCCTGCACGGCATCCGAGGTTTCCGTCAGACCCTGCCATGTTACGAATATACGGATTTTCCCGGTGTTGGGGGCGCCAGCATCCACCCCTTCGAAAACGATGCATCCGCGAGGCTGTATCAGGCCACCAACGCTCTCACCGTCATCATCGACAGCCGCAGCCCCATCGAGCAATTGCTCCCACCGCCAAAGATCCCACTCCACGACCTGCTCCGGAGTGCAGTTATTCGTGCGGCAGCTGGTCGGGACGTCGGTTATCGTCCCTCCACCAAGCGCAGAATTCCCCAAGCCGGTGTGATATGCGGCGGCTTCCGATGGATTGATCCGGATGCGCTCGACGATGCTGTCCGCGATACTTACTGCCAGAGACCGCTGCCAAGCTTGGTGCGTGGACCGCTTCGCCGTAGCCTGAAGGGACGCGATCGCCAACATACCAACCGAGAGCACCAATACAGTGATCATGGCCTCAACCATAGTGAAACCTCGAACCCCGCGGATCGGCGGCCCCGAGACAAAAAGTGCAGACCGCATCATCATGGACATACAACATTGTCTCCGTCAGCGTCGTCCACGATTCCGTCCGGAGTCGCGTCGGTATCCGTTGCTACTACGACCCTCCCCGTCGCAGCTACGATCAGTGCCTTGGCGTGACCGGCTCCCCGGTCGTCGCACAGAGCGAAATGGCCTGCGGAATTCGGCAATGCGAACCCTTGGCCTCCATAGCGCACCCGCACCGCATCGACGAGCGACACATCGACAGTCGCGTTGACCGGTTGGCCCCGCCGCAAGATCGTATCACCAGCATCCACGGTACCGTCAGAATCGACATCGATGAACGAGATCCATCCCTCTGACCACGTGCCGGTACAGGCCGATCCGTTCGAACTGGCGCAGACCGTTACCGTGCGCTGTTGCGCGATCGCCTCCGATCGTGCGGCGTTAAGGGTGCCTGCCAAGCCATTGGACGCCACCGTGAGACGGTTGTTCAGAACGAGGTCCTGAAAACCCGGCCCCGCAAGTGTCAACAGCGTGACCGCCACGACCAGCGTTACCAACATTTCCACCAGCGTGAAGCCTGAGGCGCCCGCTCGCGTAACGACGTGATCTACCATCCGGATCGGCCCCACGCCTGAGGGAAGCTAGCACAAAGAATCCAAATGACTGTCATTAGATGCACCGGAAATCAAAGAAAGCACCGTTTCCGCCCGTAGAGCTTAAGCGTCAACTCACATTTTTCCAGCCGATCGGCGGTATTTTCCCAAATTTGATTTGTCGAACCGAGACGGAGTTTGCATCTGTTGGTGCCGCACAGCATCCGATCCACGAACGGTCGGGGCGAAGGTCTGCTTTACGTTCCGTACGACTCGACACCACAAGGCGGTGACGGTTGACCGGTCGCAATCCGATCATTGTGGCGGTGGGCGAGGCAACGTCACCAAGCGAATTGCGTGCCATGCCCGCGGTTGATCAAGAATACAGACACTTGCATCTGGGACGGACCGTTCGCTACCTGGGCTTGTAAAGAAATCCGACACCCATGTGTCAGATGCCAGATAATCAGACCTGTCGAGGACCGACAGGCACGTAAGTCCAAGACGGCTGCACCGTTCAGTCTGTGTTCCGAACGGAGTGTCTACGGCCTCGGACGCGTCAGGCGCAGCGACAGCACGATGGCGGGAATCCCCAGCAGGCCGGCGTACAGGAAGAACGCCATGTAGCCGTGTGCGTCGACCACCACGCCCGAGAAGCCGCCGAGCACCTTCGCGGGCAGGGTCATCAGGGAACTGAACAGCGCGTACTGGGTGGCGGTGTAGGCGGTATTGGTCAGGCTGGAGAGGTAGGCGATGAACACCGCCGCCGCGATGCCGCCGCTCAGGTTGTCGGCGCTGACAACCACCGCGAGCAGCGCGAGATCGGGCTCGAGCACCGCGAGCGCCGCGAACAGCAGGTTCGTCACCGCGACCAGCACCGCCCCCAGCAGCAACGGTCGCGCGATACCGAAGCGCGCCACCAGCACCCCGCCCAGCGCCGCGCCGGTGATGGTCATCAGGAAGCCGAAAACCTTGGTGACGTCGGCGATGTCGGTCTTGCTGAACCCCAGGTCCAGATAGAACGGATTCGCCATCACGCCCATGGTGATGTCGCTGAGCTTGTAGACGCTGATCAGCAGCAGGATCAGCAGCGCCTCGCGGCCGTTGCGCGTGAAGAAATCCACGAACGGCGCGACCACCGCATCGGAGAGGAAAGCCAGCAAACGCCCGGCTGCCCCGCGCCGCTCGCGCGCACCCAGCGCCTGCTCCACGCGCGCCTCGATCGCCGCGGCCGACGCGTCGGCGCGATGCTCCGGCTCGCCCAGCAACAGTGTGGTCAACATGCCGGCGCCCATCAGCACCGCCATCACCAGGTAGGCGCTCGCCCACGACGCGCCTTCGGCGATGTAGAACGCCCCGGCGCCGGCGACCAGCAGCGCCACCCGGTAGCCGAACACGTAGGCGGCGGCCATCGCGCCCTGGAACTCGGGATCCATCGCCTCGATGCGGTAGGCGTCGATCGTGATGTCCTGCGTCGCCGAGCCGAGCGCGACCAGCAAGGCCAGCGCGGCGACCAGCACCAGGTCCGCGACCGGATCGGCCAACGCCATGCCGACCAGCCCGACAGCAATCGTGATCTGTGCGGCCAGCATCCAGCCACGGCGCTTGCCGAGCAGGCGCGTGAACAGCGGCAGCGCGAGCCGATCGACCACCGGCGCCCACAGCACCTTCACCGAATACACGATGCCGATCCAGCTGAAGAAACCGATCAGGCTGCGCTCCACCCCCACGTCGCGCTGCCAGCCCGACAGCGTGGGGCCGATCAGCAGGAACGGCAGCCCGGCGCTGCAACCCAGCCAGATCATCGCGAACACGCGCGGGCGCGTGTAGACCAGCAGCGCCTCGCGCCAGCTGCGCACGGCGGCGGTGCGCTGGCCGGCGGGACCCTCAGTCACGGAAGTTTTCGTACTGCAGCGGCACCGCGATGTCGCTCGCGCGCAGCAGCGCGATCGCCTGCTGCAGGTCGTCGCGCTTCTTGCCGGTCACGCGCACCTGCTCGCCCTGGATCGCCGCCTGCACCTTGAGCTTCGCATCTTTCACGAGCTTGACGATCTTGCGGCACAGGTCCGCGTCCAGCCCGTGCTGCATGGTGACGTCCTGCTTCACGACCTTGCCGGACTTCTGGACCTCGCCCTCCTTGATCGCGCGCGGATCGATCTGGCACTTGGTGACCGCGCCGCGCAGCACGTCCATCATCTGTTGCAGCTGGAACTCGGCCTCGGCGTGCAGCGTGACGACGCGCTCCTTGCGCTCGAAACCGCAGTCGACGCCCTTGAAGTCGAAGCGGTTCGCGATCACGCGGGTGGCCTGGTCGACCGCGTTGGTGAACGCATGCAGGTCCACCTCGGACACCACATCGAAAGACGGCATCGGCTCCTCCCCTGGCACGAAAGCGGCGCGGCGCAGCCCACTGCAGCGCACACCGATGGTGGATAATGACACGATGACGATCGCCCCGCCCGAACCCCTGACCGCACCCTGGCACGTGCTCGGCACCGGTGCCATGGGCTGCCTGTGGGCCGCGAACCTGGCGGCCGCCGGGAGCAACGTGACGTTGATCGCGCGCGACCGTTCGCGGCTGGCAGGGTATCACGGCATCACCCTCGAGACAGCCGCCGGCGCCGAGCCGTTCGCGGTCGCGCTCGAATGCGCCGACGGCCCGACGCCGATCGATCGCCTGCTGGTGTGCACCAAGGCCTATGACGTGAGCGGCGCGCTCGGCGGCGTGGCGCACCGGCTGGCGGCCGGCGCCGCGGTGGTACTGCTGCAGAACGGCATGGGCTTCCACGACGAAGCCCGTGAACTCGCGGGCAGCGCCCGGCTGTACTGCGCACTGAGCACCGAGGGTGCGTGGTGCCCGGCACCGTTTCACGTGCGCCACGCGGGACGCGGCTTCACGCTGCTCGGCCGCTATCCTCGCGGCACGCTGGCCGATGCCACCGCGCTGGCGGCCGAACTGCCGCACGATCGGCTCGAAATCCGCCCGGTGGCCGACGTCGAAGCGGAACTCTGGCGCAAGCTCGCGGTGAACTGCGCGATCAACGCGCTGACCGCGCTGCACGGCTGCCCTAACGGCGCGCTGCTGGAGCCGGGGCCGCAGGGCGAGGAATTCGACGCGCTGTGCCGCGAGATCGTGGTCATCCTCGCGGCACTCGGACACCCGGCGCTGGCCGCCGAACTGCCGGAACTGGCAGCGAGCGTGGCGCGGCGCACCGCGGCGAACCGCTCCTCGATGCTGCAGGACGTGCTGGCCGGAAGACGCACCGAGATCGACTGCATCAACGGCTTCCTGGTGCAGCGCGCACACGCGGCCGGCGTGGCCTGCCCGCGCAACGAATTGCTGTGTACGCGAGTGCATGCGCTGACGCGCGATGCCACGCCCACATGACACGTCTTCTCTTTCTGCTCCTGCTCTGCCTTCCGCTGGCCGGCCGGGCCGACGCGCCAACGCCCCAGCGCGTGGTGTCCCTGAACCTGTGCACCGATCAACTGCTGCTGATGCTGTTGCCGCGCGAACGCATCGCGATGCTCAGCCAGCTCGCCACCGACCGCTCGCTGTCGTGGGTCGCGGGTCAGGCCGGCGGCATCGCCCGCTTCGACGGCTCGGTCGAGCGCATCGTGCAACTCGAACCCGGGCTGATCCTCGCCGGCACGCTGGCCTCGCGCGACAGCATCGACGCGCTGCAGCGCCTCGGGTATCCCGTACACACGATCGCGATGCCCGAGACCATCGCGGACACGCTGGCGTTCATCGAACAGGTGGCGGCGCTGGTCGGTGAGCCGGCCGCGGGACGGGCGCTGATCGACCGCACCACCCACCGGCTCGAGGCGGCACGCAGCGCCTCGCGTACGCGCACGCCCGGCCTCGCGCTGATCTACCTGCCCAACGGGCTGAGCCCGGGGGCGGGCACCCTGAAGGACGAACTGCTGGCACTCACCGGCTGGCGCAACCTCGCACGCGAACGCGGCGTCGAGGGCTACGGATCGATCGCGCTCGAGGACCTGGTGCTGCACCGCCCGCAGCTCGTGATCTTCGATGCCGTCGACCTGGAACACACCTCGATGGCGCAACAGCTGCTGCGCCATCCGGCGCTGCGGCGCCACGTCGCCACGCGCACGATACCGACCGCGACCTGGATCTGCGGCGGCCCGCAGATCGCCGAGGCAGCCGAGGCGCTGGCGTCGGACCCGTGAACGAAGTTGCCGCGATGGACAACGTCGGGATGCATGCACCGTACGGGAACGAGGCCGTGCGCACCGTGCCCGAACGCGTTCGCGTAGGTCCGGGCTGTGCCCGGACATTTGTTCGGCCACAGGCCGAACCTACGAGACAGCGGCGGCCGAAAATCAACCATTCAATGGTTGAAAATCATCCAGTCGCACGCATCCGCCCTTGCACCGTCCGGTTGACACGGGCAACGCGTGGGCACTAAGGTGCCGCCCCTGTCGCGGACGGTGTCCTGCGGCGCCTCGGCCAGGGCCGGCGGCGGCGCGGGATGAAACGGGAAGTCTGGTGCGAATCCAGCGCTGCCCCCGCAACGGTAAGTGAGAACAGGACCGGCAACGAGCCACTGTCGCAGACGCCACGGGCGTCGGATGGGAAGGCGCCGGGTCCGGATCGCAGGATCCGCTCACGAGCCCGGAGACCGGCCTTCCGCGTATCACTGCGATCGAGCGGCGGGCTCGGCGGGTGGCGCGTACCTGCCGGTCGCCTCATCCCTCCTCCCCCTCCCCCGGTCGCACCACGTCACGACACAGGGCCCGGGGAGGGACCATGAACGTCAACCATCGCATCATTCCATTCGCCTTGCTCGGCGCCATCACCACGCTCGACGCCGCCGCAGCGAACACCATCGAACAGATCGTCGTCACCGGACTGCGCACCGAGCAGAGCCTGCTCGAGACCCCCGTGGCCATCAGCGTCATCACGCGCGAGGACATCGAGCGCAGCGGCGCGCTGACCATCGCCGACGTGCTGCGCGGGCGTGCCGGACTGCAGATCCGCGACACCATCGGCGACGGCGGCCGCGGCGTACTGGTCGCGATGCGCGGCTTCGGCGAGAACGCCGCGAACAACACGCTGGTGCTGGTCGACGGCCGCCGGCTGAACAACCCCTCGCTGGCGGCGCCGGACCTCAACAGCATCGCGCTCGCCGACATCGAACGCATCGAGATCCTCCAGGGCGGCGCCGGCGTGCTGTTCGGCGACCAGGCGGTAGGCGGCGTGCTGAACGTGATCACGCGCCGGCCCGCGCACGCCGCAGTCGACGTGCAGGCCGGCGGCGGTTCGCACGACAACCGGCGGCTGGCGCTGAACGCGAGCCAGCGCTTCACGAACGGCATCGGTGCACGCTTCGGCGCCGAGCGCCGCGAAGCCGACAATTACCGCGACAACAACGCCTCCGATTACCGCCGCGCCGGCCTGGTGCTCGACTACGAATGGCGCGACGGCACGCTGTTCGCCGAAGTGCAGCGCATCGACGACGAGCTCGAACTGCCCGGCGCGCTGCCGGCGGCGCTCGCGCGCCGGAACCGGCGCCAGAGCCTCAACGGCGGCGACTTCGCCGACCTCGAGACCACCACCGCGCGTGTCGGCGCCAGCTACGCGCTGACGCCGGTGTGGTCGCTGGAAATGGAACTGACCGAGCGCGACAGCGACGGACGCGGCTACCAGTCCGCGGCCAACACCAGCGACACGCGCATCACCAGCGCGAACCCGCGCGTGGTCGGCCGCTTCGCCCGCGACGCCGGCACGGCCACGCTGACGATGGGTTTCGACGCCACCAACGCGGAGTACGTACTCGACATTCCCGACTTCTTCTTCCGCACCGACATCCGCCAGGAGCAGCGCGACGCCTACGCGCAACTGCTGTACCCGCTCAGCCGCACGGTGCAGGCCTCGCTGGGCGCCCGCCGCTCGCGCGTGGACGACCGCAATTACGTCTCCGGGCTGGAACACGACGACGGCGAGACGATCACCACCGCATCGGTCGCCTGGCAGTTCCGCCCCGACCTGCGCGTGCTGCTGCGCCGCGACGAGGTGCTGCGCTACGCCAACGTCGACGAGAACGGCTTCACGCTGCCGTCGGTGAATTTCCTCGCGCCGCAGACCGGCGTGTCGTGGGAGGGCGGCGTGGAATGGTTCGGCACGCAGGCCGGTGGCCGCGCGATGCTGTTCGAGCTCGAACTCGACGACGAGATCCTCTACGACCCCGCGGCGCTCGGCCCCGGCGCGCAGTGGGGCATGCTGGGCGCGAACATCAACCTCGAGTCCTCGCGCCGGCGCGGTGCGCTGCTCGAATGGCGCTGGCAGGCGATGGAAAGGCTGAGCCTGGGCGGCAGCTACACGTGGACCGACGCCGAACTGACCGCCGGCAACGCCGACGGCAAGGAGGTGCCGTACGTGGCCGAGCATTCCGCCGCGCTGAACGCGAACTGGGACGTCGGCTACGGCTTCAGCCTGTTCGCCGAGTACGCGTACACCGGTTCGCGGCGCGCGCTGGGCGACGACCAGAACGTGTTCGAGCGGGTGGATTCCGAGGGCCTGCTGAACGCGGCGCTGCGCTGGAACGCGGGCCAGTGGAACGCCACGCTGCGCGCCAACAACCTCACCGACGTGGACTACGACACGCTGACCAGCGAGTGGTACGACCCCGCGCTGGGCACCGCGATCCACGCGCGCAGCGTCTATCCGGCCGCCGGACGAACCATGTACCTTACGGTCGGCTACCGCCTGTAGGTCCGGGCTGTGCCCGGACATTGTTCGCGTAGGTCCGGGCTGTGCCCGGACGTGTTCCGCACATCGTTCGGCCACAGGCCGAACCTACGGGACACGGGCGGCAATGGATTGTGGTGACGACAACGAGGGGGCTCGCGATGGGTAACCGGCTTTCGAAAATCTACACACGCACCGGTGACGACGGCACCACTGGACTGACGGGCGGCGATCGCGTGCGCAAGGATTGCCCGCGCATGCAGACCATCGGTGCCGTCGACGAAACGAACTCGCTGGTCGGACTGCTGATCGCCGAACTCGCCTCCGACGATCCGCTGGTACCCATGCTCACGGCGATTCAGCACGACCTGTTCGATCTGGGCGGCGAACTGTCGATGCCCCCGCACGCGCTGGTGCACGAGGAACGCGTGGACTGGCTCGAGCAGCGCACCGACGAACTGAACGCGGACCTGCCGCCGCTGAAGAACTTCATCCTGCCGGGCGGTTCGCGCGCCGCCGCGACCTGCCACCTGCTGCGCACCGTGTGCCGGCGCGCGGAACGCGAGATGGTCGCGCTGGCCGGCACCGACACGGTCAATCCGGCTGGCCAGCGGTTCCTGAACCGGCTGTCGGACCTGCTGTTCGTCGCCGCGCGCGTGATCGCGCGTCGCAACGGTGGCCAGGAAGTGCTATGGCAGCAGCGGAAATAGCCACGCCGCGCCCCTGACCCCGCTCGCGTCGCCGAAACGCGCGCGCCGCAGCGGCGTGCGCACCACGTCGGAGAACACGTAACGCGACCAGCGCGCCGGCACCTCGGTGTAGAGCCGCTCGATGTTGCTCAACCCGCCACCGAGCACGATCGCGTGCGGGTCGAGCACGTTGATCACCTGTGCGAGCGCGAACGCGAGCTGCTCCACGTAGAGGTCCAGCACGTCCCGCGCCACCGGATCGCCGTGTGCCGCGAGCGCCACCACCGCGGCGGCATCGCGTGCGCCCGCCTCACCGCGGGCGAGTTCGCGGTGACTGCGCCAAAGCCCCGGGCCCGACAGCCAGGTCTCGATGCAGTCACGGCGTCCGCAGTAGCACGCGCGCCCGGGCGCCAGCGCACCGAGCGGCCCCGCGAAGCGGTTGTGCCCCCATTCACCGGCGATCGCGTTCGGCCCCGCGAGCAGCCGACCGCCCACGCAGACGCCACCGCCGACACCGGTGCCGAGGATCACGCCGAACACGCTCGCGGCGCCCGCTGCCGCACCGTCGGTGGCTTCCGAGAGCGTGAAGCAGTCCGCGTCGTTCGCGATGCGCAGCTCGCGACCCAGCCGCGCCGCCAGATCCGCCGCGAGGCGCGTGCCGTTCAGCCAGGTGGAATTGCAGTTGCGCATGCGACCGTCGGCCGGCGACGCCGACCCGGGCGTGCCGATCCCCACCGTACCGGTGCGCCCCAGCCCGGACTCGATGCGCCCGACCAGCCCCGCGACGGCATCCAGCGTGCCGGCGTAGTCGTCGCGCGGCGAGGCGATGCGCTCACACCACAGCACCGTGCCAGAGGAATCGAGCGCGATGGCCTCGATCTTGGTGCCGCCCAGATCGATGCCGATGCGCATCATCGCCAGCCCGGCCTCAGAAGATCATCGCCAGCGCGCCCATGATGACCAGCCACACGATCAGCGCGCGGCCGGCGAGCGTCGCGATCGCCTGCAGCTCGCGCGTCCCGCGCGCGACCAGCTCCCCGGTGGCCTCGTCGGCGGCGGGTGCCGCGATGCCGAGGGCAGCGTTGCCGCAGAGCTCGAGCGCCTCGTCCGTCGCGATGCGCGCATCGGCCAGCACGCGCTGCCACGCATAAAGACCCTTGTCGAAATCCCCGACCAGCGCGAACGCCAGGGCGCAGATGCGCACCGGCAACCACTCCAGCCAGTGCAGCGGCGCCGAATCGGCATCGGGCGCAGCCTCGGCGCGTGCGGCGTCGTTTGCGAGCACTGCCGCGCGGTAGGCGATCGCGCCCGCGGGCCCGAGGAAGAAGAACCAGAACAGCGCCGCGAACACGCGCTCGAAGCCGCGGTAATACAGCCTGCGGCGCGCCACGTCGTGCAGCCCGCCCGGGTGCGCGACGCTCTCCTCCTCGCCGAGGTGCACGCCCGGGTCGGTGACGAGCTGGCGGTATGCGGCGTGGAAATCGCCACGGCTCCAGCGCTGCAGGTAGGCGCCGAGCTCCAGCGCCAGGTCGCCGCGACCCAGCGAGTAGGTCAGCGCCACGACGAAGAACACCAGTTCGGCGAGCCCGTAGGCGCGCGCCTCCACGGCCAGCTGTACCAGCAGCGTGAGCAGCGCCGGCAGCGCGATCAGCGCAACGTGCCGCAGCGTGCCGGGGAGTCGATCACCCAGCAGCCCGCGCAGCGTGAAAAACCAGCCGTCCTGCTGCAGCGGCGCACCGGTGCCGCGCAGTTGCAGGAAACCCACCGCGACCAGAATCGCCAGGAACTCCACGACCTCGCTCCCCTTGCGCGAACCGTCTCAGCGGCCTTTCAGCGCAGCACGAAAACCTGTCCAATCGAAGGCGGGCCCCGGATCGGTCTTGCGCCCCGGGGCGATGTCCGCATGGCCAACGATACGCCCGATGGTGATCGCAGGATAGTGGCGCATCAGCGCGCGCGTCACGCGCAGCAGCCGCCGGTACTGCGCGCGCGTGTAGGGGCGCTGGTCGGTGCCTTCCAGCTCGATGCCGATACTGAAGTCGTTGCACCCGGTGCGCCCCGCGAAACACGACTCGCCCGCGTGCCAGGCGCGCCGTCCGAAGGCCACGAACTGGGTCGCCCGGCCCCGGCGGTCGATCAGCAGGTGTGCCGAGACCCGCAGCGCGCGCAGTTGCCCGAAGTACGGATGCGCCGAGCAGTCGAGCGTGTTCAGGAACAGGCGCTCGATGAATCCGCCGCCGAAGCGCCCCGGCGGCAGGCTGATGTTGTGGATCACGAGCAGGCTGATCTCGGCGCCCGGACGCGCGTTCGCGTTGTCCGACTCCAGCCGCCGCGCTCCGCGCAGCCATCCCCCGGCGTCGATCATCGGTATCCTGCCCCGCAGCCCATCGGTGCGACGATTATCGATCAAAACCCGTCGGACCGACGTTCCTGTCACCACCGGCTGCCGGAAGACGGGTGGCTGCCACGCTACAGATCGGCAGGCTTCCACGCTACAGATCGGCGGGCTTCCACGCTACAGATCGGCGGAAGTCCGGCCAGGCGGACGGCAGGACGTGCGCGGCGGGATTATCGGTTATCGTTGCAACCCGACCCGGGAGGACGCAACGATGACCGCGCACGCGCAACCGTGGCAGGCATTCATGCAGGACATGGCGCAACTGGAGCAGGAACTGCTCGCCATCGCACCGGACTGCGAGCTGGCGCACGCCGAGGCGCAGCGGTATCTGGCGCGCCTGCTGCGTTATGCGATCGGCCGCCATATCGACCGCACCGGTTCCCCCGCCCGCCCGGTCATCAGCCAGGAAACCGCGCGTATCGGCGGCGACAACCCGGACTACCGCTACGGCACCGCCGATCTGGACGGACGCCTGCGCTACCGCGTGGCCGGCCGCCTCAACGATGCCTACCGGCTCGGCATCGGCACCTACGCCGGCGGACTGGGCACCGCGCAGGGGCTGCGCGGGACCGGTTACGTCAACGTGGATGCCCGGATGGTCGACGACAGCGGCCGCTTCGAACTGATCCTGTCCACCGAAACGGTGCCGGGCCACTGGCTGCCGATGGCCACCGGAACCAACAGCCTGATCATCCGCCAACTGGTGCTGGATCCGCAGGCGCATCGGCCGGCCGAGATCGCCATCGAATGCCTGTCGGGCGCGGACTGTGTCGAGCTGCGTCCCGTTGCAGGCGACGAACTGCTAGCCCGAATGGCGCATGCGCGGCAGTTCCTGGCGGGCACGGTGCGCCAGTTCATCGGCTGGAGCGCCAGCTTCGCCCGCTTTCCCAACGCCGTGCGCCCGCTCGATCCGGCCCTGCTCGGCGCGGCGCAGGGAGACCCCGGCACGCGTTACTTCAACGGCTACTACCGCCTGCAGCCGGGCGAGGCGCTGGTGGTCGAATTCACGCCGCCGCCGTGCGACTACTGGAACCTGCAGGCCTGCAACCACTGGCTGGAGTCACTGGACATCCTGCGGCAACCGGCACACATCAACCACTACACGGCGAAGGCCGATGCGAACGGCCGGGTGCGCGCCGTGATCACGCCCGAGTGTCCGGGCGTGGACAACTGGATCGACACCGTCGGCCACCGGGAAGGCTGCCTGGCGATGCGCTGGGTGGGACTCGCCGCAGGACACGAACCGCCGGCGCTCGACTGCCGCGTGTGCGCGGTGGCCTCGCTCGGCGCCTAGCACGATGGACTGGTCGCGCAGCGCGCTGGAACACACCGCCAGCACCCGTACCGGACTGCAGGACTTCGGACCGCCCGACTACCTCGCCGGCCTCGAGGAACTGCTGCGCGGCTACCGGGCCGCGGACCTGAACGAACAGCAGACGATCGCCATCCAGACCACGCTGATCGACCTGCTGGCAGAGCGTCTGCGCAGCCAGCAACGGCTGCAGACCACCGCGGTGGCGCCTGTCGAACGGCCGTGGTTCATCCTCGGCATGCCCCGCTCGGGAACCACCGCCCTGCACCGCCTGCTCTGCGCCGACCCGCGCGCGCAAGGCCTGGAGTACTGGCTGGGCATGCACCCGCAACCGCGCCCGCCGCGCGGCGAGTGGCCACGCAACCCGGACTACCGGCAGGAGCGCGCCACACTCGAGGTGCTGCGGTTGCAGCACCCCGGCTTGTTCGCGCTGCACCCGATCGCGGTCGACGAGGTCGATGAGTGCCGGCTGCTGCTGATGCAGAGCTTCACGAACCATTCGTTTTCCTTCAATGCGCCGCTGCCCGCGTACGAAGCGTGGCTGTGGCAGCACGATCTGCGCCCCAGCTATGCGCGCTACCGCGCGCTGCTGGGGCTGATCGACGGCGGCACGCGCCGCCGCTGGGTGCTGAAGGACCCCAGCCACCTCGCCTCGCTCGATGCGCTGCTGGCGGAATTTCCCGATCTGCGCGTGATCCACACCTCGCGGGATCCGGTGCAATACATCCCCTCGATCTGCGCGCTGGTCTGCGGCTGGCGCCGACTGCTCGATCCCGCCGCGAACGCGCACGACATCGGGCGGCAGGCGCTGGCGATCTGGTCACGCTCGGCGGCGGAACTGGCGCGCTGGCGGCGCGCCAACCCGGGCATTCCCTGGTACACGGTGGGACTGCCGGCGCTGCAGCGCGATCCGATGGCCGTGGTGCAGGCAATCTACGACGCGCTGGGGGAACCCTTGTCCGCGCCAGCACGGCAGGCGATGGATGCGCTGCTCGCCGGCGGACTCCACGGCGGGCGCAACGAGCGCGCACCGGAGCCGGAGATATTCGGCCTGTCACGCCAGACGATCGAAGCAGCGTTCCAGCCCTCCCCGTAGGTTCGGCCTGCGGCCGAACATTTGTCCGGGCACCTGTCCGGGCACAGCCCGGACCTACACGATGCCCGTAGGTTCGGCCTGTGGCCGGACATTTGTCCGCGCACCTGTCCGGGCACAGCCCGGACCTACACGATGCCCGTAGGTTCGGCCTGCGGCCGAACATTTGTCCGGGCACCTGTCCGGGCACAGCCCGGACCTACGGCCGCACGATGCCCCGTAGGTTCGGCCTGCGGCCGAACATTTGTCCGGGCACCTGTCCGGGCACAGCCCGGACCTACACGATGCCCGTAGGTTCGGCCTGCGGCCGAACATTTGTCCGGGCGCAGGCCGCCGACATTGCCGGAATCCGGTGTCTATTGGTCCACGCGAAGGACGATGCCGCGCGCCAGTGGTACGAAAGCTGGGATTTCGAACCGAGCCCCACCGATCCGTATCACCGGTTCCTGATGCTCAAGGATCTGAAGGCCATGCTGAACTGAAAACGACGAGTCGGCGCTCATGCCGATTCGAACGTACCAACACCCCGGCGCGTCACAGCACCGAATCCAACCCTTTGCGTTCGATGAGGTTCAGGAGCTTCAGGGAGGGGCCGCTCGGCTTCTTGTCGCCAATTTCCCACTTCTGCACCGTAGAGACGCTGGTGTTGAGCACGGCCGCGAACACGGCCTGACTGACGTGAGCGCGCTCACGCAAGGATTTGATCTGCTGCGGCGGCATCTCATGCACATCGAGATGGCACAACGCGTCGAATTCGGCCATGCGCCGCTTGCTGATGATTCCGGCATTCTTCAGCCCTCGCGCGGTCTCGTGCACTTCCTCCAGGATGCGGCGCTTACGCTTGACCACTCTCACTGCTCACCTCGACTAGTTCACCCGCCGTCAGAGCGGCTGCCAATTGCTGCTCATCGAAACCCAAGAGTTCCCTGGCCATTTCCTGAAGCGCCTTCAACTCTTCCTTGTCGATATTGTCCCGCTCGTTCTTGCCGAACCCGTAAAGAAAAAACCACCGGCCTTTCAGCTTGGTCGCCACGATGGTTCGAGCGCCACCGCGTTTGCCATGCCCCGGCAACGCAACTCGCTTTTTCACCACGTATCCACCGAGATCGGCATCGATGAGCCCCAGCGCCATCTCAAAGACAGCGCCGTCCAGAGCCTCATCGTTCAGGCCGGTCTTCCGCATCCAGCGGGTAAAGGTGCGCGTTCGGAATATCCTTTCCATCAAGGCGCACTGTATCACCTGGTGCGGTAGTTTGTCAGCCGTGCCCAGCACCCGCCATCCAGGCAACTCACGGCCGCCGGGGCGTGGATGGCGCGTTGGGACCCGCGATCACGATCGCTTCGCCGGTTTGCAGGGCGGCGGCCAGGTCGGCGCGCTCCCAGTTGCCGGCCTTGCCGCCCTCACCGGTGACGAACACGAACTCGCCGGTCTTCGGGAACTTGGTCAGCAGCCGCGCGCGCACCGTCGCGTGACCCGACAGACGGAACTCGATCCAGGTGTCCGGCGCCAGCTTGTCGACCAGATGCAGGTACTCCTCGGTCGGCTCGACCCGCTCGCGTGGCGTGGGCGTCAACGGCCGCGAACTGCCCAAGGCCTGCTCCAGCCCGCGCAGCTCCGCCGCGGCCTCGTCCTCGCCGAAGCCGAAGATGCGCAGCGACCGCAGCGCACCGGGAGCCACGGCCGCGAGATCCGCGCCGGGCCGCTTGGCCGCCACCGCAACCAGACCGGTCGTGGTGCGCAGCGCATCGGTCCACTCGGCACTGTCGATGCCGTGTTGCAGGAAGATCACGAACAGCGCATCGCTCCACGCACCGCGCAGGAAGTCTCCCACCACGCGCGGCAACGCCGCATCGCCCAGCGCCGCGGTGACCGCCCGCGCCACCGCCGCCCGCGCGGTCTCGCGCTCCATGCGGCCAATCTCGGCGATCAGCGTGTGTTGCTCCAGCAACCGGATCCGCGCCTCGCGCGAGCGCACCGCCGCGCGCAACTCCCCCAGCGCGCCGGTGAACACCGACGCATCGGCACCGTACCCGGTCACGATGCGCCCCACCGCATGCTGCAGCGTGCGGAAAAAGGCGTCGCTGGCCAGCTCACCCTGCGGTGTCCAGTCGATCGCGGCCTCGGCCAGTTCGGCGAAGAACACCCGCACCGGATTCGCCGCCGAGCTGAGCACCTCGGGATCGCGCAGCGCCGCGCGCAGCACGGGGATCTGCAGCAGGCGCAGCAGGCGCCGTACCGGCTGCGCCAGACGCTGGTCGCGCAGCACGCGGTCGAACAGCAAGCGCACCAGGTTGACCGCCTCGATCACCTCCAGCGTCAGCGCCATAGGCTTCTGGTGCCCCAGTTCCTCGAGCGCACCGTTGACCAGCTCGAACACCTCGAACGGCAGGATCCCCGCCTTCGGGTTCAGATTCGCCAGCGACTTGCCGCCCTCGACGGGCGCGCGCTGCAGACCCAGCAGCACATCGTCGAGCACGCTGCGCGGCAGCGCCATCGCCTTGCCGGGGGCGGCCAGCAACGGCGTGCGCGTGATGTCCCACAGGATCTCGGGCGCGGCCTGCGCGAGCGGATCGAGCTCCTCGTCGGGACGCGCGCCGGTCGGCAGTTCCTCCAGCGCGAGCGAGGAATCCCCGCCATCCGTGGCCTCGTCGCCCGCGTCTTCCTCCGGCTCGGGTTCGATCCCGCTCATGCATTCGGCATAGAACGGCCGCAGTTCGTCGAGCACGAAACGGGCGAACAGCTTCACGAACGCCGACCGCGCGTCGGGAATCACCTCGACCGCATTCACCGCCGCGAAGAAATGCCGCCCCAGCACCGCGGGCGCCAGCGGCAGTGTGGTCGGGTCCAGGCGCCGCTGCCCGGTCTGCTGCAGGATGTGGCGCCCGATCGCGAGCAGCGCCTCGCGATGGTCCGCGAGCGCGCGCGTAGCGAGGTTCTCGACCGCGATGCTCTCCTCGAGCCGCTCGTCCTGCACCAGCCCCAGGCCCTTCGGCTCGAGCGCGAGCTCGAACGGTGCGTCCGTCTTCGCGCCCGCGCCGCGAGCGTCCGCGGGCGCGGGCACGAACTGGTCGAACTCGGCCAGCACGGCCGTCGTGAACGCCTCTTCCAGCCGCGGCCGCTTGATCTGCCACTCGCGGGCGGCCATGTGCAGATCCGCCTTCTCGACCTTGCTCGGCGTCTTCATCGCCAGGCCCTGCAGGAACTGCTCGGCGTTGGCGTTCATGTAGTTCAGCAGGTAGCGCAGGGCACGGCGCGCGTGGGTGCGCAGCGTCGCGAGCCGGTCCGGGGGCGCATCAGCCATCACGTTGTCCGCATCGGTCCAGGGGAAAGCCGGCGCGCGGCCTTCGGCTCGCGTTTCCGGCGCCGTAAACAGCGTCTTGTGTGAGGAAGTATACATAACGGTCAGGATAGCGGCGGACGCCGCGGGAGACCGGAAACGCGTCACAAAACCCAGCCCACCGAGACAAGGATTCACCAGTTTTCCGAACAATGACGACGGACAACTGGACCCGGGGCAATAGCGCAGGATTGACGCCCGATGCCAAGTGGCTACCATAACTGTTGTTAATAGTTAGGAGCCGTGTCATGCCGACCAGCGTCGCTCTTGGAAGCCACTTTGAAACCTTTATCCGCGACCAAGTACGCAGCGGTCGTTTCAACAACGTCAGCGAAGTAGTGCGCGCCGGCCTGCGTCTGCTGGAGGAGCGTGAGCAACGCCAGCAGTTGGAACTGCAGGCATTGCGCGCCGAGATCGCGGCAGGCCTGTCCAGCGGCGTCCGCAAGCCTGCCGACGAGGTTTTTGACCGGCTGGAAGCCAAATACAGCGCACAGGCTCGTGGTGAAGCGCGCTGATGCGGCTAACCTTCACTCCGCTTGCCGAGCAGGATCTGGAGGCCATTGCCGACTACATTGGCGCCGACAACCCGGTACGCGCAATTTCCTTTGTTCGTGAGCTTCGGGCGCAATGCAAACAGATCACAATGAACCCGGTTGGCTATCGCCTACGTCCGGAACTGGGCGTGGACATCCGCTCCTGCACCCACGGCAGCTACGTAATCTTCTTCGTCGCCGAACCGCGTGAGGTCTCCATCGTTCGCATCCTGCACGGTGCTCGCGATTTACCTGTGGCCTTCGAACACGGTGCGCCCTAAAGCACGCCGGATTCTCCGCACCAAGTGCAGCCCTGCTGACCCAGGACGTCGATATCGGCCAAATAAAGGCTAGAATGCCCCCCTACCGCCGCGGAACCCCAGCGATGAACCACGAACTGCTGCAACCCGACGTGATCGCCGCCAACGTGCGCAGCGCGCTCGCCGAGGACATCGGCAGCGGCGACGTGACCGCGCACCTGGTGCCCGCGGGCCAGCACGCGCACGCGCACGTCGTCACCCGCGAACGCGCAACGGTGTGCGGGCGCGCGTGGGTGGACGAGGTATTCCGCCAGGTGGACCCGGAGGTGGTGCTGACCTGGCACTGCGCCGATGGCGAGGCGGTCGACCCCGGCAAGGTGCTGTTCGACGCCGCGGGCCGCGCCCGCTCGCTGCTGAGCGCCGAGCGCACCGCGCTCAACTTCCTGCAACTGCTGTCCGGTACCGCGACCCGCTGCCGCCACTTCGCCGACATCGTCGCCGGCCTGCCCACGAAGCTGCTCGACACGCGCAAGACGATACCGGGGCTGCGCCTCGCGCAGAAATACGCCGTGCGCTGCGGTTGGACACGGCAGGACGCCGGACGGTTCGGATTGAGTCAGGTCAGAGGGGCATTGATCCGTTGCATATCCGATCGGATAGTTTGTGTGTTCATGCATTCGTATTTGACAAACCAAGCGCATGGACACATTGTCTGCGCAATGAAATGAAACAGGATATGGCCGGCAACCTGTATATTCATCCGACGGCAAATGTCGCAGATTCGGCAGTGGTCGGTGACGGCACTAAGGTGTGGATCAATGTGCAGATCCGTGAAAACGCAGTGATCGGTTGTAACTGCAACATCTCAAAAGATGTCTACATCGATCATTCCGTGAAGATTGGAGACGGCTGCAAAATCCAGAACAGTGTTTCCGTCTACAATGGGGTGACCATTGAGGACAGGGTGTTCGTGGGGCCCAATGCGGTGTTCACGAACGACAAGGTTCCGCGCGCCTTCACCGCAACATGGAATGTCACGCCGACGCTTGTGAGAAGCGGCGCCAGCATCGGGGCCAATGCAACAATCGTGTGCGGAATCACCATTGGGGAGTACGCCATGGTCGCAGCAGGTGCAGTCGTTACCAAAGATGTGGCGCCATACACACTCGTGGCGGGCAATCCGGCACGCAGAATAGGCACTGTCGATAAGGACGGAAATCGCGTTGAGAAGATGGAGGGATGACCACCAATTCCATTAGGGTCGGCCTGATCGGCCTGGGCACGATGGGACAGAATCACCTCCGCGTCCTGTCGATGCTAAAAGGTGTGGAACTGGTGTTTATCCTCGACACCAACGCAGAGGTCTCGAAACGTCTGTCGGGGCAGTACGGCATACCCGAAAGCGCCGGTCCAGCCTCCGAGTTGGACGCCGTCGATGCGGTGGTGATCGCGGCGCCGACCAGCACGCATACCGAATACATCAAGAAGATCGGTGGCAAAGTCAAGAACATCCTGGTCGAGAAGCCGCTAGCGGCCAGCCTGCAGGAGGCCGAGGATCTGCAAGCCTATGTGGTGGCTGAAAAAATAAACCTCATGGTGGGATTCATCGAGCGATTCAATCCAGCGGTGCAGGGCCTCAAAAGGGTGCTCGACCGTTCGAGCCGGGTCGTCAGCATCGACTTTACACGCACCAACAAACTCAGCTCGAGGATCACGGACGTCGACGTCGTCACCGACCTGATGATCCACGATATCGATCTTGCCCTTTATCTGAACGGCCCGATCAAATCCATGGAGGCACACGGCATGGCCCGCGGAGCCATGATCGACTTCGCCTCAGCCCTGCTTACCCACGAGAACGGGCGTTTCTCCCGAATCCAGGCAAGCCGGATCACTGAAAAAAAGATGCGCTCCATCCAGGCCACCTGTTTGGACATGTTTGTCGACTGCGAACTTGTGCGCAAGGAAATCGTCATCAACCGCCAGTCGGAAATCCGCCAGGTCGACGGTGAACCCTACACGATAAGTGCCATCGAAGAAGCGGTGGAGGTGAAGCCTCAGGAAGCTTTGCTTTCCGAATTACAGGCGTTCATTGAAAGTTGCACCTTTGGCGCTAACGAGGGCTTGCCGGACGCGCGCGCCGGTCTCGAGGCGATGCGGGTTTGTGCCAGTATCAAGGGGGCTATCCTGCATGGGTAAGCGCACTCCCCTCGCAGGGCAGAGGATCCTGGTAACAGGCGGGGCAGGCTTCATCGGCAGCCATCTGGTCGACCGGCTTCTTCGGCAAGGCGCATCACGGGTGCTGGTCATCGACAACCTGTTCATCGGTTCCGAGAAGAACCTCGCTGAGGCCATGGCGACCGGACGCTGCGAGTTCTTCTGCGACGATGCCGAGTTGCCGGGCAGCCTTGCCTACATTTTCGAGCGGCACCGGATTGATACCGTGTTCAACTGCGCCACCAAAGCGCTCAACTATTCGTTTCTAAATCCCGCGAATGCGTTCGCGACCAATGTAACGGTGGCACTGAATCTACTCGAATTGCAGCGGAGGAATGCATTCCGGACCTTGTGCCATTTTTCGACCTCCGAGGTCTACGGGTCGGCAGTCTACGAACCGATGGATGAATCGCATCCGCGCAATCCAACGACGACCTATGCGGCAGGCAAGGCAGCGGCCGACATGGCGATCGAGAGCTATGTGCGCATGTTCGATGTTGACGCATTCATCGTCCGTCCCTTCAATAATTATGGACCGCGACAAAATTACCTGGGGCTGCTGGCGGGTGTCATTCCCATCACGGCATGGCGCATCATCACCGGTCGCCAACCCGAACTGCACGGCAGCGGCGAGCAGAGCCGCGATTTCATCTATGTCCATGACACCGTCGACGCCGTGATCAAGCTCTACGACGTCGCTGATCCAGGCGACTCCGTAAACATTTCGACGGACAACCAAGTAACCGTCAGGCAACTTCTCCAAATGATCTGCCTGAAAATGGACTATGTGGGCGAGATCGTCAGCAAACCCGGCCGCAAGTCGGATGTGCTGTGCCACAACGCCAGCAACGAGAAGGTCCGGCGCATGATCGACTATTCTCTGACCCCATTGGAGGAAGGACTGGGCCAGACCTTGCTATGGTACAGGGAGCAGATCAAGCCATGAACGCCCCCGCAATCAGACTTATCCGCCCCTATATCAGCTTCGACGAGGTGGAAACCGATTTCCGCAACGTGTTCGAAAGCGGCATTTTCACTCGCGGCCCCTATGTCGAGGAGTTCCGCAGCGAACTCGCTGTGTATACCGGCGCACGGCACGCATTTCTGACGACGTCGGCCACGACTGCCCTCTGGGTTTGTCTGAAGCTGCTTGGGATCGGCCCAGGGGATGAAGTCGTCGTGTCGGACTTTTCCTTCCCGGCCACTGCCAACGTCGTCGAGGATCTGGGCGCACGGCCGATCTTCGCGGATGTCTCCCTTGAGACTTTCAACATGCTTCCCGAGGAACTCGAACGCAGGATCAGCGCGCGCACTAAAGCCGTCATTTTCGTCGACGCATTTGGCAATCCAACCGGGCTTTCTCGAATCAAGGCGATCTGCGAACACCATGGATTGCCGCTCATCGAGGATGCAGCGTGTGCCATCGGCAGTTCAGAGAACGGTTTTCGGTGCGGCGGCATCGCGGACCTGACCTGTTTCAGCTTCCACCCAAGGAAGCTGCTCACTACCGGTGAGGGTGGAGCGATTACCACCAATCGGGACGACTGGGCAGCGTGGTTGGAAATGAAGCTCGCGCACGGGGCACGGGGAACGAAGGGGCCCGGCCTCGACTTCGTCGATTACGGCTACAACTTCCGCATGTCCGAACTGCAAGCAGTCATGGGGCGGAAACAGCTGGCCAAGCTGGAAGCCATCGTCGACGAGCGCAATGCAATACGTGGCGCCTATGCGGCAGCGCTCGCAGCATACGGATTCGAGCCGCAGCATGTGGGCGCAGAAGTGCGCCATAACGTCCAATCCCTGGTCTTTAGGGTCGGGGGCCGCTGCGATCGTGACCGCCTGATTGCAGGACTGAGGTCGCGCGGCGTGGAAGCGACAATCGGAACCTATGCGTTGAGTGCCACGACATACCACCTGCACCGTTACCACGATACGCAGCCCAATGCCGCCAAACTGGATGGTATTGCGGTCACATTGCCATGCTATTCAGGTATCGATGTAGGCCGGGTAGTTTCGGCAATATGCGAAGTCATGAACGTGTAAAACCTTATGGGAAAGAACTTAAAAGATGATGTTATCGAGCTGCTGAAATCGATTTGGGATTCAGAAGAATTCACTGTAGTCGATTCAGAACGAACACGGAGGTTGCGCAAGGAGCTATTAACACGCCTTTTAAGTCAAATGATGACGGACGATGAGCGAGCCCGACTATACGGGCTGCCGACCGGGTGTCGTATACGTGAGAATGCCAAGCTATTGTCTCCGGAACAGTTCAAATGCGGGGAATATGTATGGATAGGCGAAGGTGCAATACTAGATGCGACGGGCGGCCTTGAAGTTGGCTCGCATACAACGGTCGCTTCAGGATGTTTTGTATGGACCCATTCGAGCGTCTTGTCTAATCTCATGATGGACAATAGCTCAGGTAATTCTTACATTCTACGCCGGAAGACGGTGATCGGAAGCGGGACGTTTATTGGTGGTCCATCGGTCATCTACCCCGGGGTAACAATTGGCGATCGATGTGTTGTGTTACCCATGTCCGTGGTTACTAGGGACATACCTGACAATACCATGGTCGGGGGATCGCCGGCTCGCAATATTCGAGGCATCGACGATGTATATATTCGCCAGATGATTGATTTTGAGCGCGAACTGCAATCCAAAAATTAGCGAAGATGGAAAGTCAAATCCTCGTGATTGACTATGGTACCGGCAATGTCGGATCGGTGCTCAATATGATTCGCAAGGTAGGAGGCGAGGCGCGAGCAAGCGGTAACGCAGACGAACTATCTAGGGCGAGAAGACTGGTTCTGCCGGGTGTAGGCAGTTTCGACAATGCCGCACGAAAACTGGCAGAGCTAGGCTTACCAGACCTGTTGCGGAGCAAAGCGCGCGAAGGTGTTCCACTGTTGGGAATCTGCCTCGGCATGCAACTGCTCGCGGACAAGAGCGAAGAGGGGGTGCTCCCAGGCCTCGGCCTGATTCCGGGCAGCGTGCGCCGATTCTCGTTTGGCCCGGAATGGCAGAATTTGAAGATTCCACACATGGGATGGAACCGAATCAGAAAACGCAAGGCACATCCTCTGCTTGATGGACTGGATGATAATTCGAGATTCTATTTTGTTCATTCCTATCACTATCAGTGCCAAAGCGAGGAAGATGCCCTGCTGGAAACCACCTACGGCTACAGCTTCACATCAGGTGTGCAGCGGGAAAACGTGATGGGTGTACAGTTCCACCCCGAGAAGAGCCATCGTTATGGCATGCGACTGATAAAGAACTTTGTCGAGATCTAATCAATGCTAGCGGCCCGCCTCATGCCCTGCTTGCTCATGATGCGTGGGGCGCTGGTCAAGACAGTGCAGTTCAAGAACCCGATTTATGTCGGCGATCCTGTCAATGCAGTCAGGATCTTCAACGAGAAGGAAGTGGACGAACTGATCCTGCTGGATATCACCGCGACGACAGGGCGTCACGGAATTGATTTCGAGACGCTTGAAAAACTGACCAGCGAATGTTTCATGCCAATCTGCTACGGCGGCGGCGTCAGAACTGCCGAGGATATGCGTCGCCTTTACGCGTTGGGTATCGAGAAGATTTCGCTGAGTTCCGCAGCCATAGAACATCCGCGCTTCGTGACCGAGGCAGCTGCTGAATTTGGCAACCAGGCAGTAGTCGTCACCTTGGATGTCAAGAAAACTCTGTTCGGTAAATATTCTGTCCGCACCCATGGCGGGAGCACCAACATCGGACGGCATCCGGTGGACTTGGCGCGTGAACTGGAAGCTGCCGGCGCGGGCGAGATTCTGCTGAACGCCATCGACCGAGATGGCACATGGTCTGGCTTCGACCTGAATCTAATTCGCGAAGTAAGCGCTGCAGTGGGCGTGCCAGTAATCGCATGTGGCGGCGGAGGAACACTGCCTGATGTGCGTGATGTGATTAGGGAGGGCGGGGCATCAGGAGCTGCCATTGGCAGTATGGCGGTTTTTCAGGGGAAAGGCTTGGGGGTTCTGATCAAATTTCCATCCCGTGAGCAGCAAGAGGCATTATTTGAGTGAGTGGACTATGTCAAAACTGATTTGCAGCCGTTGCATCTACGATGAATCCGTGCCGAATATTGCGTACGATGAAGAAGGCGTCTGCAGCTACTGCCGACAAATCGATGCGCTGGAAAAGGAGTATCCGACAGGAGAAGAGGGCGAGGCACGCCTACGCCGGATGATCGATGAGATCAAGGTCGCCGGAAGAGGCAAGAAATACGACGCCATCATCGGGGTGAGCGGTGGCTGCGACTCCTCGTACCTTGTGCACCGGATGCACGAGCAGGGTGTCCGCCTGTTGGCCGCGCATTTCGACAACACATGGAACTCGACAATCGCGACCGAGAATATTCACAACATCCTGGACAAACTCAACATCGACCTGTTCACGATTGTCGTTGACAACAAAGAATACGACGACATTTACCGATCGTTCTTCAAGGCCGGCGTGAAGGATCTGGAGACGCCGACGGATATCGGGCTTGCGACTACCTTATACAAAGCGGCGGAAAAGTTCGGCGTGAAATACATGATCGAAGGCCATTCGTTCCGGACCGAGGGTATCGCGCCGCTGGGGTGGATCTATATGGATGGAAAATACATCGAATCGGTGCAGAAGCAGTTCGGCACCTACCCGCTTAAAACTTTTCCTAATCTCTGGATGAAGGATTTTCTGCGCTGGATGGTTTTGGGACGTATCAAGAAGATCAGGCCCCTCTATTATATGGATTACAACAAGGAGGCAGCCAAGACGCTGTTGGCGGACAAGTACAACTGGCGCTGGTATGGCGGGCACCATCTGGAAAACCGATTCACGGCCTTCTATCACAGCTATTTTCTGCCGCGACGCTGGAATATCGATTTTCGCATTGCGGGCTACGCAGCCTACTGTCGCAACGGGTGGATGTCGCGCCAGGATGGCTTGCGCCTCATGCAGGAGTCTCCGTACATGGAGTCTGATCTCCTCGAATATGTCATCAAACGGCTGGGGCTCAAAAACGAGGAATTCGAGTCATTGATGACAATGCCTAAAAAAACGTACTGTGACTACAAAACGTACAAGCACACGTTCGAATCCATGCGGCCTTTCTTCTGGCTGATGTACAAGATGGATTTGGTGCCGAAAAGCTTCTACATGAAATACACAGCGAAAAGCTGAATCGCGCCCCCGGCGCCACGAAGATGTTGGCATCCCTTTTTCCGCTCAGAAACTTCATCGTCAGGCGGGCTTTTGATCTGCAGAAGCTGCTGCTGGCTGCGTCTTGCTTCGTCTTTCGTTGGCTCCGCTACGATAACCCGGAGAAACGACCATGGGTTGTGGGGGTCGATGAGGTAGCGGCGAACGTGTTCAATATCGGCGAAGTTCTCACGCCTGCCATCAAGGTGAGCTTTTCGAGACATCCTTTCTATGACTACAAGTACGACCATTGCCCCAGTGTCAGGAACAGATTCCTCCTGCATCTTGTTCGCCTGTTCTATGGGCCTGTTTTGCTCGGTTATCTAGTAAACAGGAGCAATTCATTCTTTTATGTCGGCGGATCGGGTTTTCTTGTCAACGAGGTTGACGGAAGGGATTACGAGTTCTCGTTCTTGAGGAAACGAAGCAAGACGATAGCGTGTTATTTCTGCGGCAGCGAGATTCGCTCGATCAAGCTGATGGAGGCGTTTTCCAGGCAACACGACATGGACGTTGTGACCACCTATCAGGTGATTGCTCAGCCCTTCATAGCTTCCGATTACAGGGAGAGGATCCGCTATCTTCTGGCCACGAGTGCGAACCGGCACGCCGACCATATCTTCAATGCGCCTGTTGATCAGATGTCCTACATAGAGCGTACTGTGCACCCGTTCATGTATTTCCATCCGGCCCGACACTTCAGAAAAGAGGACGATAAGTTCGCGGGTACGGGGCCGCTCAAGATACTTCACGCCCCGTCATCTCCCTTGATCAAGGGCACGCCGCTGGTCCGTGCCGCCATCAAGAAACTCAAGCTGGAAGGCTATCCTTTCGAATACAGGGAACTGATCGGGGCTTCGAATACGGTCGTGCTCGAGGAACTACGCAATGCCCATATTGTTCTTAACGAGTTTTATGCCTTCGTGCCCGGACAATTCGGCATTGAGGCGATGGCCGCGCATTGCGCCCTGCTGACTTCGGCCGACGAGCACATCGAGCCTTCGCTTCCGGCTGGCTCGAATCAGGCATGGTGTGTCACCCGGTATTGGGAGATATACGACAAGCTCAAAGCGTTGCTGGACTCCCCTGATCTCATCAAGGCGTATGCCGATGCAGGCTATGGCTGGGCTGAGAAATATTCCACCTACGAGGCATCATCCAGACGGCTGCGACGCATTCTGGGACTCGGCGGCACGGTTGAGTAGTGATGCTCAGGGCACTCTTGAGAGATTCGCTGCTCTACACGGCTTCCAATGTCCTTACACGGGGGCTGGGGTTTCTTTTACTGCCGCTCTACACGCGAGTCTTCAGCCCAGAAGAATTCGGCACACTTGATTACCTCATGGCGGTTGGCAGTTTCGTTTCCGTTACGGTCGCATTGGAGATCGCGCAGGGACTTGCCCGCTTCATCCCTGAACACGTCGACGATCCGGGGGCCAGACGCGCGTATGCATCGACGTCTCTCTGGTTTACGATTTCCAGCCACACCCTGATGGTCGTCTTGGTGGTTATTTTCCGGCGCGAACTCGCCGAGATATTGCTGGAGTCGGGGCATAAGGCAGATCTGATTGTCGTAGCATCCATTGCCTTCTGGGTAAACGGTCTCGTCTACCTCATCCAAAGTCAATTGAGGTGGGAACTTCGGGCAAAGGACAGCGGCCTGCTTTCCATCGTTGTGGCAGCACTGATGATCGTGTTTTCACTGATCACGGTGGTAGCGCTGCGATGGGGGGTGGTAGGAGTCTTGATGGCGCAGATTGCAAGCGGCGTCATCGCCCTGATTCTGGGGTTCTACCTTACGCGTTCGAGTTATGGGCTATTGTTCGACTGGCGGCATCTGCGCAGAATGCTCGTCTTTTCGGTTCCGCTGATCCCCTCAAGTGTGGGGGTGATAGTTGCCTTGTATGTTGATCGCTTGGCCATCAAAGAACTATTGTCACTTTCGGATGTCGGGCTGTTTGGTGTCGGCTACAAAGTGGCTATGGTTGCGTCGCTGGCGCTGGCGGGCTTTCGCGGAGCACTGACGCCGCTCGTGTACGCGCATTACAGGAAAGCGGCTACACCGCTCGACCTGGCTCGGATCTTCAGAATATTTTGTGCTTTCGCCCTGGTGCTGTTTGCATGCCTGGCCCTGTTTGCGAGTCGGATCATTGGGGTAGTGGCTCCCGATTCGTATTCGGCTGCGGCTTCAGTGGTGCCAATTCTGGTCTTGGCCGTGCTATTCTCGAATATGTATATTTTTGCACCAGGACTCGATATCGAGAAGCGCACGGGCATGATTGCCCTCATCAATCTGTCGGCGGCCTTACTCAATACCACACTGAATTTTGCGTTCATTCCAGCATGGGGTATCGAAGGCGCTGCACTGGCAACCGCCGTTTCGTTCTTTTGTGCATTCTGCGTTTATATGCGGTTTAGCCAGAAGCTCTATCCCGTCCCGCATCAATGGGGAAGTCTCCTTTGCGCTTTTGTCATGGTTGTCATCGTGATCGTACTGGCGGGAAATGCAGACCTTGTTTCCTGGCTTGACTGGGTTGTCAGGGGCGCGGTGCTTGTGGTCCTTTCCTATGGCATTGTTCGACTGAGATTGCTGGAGCCGGCAGAAATCCGCAGTGCATTGAATGTGCTGCGCATAGGGGGTTCTACAGGGACCAACAATGCGGGCTGATGAGGATCGATATCGAAGGCTCAAAGCCGGCCATAATGTTGCCTCTGTTACCATCGCCGCTCCATTTCAACGGTTGACGTGGACACCGATCACCCGAGTTCGACAGTTTTTCGCGTAAGTCATTGATATTACTGGTACACGGCCAGCGATTTTGGCACTACAAGGCGTTCGGAGTCGGTGTGGGTAGTCGTACGGTGGCGAAGAGGTCCTTCTGTTCCTGACTCAACGTCGTCAGCCCGGTGGCGTGCTGGTGGCGATTCAGGGTGACCTGGTGAAACTGGATGCGGCGGGCGATTTCGAGCGCCCGCTCGGGCGAATACGGGTTGCCGCGGTCTCGCAGTCGCAGGCGCAGCACGCGATAGAGCACGAGGGCCAGGAAACAGATCAGCGCATGCGCACGGATACGGTTGGGCAGGCGATGGAATACCGGGGCGATCTCGATCTCCGACTTCAGCACGCGAAAGCCGCGCTCGATATCCGCCAGCGCTTTGTAGCGGGCGACCAGTTCCTCGGGGGACAGATCGGGTACGTTGCTCACGAGGACCAGTTTGCCGTCCATCAGGCGGGCGCGCGCCAGGGCACGCTGATCGATGTCGTAGGCGAACAGATCGGACTTCAGATCGACCTTGATGATCGAGGCCAGCCTGGCCTCGCATACGTTCTGGTAGAAGCGCGCCTTGGCACCACTGTCCGACAGCGCCCGCCCGCGATGACGGCAGCCCGCGTCCTGTGCATCGAGCTTGCCGGCCAACCGATCGGCTTCGTGCTCCAGTTCAGCGATGCGCGCATCACGCCGGGTAGACAGTTCACTGGCCACCGCCGGCCGATGCGCGACGATCAGTCGATACCCCTGCCACGCGAACTCCCCGACGACCTCATCGGTAGCATGGGTGCAGGTGTCACGTTGAAACGCGTCGAGCAGGTGGTCGAAATCCCCGTACCGGCGCGCCGGCACCGCCAGAATGAACTCCAGCGGTTGGCCTTGTACCTCGATGCCCCGCACCGCCTCCAGGTTATCCAGCGACAGCAGCCCCCGGTCCGCCACCAGCACCACGCGCCGGATCGGAAAGCGCGCCAACACTTTCTCGATCGTCGGCACCAGGGTGTGCGTCTCGGCCGCGTTGCCGGCAAACACCTCATGGTGAATCGGCAAGCCTTCGGCCGTCTGCACCACGCCGAGCATAACCTGGCGAGCGATGTCGCCCTCCTTGGCCATCCCGTACTGGCGAAGCTCACCATCGACTTCGGTGGCGCCTTCGGTACGGATCGTCGTCAGGTCGTAGAAGACAATCGACAGCTCTTGGTCGATCAGCGGCCGCAGCAAACCGGCCAGCCTATCCTCCATCGCATCGGCACACTCGACCAGCGTGTCCATGGTGCGCAGCAGTCGCTGGTGCGTCACTTCTGCCGGTGCCACTTCCGGCACCAGTACGCCCTCGAGCCAACGACCGATGCCGAGCTTCGACTCCGGGTCGCACAGGCGATTGAACACCATCACCCGCAACAGTCGCTCCGCATCGAACTGCCGGCGTGGGCGCAACACGCGTCGGAACACATCGGCAAAACCGAGTTCCTTCCACAACGCGCTGAGCATCCAGGTGTCGCCGACGCTCAACGCCGGTGCGAAAGCCACCTCGCCCGTGCCATCCTCCAGGGCAGGTCGACCTGTCGCGCGCAGCAGCCCGTTGATCAGGGCGTTGCTCTCGCCGGCGCGCACTGCCTCGATGCGTCCGAGCGTCGCGACGACCCGTTGGCGCGGCGTGCCGCCTCCGGCGCGATAGGACTCGACCAGCTTGACGTACTGGCGTCCACCCGAGGAAGTGATCTTCACGAACATGTCGCCACACTAGCGGCGAAAAATCGGCGAAACAAGGGGGTAAGGAAAATTTCGTGTCACTACACGAGATTTTCGACAGAATCCGTAACGTGTTGATTCAAAAGAGAACAGCCCACGAAAATGTGCGAAAAATCACCGCCTGGTGTCGAACTCGGGCGATCAGCGCAATTACAGACTAGAATGCGGCCAAACCGCCGCGCGGAAGCCCATCGATGAATCCCGATCTGCTGCAACCCGAGGTGATCGCCGCCAACGTGCGCGCCGCGCTGGCCGAGGACATCGGCAGCGGCGACGTGACCGCGCAACTGGTGCCCGCGAGCCAGTTCGCGCACGCGCACGTCATAACCCGCGAACGCGCGACGGTGTGTGGCCGGGCGTGGGTGGACGAGGTGTTCCGCCAGGTCGACCCGGCCGTGCAGATCACCTGGCATTGCGCCGATGGCGACGCCGCCGACCCCGGCAAGATCCTGTTCGAAGCCGCGGGTCCCGCACGCTCGCTGCTCACAGCCGAACGCACCGCACTCAACTTCCTGCAACTGCTGTCGGGAGTCGCCACCCGCTGTCGGCACTACGCCGACATCGTCGCCGGACTGCCCGCCAGACTGCTCGACACCCGCAAGACCATCCCGGGGCTGCGCATCGCGCAGAAGTACGCCGTGAGCTGCGGTGGCTGCCACAACCACCGCATCGGGCTCTACGACGCCTTCCTGATCAAGGAGAACCACATCGCCGCCTGCGGCTCGATTCGCGATGCGATCGCCACTGCCCACGCACAGGCGCCCGGCAAGCCGGTGGAGGTGGAGGTGGAGACGATGTCGCAACTGGCCGATGCACTCGCCGCCGGCGCCGACTCGGTGATGCTCGACAACTTCAACCTGGAGCAGATGCGCGAAGCGGTGCAGTTCACGGCCGGCCGCACACCACTCGAAGCGAGCGGCGGCATCAACGAACTCACGCTGCGCGCCATCGCAGAGACCGGTGTGGGCTATATTTCGATCGGCACGCTGACCAAGGACTGCAAGGCAATCGATCTGTCGATGCGACTGTCGTGATGCACATCGCGGTCCTCACCGTGGGCCTGCGCCTCGAAGGTTGCGCCTCGCTGAAGGAGAAGCGCCAGCGTCTGGCCGGCCTGCGCGACCGCTTCGGCAGGCTGCCGAGCGTGGCCGTCTGCGAGAGCGGCGAGCAGGACGCGCTGCAACGGGCCGAATGGAGCTTCGTGGTCGCGGCGGGCACGCGGTCGATCGTCGATCGACAGGTCGCCGAAATCGAACGCTTCCTGGCCGAATGCGTGGACGCGCGCGTGGGCAAGCGCGAACTGGATCTGCTGTGAAGGCGCAGAAGCGTGAAGGAGAGAAGATGGTGCCGGAGATAGGAGTCGAACCTACGACCTTCGCATTACGAATGCGCTGCTCTACCAACTGAGCTACACCGGCGTGGGCGGCGCATTATAGGGGTGGGGATTTTGAGCGATCAAGTGGCACGGACGGATTCATCCCATGTGATCGGAAGCGGCAGCGCTGGAGCGACACGGATACTGATCGTCACCCGCAATCTGCCACCATTGGTGGGTGGCATGGAACGCCTAAACTGGCACATTGCGGATGAACTATCGCGCCACGCACAAGTGCATGTGATCGGTCCCACAGGCGCCGCTGCCCAGCGCCCAGAACGCGTGGACGTGACCGAAGTGCCTTTGCGTCCGCTGCGGAAGTTCTTGCTTGCGTCGGGTCATCAGTCGATTTCGATAGCGCGCCGCATCAAGCCCCATATCGTGCTGGCTGGCAGTGGTCTAACCGCGCCGGCCGCATTGATTGCGGCTCGGCTGGCAGGCGCACGCGCCAGCGTTTACCTCCACGGGCTCGACGTGGCGGTGCGGCATCCCATCTATCGTGCCCTGTGGCACCCAGCCATCCGTCACATGGATACTGTGATAGTCAACAGTCGCGCTACAGCGCGCCTGACGCACACTCTGGGCGTGGGCGCCAGCAAGACGCATATCGTGCATCCAGGGGTGCAACTACCCGACGGACCACAATCTGCGGCCACCCTGAAGACATTCCGCCAGCGCCACAACCTCGGTGATGCCCGAATCATTCTTTCCGTTGGTCGTCTCACCACTCGGAAAGGGCTGCGTGAATTCGTACAACACGCGCTATCTGTCATAGTGAACGCTGCGCCCGATGCTCTACTTGTTGTGGTTGGTGATGCGCCTGCGGACGCACTGCATACTTGCGAACAAACACGCGAAAGCATCCAAGCCACAGCAAATGCCGCTGGTATAGGCCAACACCTGCGCTTCCTAGGACGGATATCTGATATGGAATTGACATGCGCTTACGAATGCGCAGCGCTGCACGTCTTTCCCGTTCGCAGCCTACCCGGTGACCCGGAAGGCTTTGGCATGGTGGCCATTGAAGCCGCGGCCCATGGCTTACCTACTGTGGCGTTTGCCAGCGGCGGCATTGTGGATGCAGTTGCGCCCGGACTGTCAGGAGAGTTGGTCATGCGTGACGACTATACCGCCTTGGCCCGAGCCGTAATTCAAGTGTTGAATACTGATACAAAAAAATGGCAAATCTGCGCAACCGCTTTTGCGCAAAGGTATAACTGGTCGGCATTTAGGGAAAAATTGCATTGGGCATTAGGCATTCCACTGGCAAGAACCTGCACCGCAAACTTATACAACTGATCACACCGGATTGAAATCGATTCGGACGACTGCATATTGATCGTTTTAACTATCAAAACGGGTTGGCCAGATGGAGATTGTAGACGCGTCCCCTTTCCGCTCAGCAATCTGGTCAAACGGCGTGCGCGCAACGGCACACGAAGACCCGCCTTTGGTTTCCGTCTGTATAGCCAATTACAACGGCGAAGCGTTCGTACGCGAATGTCTGGAGTCAGTTCTGAGCCAAACCAACTCCCCATCCTTCGAGATCATCGCCCATGACGATGCAAGCACCGATGGATCGATAGAACAGATCATGTCTTACGAAATGGTCCGCCTCATTCGCGCCGCAGACAACGTCGGCTACTGCGTGGCGAACAACCGCATGGCCTCCGCTGCCCGAGGAAAGTATCTGCTGCTCTTGAATAACGACGCGGTATTGCGGCCGGATGCGTTGTGCACCCTGATGGAGTCCGCTACAACGATTGGTGCGCCCGCAATACTGGGCCTTCGCCAGTACGACTACCATTCACAGGAACTCATCGACGCAGGCGCATGGCTCGACATCTTCATGAGCCCCATTCCCATCAAGCGCGACGAAGTGACGCATCCAGCCATGGTGATTGGCGCCTGTCTGTGGATTCCGCGCGCACTGTGGAACGAACTGGGAGGATTCCCGGAATGGTTTCACACAAACGCTGAGGACGTGTACTTGTGCTGCGCGGCCCGTCTGCGCGGATACGACGTTTTCGTACCAAACAAGTCCGGTTTCCTGCACCGCGTTGGCGCGACACTCAGTGACCGAAACCGACACGCCGACGAATTGACTACCACAATTCGTCGCCGTTACCTGAGCGAACGCAATCGGACACGTCTGATGTTGATGTTCTATCCTTGGTGGCTTCTGCTTCCCGCAGTCGCCACCCATTTGATCGTCCTATTAGCGGAAGCGATTCTTGTATCTGCGATTAACCGAAACCCCGGGATTTTGAAAGATGTTTACTGGAATGCGATCCGTGACGTCGGGTGGCGAGGCAAGACACAAAGGAACGCAAATGAATTAATGTCAAGCATCCGACAAGTCACTTATTCGCGCTTCTTATCTCGCTTTCGTACCGTTCCTCAAAAAGCACGAATGCTGATAACAAGTGGCTTGCCTCGTATTGTTCGAATTTAAACTGCCATCAAAAGGAACTGCTCATCTACTGACATGATTAGCAATGATCATCAGCCAGTCTCACCTGGTGATGCCCCGTCGGCGTATTCTGTGCCGGCATCCAATCAGGAGGGGATTCACCATGGCCATGAATCCCCGCATCCAGTTCCAACCGGGGCTTTCGATGCCCGAGTTCTTTGCGCGGTTCGGTACCGAGGAGGAGCATGGGGGTCGAGTCGTTGTGAGTTCGGCAAAGGACAGATCGAACCGGCTGCCGATGGCGCACCACGGTCTCGGTTGCGCATTCCGACCATGGCGGACACTTGTTCCGGTGATGGCAGACAGCGGGACACACCAGGCGGTTGCGCACGGCAAAGCGCGACGGAGGTTTTGCAAGAAGCTCATCTGCCGGACTGCAACATTTCCATGTGATCATTAAACAAAAGGCCGTGCAGTGCATTTTCACTTCGCTCAGAATCCACGATTTCCAAGGTTGATCTGAGAACATATTTCGGTGCTGATGATACATTCTTCACGACTTGAAGAATTTCTGCAGCGATGTTTGCGACATTCGACTCCAAATCCAAACCTCGTCCGCTCTGCTCCAACAATTGCGCGGTCGACTCGTCGCGCCGAGCGCCAATCGATAGAATGCGTGTACCAGAGATTAGATATTCGAATATTTTCGACGTCAGAATGCCTGGATAATGATCCGAGCAGAAACTAAAGAAAATGAGAGCGTCTGCATCTCGCTGCATCCGCAATGCGTCGTCCCGAGCGACCTGCCCGGGTTGCTCTAACATATCGATCATGTCATAGCGCGTCGCCAGATCTCGGACATTGGCCTGCGACTTGCCGACGAAAACCAACTTGATACGGGCGAACTCTGCGGGAGCCTGCTCACGCACTACAGCCATGGCATCGAAGAGGAGATTTGGCGACTGGCCGTGAGGGTACACTGTTCCCGTGTAAACCAGACGCACCCGACCATCTGCTGGAAACGCCGGAGTGACGTCCAGTCGGCGGAACACATCCAAATCTACCGCATTGGGGATGACCTCTACACTCCGACGGTAGCGTTGCGCAAGACGTGACGCTAAACCTTCGCTGACGGTGGTGATCGCATCGGCAGTAACGCAGAAGGTCTTCTCCAGTCGCCTTTCCAGAACGGTAAAGGGAAAGAGTCCCGGGTAGATGTGGTTATCCACCCACAGGTCTCGATAATCGGCTATCCAGCGTTTCGCACGCTGAGTTCGCCTCAAACGGTACGCAATGAGATGGCAGGCATAAGGTCCATGCGTGCTTATCACCACATCCCAACATTCGCGCCGTATCCGCCACAGCGCCGCTATCACCCAGAGGTCGTGATGATCGGGCATGCGCGCAGAACTGAATGCTCCTCTGACGCGGCGCGTCCAGTGCACCAATCGGGACAGCGGCGATAGTCGCGACGAGGCATCTTTCGTGTTTGCGTCGCCCGTCTCTCGCGATGCTCGGTCGAACCACCGAATCAGCTTTGCAAACGGTACAGCGACACGAATGACTTCTCCTGGCGGAACACTCAGATCGCATCCCTGCAACGAACCACCACGGACTTTGGTCGTCAGGACCGAGACAGTATGTCCACGTCGTTGAAGAATACGTGCCCACTGAGCCGGCCGCGTGGCCGCGACTGAATTAATCGGCGGATAGTGCGCGGCGATTATCAACACATGCAGCGGTCTCCGCGCATCCGGAGCGGATTCGCGCGTTGTGTTACTCATCGCCGGCCCAATAGCTGCGCATCTGGCTGCCGATATGTGCGATATCGTCACGACCAAGGTACGGGTGCATTGGCAGACTGAGCACCTCCCGCGCCGCAAGGTCACTGACCGGAATCACCCGTTTGGATCCAATTGCCGGCTGTCGATGCATCGGCACGGGATAGTGAACCGCTGTCGGGATACCGGCGGCACGCAGCGCATCCGCCAGGGAATCCCGGCCTGGTGTCCGAATCGTATATTGAGCCCACGCGCTCTCATTGCCTGGGGCGATTGTCGGCAACACAAGCGGCATACTCCTGAGTTCCATCGCATACCACTCGGCAATCTGCGCCCTGGCTGCCATTTCCTCCTCGAACACCGACATCTTTTCGAGCAGTACAGCGGCTTGCAGTGTGTCCAGCCTGCTATTCATGCCTAGATATTCGTGGCGATAGCGTGCAACCTGGCCGTGCTGAGAAAGGGCAAGCAATCGTTCACCCAACAGCGGATCTCGCGTGAATATGGCGCCACCATCACCGAAACAGCCGAGCGGCTTGCTTGGGAAAAAGGAGGTACACCCGATATCGCCCAAGGAACCCGACCGCCGACCGTTATGTTTCGCCCCGAAACTTTGTGCACCATCCTCGATCAACGGAATGCCGCGAGCCCCGGTCAGACGCATCAACGAATCGACATCCGCACATTGTCCGAATAGCGAAACCGCGACCACTGCGCGCGTGCGCTCAGTAATGGCGCGCCGCACCTGCGACGCATCGATACAGAACGTCACCGGGTCGATATCCACGAACACCGGATCGGCACCGACGGCGAACACCGCTTCGACGGTCGCAAAGAACGAGAACGCGGGGACTATGACCTCGTCTCCGCGACCAACCTCCAACGCCATCAAAGCCAACTGCAGCGCATCGGTTCCGTTGGCGCAAGAAACACAGTATGGAACGCCGACAAAAGACGACAACACCCGTTCGAGTTCCTCGACCTCAGGGCCGCGAACGAATTGCCCGTGGTCGATTACCGCCGCCATTCGCGCATCGATTGCGTGACGAAGCCGTTTCAGCTGCACCTTGACGCCCGCAAACTCGATAGTCATCTGGTCTCCTGACTGACACGCCCGTTCTCAAGTCTATAGCTCTCACCTGTAATCGGACAGACGACTGTGGACTCTTCATCAACAGAAAGATCGAGTCGTTCGCCAATCCGGCTCACCCAGCCGACTCTCCGTGCCGGAACGCCTATCACGAGTTCGAAATCTCCAACGTCTCGCGTAACCACTGCTCCTGCTCCGACCATTGCAAACTGCCCAATCGTTACGCCACAAACGATTGTGCAATTCGCTCCCAGGCTGGCCCCCCTCATGACTCTCGTCGTCCTGAACTCTTGCTTTCTATCCACGAACGATCGGGGATTGATCACGTTGGTAAATACCATGCTCGGGCCGCAAAATACATCGTCTTCGAGAATTACCCCATCAAAAACCGAAACATTATTCTGGATCTTCACGTTGTCACCGATTATGGCTCCGGGCCCGACGTAGACTCCCTGGCCTAGCACACAATTTCCACCGATTATGGCCCCGGAACACACATGCACCCAATGCCATACCCGGGTTCCCTTTCCGATGGCAGAGCCCGGATCGACAATCGCGCTCGGGTGCACTACGGGGCCGCTCACCATATGCCGTCCGCTGGTAGCGCTGACGGATTTAGCGCGCAATTACGGATCTGGTGCGCCAAAGCTATCGAGGGTTCGACATCATCGATCCGGAAACCGCCATTTTCGATTGCATGTCTGTATGTCTGTGTGTGCAGATCGAAAAAGCCGTCCGAGAACTCGACCCGCTCGCCATCGACCGTGAGTTGACGGAATGCATTTCTACCGCGACCGTGACGCGCGCAATCCGCCTCATCGGCGGACAGTTGCCAGCGCACATCCGCGCGATCCAACTCGAGCCTACCCGACGCACGCAACGGCTCGCGCATTGCCACATCGCTACGGCGGACAGGGCCGAACAGCCACAACAGCAGATCGAACAAGTGAATACCGATGTTAGTCGCTACCCCTCCGCTCTTGGACTCATCCCCCTTCCATGAAGCCAGGTACCATCTTCCGCGTGGAGTCACGTAAATCAGATCGACCACATGGCGCTTCCCCGGCCGAGCCGGCAGTTGCTCACGCAACCGGAGCAGGGCGGGATGAAGCCGCAACTGCAACACACACGCGACCCGCCTGCCCGTCGCCGCCTCAATCTCCTTCAATCCTTCCAGATTCCATGGATTCAGCACCAAAGGTTTTTCGCAGATGACGTCTGCTCCACATCGCAAGGCGAACCGGACATGGGCATCATGAAGATAGTTCGGCGAACAGATGGACACATAATCGACACGATGGTTGCCACCCCGTCGTTGCAACTTATCGATATGACGGTCGAAACGTTCGAATTCGGTGAAAAAATGCACATCCGGAAAATAGCTATCGAGCACACCGACCGAGTCGCTCGGATCATAGGCGACGATGAGGCGATTACCCGTCTCACTGATGGCACGCATGTGCCGCGGCGCGACATACCCGGCTGCACCGATCAAAGCGAAATTGGCCACGCAAGTACTCCTTCCACACCCATGCACCCATGCACCCATGCACCCATGCACCCATGCACCCATGCACCCATGCACCCATGCACCCGATAGTACTCGTCAATCACCTAATGCAACGGCACTCTCGTTATCACCTCCGATCGAACACTCGCGTACCGTCACATGCGATCGCGCTTGTAGATCAACGAGGTAATCTGCTCTGACAAGAGACCGAACAGGAACGTCACGAGAGCGCCGGTCAGCAGCAGGGCGCTCATATTGGTGAACCTGCCTTGCGCAAAAAACGTGTATGCGTAATACCCAATGCCCATCATCGCCAGTATGAAAGCAATGGGGAAGTAAATGCGCAACGGCGAGTATAGAGTGCCCACCCGAAAGATGATCAGCAGGAACTTTACGCCGTCTCGCAACGCGAAGATATGGGACGCACCTCGACGCGGCATCACGCGGACCGGCACATAGCCGAGCGAATAGCCGGACCGGGAGAAAGCCATCGTGCTCGTGGTAGGATACGAAAAACCATTCGGCAACAGATAAAGAAACTCCACGAACCGCTCACGGTTGGCTGCGCGAAATCCGGACGTGAGATCCTGTATCTCGTGTCCGACCATCCAGGATGCGAAACGATTGAAGATTGAGTTGGCCAGGTAACGACCCGCATTGGCCTGCCCCGACACGCCACGAACACCCACCACCATATCGTAACCGGACTGCAGCTTTTGAAGCAGCGCGCCGATGTCCTCCGGCCGGTGCTGCCCGTCACCATCCATGAACACAACAGTATCTCCGCCGGCGTGTCTGGCTCCAGTTTTTATCGCTGCACCGTTGCCCTTTGAGTACGGGTGCGATACGACTGAAGCGCCCGATGCTCGAGCAACGGCCGCCGTATCGTCTGTCGATCCATCATCAACGACCAATATCTCAAAATCTGGATGCAGAGAGGCGATTCGATGGACAACATCACCTATCTGCATCGACTCGTTTTTGGCCGGAATGACGACAGTAACAGACGAATGCACATCAACCTCACTTGATCTGAACGATCCCGTCATTACAGGGATTCGTCGCTGCTCTACGCGACCACTAGTCTTCAGTAACCGTTCTGAACAGCTGAATATCGTCGAGTTGCTCCCTGGTCACCTCTCCTCTCCGGGCCAACCTGTCGAGAGCCGTTAGCGACTGAACTCGCATGTCCTTATCGCCATACATCGTCGTCACCGTAAGTCGGATCAGCCATGCCTCTACAGAGTTGGGCTCTCTCCGGATCCATCGATCAAGGTATGCGTACGTATTGCTCCTATTTTTAGTGTAATGCTCGAGAATTGCCAACAGTGCGTATACTCGCGGCACGGCTTGGAATGGACTGACGCCAAGGAGCTTATGCTCGAACACTGCCAGAACTGGGCGCAGATCGATCCTTTCGCACTGGCTTCTATTGGCACGTTCCACGAAATTTTGGAGACTTTCCGAGACCCCGGCATCTCCCAGTGCGGGCTCGTTCATTCGATCGGAGAGTTCAGCCAGCAGATGAGGATCGATTGGCCGGTTTGCCATACAATATAGCGCCAGCTTGCGAATGGTGTTTCGCAAATGTAGGGGATCGCGAAGTTCAGCACTACGATCCATATACCGCAGGGCCTGCTCGACGGCACCCATTCGCGCAAAATTGGTGGCAATGGCAGCATTTGCTCGCACAGATGCCGGATGGCTGTTTAATGCATCGCGTGACAGAATGATTTCGCGCGACCAAATGGCCGACTGAATCCCGGTAAAAGTCACTGCCGCCCCAAACCAAGCTGCAATCGCCCAGCTCATCGCGGAGCGCGTAAGCGGAAAACGCTCCCAACCCTGCGCCAAAGCCACCCCGACAGAAAGATACAATCCAGCCGCAGGAAGGTAATTTCGATGTTCGAAGTAGATTTCTAAAGCAAATACCGACGACTCCATCGAATGAGCCACCAAAAAAAAAGCCACACCGTATGCAATCGCCGAATTGTCTTTAATAATCGAAACCATCGTATAAAAAACTACGGCTAACCAAAAGACTACCGCGCCCAACGTTGCTGGCGGATTGAGCAGGCTGCGCGATATTACATAGTCGTCATGATACAGACCGAGACCCTCTCGCAATGGAAAAAGCAGGAGAAACAAGTAATCGAAAAGAACCCTGCTTTGTGTCAGTACCCGCTCGGTCATATTGAAGTCACGATTGGCATAGCCACCGAGAACGGAACTACCACCACTACTGAGGTGCGCCAATCCTCCTACAACAGCGCTCGCGACTGCGATACCGAATAAAAGCCGAACAACCGTGGTATTTCTCGACGAGCACCTCACCGTCATACGCCAGCAGGTCATCTCGGTGAGCACAATCAAGGGAAAAACCATCATGCCGTTTTCTTTGCTCAGGGCCGCCGCACCACCAAACAGCAATGACAGAACGATCAAAACAAGTCCGGAAAGATTTCCCCTCTCCAGTATTAATCTTCCCTTTATATACGTGACGAGCCCGAGCAAAGCAAACAGAAATGCGATCTGCGTCATGCGCTGCACAACATACAACGTCGTGCTTACAAACAATGGGGTCAATAACCACATTCCACATACAACTGCCGCCCAATACGTCGCGGCGGATTTGCGCAGCAACAGGGGCAACATTAGGCATGCAAACCACATTACCAAACACCCGTTCAATAGGTGCAGCAACAGGTTGGTTCGTTTGAGTCCTCGAACCCCCGCCTCGCCGTATAACTGCTCTAAGCCAAAGGTCAACATCGATATCGGCCGGCCCAAGGGGCCAGACTTGTTTCCGAACACCACGTCGGCCAAGTACTCGGGTCGCTCGTCGATGGAGTAGATAACGCGAAGATTCACACCATCATCAAGAAGAGGCGGGCCATCTAGCCCAGGCCAGTACAGCCATGCACAGACGGCCAACATTAGCCAAAGCAAACATCCCGTCAGTAGTTCAGATCTGTGACGAAACGTTTCAATTATGCGCCGCATGATCACTCAATCAAGCCCGTAATTGTTGCGATCCGGCTTTTTAGCCTGTCCTGCACTGCCCAGTCGCCCACCAATTCTGCCGCGCGCCCATGCAATCCAAGGTTTACACAGGCCTCTATGGCCACAAGATATGCAGGAAAGTACTTCGGATTTTCTCGAATAGCCAATTCGGCGTACTGCAATGCCCGTCGTGGATCATTGCCGGCACCAAGAAAATAAAGAGCAACATAGCGGTTCAGCATAGCATTATCGCAGCAATTCGAGCCGATCAGGTCAACAACCGACTGGACTAGAGCATCTGAACTCAAACGACATATACGTTTATTAACGCAGTCCATCAGCAGTCCGACAGCATTGTAATCCGTTGGCGCCCACACCTTGTTGCCCTGTACTGCCCGTTCAATCTTCTTCTCCCATTGCTCCGCAGCCGCCAAGCTAGGGAACCATCTTTCGTCGATATAAAATAGGGTTGCCGCGGCAAGCAGGTCATAAGAATCCGATGCTTGCAATGCTTCATAACCCTGACGGGCCTGAAGTATGCTCTCTCGGACCTCGTTCGGATCTTCCCGGGATTCACCTCGTCGCAAATTGACATTGGCGAAATGATACGCCGCCCTCGGAGAGTCTGGATGCATCGCATAGTGATAGGACGCAAGCCGCAACTCGTCGCTCCAGAAATGTGCTCGTATCGAAAGAAGGAACGCCAGCACAGCGATCACGGCCACACTGGGGATGAGACTAAATCGACCAAACGCAACACCTGCCCGCATTAGCCCGGCACTCAGCAGCGCCAACGGTCCGATAGACGCAAAGTAATTTCTGTGCTCGAATGACAACTCGAGCGCAAAGACTGTCGATTCGAGAGAGTGTGCGTACAAGAACCACAATACGGCGAGCACCACCAGGGGGGCCGCTTTCCGAATTCTTAAGGAAAAAGCGATTAGGCCCGCCCATGCAATTGCCGCCAACAACGTGGAAATCGGACTCCATAGGGACGTTGAAAGTGGGAAATCGTCATGATAAAGAGTTAGCGCTCGGATGTTGGGAATATAAATCCAGGAAAGATAGTTCCATAACAGTCTGAACTGTGTCAACACACGTTCTGTCATATCAAATTCGCGAATCTGATAGCCACGAACGATAAATTCAGGTGCAGACACATAGATGGTTACCAGAACCGCTGGCACTGCCAACAAAACACTTTGAGAAAGTCTTATCAACAACTTATCTCTTGTGCTGGACGAGTTTGCTTGAAATATGAAAAGCTCGATGAGTGCGACGAATAGCGGCAAAAGTAAACCAGTCTCCTTTGCCATTGCCGCGAGCACCGTGAGGGCAAACACGCTGGGCAGCGTAGACAACCACTCCACATAATTGTTTTGTGCTACGATTTGCCGGGCTCGCGCAGAGACGTATACAAATATTCCGGCAAGCATAAACGTAGCGGACAACATCGCCATCCGCTGCACAGCGTATAACACTGTTGACACATGCAGAGGATGAAGCAGCCACAAGCCGGTAGTTATAATTGCAAAGGTGGCAGCGGGCGCGCCTTTTGATTCAGGGCGACGCGCAACGTACACTTCTGCACATCGCTTGACGATCAGGAAAAGCAATCCGCCGTTCATCAAATGAATTGTGATATTGATGAACTTGCTGATGGAGGGAAACATTCCCCCTGCAAGCCACGACTCAACGGCAAAACTGAGCATGCTCACGGGACGACCGAAGGGTCCCGTCTTCATTGCGCTTAGTGATGCTTCATAAATTGCTGGGAAAGTTAAGGTCTGAAGGGTTAAAGACTGATTTCGCGCTAACCAGACTTGGCTATCGAATAAATAGAAGTCACCGATGCCTCCAAGGTAGCAGCATCCGGTTAGCACCAACATAACCAGCAAATAAAATACTGGATGAGCGGCCAAAAAGGCCCACTTCGAATCTGGCATTTCAGTAGCGCAATCTGCGCCTAGGGAAAAACTGATTTATTCGCCAGACGAACCGCGCATCCATTCACGCGATCACCGATAATACGCATGTCAAGCAGCCACACGGTGCCCTCCCGGATGAAGCAGGTCAGTTTCTCGGATGCGGAGT
>JAJVIG010000004.1 GCA_022072145.1 Pseudomonadales bacterium
GCGGGCGTGGCGACGCGCGCCGGCGCCGCGGCCCCGGCCGCCGGCAGCGCTGCGGCGTCCACCGGCAGCTCGACGGTGAACACGCTGCCGCGCCCGGGTTCGCTGGCGGCCTCGATGCCGCCGCCGAGCAAGGTGCAGAACTCGCGGCACAGCGCCAGCCCGAGGCCGGTGCCGCCGTACTTCTTGGTGGTGGAGGAATCCGCCTGCACGAAGGCGTCGAAGACGCTCTGCAACTGTTCGGTCGTCATGCCGATGCCGGTGTCGCGCACGCGCAGCCGCAGCCAGTCGAGACCGCCGCGCACGAACGGCGCGATATCGAGCGTGACGGTGCCGTCCGCGGTGAACTTGCAGGCGTTGCTGAGCAGGTTCGCGAAGATCTGCCGAAAACGGGTCTGGTCGCTGACGATGCGCGCGCTCGCGCCCTCGGGCACGTCGATCACGATCGTGTTGCGGTTGTGGGCGGCCAGCGTGTGCATGGTGGCGGCGAGCTCGCGCAGCACCTCGACGGCGTCGAAGGGCTCGCGGTAGAGCGTCATCTTGCCGGTCTCGATCTTGGCGATATCGAGCACGTTGTTGATCAGCGACAGCAGGTGGCGGCCCGCGGTGAGGATCCGCTGCATGTCCCCGGTGAGCTCCGCTGCGGCGAGCTCCTCTTCCTCGGTGGCCATCTCGACCATCATCTCGCTGTAGCCGATGATCGCGTTGAGCGGCGTGCGCAATTCGTGGCTCATGTTGGCGAGGAAGCTGCTCTTGGCCGCGTTCGCGCGGTCCGCCTGTTCCTTGGCCTCGTGCACTTCCTGCACCGCGCGGCGCAGCTGGTCCGACATGTCGTTGAACGCCTGCGCGAGCTGGCCGAACTCGTCGCCGCCGGGCACCGTGATGCGGTAGTCGAGGTCGCCGCCACCGATCCTCACCGTGCCCTCGCGCAGCCGGCGCAGCGATTCGTTGGTATGGCGTATGAGCAGGAAGCCGAGGAAGCTGGTGAAGAAGATAGAGCTCAGGAACACGATGATCGTGATCCGGCCGATCACCTTGCCGGTGGTCTCGACCTGCTGGCCCTCGTTGCGCGAGACGCCGATCATCGCCGCCTCGAAGGCCGCCAGTGCGCGCTCGGTGCTGCCGTAGGAGGCCTTGAGCTCGTCGATCGAGACCCCGCGGCGCAACGGGCGGCGCAGGTCGAGCAGCAGGCGCTCCCAGTCGCGGAACAGCGACTCGGTCTCGCGTTCGAGCACGCCGTGCACCGGCAGCGAGGCCTCGTTGGTGTTGCGCTCCATGCGTTCGACGAGGTCGCGCAGCGCGGCGATCTCGCGCCGCGTGCGGTCGGCCTCGGCCGCCGAGATGCCCTGGCCCGCGGATTCGCGCAGCGTCACCAGCACGAGAAGCTGCTTGTGCAGGTTGTCGAGCGACTGGCGCAGCGTGCTGGCGTTGAGCTGGCCCTGCACCGCATCGCTGACGGCGTCCAGCGATTGGCGGATCGTGTTGTTGCCGATGGCGAACGACACCACGTTGATCGCGAACAGCAGCAGCACGCCGAAGATCGCGATCGTCAGGCGCTGCAGCAGCGTCATGACGGCGGGGCGCCGCGCGCACCGGCGAGCGCGGCGATCTTGCCGAGCAGGCGGGCGAAGTCGAGCGGCTTGGTCTCGTAGTCGTCGCAGCCGGCGGCCAGCGCGCGCGCGCGGTCGTCGGACATCGCGTGTGCGGTCAGCGCGATGATCGGCACCTGCCGGCCGCGCTGGTCGGCGCGGATCTCGCGCGCCACGGTCCAGCCGTCCTTGAGCGGCAGGTTCATGTCGAGCAGTACCACGTCGGGGCGCTCGGCCAGCGTGAGTGTGACCGCCTGCTCGCCGTCGATGGCCAGCAGCACCTCGAAACCCTTGCGGGCGAGGCGCCGCGACAGCATGTCGCGGTTCATCTCGTTGTCCTCGACGAGCAGGACGCGCGTCACGGCGGGGTTCCTCCACGGGACTGCGGTGCGGCGGAAGCGTCGTCGTCGAGCGCGGTGATCGCGTGGATCGCGACCTCGGCGGCCATGCCCTTGGGGCGGGCGCGGAAGCTGCGCCCGGTGCGCAGTCCGGGCCCGGCCTCGTCGACGGTGCTCTGCGAGGCCAGCACCTCGCCGGCGCCGGTGTAGGACTCGATGCGCGCGGTGAGATTCACCGTGTGCCCGACCACGCCGTACTTGCTGCGCTGCTCGGAGCCGATGTTGCCGGCCACGACGAGGCCGGTGTTCAGCCCGATCCCGATCGCGATCGACGGCAGCCCCTCGGCGCGGTTGCGCTCGTTGATGCCGTGGATCGCGCGCTGCATCGCCAGTGCGCAGCGCGTGGCGCGCCGCGCGTCGTCGTCGTGGGCGACCGGCGCACCGAAGATCGCCAGGATCCCGTCGCCGATGAACTCGTCCACGGTGCCGCCGTGCGCCATGATCACCGAGGACATCGCACCGAGGTAGTTGTTCAGCAGCCTGACCACCTGCTGCGGCGTGTGGGTCTCGCAGATCTGGCTGAAGTTGCGGATGTCCGCCATCAGGATCGTGACCTTGCAGGTCACGCCCCCGAGGTCCAGGCCCTGGGGGCTCTCGAGGAGTGCGTCGACGATCTCGTCCGACAGGTAACGGCCGAAGGTGTTGCGGATGAAACGCTGGCTGCGTTCGAGTTCGCGCCGGTAGGATTCCTCGCGGTCGTGCCAGCGTTTGCGCTCGAGTCCGGCATTCAGGCGCGCCTGCAGCAGCACCGGGTTGAACGGCTTGGTCAGGTAGTCGTCGGCGCCGGCCTCGATGCAGCGGATCACGCCCTCGCCGTCGGCGATTCCCGAGACGATGATCACCGGCACCGCGCGCAGCCGCTCGTCGGACTTGATGCGCGCGAGCAGTTCCTGCCCGCTCATCTCGGGCATCACGAGGTCGAGGAAGATCAGGTCGACCGCGTGCCCGGCGAGGATCGCCATCGCCTCGGCGCCCGAGGCGGCGGCGAGCACCGTGTGGCCCTGGCGGTGCAGGTAGCGCCCGAGCAACTCGCGGCTGAGTTCGTTGTCGTCGATGACCAGCAGCCTGCCGCGCTCGCCGGCCGGCAGCGCGGGGGCGCGCGTGAGCGCGGTGTTGGCCTCCGGGGCGGTGGCCGCCAGCAGCTCGCCGGCGCGCGCGCGCAGCGCGTCGAGGTCCTCGAGCAGGCGCCGGTCGAGCGTGTCGCGCTCGTCGAGCAGCAGCTCGAGGTAGCCGGCCATGGCGCCGATGTGGTTGCGCAGTTCGTGCAGCAGTTCGCCGCGCTCGCCGTGCCAGTCCCCGGCGAGGCAGTCGGCGGCGCGCGCCGCGGCGAGCGCGCATTTCTCCAGGTCGGGCAGCACCGCGTGCGCTTGCAGCCGTCCGGCGCGCGCGATCGTCTGCGACAGCAGTCGCTCGGTGGCGGCGAGGGAATCCCGCAGGATGATGGACTCTGGCGCGTGCGCGGCGGACACCCGGAAGGCCTGTGCATGATCTGGCCGGTATTTATACCCGCATTGTCCCCGGGGTGTGAACCCTGCGGGCGTCGCGGCGCCGATCAGCCGGCGGTGACGAAGCGCCGGATCCGCCGTGCCGCCTCGACGCAGTCCTCGAGGCTCGCCACCAGCGCGAGGCGCACGCGGTGCGCGCCCGGATCGCCGCCGGCCGCGGGGCGGCTGAGGAAACTGCCGGGCAGCACGGTCACGGCGGTGTGCCGGTACAGCGCGCGCGCGAACTCGCACTCGTCGCCCGGCGTGCGCGGCCACAGGTAGAAGCCGCCGTCGGGCAGCGCGACGTCGAGGCAGCCGTCGAGCTCGGCGAGCACGGCCTCGAACTTGCGGCGGTACAGCGCGCGGTTTTCGCGCACATGCTGCTCGTCGCGCCACGCGAGCGTGCTCGCCGCCTGGTGCGGCGGCGGCATCGCCGAGCCGTGGTAGGTGCGGTAGAGCAGGAAGGAGCGGATCAGCGCGGCGTCGCCGGCCACGAATCCCGAGCGCATTCCCGGCAGGCTGGAGCGCTTCGAGAGGCTGTGGAACGCCATGCAGCCGCGGAAGTCGGCGCGGCCGTGGACGCGGCAGGCCTCGAGCACGCCCACCGGCGGCGCGTCCTCGCGCGGATACAGTTCCGAGTAGCACTCGTCGGATGCGATGACGAAGCCGTGGCGGTCCGCGAGCGCGAAGACGCGCCGCCAGTCCTCGAGCGTCAGCACGGCGCCGGTCGGGTTGCCCGGCGAGCACACGACCAGCATCTGGCAGTGCGCCCAGTCGGCCTCGGTGATCGCGTCGAGGTCCGCAATGCCGGGGCGGCCGGGCTGTTCGGGCAGGAACAGCGGTGTCGCGCCCGCGAGCAGCGCCGCGCCCTCGTAGATCTGGTAGAAGGGGTTCGGCATCGCGACCCGCGGCGCCGCGCGCGTGCGGTCGATGGCGCACTGCGTGAACGCGAACAACGCCTCGCGGCTACCGTTGACCGGCAGCACGTGGCGCGCCGGCGACAGCGCTCCGGGCGGCAGCCGGTAGCGTGCCGCGAGCCAGTCGGCGATCGCCGCGCGCAGCTCCTCCGTGCCCGCCGTCTTCGGGTACTGCGAGTAGCCGGCGGTGTGGCGCTGCAGTTCCGCGAGCACGAACTGCGGCGCCGCGTGGCGCGGCTCGCCGATCGACAGCGGGATCGGCGCCAGCGCCGCCGGCTGCACGCCGTCGAGCAGCGCCGCGAGGCGCTCGAACGGATAGGGATGCAGGCGTTCGAGGTCGGGGTTCATGGGCTGCGTCTCGTGGCGGTGGCCGCCGGCGCGTTCCCGTCGCGGTCGAGCGCCTCGCGGATCGCGCGCTGCAGCCCGTCCGCGGTGGCGGGATCCTCGATCGGACGGTGCGCGGCGTCGGTGATGAAGAACACGTCCTCGACGCGTTCGCCGAGGGTGGTGATGCGCGCGTTGCGCACCTTGATGCCGAAGGCGAGGAACACGCGGCCGATGCGCGCGAGCAGTCCGGCGCGGTCGGGGGTCATCACCTCGAGGATCGAATGGCTGCCGGAGGGATCGGTCGCGAGGCGGGTCTCGGTGGGCGCCGCGAAGTGTTTCAGCGCGCGCGGCGTGTGGCGCTGCACCACGTCGAGGTAGTGCTCGGTGCCGCCCAGGTGCTCGCTCAGCGCGTGGCGGATCTGCGCCGCGCGCGGGCCGTCGGGCGGCACCGGGCTGCCGTCCTGCTCGAGCACGAAGAAGGTGTCGAGCGTGTGGTGGTCGGCCGAGGAATACAGCCGCGCGCCGTGCACGTTCAGCCCGAGCTGCTCCATGGTGGCCGTGATCACGGCGAACAGGTGATCGCGATCACGCGTGTAGATGAAGATCTGCGTGACCGGGTCGAAGCGGCTGCCGGCCGCCTTGGTCAGCACCACCGGCGTCTCTGGTTCGCCGCGCGCGAGGATCGCCTCGCTGTGCCAGGCGATGTCGACGGCGGTCTCGCGCAGGAAGTAATCCGGTCCCATCTGCGCCCACAGTGCCTCGACGCGCTGCGGTTGCACGCCGCGGCCCTCGAGCAGGTTCTGCGCCGCGGCGCGCGTCTCGGCGATGCGCTCGCCACGGTCGGGCGGGTTCTCGAGTCCGCGGCGCAGCGCGCGCTTGGTCTGCACGTACAGCGAATGCAGCAGGCTGGCTCGCCAGCTGTTCCACAGGGTCGGGTTGGTTGCGGTGATATCGGCCACGGTCAGCGTGTACAGGTGGTCCAGGTGCATCTGGTCCGCGACCAGCCGCGCGAAGGTTTCGATGACCTCCGGGTCCGAGATGTCCTTGCGCTGCGCGGTGGTCGACATCTGCAGGTGGTTGCGCACCAGCCAGGCGACCAGGTTCGTCTCGCGCGGGCTGAGTTCGAGGCGCCGGCAGAACGCCGCCGCGTCGAGCGCGCCGAGCTCGCTGTGGTCGCCGCCGCGGCCCTTGGCGATGTCGTGGAACAGTCCGGCCAGGTACAGCAGCTCGGGGCGCGGCAGACGCTTGATCGCGTGCGCCGCGGTCGGGAACTCCTCGCGCGCGCGCGGCAGCAGGAACATGCGCATGTTGCGCACCACGCGGATCGTATGCGAGTCCACCGAATAGACGTGGAAGAGGTCGTGCTGCGTCTGGCCGATGATGCGGCCGAACTCCGGCACGAAGCGCCCGAGCACGCCGTAGCGCTTCATGCGGTCGAGCTGCGTTGCGACGCGCCACGGCGAGGCGAGCAGCTGCAGGAACAGGCGGTTGGCGAGCGGGTCGCGGCGCAGCGCGTCGTCGATCAGGCGGCGCGACTGGTGCACGAGGCGGATGGTCGACGCGCGCGGTGCGGTGATGAAATCGCTCTGCGCCATCAGCGTGAACATCTCGATCAGCGCCCACGGGCTGTGGCGGAACACGTTGTCGTGCGCGACCTCGAGGTAGCCGTTGCGCACGCGGAAGCGCTGGTTGATCTCGTAGATGTCCACCGGTTCGCAGGCGCGCAGGATCGCCTCGTCGAACAATTGCGTCAGCATCTCGTTCAGCACGCCGAGGCGCAGCACCCAGCGGAAGTAGTCCTTCATGAAATGCTCGACCGCCAGCCCGCGCTCGTCGTCGGCGTAACCGAACAGGCGTGCAAGACTGAGCTGATGGTCGAACAGCAGGCGGTCCTCGGCGCGCCCCGCGAGCATGTGCAGCCCGTAGCGGATCCGCCACAGGAAGTCCTGTCCGCGCATCAGGGCATGGTATTCGGCCTCGTTCAGGAAGCCGCGCGCGACCAGCTCCAGCGTGCTGGCGGCGTGGAAATGGCGCTTCGCGACCCAGCCCACGGTCTGCACGTCGCGCAGCCCGCCGGGGCAGCCCTTGATGTTCGGCTCCAGGTTGTACTCGGTGTTGTTGAACTTGCGGTGACGTGCCTTCTGCTCGTCCCACTTGGCGCGGAAGAATTCGGCACTCGGCCAGATCTGCTCCGGTGCGGTGGCCGCCGCGAGCCGCGCGCGCAGCGCGTCGTCGCCGCGGATCGTGCGCGCCTCCATGAGCGCGGTGGCGATCGTGATGTCGGCGGCGGCCACCTCGCGGCACTCGGCCAGCGTGCGCACGCTGTGGCCGATCGCGAGCCGCGTGTCCCACAGGCAGGTGATGAAGGCCTCCAGTGCGGCGGTGTGCGGCACGCGCGCCGATTCGTCGGCGAGCAGCACGAGCAGGTCGATGTCGGAGTGCGGATGCAGCTCGCCGCGCCCGTAGCCGCCGACGGCGAGCAGCGCGATGCGTGGATCCGCGTCCAGCCGGTGGTGGGTCCACAGGCAGCGGAGGATGGCGTCCAGGCGCGCGGCGCGCTCGCGCACCAGCGTGCGGATGTCCTCTTCGGCGAGAAAGCGGCGGTCGAGGTCGGCGCCCACGCGCGCGAGCTGTTCGCGTACGGTGGGCAGCAGCGCGACGCCGCTGGCGAGTGCTGCAGCCAGCTCGTCCTCGCTCCAGGGCGGTGCCGGTTCCGACATCGGCTCTCAGTCGGCCCCGCGCCACGGTTCACCGCGGCGCGCGGTGAGCACCTCGCAGCCGCCGGCGGTCACCAGCAGCGTGTGTTCCCACTGCGCCGAGAGGCGCCCGTCGCGGGTCTCGACCGTCCAGCCGTCGCGCTGCGACAGTTTGGTGTGGCGCTTGCCGGCGTTGATCATCGGCTCGATGGTGAACGTCATGCCTTCCACCAGTTCCATGCCGGTGCCGGGGCGCCCGTAGTGCAACACCTGAGGCTCCTCGTGGAACTGGCTGCCGATGCCGTGACCGCAGTACTCGCGTACCACCGAGTAGTAGTTCGCTTCGGCGTGCTGCTGGATCACGTGGCCGATGTCGCCGAGGCGTGCGCCCGGGTGCACCACCTCGATGGCGCGGTACAGACACTCGTGCGTGACGCGCACCAGGCGTTCGGCGTGCGCCTCGCAGCGCCCGACCAGGAACATCACGCTGGTGTCGCCGTGGTAGCCGTCCTTCAGCACCGTCACGTCGACGTTGACGATATCGCCGTTCTTCAGGATGCGACGTTCGCTGGGGATGCCGTGGCAGACCACCTGGTTCACCGAGGTGCAGATCGACTTCGGGAAACCGTGGTAGTCGAGCGGTGCCGGGATCGCGTGCTGCACGTTCACGATGAAGTCGTGGCAGATGCGGTCGAGTTCGCCGGTGCTCACCCCGGGCTGCACGTGCGGCGCGATCATCTCGATCACGTCGGCGGCGAGGCGGCCGGCGACGCGCATGCGTTCGATCTCGGCTGGCGTCTTGATGAATCCCGGCGGCGGGTTCGGCTGGCTCTTCATGCTGCTCTCGGCTTGCGGGTCGGGTGACATCGCGCGACGCTGGCTGGGTAGGCGCGCATTGTAAACCACCGACGTGGGGCCGCGCGGCCGCAAAACCGGCAATAGTCGATGCGGCCGACCGCGTGGCTTCTGTTCGTGCCGGGGCTGTGGTATAAAGCCGCCCGCTCCGTACCGGACCCGATCCGTGGCGGAGCGGGGTGCCGCCGCGGCGGGCCCGGCCACCCGGCCGGGCGCCGGACGAGCGGGCCCGAACGACACACACGCACCGGCACATGGTCCGGGGTGCCCGGGGCGGCAGTTGCCGAACGGGTCGGACCATGGGGTGCGTGGAGGCTCAACCCTGACAACGAAGGTACCGTCATGACCCACGTTTCCATGAAGGAAATGCTGCAGGCCGGCGTCCATTTCGGACACCAGACCCGCTACTGGAACCCGAAGATGAAACAGTACATCTTCGGCGCCCGCAACAAGGTTCACATCATCAACCTCGAGCACACGGTCGTCGCGTTCAACGAGGCGCTCGGCTTCGTGCGCCAGCTGGCCGGCAACAAGAACCGGCTGCTGTTCGTCGGCACCAAGCGCTCGGCCAGCAATATCGTCGAGGAAGAGGCGCGGCGCGCCGGCATGCCCTTCGTGAGCCACCGCTGGCTGGGCGGCATGCTGACCAACTACAAGACGATCCGTGCCTCGATCAAGCGCCTGCGCGAACTCGAGCAACAGAGCCAGGACGGCACCTTCGCGCGCCTGACCAAGAAGGAAGCGCTGATGCGTACGCGCCAGATGGCCAAGCTCGAGCAGAGCATCGGCGGCATCAAGGACATGGGCGGTTTGCCGGACGCGATCTTCGTGGTCGACGTCGACCACGAGCGCATCGCGATCACCGAGGCGCGCAAGCTCGGCATTCCGGTGATCGGCATCTGCGACACGAACAGCGACCCGGATGGCATCGATTACCTGATCCCCGGCAACGACGACTCGATCCGTGCGATCCGGCTCTACGTCGGCGCGGTGGCCGATGCCTGCGTCGCCGGCCGCCAGGACGGCGGCGGCATCGCCGCGCGTGACGAGTTCGTCGAACTGGGCGGCGAAGCCCAGAACGGTTGATCCGCTCGCTGCCGGCCGGCTGGCCGGCAGCGAATCGCTGGCGGCGGCCCCGGGCCGCCGCTTCTGTTTGCAAGACACCGGTTGTTGGAGGACACGGCAATGGCTGATATCACGGCGTCGATGGTCAAGGAACTGCGCGAGCGCACCGGGCTCGGCATGATGGAGTGCAAGAAGGCGCTGGTCGAGGCGAACGGCGACATCGAACTCGCGGTCGAGGAACTGCGCAAATCGAGCGGCATGAAGGCGGCCAAGAAGGCCGGGCGCACCGCGGCCGACGGCGTGGTCTGTGCGCGCGTGGCCGGTGCGGACTACGGTCTGCTGCTCGAGGTCAACAGCGAGACCGATTTCGTCGCGCGCGACGGCAACTTCCTCGGTTTCGTGGCGAAGGTCGCGGACGCCGCGCTCGCGCAGCGCTGCGAGGACGTGGCCACGCTGATGGCGGGCGGCCTCGAGGCCGAGCGCGAGGCGCTGGTGCAGAAGATCGGCGAGAACATCACGGTGCGCCGCGCGCGTGCGCTGGCGGCGCCGGGCGGCGTGGTCGGCAGCTACGTGCACGGCAACTCCAAGATCGCCGTGCTGGTGGGGCTGAAGGGCGGCTCGGGCGAACTCGCGCGTGACGTCGCCATGCACGTCGCCGCGATCAATCCGCAGTACGCCACCCCGGCCGAGGTGCCGCCGGCGGTGATCGAGAAGGAGCGCGAGATTCTCGTCGCGCAGGCCGCCGACAGCGGCAAGCCGGCGGAGATCGTCGCCAGGATGATCGAGGGCCGGGTGCGCAAGTTCCTCGCCGAGATCAGCCTGTCCGAGCAGCCCTTCGTGAAGGATCCGGAGATCACGGTCGGCAAGCTGCTGAAGCAGGCCGGGGCGGAGCTGACCGGGTTCGCGCGCTTCGAGGTTGGCGAGGGCATCGAGAAGGAAGAAAAGGATTTCGCCGCCGAGGTCGCGGCGCAGCTGAAGGGCTGAACGCGCGCCGCGCGCGGCATTGTTGCGCAGACGCGGCGTCCGCTTGCCTGTAGACTGGGGCGCGTTTCGGGCAAGATCGGGCGTCGCGATGCAGAAGCAGAAGGACAAGAAGTACAAGCGCATCCTGCTCAAGCTGAGCGGGGAGGCGCTGATGGGCAGCGAGAGCCTGGGGATCGACCCGAAGATCCTCGATCGCATGGCGCTCGAGATCGGCCAGCTGGTCGGCATCGGGGTGCAGGTCGGGCTGGTGATCGGCGGCGGCAACCTGTTCCGAGGCGCGTCGCTGCACGCGGCCGGCATGGATCGCGTCACCGGCGATCACATGGGGATGCTCGCGACCGTGATGAACGCGCTGGCGATGCGCGATGCGCTGGAGCGCTCGAACATCTCCTCCTCGATCATGTCGGCGATCCCGATGAGCGGGGTCGTCGACCACTACGACCGCCGCAAGGCCGTGCGCCAGCTTGCGCAGGGCGACGTGGTGATCTTTGCCGCCGGCACCGGCAATCCGTTCTTCACCACCGACTCCTCGGCCTGCCTGCGCGGCATCGAGGTCAACGCCGAACTGGTGCTGAAAGCGACCAAGGTCGACGGCGTCTACACCAGCGATCCGATGTCCGATCCGTCGGCGGTGCGCTTCGATCGCCTGAGCTACGATGAGGTGCTCGATCGCAAGCTCGGCGTGATGGACCTGACCGCGATCTGCCTGTGCCGGGACCACCACATGCCGGTGCGCGTGTTCGCGATGGACAAGCCGAACGCGCTGCTGAACATCGTGATGGGCGGCGACGAAGGCACCCTGATCGAATAGCCGTGGAGGAAACGAAGTGATCAACGAGCTCAGGAAGGATGCCGAGGCGCGCATGCGCAAGAGCGTGGACGCGCTAGGTGTCGCGTTCAACAAGATACGTACCGGCCGCGCGCATCCGAGCCTGCTCGATACCGTGCGCGTGTCGTACTACGGCAACGAGGTGCCGCTGAACCAGGTCGCCAACATCACCGTCGAGGACGCGCGCATGCTGGTGATCACGCCGTGGGAAAAGAGCATGGTGCCGGACGTCGAGAAGGCGATCCTCAAGTCCGACCTCGGACTCAACCCGTCGAGCGCCGGGCAGGTGATCCGCCTGCCGATGCCGGCGCTTACCGAGGAGACGCGCAAGGGCTACATCAAGCAGGCGCGGCACGAGGCGGAGCTGGCGCGCGTCGCGGTGCGCAATGTGCGCAAGGATGTGAACTCGGACCTGAAGGACCTGTTGAAGGAAAAGGCGATCTCCGAGGACGAGGAACGCCGCGCGCTCGACGAGGTGCAGAAGCTCACCGACCGCTACGTCGCCGAGATCGACCATCAGCTCGCGGCCAAGGAAAAGGACCTGATGGACATCTGAGCTCGCCCGGCGCGACGCTCCCATGCAATCCCCCACGAAGTCCGAGGGCGAGGTCCCGCCGCGCGTGCCGCAGCACGTGGCCGTGATCATGGACGGCAACGGCCGCTGGGCGCGTGCGCGCGGACTCCCCGCGGTGGCCGGTCACCGCGCCGGAGTCGAGGTGATCCGCAAGCTGCTCGGCGCGTGCCGCGAACACGGGGTCGCGGTGCTGACGCTGTTCGCGTTCAGCAGCGAGAACTGGCAGCGCCCGCGCGAGGAAGTGCGCGGATTGATGGCGCTGTTCGCGCGCTACCTGCGCAGGGAGGTGCGCGAACTCCACGCGAGCGGTGTGCGGCTGCGCGTGATCGGGGACCGGGTGCGTTTCGGCCCGCGCATCGTGCGCCTGATGGACGAGGCCGAACGCCAGACCGCGGCCAACACCACCTCCACGCTCGTCATCGCCGCCGACTACGGCGGGCAGTGGGACATCGTGCAGGGCGCGCGCGCGCTGGCGCATGATGTGGCCGCCGGTCGGCTCGACCCCGAACGCATCGACTCTGCCGCGTTGCAGCAGCGCCTGTGTCTGGGAGACCTGCCGCAGCCCGATTTGCTGATACGCACCGGCGGCGACCATCGCATCAGCAATTTCCTGCTGTGGCAGATCGCCTACACGGAGCTGTATTTCACGGAATGTTACTGGCCGGACTTCGACACCGGCGAGTTCGCGGCGGCGCTGCGTGACTACGCGGCGCGTGAGCGGCGTTTCGGCGCCCGGCCTGCGGCGCCGGGGCAGATGGCCACCGGGCAGGTGACGGCATGTTGAAGCAGCGTGTGGCGACCGCTCTGGTGTTCGCCACCGTGGTGCTCGGGGTGGTGTTCGGCACCACGCCGGAGGCGACTGCGGCGCTGTTCGGCCTGCTGGTGCTCGGCGCCGCGTGGGAGTGGTCGGCGCTGGCCGGCTTCGGTGCACGGTGGACGCGCCTGGCGTGTGTCGCGCTCGTGGGGGTGACGATGGCGGCCGGCCTGCGTGCGCTGGGCACGGTCGCCGACCCCGACGGCGGACGGCTGGTCGCACTGACCGGTCCGGTGCTCGCCTTCTGGGCGCTCGCGGCGCTGGCGGTTAAGGCGTATCCGGCCGGCTCCGGGATCTGGGTTTCGCGCTGGACGCTGCTGCTGGTGGGGCTGCTCGTGCTGGTGCCGCCGTGGCTCGCGGTGGTGTTCGTGCGCGCGCTGCCGCAGGGCGCGTACCTGCTGGTCTACGTGATCGCGCTGGTCGCCTGCGCCGATATCGGTGCCTTCTTCGCCGGGCGTGCGATCGGCGGACCGAAGCTGATGCCGCGGGTCAGTCCGGGCAAGACCTGGGCCGGTTTCGCCGGCGGGCTGGGTGCCAGCCTCCTGCTCGCGTTCGCGGTCGGCGTCGGGCTCGAGCTCGGCGGCGCGCAACTCGGACTGTGGTGCGTGCTGGCCGGACTGACGGCGGTCGCCTCGGTGTTCGGTGACCTGCTGGAGAGCATGGTCAAGCGCCACGGCGGCCAGAAGGACAGCGGCTCGCTGCTGCCGGGGCATGGCGGCCTGCTGGATCGGCTCGACAGCCTCAGTGCCGGCTTGCCGGTATTCGCCTTCGTGCTCGCGCAGACCGGGATGGTGCCGTGAACGACGGGCGCCTGCGGGTCACGGTGCTCGGCTCGACCGGTTCGATCGGCGAAAGCACGCTCGACGTGATCGCGCGCAATCCCGAACGCTACCGCGTGTTCGCGCTCGGCTGCGGCAGCCGCTGGCGCGAGTTGCTCGCGCAGTGCCGCGCGCACTGCCCGCGCGTTGCCGTGGTCGTCGACCGTGCCGCGGCGGACGCCTTGCGCGCGGCGGTGCGTGCCGAAGGACTTGCTATCGAGGTGCTGGACGGCGCGGCGGGGCTCGAGGCCGTGGCCGCGCATCCGGACACCGAGGTGGTGATGGCGGCGATCGTCGGCGCGGCCGGGCTGCTGCCGACCATCGCCGCCGCACGCGCGGGCAAGCGGGTGTTGCTGGCGAACAAGGAAGCGCTGGTGATGGCCGGGCGCTTCTTCATGGACGCGGTGGCCACGGGTGGCGCAACGCTGCTGCCGATCGACAGCGAGCACAACGCAATTTTCCAGTGCCTTCCCGGAGGCTATCGCGCCGGCGAGCGTTCGCCGCTGGTGCGCCGCCTGCTGCTGACTGCCTCCGGCGGGCCGTTCCGCGCGATGGCGCCGGAGGCGCTGGTGCACGTGACCCCCGAACAGGCGGTCGCGCATCCGAACTGGGTGATGGGCCGCAAGATCTCGGTCGACTCGGCGACGATGATGAACAAGGGGCTCGAACTGATCGAGGCCTGCTGGCTGTTCGGCATGCCGGCCGGGCAGGTCGAGGTGCTGATCCACCCGCAGAGCGTGGTGCATTCGCTGGTCGAGTTCGTCGACGGCTCGGTGCTGGCGCAACTCGGCAATCCCGATATGCGTGTGCCGATCGCCTGCGGACTGGCCTGGCCCGAGCGCATTCCCTCGGGCGCGACCCCGCTCGATCTGGTGCGCGCCACGGCACTGGCCTTCGAGGCGCCCGATTTCGCGCGCTTTCCGTGCCTGCGGCTGGCGCTGGATGCGGCGCGTGCCGGCGGTTCGGCGCCGGTGGTGCTGAACGCCGCCAACGAGGTCGCCGTGCAGGCCTTTCTGGACGGACGGCTCGGCTATACCCGCATCGCGCCGGTGATCGGCGCCGTGCTCGATCGGCTGGGCAGCACCGAACCCGGCTCGCTCGCGGAGGTCCAAGCGATCGACGGCAAGGCGCGCGCGGCAGCGTGGCGCCTCATCGACGGCGGCTGAGGACGGGAGATCGCATGGAATTGTTGCAGACGGTCCTGATCACGGTGGTGACGCTGGGCATCCTGGTGGCGGTGCACGAGTACGGACACTTCATCGTGGCGCGGCGCGCGGGGGTGCGGGTACTGCGCTTCTCGATCGGTTTCGGGAGACCGTTGTGGCAACGCACCGGGCGTGACGGCACCGAATACGTGGTGGCAGCGATCCCGCTCGGGGGCTACGTGAAGATGCTCGACGAGCGCGAGGGCGAGGTGGCGCCGGAGGAGCTGCACCGCAGTTTCAACCGCAAGCCGGTGGGCGCGCGGTTCGCGATCGTCGCCGCCGGTCCGCTGGCGAACTTCCTGCTCGCGATCGTCGCGTTCTACGCGCTGTACGTGATCGGCGTGCCAGGGCTGGCGCCGGTGATCGGCGAGGTGGCCCCCGCCTCGATCGCGGAGGCGGCCGGGCTGGAGCGCGGGCAGGAGATCGTCGCCGTCGACGGCGAGCCGACACCGACACGTCAGGCGGTGTCGATGCAGTTGCTCAAGCGCCTCGGCGAGAGCGGCGAGCTCCGCTTCTCGGTGCGCTACGGTGTGGCGCAATCCGGGCTGGTCTACGAGTCTGCCGCCACGATCACGGACTGGCTGGCCGGCGAGGACGATCCCGATCTGCTCGATGGACTCGGTATCGCGTTCCTGGTGCCGGAACTCGCGCCGCGCATCGGCAGCGTGCTGCCGGGCAGTCCGGCCGAGCGTGCCGGGATGCGCAGCGGCGACCTGGTGGTCGCCGTCGACGCCGAGGCGGTGGGATCCTGGGAGACTTGGGTGAGGCTGGTGCGCGCGAGCCCCGGACGCGAACTCGCCGTGGATCTCGAGCGTGGCGGCGAACGCGTGCGCGTGCGCGTGACGCCGGCCGCGGTAGCGCGTGGCGAGGACGGCGCGATCGGGCAGGTCGGCGTCGGCGTCGCCGAGCAGCCGTGGCCCGAGGAACTGCGGCGCACCGAGCGCTACGGTCCGTTCGCGGCGTGGCGGCCGGCGCTGGCGCAGACCTGGTCGCTGGCGGTGTTCACGGTCGATTCGGTCAGGAAGATGTTCGAGGGGATGATCTCCCCGAAGAACTTGAGCGGACCTATCACGATTGCTAAAGTGGCGACCGATTCGGCGCGCTCGGGCCTGGAGAGCTATATCGGTTTCCTCGCGCTGCTCAGCATCAGCCTCGGCGTGCTGAACCTGTTTCCCATCCCGGTACTCGACGGCGGACACCTCGTCTATTACCTGATCGAGATGGTCAAGGGCAGTCCGGTGTCGGAACGGGCGCAGATGCTGGGTTATCAGGTGGGCCTGGTGATCCTGGTCGGCGTGATGCTGCTGGCGTTGTACAACGACCTGAACCGGCTCGCGGCCAACTGATACCGGCGGCGCGATCCGGGCACTCAACTCGGCAAAGGACTCTCGGGCACCTCAATGACGCGTTATCTCACCGTCCTTTCCCTGTGGCTGGCGCTGGCCGCCGCAGCCGCCGCGGAATCCTTCGTGGTCACCGACATCCGCGTCGAGGGCCTGCAGCGGATCTCCCCGGGCAGTGTGTTCAACGACATCCCGGTCAAGGTGAACGACCGCATCGACGAGGCTGCGATCGCCGAGACCGCGCGCGCGCTGTTCCGGTCGGGCAACTTCGACGACGTGCAGATCGGCCGCGATGGTGACGTGCTGGTGATCACGCTGGTCGAGCGTCCGTCGATCAGCGAGATCAACATCGACGGCAACAAGGCGATCAAGACCGAGGACCTGCTCGAGGGACTGAAGGGTGCCGGCCTCGCCGTGGGGCAGGTGTTCCAGCGCGCCACGCTCGAGCAGATGCGCGTGGAGCTGCAGCGCCAGTACGTGAGCCAGGGCCGTTACGACGCGCGCATCGAGACCGAGGTCGCCGAACAGGCGCGCAACCGCGTGGCGGTCAACATCGACGTCACCGAGGGCAGCGTCGCGCGCATCAAGCACATCAACGTGGTCGGCAACTCGGTGTTCGAAGACGACGACCTCACCGAGCTGTTCGAGCTGAAGACCTCGGGCTGGTTCTCGTGGCTTAGCGGCGACGACAAGTACTCGCGCGAGAAGCTCAACGGCGACCTCGAGAACCTCAGTTCGTACTACCTGGACCGCGGCTATATCCGCTTCAACATCGATTCCACGCAGGTCTCGATCACGCCCGATCGCAGCGCCGTGTACATCACGGTCAACGTCACCGAGGGCGAGAAGTACACGGTCTCCGGCGTCGATCTCTCGGGTGACATCGTGATCCCGGAGGAGGAGATGCGCGGCTTCCTGTTGCTGCGCGAGGGGCAGGATTTCTCCCAGGTGCAGGTCACGAACACCGAGGAGATGATCACGCAGCGTCTGGGCGTCGAGGGCTACACCTTCGCGAAGGTCAACGGCATACCGGAGATCGACGACACCCGGCGCACGGTGGCAATGAAGTTCTTCGTCGACCCGGGCAAGCGCACCTACGTGCGGCGCATCGAGTTCCGCGGCAACACCAAGAGCATCGACGAGGTACTGCGGCGAGAGATGCGCCAGATGGAATCGGCGCCGGCCTCATCGGCGTTGATCGAGCAGTCGCGCGTGCGCCTGGAGCGCCTCGGTTTCTTCAAGGAAGTGAAGACCGAGAACATCGAGGTGCCGGGCACCGACGACATGATCGACGTGCAGTACACGGTCGAGGAGCAGTCCTCGGGCAGCATCGGCGCGAGCATCGGCTACGCGCAGGACGCCGGACTGATCCTCGGCGCGAACCTGCAGCAGAACAACTTCCTCGGTACCGGCAAGCAGGTCGGTATCGGACTGAACTCGAGCAAGTACCAGGATCTCTACAGTTTCAACTACGTGAACCCGTATTTCACCGAGGACGGCGTCAGCCGCGGCTTCTCGGTGTTCTACCGTTCGACCGATCTCGAGGAGATCAACATCGCGAGCTACACCACCGATACCATCGGCGCGACGGTGAGCTTCGGCTACCCGATCAGCGAGACGCAGCGCCTGGGCCTGAGCCTCGGCGTGAACCGCACCGACATCGGCGCCGGCATCGGCGCGGTGCAGGAGATCTCGGGCAGCCCGCGCCCGATCGACGACGCGATCGGCTACATCAGCCAGAGTGATCTGAACGACGGCGCCGACGGCGACGGCTGGTTCGACCCGGCGCTGATCCGTTCGCCGGTTCCCGGCAGCGTGTTCCAGACCGGCCTCCCTAAAGGCTTCCTCGACATCCACGGCGACAGCTTCGACAACTTCCTGGTCACCGGCAGCTGGTCGCAATCCGCGCTGAACCGCGGCCAGCTCGCGACCCGCGGTTACTCGCAGAGCCTGTCGCTGCAGCTCGCCACGCCCGGCAGCGACCTCGAATACTACAAGCTGATGTACAACGGCCAGATTTTCATCCCGCTGTGGCGTGATTTCACGCTGCGCCTGCGCACCGACCTCGGTTACGGCGACGGCTGGGGTGACACCAGCGAGTTGCCGTTCTACGAGCATTTCTTCTCGGGCGGCTTCCGTTCGGTGCGCGGCTTCAAGAGCAATACGCTGGGACCGCAGAGCACGCCGGCGTTGCGCTACACGATCCTCAACATCCCCGAATACAACAGCGAGGGAGAGATCGTCGACTTCAAGGACAAGTACGTCTACGTGACGTGCGCGCGCGCCGACGACACCAACACCGCCCACACGAAATGCGGACCGGAAGGCGAGAAGATCTTCTTCAGCGAGCTCGGCTACGACCGCTACAACTCCTTCGGTGGCAACCTGCTGGTCGAGGGCAGCGCCGAGATCCTGTTCCCGCTGCCGTTCATCAAGGACCAGCGCTCGGTGCGTTCCGGCGTGTTCGTCGATTTCGGTAATGTTTTTGATACCAATTGCAGTGACACGCAAGTAATATGCTCCGACCCTGATTTCGGCGAGCTGCGCTATTCGGTGGGGTTCGGGGTGACGTGGATCACCGGCTTCGGCCCGATCACCTTCAGCCTCGCCAAGCCGCTCAACGACGAGCGCTGGGACGAGACCGAGGTCTTCCAGTTCTCGCTCGGTCAGGGCTTTTGACGGGTTTGTCTCCGATTACCAGAACACTTGGAGTTCCGACGTGATGCGCCTTGGCCGTGCCGCTGCGATTGCCTGCCTGCTCTCCCTGGCTCCCGGTCTCGCCCTCGCACAGGGCAAGGTCGCGGTGCTGAACCTCGAGAAGGCGATCTTCGAGACCGAGGAGGCGAAGAAACAGCTCGACGCGCTGCGGCAGACGCCGGATTTCCAGAACAACAAGAAGGAATACGACCGTCTCAAGAAGCAGTACGAGGACCTCGCCCAGCAGTTCAACAAGAATCGCGAAGTGATGAGCGCCGAGCAGGAGGCCGAGCAGGCGCGCAAGCTCAAGGACGTGGAAACCGATTTCGAGTTCGTCGCCAAGAAGCTGCAGCAGGCGCAGGCCAGCGTCGCACAGCGCGTGATGCGCGAGCTCGGCCCGCGTGCCAATACGGTGGTCATGGACCTGATCAAGGCGGAGGGCATCGGCCTGCTGCTCAACGCCCAGGCGGCGCTGTACGCGGAGCCGGATTTCGTGCTCGACGCGAAGGTCACCGACAAGCTCAACCAGGGCGGCAAGTGACGGCACCCGCAACCGGCGGCGCACACGCCACAGGAAATGCGGCGAAGCGTGCCTGACGCCGCCGCGGGAAGTCACGCCACAGGGGCTCCCCGATGGAATACCGCCTCGCTGAACTCGCCGCGCTCGTCGGCGCCGCGGTGCGCGGCGACCCGGCACGCCTGATCCGCGGTGTCGGGGACCTCGAACACGCTCGTCCGGATCAGCTCGCGTTCCTTGCCTCGCCCGCGTACCGTCGTCACCTCGGTGCCACGCGCGCGGGGGCGGTCGTGCTGACGGCGGAGGTGGCGGACGACTGCACGGTCGACTGCCTGCTCGTCGAGGATCCCTACCGGGCGTTCGCGACGTTGTCGCGCCTGTTCGTCGAACTGCCGCTGTCCGTGCCCGGCGTGCACGCCACGGCGGTGGTCGCGCAGGAGGCGCGGATCCACGCGTCGGCAAGCATCGGCGCGCAGTGCACGATCGAGGCGGGCGCCGAGGTCGGGGAACGCAGCGTGATCGGCGCGGGATGCCGCATCGGTGCGGGCAGCCGGATCGGCAGCGATTGCCGGCTGTGGGCCAACGTGGTGCTGTACCACGGCGTGCGCCTCGGCGATCGCGTCACGGTGCATGCCGGTGCCGTGCTCGGCGCCGACGGCTTCGGCTTCGCGAGCGGCCCTGAGGGCTGGGAGAAGATCGCACAGATCGGCGGGGTCGCGATCGGTGACGACGTCGAGATCGGTGCCTGCACGACGATCGACCGCGGTACGCTCGGTGACACCGTCGTCGAGCGCGGAGTCAAGATCGACAATCAGGTGCAGATCGCGCACAACGCGCGCATCGGCGCGCACACCGCAATCGCCGGCTGTGCCGGGATCGCCGGCAGCGTGCGCGTCGGCAGCCGCTGCCGCATCGGCGGGGGTGCCGGGCTGGTCGGGCACATCGAGGTGGCCGACGGCGTGACGATCACGCCGATGAGCCTGGTCACGCGCTCGATCGGCGAGCCGGGAACCTATACTTCCGGCACCGTGCTGCAGGCGTCGCAGCGCTGGAAGCGCTCGGCGCTGCGCTTCGGCGAACTCGAGGAAATGAACCGCCGGCTACGGCGAGTGGAGCGCCTGCTGGGGCGCGCCGCGTCGGGTGGGCACGAGACGGAGGATACGGCCGGATGCTGATGGACATCAACGAGATTCGCGAGTATCTGCCGCACCGCTATCCGTTTCTGCTGGTCGACCGCGTGATCGCGCTCGACGTCGGCAAGTCGATCGTCGCCTACAAGAACGTGACCGGCAACGAGGGTTTCTTCCAGGGCCACTTTCCGGACCTGCCGGTGATGCCGGGCGTGCTGATCGTCGAGGCGATGGCGCAGGCGGCGGGCATCCTGGGCTTCCGCACCATGGACAAGAAGCCTGCCGACGGGTCGATCTACTACTTCGTCGGCGCCGACGAGCTGCGCTTCAAGCGCCCGGTGGTCCCCGGTGACCGCCTGCAGCTCGAGGCCTCGATCCTGGCCGAGAAGCGCGGCATCTGGAAGTTCGCCTGCCGGGCCAGCGTCGATGGCCAGACGGCATGCGAGGCCACCATCCTGTGCGCGGACCGCAAGCGGTGATCGATCCACGCGCCGTCGTCGATCCGCGCGCGCAGATCGCGCCCGACGCGCAGATAGGTCCGTTCTGCGTGATCGGACCCGGCGTCGAGATCGGGCCGCGCACGGTCGTCTCCTCGCACGTGGTGATCAGGGGGCCGACGCGCATCGGCGCCGACAACCGGATCTTCCAGTTCGCCTCGGTCGGCGAGGACAGTGCCGACCAGAAGTACCGCGGTGAGCCCACCCGGCTCGTGATCGGCGACCGCAACGTGATCCGCGAGGGCGTGACCATCCACCGCGGCACGGTGCAGGACCGCGCGGAAACCACCATCGGCGACGACAACCTGCTGATGGCCTACGCACACGTCGGGCACGACAGCGTGATCGGCAACCACGCGATCCTGGTCAACAACGCGGCGATCGCCGGGCACGTCGTGGTCGGTGACTGGGCGATCCTCGGCGGCTACGCGCTGGTGCACCAGCGCGTGCACATCGGCGCCCACAGCTTCGCGGCGATGGGCAGCGCGATCGGCAAGGACGTGCCGGCGTTCGTGATCGTCTCGGGCAGTCCTGCGCGCGCCAAGGGCATCAACCAGGAAGGCCTGCGCCGGCGCGGTTTCGACCAGAACGCGATCACCGCGCTGCGGCTCGCCTACCGCATCGTCTACCGCCAGAAGTTCAAGGTCGACGAGGCGCTGCGCGCGCTCGGCGAACTGGCGGCGGAACACGAGGCGGTGCGCGTGTTCGCGGATTCGATCGCGGTGGCCACGCGCGGAATCGCCCGCTGAGCGGCGGCGGGATGACCGCGGACAAGGTGCTGCAGGTCGGCCTGGTCGCCGGCGAACACTCCGGAGACATGCTCGGCGTCGATCTGCTGCAGGCGCTGGCAGCGCGCGTGCCGGCGCTGGCGGCGCGCGGCGTCGGTGGCGAGCGCATGCGCCGGCAGGGGATGCACATCCTCGCGCCTGCCGAGCGGCTCGCGGTGATGGGCCTCGTCGAGCCGCTGCGACGGCTGCCGGGGCTGCTCCGCCTGCGCCGCGCGCTGGCACGCGAATTCCTGCGCGAACGGCCTGCGGTGTTCGTCGGCATCGACGCGCCCGACTTCAACCTCGGTCTGGAACGCCGCCTGCGCTCGGCCGGCATACCTGTGGCCCACTACGTGAGCCCCTCGGTGTGGGCGTGGCGCAGCGGGCGGATCGCCACCATCCGGCGCAGCGTCGATCTGATGCTGACCCTGTTCCCCTTCGAACCGGAACTGTACGCCACCCACGGCGTGGAGGCCTGCTACGTGGGGCATCCGCTGGCCGATCGCATCGCGCCGGTGCCGGACCGTGCGGCGGCGCGCACGCGTCTCGGGCTGGAAGCGGGTGGGCCGGTGATCGCGGTGTTGCCGGGGTCGCGCGCCGGCGAACTCGCGCGGCTCGCGCCGCCGTTCCTGGATGCCTGTGAGCTCTGCCTGCGTGAGGTGCCCGCCCTGCGTTTCGTGCTGCCGGCGGTCGACGAGCGCGCGCGTGCACTGCTCGCCACGCTGCTCAGCGACCGTCCATCGGGATCCGCGTTCAGGCTGCTCGCGGGCGATTCGCACGCTGCGCTCGAGGCGGCCGACCTCGCGCTGGTCGCCTGCGGCACCGCGACGCTCGAGGCGATGCTGTTCAAGCTGCCGATGGTCACTGCCTACCGCATGGCGGGGATCTCGCACGCGCTGATCTCGCGCATGCTGCGCACGCGCTGGGTCGCGCTGCCGAACATCCTCGCCGGCGAGGCGCTGGTGCCGGAGCTGCTGCAGGACGCGGTGCAACCGCGCGCGCTGGCCGACGAACTGCTGCGGCTGCTGCACGACGAGCCACGGCGCGCCGTGCTCCGCGCGCGCTTCGACGCGCTGCACGCACAGTTGCGCTGCGGCGCCGCGGAGCGCGCGGCCGAGGCGGTGCTCGCACTCGCACGACGCGGCACGCCCTGATGGACGACTGGCGGGAACTGCTCGCGGGCGGGCTGCGCGTGGCGGGCGTCGACGAGGCGGGCCGCGGACCGCTGGCCGGTGACGTGTTCGCGGCCGCGGTGGTCCTTGCGCCCGGTTGTACGCTGCCCGGACTGCGCGACTCGAAGAAGCTCGGCGCGGCACGCCGTGAGGCGCTGGCCGAGGCGGTGCGCGCCGAGGCACTCGCGTGGTCGGTGGCACGCGCCAGCGTCGCCGAGATCGACGCGCTGAACATCCTGCAGGCCAGCCTGCTCGCGATGCGGCGCGCGGTGCAGGCGCTCGCGCCGCCGCCGGCGGCGGTGCTGGTCGACGGCAACCGGCTGCCTGCCTGGGAGTGGCGTGCCGTCGCCGTGGTCGGCGGCGACGACCTCGTGCCCGCGATCAGCGCCGCCTCGGTGCTCGCGAAGGTGGCACGCGACGAGGAGATGCGCCGGCTCGACGAGCGTTATCCAGGCTACGGCTTCGCGCGCCACAAGGGGTATCCGACGGCGGCGCATGTGGCGGCGCTGCTGCGTCTCGGCGCCAGCCCGGTGCACCGGATGTCCTTTGCGCCGGTGCGGGCCGCCGCCGCACAATACGCCGCCGATTCCTGCTGAGGCGTCCATGAGCCCCGTATTCGTTCACCTCCGGCTGCACTCGGAATTCTCGCTGGTCGACGGCATGGTGCGCGTCGAGGAACTCGCCGCGCGCGCATCCGCGCTCGGCATGCCGGCGGTCGCGCTGACCGACCAGGACAACCTGTTCGCGCTGATCAAGTTCTACAAGGAAGCGCAGTCGGCGGGCCTGAAGCCGATCGCCGGGTGCGACGTGCGCGTCGAGCACGACGGCCAAAGCTCGGCCGTGACGCTGCTCGCCTGCTCGCAGGAGGGCTACCGCAACCTGATCCGGCTGGTCTCGCGCGGCTGGCTCGAGGCGCAGCAGCTCGGTCGCCCGCTGCTGCCGCGCGCTTGGGTCGCCGAGTGTGCCGGCGGGCTGATCGCGCTGTCCGGCGGTCGTGACGGCGAGCTCGGGCAGGCGTTGCTCGGCGGGCGCGCCGAGCAGGCCGAGCAACTGCTCGGCTGGTGGATGGACGCGTTCCCGGACCGTTTCTACCTCGAACTGAGCCGCACCGGGCGCGCGCGCGAGGAGGAATACCTGCACCTCGCGGTCGCGCTGGCGGCGCGCCACGATTGTCCGGTGGTCGCGACCAACGACGTGCGTTTCCTCGATCGCGACGACTACGAGGCGCACGAGGCGCGCGTGTGCATCCACGAGAGCCGCACGCTGGACGACCCGCGCCGGCCGCGCAACTACAGCCCGGAGCAGTACCTGCGCAGCGCCGCCGAGATGGCCGAACTGTTCGAGGACATACCGGAGGCGCTCGCCAACAGCGTCGAGATTGCGCGCCGTTGCAACCTGAAGCTCGAACTCGGCAAGGTGTACCTGCCGGACTATCCGGTGCCCGAGGGCATGCGGATCGGTGATTTCCTGCGCCGCGCGGCGCACGACGGGCTGACGGCGCGGCTGGCGCGCATGGACGACGGCGCGGCGCGCGAGCAAGGCTATCGCGAGCGGCTGGATTTCGAACTGCAGACCATCGACACGATGGGCTTCGCTGGCTACTTCCTGATCGTGATGGACTTCATCCGCTGGGCGAAGGACAACGGTGTGCCGGTGGGGCCGGGACGCGGCTCCGGAGCCGGCTCGCTGGTTGCCTACGCCCTCGGGATCACCGACATCGACCCGCTGCCGTACAACCTGCTGTTCGAGCGTTTCCTGAATCCCGAACGGGTGTCGATGCCGGACTTCGACGTCGACTTCTGCATGGAGGGGCGCGACCGCGTGATTGCCTACGTCGCCGAGCGCTACGGGCGCGAGGCAGTGTCGCAGATCATCACCTTCGGAACCATGGCGGCGAAGGCCGTGGTGCGCGACGTGGCGCGCGTACAGGGCAAGTCCTACGCGCTTGCCGACCGCCTGTCGAAGATGATCCCCTTCGAGGTCGGGATGACGCTCGGCAAGGCGATGGAGCAGGAGCAGCAGCTGCGCGACTTCGTGGCCCAGAACGAGGAAGTCGCCGAGATCATGGAGATGGCGTTCAAGCTCGAGGGGCTCGCGCGCAACGTGGGCAAGCACGCCGGCGGCGTGGTGATCGCGCCGACGTGGCTGACCGATTTCGTGCCGCTGTACGCCGACGACTCGGGCGGCGGGCTGGTCACGCAGTTCGACAAGGACGACGTCGAGAAGGTCGGGCTCGTGAAGTTCGACTTCCTCGGGCTGCGCACGCTCACGATCATCGACTGGGCGCTGGCGATCATCAACCGCAAGCGCGCCGCCGCCGGCGAGCACCCTGTCGACATCACGCGCCTGCCGCTCGACGACCCGGGCGTCTACGCGCTGCTCGCACGCGCCGAGACCACCGCGGTCTTCCAGCTCGAATCGCGCGGGATGAAGGACCTGATCAAGCGCCTGAAGCCGAGCTGTTTCGAGGACATCGTGGCGCTGGTGGCGCTGTACCGCCCGGGCCCGCTCGAGTCCGGGATGGTCGGCGACTTCATCGACCGCAAGCACGGCCGCGCGGTGGTGCGTTACCCGCATCCATTGCTCGAACCGGTGCTCGAAAACACCTACGGCGTGATCCTGTACCAGGAGCAGGTGATGCAGATCGCGCAGGTGCTGGCGGGCTACACGCTCGGCGGCGCCGACCTGCTGCGCCGCGCGATGGGCAAGAAGAAGGCCGAGGAGATGGCGCAGCAGCGCGCGATCTTCCTCGCCGGCGCCGCGGACAACGGCATCGCGGACGAGGTGGCCGGCCCGATCTTCGACCTGATGGAGAAGTTCGCCGGCTACGGGTTCAACAAGTCGCACTCGGCGGCCTACGCGCTGGTGTCGTACCAGACCGCGTGGCTGAAGCACCATTACCCGGCCGAGTTCATGGCGGCGGTGCTGTCCTCGGAAATGCACAACACCGACAAGATCGTGGTGTTCGTCGAGGAATGCCGGTACATGCGCCTGCCACTGGTGCTGCCCGACGTGAACGCCAGCGAGTTCCGCTTCACGGTCGATGCGCGCGGGGCGATCGTCTACGGGCTCGGCGCGATCAAGGGCATCGGCGAGGGGCCCGTCGAGAGCATCGTCGCGGCGCGCGCCGACGGCGGTCCGTTCCGCGACCTGTTCGACTTCTGCCGGCGCACCGACGCGCGCAAGGTCAACAAGCGTGCCGTCGAGGCGCTGATCCGCTCCGGCGCGCTGGACAGCCTGGGCGCGCCGCGGCCGGTGCTGATGGCCGCGATGAACGAGGCGATCAAGGCCGCCGAGCAGCAGGCGCACGCCGCCGATGTCGGGTTGCTCGACATGTTCGCCGAGACCGTTCCCGACGCGGACGCCGATGTCTACGCCGAATTCCGCCGCGCGCGGCCGTGGAGTGCGCGCGAGCGGCTGCGTGGCGAGAAGGAAACCCTGGGGCTCTACATCACCGGTCACCCGATCGACGACCACGAGGCCGAGATCGCGCAGTTCGTGCGCAACCGCATCGCGCAGCTGCGCGCGGAACAGGAGCCACAGCGCATCGCCGGACTGGTGGTCGGCATGCGCGCGATCAAGAACCGCCGTGGCGACGACATCGCGTTCGTGCAGCTCGACGATCGCACCGCGCGCATCGAGGTCGCGATGTTCGCCGAGTGCTACGGCAGCTGCCGCGAGCAGGTGGTTAAGGACGCGATCCTCGTCGTCGAGGGCGTGGTATCCAACGACGACGTCTCGGGTGAGCTGCGCATGCGCGCGAGCGCGGCGTACACCCTGGCCGAGGCACGCCGTCGCTTCGCCCGCGAACTCGTGCTGCAACTCGATGCCGGGGATTTCGTCACCGGCTTTCCCGACACGCTCGGGCACCTGCTCGGCGGCGGCCGGGGTGCCGACGGCTGCGCGGTACGTGTGGTGTACACGGCGCCGGCGGTGCGCGCCGAGCTCAGCCTCGGCTCCGCCTGGCGCGTCTCGCCCGACGAGGAGTCGCTGGCGCGCCTGCGCGAGCACTTCGGGGCGGCGCGCGTGGAGCTGCGCTACGGCTGAGTCTGGGCACATGGAACTTTGACGGTCGCCTTGCTAAGCTTGGCGACCCTTCGACACGCTGCGGGCCACGACTCCCCCGATGAACCCGAACTATCTCGATTTCGAACAGCCGATCGCCGAACTCGAGGCGAAAATCGAGGAGCTGCGTCTGGTCGGCAACGACAACCAGATCAACATCGGCGACGAGATCGAGAAGCTGCGCCTGAAGAGCGACCGGCTCACCGAGAAGATCTACGCGAACCTCACACCGTGGCAGGTCGTGAAGGTCGCCCGCCATCCCCGTCGCCCGTACACGCTGGACTACATCGAGCGCGTGTTCACCGACTTCGACGAGCTGCACGGCGACCGCAAGTTCGCCGACGACAACGCGATCGTCGGCGGGCTCGCGCGCCTCGACGGCACGCCGGTGATGGTGATCGGCCAGGAGAAGGGGCGCGGCGTCCCCGAGAAGGTGCGGCGCAACTTCGGCATGCCGAAGCCCGAGGGTTACCGCAAGGCGATGCGGCTGATGGAACTCGCCGAACGTTTCGGGCTCCCGGTGGTCACACTGATCGACACGCCTGGCGCATATCCCGGGATCGACTCGGAGGAGCGCGGCATCAGCGAGGCGATCGCGCAGAACCTCGCGGTGATGTCGCGGCTGCGCACGCCGATCGTGTGCGTGGTGATCGGCGAGGGCAGTTCGGGCGGCGCGCTCGGCATCGGCGTCGGGGACCACCTCGCGATGCTGCAGTATTCGACCTACTTCGTGATCTCTCCGGAAGGCTGCGCGAACATCATCTGGAAGACCTCGGAGAAGGCGCCCGAGGCGGCCGAGGCGATGGGCCTCACCTCGAGCGTGCTGGAGGAACTCGGCATCGTCGATGCGACGATCCCGGAGCCGCTGGGCGGCGCGCACCGCGATGTCGACACGACGGCGCAGCGCATCCGCGAGCACCTGGTCGCCGAAGTCGGCCGCCTGCGGGCGATCCCGCTCGACGAACTGCTCGAGACGCGCTTCCAGCGCCTGATGTCCTACGGCAGCCGCTGACCGGGGGGCCCTGATGCAGCCCGCGCCGCTGCTGCCGCTGCTGAGGGAGCATCCCGCGGCGCGGCGCTGGGTGGTGGCCTACAGCGGCGGACTCGATTCCCGTGTACTGCTCGATCTATGCGTGCGGCTGCGCGCGACGGATGCGCGCGTGCCGCCGGTGGTCGCGTTGCATGTCGATCATGGCGTGAACGAGGCCTCGGCGGCGTGGAGCCGTCACTGCGCCGGCGTGTGTGCCGGCCTCGGAATCGAGTATTTCGCGCGGCGTGCCGAGCCCGGGTCCGACACCGTCGCGCCGGCGTCGGAGGAAGCGCTGCGCGCGGCGCGCTACCGCGAGTTCGAGGCCTTCTGCGCGTCGGGCGACCTGCTGCTGCTCGCGCACCACCGCGATGACCAGGTCGAGACCGTGCTGCTGCGGCTGGTGCGTGGCGCGGGCGTCGCCGGGCTGGCCGCGATGCCGCATGAGCGCGGTTGCGGGCAGGCGCGGCTGTGCCGGCCGCTGCTCGAGGTGCCGCGCGATGAACTGCGCCGCCACGCGCTCGCCGAGGGGCTGGAATGGATCGAGGATCCCTCCAACGCGAGCCTGGAGTACGACCGCAATTTCCTGCGTCTCAGCGTGCTGCCGCCCCTGCTCGAGCGTTTTCCGGGCGCTGCGGCGGCGATCGCGCGCGCGGCGCACAACCTCGCGCAGGCGGCCGATATCTGTGCCGAGCGCACGCGCGAGGATCTCGCAGCCTGCGCCGGCACCGACCGTTACGGGCAACCGTATCTCGGTCTCGCGCCGTGGCAACGGCTGTCGGGCGCGCGCGCCGATGCGCTGCTGCGCGCCTGGCTTGCGATGCACACGGCCACCACGCCCGATGCGCGCGCGCTGCAGACGCTGCGCGAAGAAGTGATTGCGGCGCGCGCCGATGCACAGCCGGCGCTGGTGCTCGGCGACATCGCGATCCGGCGCTACCGCGAGCGCATCTACGCGGTGGCGGCGCACCAGTCGCCGCCGGTGGCCGGGATCGTGCTTGCGCCGGGCGAGTCGGCGCGCATCGAGGGCGCCGGACTGCTCGAGTTGCAGCGCTGCAGCGGTGCCGGCGTGCGCCCGGGCCGCGAACACCGGATCGGCTTCGGTTCGCCGGCGCTGCGTTGCCGGCCTGTGGGCCGGCCGGGCAAGACGCTGGGGCAGCTGGCGCAGGAATACGGCGTGCCGCCCTGGTTGCGTGCGCGGCTGCCGCTGCTGTTCGTCGACGGCGAGCTGGCCGCGGTGGCGGATCTGTGCATCTGCGAGGGCTTCGCGGCGCCGGCCGGCACCGCCGGGCTCAGACTGAACTGGCTGCCGCAGCAACGCGACTGAGCGTGCTCACCAGGCCAGCAGTTCGAGTGCCTTCACGATCTCGGGGCGCAGCGTCAGCACGGTGTCGTGGGTCACCGAGCCGATGCCCACGTCCTCGACCAACAGCAGCGTGATGCCGGGGTAGTGGTCCTTGCGCCGGCTGCCCGGCTGGTAGGCCAGTTCGTCGCAGACGCGGCGGGCGATCTCGGCGTACTCCTCGAAGGCGCCCTCGGCCGATGTGTAGTCGCCGACGCGACCGATGGCGCGCACCGTGATGCGGTGCCCGGGCGACTTGGCGTGGATCGCGAGCATCATCTTCTGCGCGCGCGAGAGCTTGAAGTCGATCGCGAGGATCGCGTCGGCGATCTCGCGCGGCGCAGGTTTGCGGCGACCGCGCTGGTGGCGCTTCCCGGCCTGGATCCCGTCGACGATCGCGCGCAGTTCCACCATGATCTGGTCGAGGTCGGGACCCTCGAAGTCGGCCACGCGCTGCTTGTTCTTCCATACGCGCCCACGGTACTCGTCGTTCCAGCAGCGGGCGATCAGGTCGTAGTTGCAGTAATCGTCCTTGAGGATCCGCTTGTCGATCTCGATCACAGGCAACGGCGGCATCCGGGACCTCGATTAGCAGGCTTCACTGCCGCGGCCAAGGGCATGGACGGGACTCACGATTGCAGGCTCCAGCGCGCGGGGCGCGGCATTCTTCCCATGCGGAAATTCAAATGTCAAGCGCTGTGCCGAGCCCCCTCGGATCGGTCGGCGGCGCCCCGTGCGGCGGGCCGGGCGGCCTTGCTGGAGGGGGGGTGTTCGCGCATAATGCCGCGCTCGCCCGGACGGCCACCACGTTTCAATGGCAGTCCCGGTCGGTGCCCTCGCAACGCTGGATGAGGAACCCCGCCAGGCCCGGAAGGGAGCAACGGTACTCGTCGACGCGTGTGCCGGGGTGTCGCTGGCCGGGGCTGCCACCCTTCGCACGACGGGTGGTTATAATCCCGTCCGTCCACGCCATCAGGAAACGTCCTGACCGCATGTCATACCAGGTACTCGCGCGACGCTGGCGCCCGCAGACCTTCGCGCAGATGGTCGGGCAGGAGCACGTGCTGCGCGCGCTGGTCAACGCGCTCGAGCGCCAGCGACTGCACCATGCCTACCTGCTGACCGGCACCCGCGGTGTCGGCAAGACGACGCTGGCGCGGCTGATCGCCAAATGCCTGAATTGCGAGCACGGCGTGTCGGCGACGCCGTGCGGCGAGTGCGCGGCGTGCCGCGAGATCGCGGAAGGTCGCTTCGTCGACCTGCTCGAGGTCGACGCCGCCTCGCGCACCAAGGTCGAGGACACACGCGAGTTGCTCGAGAACGTGCAGTACGCGCCGGCGCGCGGTCGCTTCAAGGTCTACCTGATCGACGAAGTGCACATGCTGTCGACGCACTCGTTCAACGCGCTGCTGAAGACGCTCGAGGAGCCGCCGCCGCACGTCAAGTTCCTGCTCGCGACCACCGACCCCCAGCGCCTTCCCGCGACGGTGCTGTCGCGCTGCCTGCAGTTTCACCTGAAAAACCTCAGCCCGGAGCAGATCGCCGGCCACCTCGCGCACGTGCTGCAGGAGGAGGGCATCGCGTTCGAGGAGGCGGCGCTGTGGGAACTGGCGGCGGCCGCCGAAGGCAGCATGCGCGATGCGCTGAGCCTCACCGACCAGGCAATCGCGCACTGCGCGGGTCGCGTAGAGGCGACGGCGGTGACCGAGATGCTCGGGCACGTCGATCGCGAGATGCTGCGCGCGCTGGTCGATGCGCTGATGGGCGCGGACGGCGCGCAGGCGCTCGACGTGATCGCGACGATGGCGGCGCACGGCAGCGATTTCGAGCGCGCGCTGTCCGATCTGCTTGCGCTGCTGCACCGTGTCGCACTGGCGCAGGCAGTGCCGGCGACGCTCGCCGCGCTGCACACGGAGCGCGAGCGCATCGCCGGCTGGGCGCAGCAGGCGGCGCCCGCCGACGTGCAACTGTATTACCAGATCGGCCTTGCCGGCCGGCGTGACCTGGCGCAGGCACCGGACATGCGCAGCGGTTTCGAGATGGCGCTGCTGCGCATGCTCGCGTTCCGTCCGGCGCGCACCGCTGAAGCGCGCACGGCGCCGGCAAGCGGCGCGGCGCCGCCAGCCACGCGCGTGCCGCCTGCCGTGCAGGAGGCGGTCGTCCCGGCAAAAAAGCCTGAACCGGAGGTCGCGCGCGCCTCCGGTGCACCGCCGGCACCGCGCGTGGAACCACGTCCGCCGCCGGTCGTGCCCGCACCGCCCGCGGCGACCACGCCGAGCGCGACGCCGGTCGTGGCGCCCGCCACGCGGCTCGCCGAGGTCGGCGCGGCGAACTGGCACCGGGTGCTGGACGAACTCGAATTGCCCGGCATCGCGCGTTCGGTGGCCGAGCACTGCGTGCCCGAAGGGGTCGACGGATCGACGTTGCAGCTGGTGCTGCAGGACGGACGCGAGATCCTGCACCAGCCCCAGATCGACCAGCGCATCGCGGTGGCGCTCGCGGCGCGCTTCGGCGAGGCGGTCACGGTGATGTTGCGGGTCGGCGAGCCGGGGGCCGAGACGCCGGCGCAGCGCGCCACCCGGCGCGCCGCCGAGCGCCACAGCGAGGCGGTGGCGGCCATCGATGCCGACGCCAATGTGCGACTGCTGGTGGAGCGCTTCGCGGCGCGGCTGCATCGCGATTCGATCGCCGCGCGCACCAGTGCAACGGACGGGAGTGAGGACCGATGAAGGGACTGAAGGAACTGATGGCGCAGGCGCAGCAGCTGCAGGAGCAGATGCGCGCGGCGCAGGAGGATATCGCCAAAGAGGAAGTGCACGGCGAAGCCGGCGGCGGACTGGTGCGCGTGACGATGAGCGGGCGCCACGACGTGCGGCGCGTGCATCTGGAGCCCTCGCTGCTCGGCGAGGACCGCGAGGTGATCGAGGACCTGATCGCCGCGGCCGTGAACGACGCGGTGCGCCGCGTCGAGGCGCTGCAGCGCGAGCGCCTGGCCGGCGCCGCCGGGGGGCTCACGCTGCCCGACGGCTTCCGGATGCCGTTCTGAGGGGCCGGACGACGTGACGATGCGCTTCGGTCCGCTGATCGACCAAGTGATGGAGGCGTTCCAGTGCCTGCCCGGCATCGGGCCGCGCTCGGCACAACGCATGACGCTGCACCTGCTCGAGCGCGATCGCGCGGGGGGCGCACACCTGGCGCAGGCGCTCGCGCGCGCACTCGAGCGCGTGGGCCGCTGTGAGCGCTGCCGCAACCTCAGCGAGACGCCGCTGTGCCCGATCTGCGCCAGCGCGCGGCGCGACGCCACCACGCTGTGCGTGGTCGAGACGCCGGCCGACGTGCTGGCGATCGAACAGGCGGGAGGCTACGCGGGGCGCTATTTCGTGCTGCTGGGTCGGCTGTCGCCGATCGACGGCATCGGCCCCGAGGAGCTCGGACTCGAACAGCTGATCCGGCGCGTGCGCGATGAGGGCATCCGTGAGGTGATCCTCGCGACGAACCCCACCGTCGAAGGCGAAGCGACGGCGTACTTCATCACCGAACGCCTGCGCGAGCCCGGCGTCACGGTGACCCGGATCGCGCACGGGGTGCCGCTCGGCGGCGAACTCGAGTACGTCGACGGCGGCACGCTGCTGCACGCACTGCAGGGACGCAAGCCGTTATGAGTGCGCCGGTGCTGGAAACCTTCAACGGCATGCCGGTGTGCTACCTCGAGACGCGCGCCGACCTCGCGGAGGCCGCGCGCGGCTGGCTCGACTGCGTGGCGGTCGCGCTCGACACCGAGTTCATGCGGGTACGCACCTTCCATGCGCAGGCGGCGCTGTTCCAGGTCTGCGACGGCCGCGGCTGCTTCCTGGTCGACCCGCTGGCGATCGATGATCTGCAGCCGCTCGGGGAGCTGCTCGCGGCGCCGCACGTGACCAAGATCATGCACAGCTGCTCGGAGGACCTCGAGGTCTGCGAGCGCCGCCTCGGCGTACTGCCCGAACCACTGGTCGATACCCAGATCGTCGCCGCCTTCAGCGGTCATCCGCTGTCGGTTGGCTACCAGAAGATCCTAGCCGCTGAACTCGGTGTGCAGCTGCACAAGTCCGAGACGCACACCGACTGGCTGCAGCGGCCGCTGTCGCCGGCGCAGCTGCACTACGCGGCCGAGGATGTGGCGTTCCTGCTGCCGCTGTGGCACGAACTCGCGGACCGGATCGCGGGGAGCGCCAACGCCGGGTGGGCGCTGGCCGAGTGCGCCGCGGCGCTCGCGCGTTTCCGCGGCCGCGGCACGGCCGACTATCGGGCGGTAAGCGGAGCGTGGCGGCTGGACCGGTGCGGGCTCGCGGTGCTGCGCGCCCTGCACGCCTGGCGCGAGGACCTGGCGCGCAGCCGCGACCTGCCGCGCAGCTGGTTGCTCGCCGATGCGGTGCTGCTCGATCTCGCGCAGCTGCAGCCGCGCCGCGAGGCGGATCTCGCGGCCGTCGCCGAGCTGCCCGACGGCACGCGGCGCCGTCACGGCGGCGCGCTGCTGGCCGCGGTGGCCGGTGCGTTGACGCTGGCGGCCGGGGAACTGCCGCCACCGGTGCCTGCGCCGCTGGACGTGCCGCAGGGCAAACGGCTGAAACGCCTGCGCGCGTACACCGTGGAGCGCGCCGAGGCGCTCGGCGTGGCGCCGGAGATGCTCGCGCGCCGGCGCGATTTCGAGGAACTGCTGCGCTGGGTCGACGGCGTCGCAGGGCAGGGGGCGCCGGCGCTTCTGGACGGCTGGCGGCAGGCGGTGATCGGGGAGGAACTGCTGGCGCTGGCGCGCGAGGGAAGACCGTGAAGCTGATCTGCGCGGTCCACCGTGCGCGCCGCAACCCCGACACCTATCTCTACGTCGACCACGCCGAGGCGATGCGCCGCGTGCCGCCCGAGCTGCTGCGCGAACTAGGCGGCACCGAGCGTGCGATGACGCTGGTGCTCACGCCCGGGCGTCGGCTGGCGCGCACCAGCGGCGCCGAGGTGATGCGCGCGATCGCCGAACGCGGCTACTACCTGCAACTGCCGCCGTTGCCGGAAGCGCCGCAGGCGCGGGGCGGGGAGGAACGATGCTGAGCGACGGCGACTACCTGCTGGTCTGGACCGGCTATGCCGTGGCCGCGCTGGTCGTGATGGCGGCGTGGTGGCGGCTCACGTCATGGTTGCCGGTGTGGTTGCGCGACCCGCTGCGGGCGATCGCGCTCGTGGTGCTGGCGATGCCGGCACTGGTCGACCCTGAGCGTGGCCACTACGCTCCCGCGTTGTTCGTCTCCGCGTTCGAACTCGCCACCGCCGCCGATGGCGGCGGCGGCGCGGTGATCGGCGTGCGCCTGCTGCTCGGCGCGCTGCTCGCCGTGCTCGCCGCGTGGACGCTGCGGCTGCTGTGGTACCTGCTGGTCGGGCGCCGCCGTGCGCAGCGTGCCGGTGGCGTCAGCTGATCGCCTGCACCAGTTCGCGCTCGCCGAAACGCCCCTCGAACAGCGCGCTGCGCAGATAGCGCTCTCCGGAGTCGGGCAGCACCACGACGATGGTCTTGCCGGTGTGTTGCGGCTGGCGTGATACCCGTTCGGCGGCGGCCGCGGCCGCACCGCACGAAATCCCCGCCAGGATGCCTTCCTCGCGCATCAGCCGATGCGCGTACTCGATCGCCTCCTGGTCGCCGATCTGTTCGACCTGATCGACCAGCGAGAGATCGAGGTTACGCGGCACGAAACCGGCGCCGATGCCCTGGATCTTGTGGGGGGCGTGCGCGGGCGGCTTGCCGGCCAACGCGTTGGCGATCACCGGGGACGAGATCGGTTCGACCGCGACCGTGGTGATCGCCTTGCCCATCGTGTGCTTGATATAGCGCGAGACACCGGTCAGGGTGCCACCGGTGCCGACTCCGGACACAAGTACGTCGATCGTGCCGTCGGTGTCGCGCCAGATCTCGGGACCGGTGGTGCTCTCGTGGATCGCCGGATTGGCCGGGTTCTCGAACTGCTGCAGCATCAGGTGGTGCGCCGGGTCGGCGGCGACGATTTCCCCGGCCTTCGCGATCGCGCCCTTCATGCCGAGTGCGCCGTCGGTCAGTACGAGATTCGCGCCGAGCGCCGCCATGACCTGCCGGCGCTCCAGGCTCATCGTGTGCGGCATCGTCAGCGTCAGGCGGTAGCCGCGCGCGGCGGCCACGAAAGCCAGCGCAATGCCGGTGTTGCCGCTGGTGGGTTCGACGATCTCGACGCCGGGCTTCAACAGGCCGTCCTTTTCGGCCGCCCACACCATCGCCGCGCCGATCCGGCATTTCACCGAGAAGGCCGGGTTGCGACTCTCTAGCTTGGCGCAGATGTTGCCGTCGCCGATGCGGTTCAGGCGTACCAGCGGCGTGTTGCCGATCGAGTGGCTGTTGTCGGGATGGATGTTCATGGTCGGGGTACTCCTCTCTCTCTCTCTCTCTCTCTCTCTCTGCTGCGGGGTGTCGCGCGCGTCGTGGTGGTCAGGCTACTACCGGTGCGGCGGCAAGTCCACGCATCGGGGAGTACGCGGAGCGCGCCTGATCGGATTCGCCGCGCCGCCTGAGCGCTGCGGCCAGTCCGTCGCGGCGCCGTTATGGTTTAGACTCGCGGCTGCGCGCGCCGCCGGGGCACGCGGGGGAAAATCGATGCGGAGCGGGAAGCAATGAATTTCGAAGGCACCGAGCGCTACGTCGCGACCGCGGACCTGCAGATCGCGGTCGACGCCGCCGTCACGCTGCAGCGGCCGCTGCTTATCAAGGGCGAGCCGGGAACAGGCAAGACCATGCTCGCCGAGGAGATCGCGCGCGCACTCGGCAAACCGTTGCTGCAGTGGCACATCAAGTCCACCACCAAGGCGCAGCAGGGACTGTACGAGTACGACGCCGTGTCGCGCCTGCGCGACTCGCAGCTCGGCGATCCGCGCGTGCACGACATCGCGAACTACATCCGCCGCGGCAAGCTGTGGGAGGCCTTCGATTCGTCCGAGCAGGCCGTGCTGCTGATCGACGAGATCGACAAGGCCGACATCGAGTTCCCGAACGACCTGCTGCTCGAACTCGACCGCATGGAGTTCCACGTCTACGAGACCGGGCAGACGGTGCGTGCGCGCCAGCGGCCGATCGTCGTGATCACCAGCAACAACGAGAAGGAACTGCCGGACGCGTTCCTGCGCCGCTGCTTCTTCCACTTCATCAGCTTCCCCGACCGCGAGACGATGACGCGCATCGTCGAGGTGCACTACCCCGGCATCAAGCGCCGGCTCGTCGCCGAGGCGCTGGACATCTTCTTCGACGTGCGCAGTGTGCCCGGACTGAAGAAGAAGCCGTCGACCTCGGAACTGCTCGACTGGCTGAAGCTGCTGCTCGCCGACGACCTGCCGGAGGAGATCCTGAAGAGCCGCGACCCGGCGCGCGCGATCCCGCCGCTCTACGGCGCGCTGGTCAAGAACGAGCAGGACGTGCACCTGCTCGAGCGGCTGGCCTTCATGCACCGGCGCGAGAACCGCCGCTAGGCGGGCGGCGCGCGATGCTCGGCGGCTTCTTCACCAGCCTGCGCACCGGCGGCGTGCCGGTCTCGATACGCGAGTATCTGGACCTGCTCGGCGCCCTGTCGCAGCGCCTCGTGTTCGCCGACACCGACGCGTTCTATTACCTCAGCCGCGCGCTGCTGGTGAAGGACGAGAAGCACTTCGACAAGTTCGACCGCGCGTTCGGGCTGTATTTCCGCGACCTCGAGACGGTCGACGAGCTGATCGGGGCGTTGATCCCCGACGAGTGGCTGCGCAAGGAATTCCTGAAGACGCTGAGCGAGGAGGAGAAGGCGAAGATCGAGTCGCTGGGCGGGCTCGAGAAGCTGATCGAGGAGTTCCGCAAGCGCCTCGCCGAGCAGAAGGAGCGCCACCAGGGCGGCAACAAGTGGATCGGCACCGGCGGCACCTCGCCGTTCGGCGCCCACGGCTACCATCCGGAAGGCATGCGGGTCGGTCCGGAGGGCGGGCAGAAGCGCGCCGTGAAGGTGTGGGAGAAGCGCGAGTTCCGCAACCTCGACGACACGGTCGAACTCGGCACACGCAACATCAAGCTCGCCTTGCGCCGCCTGCGCAAGTTCGCGCGCAGCGGTGCGGCCGAGGAGCTCGACATGCCGGACACGATCCGCTCGACCGCGAAGAACGCCGGCATGCTCGATCTGAAACTGGTACCCGAGCGCCACAACGCGGTGAAGGTGCTGCTGTTCTTCGACGTCGGCGGTTCGATGGATCCGCACGTGCGCACCTGCGAGCAGCTGTTCTCGGCCGCGCGCGGCGAGTTCAAGCACATGGAGTACTTCTACTTCCACAACTTCGTCTACGACTTCGTCTGGCGCGACAACGCGCGCCGGCGCAACGAGACGGTGGCCACGCTCGATCTGCTGCACCGCTACCCGCACGACTACCGCGTGATCTTCGTCGGCGACGCGGCGATGTCGCCCTACGAGATCCTGCAGCCGGGCGGCAGCGTCGAGTACTGGAACGAGGAGGCGGGCGAACGCTGGTTCCGGCGCATCGCGCAGAACTGGCCGAAGGTCGTCTGGCTGAATCCGACTCCCGAGGAGCAGTGGGAGTTCACGCAGTCGATCGACATCACGCGCCAGCTGCTCGAGGACCGCATGTATCCGATGACGCTGAAGGGGCTCGAGGACGCGATGGCGTACCTGGGGCGCTGAGAACGCGCTTCAGCCGCGAAGCCGCGCGCGGAACGCCACCAGCGCGGCGGTCACCGCGACGTTGAGCGACTCCACGCCGTTGGCCATCGGGATCGCGTACGCCTCGTCGGCGAGTGCACGCACGGCGCTGCCCACCCCGCTGGTCTCCCCGCCCAGCACGAACACGCGCGCCGCCTCGTCGAGCGGATCGAACAGGCTGCGCGACGCGCCGGCGTCGAGTACGCAGACCCGCCAGCCGCAGCCGCGCAGTCCGGTGAGCGCCTCCGCCAACGCATCGCAGCGCAGCAGCGGCGCACGGAACACGGTCCCGGCGCTGGCCTTGATGGTCAGTGGACAGATGTCGCAGCCGCCCTGGCGCGGCAGCACGATGCCCTCGCAGCCGGCGGCGGTCGCCGAGCGGATCAGCATGCCGAGGTTCTGCGGGTTGCCGATGCCGTCGAGCGCGAGCAGCGTGGCGCCGGGGCGGGGGGCGAGCGGCAGCAGGTCGGCGAGCTGGCGATAACCGGGCAACTGCAGGTCGGCGGCCACGCCCTGGTCCTCGCGCGCGTGGCGCGAGATGCGCGCGAGTTCCTCGCGCCCGTGGTGGCGGATCTCGGCGCCCTGGGCGCTGGCGAGCGCCACGATCTCGTCGAGGACCGCGGCCGGGCGGTTGCTGCGCGCGAGGTGCAGGCGTTCGCAACGTACTCCGGTGCACTGCAGCGCCTCGAGCACGGTCTTGCGTCCGTAGACGGTCAGGGCGCGGCCGAAGCGCGACTTGCGCTGCCGGTAGCGGTCACTGTCTGGAGGTGCGGTGTCGGAAGGCATCGGGACGTACAGAGGCCTGCCTTGCGCGGCGGCCACTCGCTGGCTTACTGCGGGCGCTGCGACTGCGTCTGCGCGCGCACGCGCGCGACGTAGCGCTCGGCGCCCAGGTTCGCTTCCAGCCGGTTCGGGAACGGACCTTCCTGGGTCTTCTCGCGGGTCACGAAATACCACTGGCCGTTGATCTGGCAGAAGCGATCCGAGCGGAAATGGAACGGGGATGTTTCGCCTGCCCGGCAGTAGTCCATCACGATCTTGACGCCTGCGTCGCTATGGTTCAATTAAAGCAAAAGATGTACCGCGCTGCAAAACAGTCATGGAATCAGACGGTTTTCCGGCCGGATCGTCAATCCTTACCGGTGATCTGTAAAGAAAATCGACAAATCCTGCTGCCGGGCGGGGAGTAACGGCTCCGGGCTTCGAGGTGCGCCTTGCGAGCGCCGGCCTTGTGCCGGAACCGGTGCGCTGTGGACAATGTCGGCCGCCGCGGCCGGACACACGGGTAGCGATGATCCACAAACTGCTGCACCCCCACCACACGTTCACCGCGTTCAAGTATGGGGTCTACGGTGCGCTCGCGCTGAACGTCTGGCTGTTCTTCCGCGAGGACTGGCAAGCCGCCGTCGTCATGCTCGATACGGCGGCGCCGTGGGCGCGCTTGATCGAGGTGTTCGCGCAGACCATCGACACCTTCGCGTGGATGGTGCTGCTGGCGCTGTTCGAGCTCGAGACCTCGGTGCTGCCGGATGCCACCTTGCGGCACCCGCGCGTGAAGTGGACGCTGCACGGGGTGCGCGCGCTGTGCGCCCTCGTGATCCTGAATTCGCTGGCCGGTTACGCCGGCAAGTACCTGGGCTACCTGGAGGCCGAGCGCCTCACCCTCGAGGTCTGTTCGCTCGCCGGTGACGGCTGGTTCCGCCTCGACGCGCTCGACGAGTTCAGCCCGCTCGACGCGGGCAACTGCGCCACGCTGGCCGGCGAGGAGGTGTTCCGGCTGCACGGAGGGCAGGTGGTGAGCTCGCTGGCGGTGCTCGCCGAGGCGCGCTGGTTCGCGTTGCTCGACGCGGTCAACGCCGCGGCCTGGATCCTGGTCGTGCTGGTGCTGGAGGTCGACGTGCGGCTGCAGTTGCGCGGCGCGTTGCGCGGCACGCTGTGGTGGACCAGCGGTGCGTGCAAGCTGCTGCTGTACACGGTGCTGCTGCTCGCGGTCGTGTTGTGGGCGTGGGACGGCGATTTGCTCGATTTCTGGGATGCGCTGCTGTGGCTGCTGGCGTTCGTGTTCATCGAGATGAACGTGTTCCAGTGGCGCCGGGAGAGCGTGCGCGCGGTCTAGGATTCCGTTCGGTGAGCGCGCCAGCCGGGAGTCGCCTCGAGCCCCTCGGCGAGTTGCACGCGCGGTTCCCAACCCAGCGCGGCGCCGATGGCGCGGTTGTCGCAACTCCAGTCCGGGTGGCGCAGCTCGCGCAGCTTGTGCGGCGTCAGCATCGGCGCGTGGCCGGTCCACGCGGCGAGCGCGGCGTTGGCGTGCGCGAGCAGGTCGAGCGGCCGGCGCGGGATCTCCCACACCCGCACCGCGCGCCCGCAGACGTCGGCGGTGATCGCGCAGAGCGCAGCCCAGTCGTAGCCGCCGTCGCGGCCGTCGTGCAGGCTCCATGTCGACAGGCCCGTCGCAGGCGTGGTGCACCACCGGCACGCGGCCTGCGCCAGATCGTCCACGAACAGCAGCGAGAGCCGGTCCGTGGCACGGCCGGCGCAGGGTGCCAGCCCGGTGCGCGCCATGAAGCGGAACACCGGCAGCATCTCGCGATCCCCGGGGCCGTACACGGCCGGCGGGCGCAGCAGCGTGACCGCGCGCTTGCCGCGGTGTTCCTCGAGCAGGCGCTCGGCGGCACGCTTGCTCGCGGCGTAGTGCGAGAGCTGCGGCTCGCGCGCGGCGAGCGAGGAGAAGTGCAGCAGCGGCGCCGCCGGTGCCGCCGCGTCCAGCGCCGCCAGCAGCCGCGCCGTACCGTCGACGTTCACCGCGTCGAAGTCCGCGCGCGTGATGCCGCGCACGGCACCGGCGATGTGGATCACGGCGTCCGCCCCGGCAACCAGTTCGCGCAGCGCCTGCGCCGACCCGAGGTCGCCGCCGACGATCGCGATGTGTGGGTCGCCCGTGCGCCGGGCGACGGCCGGATCGCGCGCCAGCACGCGCAGGCGCACTCCCGAGGAGCGCAGCAGGGAACAGACGCGGCGGCCGATGAAGCCGGTGGCTCCGGTGACCGCGACCAGCATTCGAGCGTGCGGCAGCCGGGGAGGGGTCAGGCCGAGGCCTGGCGCAGTTGCGTGCCGGCGGCCACCGCGGCGATTTCGTCGAGGTCGTGGGTGTCGATGAAGTTCTGGCGTGCCTTCGAGCGCGAGAGCTTGCCCGAAGACGTGCGGGGCAGCGTGTGCGGCGGCACCAGCTCGACGTAGCAGTCGATGCCCATCTCGACGCGCACCAGGCGCGTCAGGCGCTCGATCAGCGCCGCGCGACGCACCGCGTTGGTCTCGCGGCACTGCACCACCAGCACGCAGACCTCGGCGTCGTCGGGGCCAGACACCGAGAACGCGAGCGCATCGCCGACCCGCGTCTCGTCCTGGTGCTCGGCCAGGTACTCGAGATCCTGCGGCCAGATGTTGCGGCCGTTGATGATGATCAGGTCCTTCTTGCGGCCGGTGATCACGATCTCGCCGTCGATGGTGTAGCCGATGTCGCCGGTGTCGAGCCAGCCGGCGGCGTCGAGCACCGCCCCGCTGTCGTCCTGCGGCCGGAAGTAGCCGGACATCACGCTGGGGCCGCGCAGGAAAATGGTGCCGGTGCGGCGTTCGGGCAGCACGGCGCCGTCGTCGCCACGGATTTCCGTCGCGTAGCCGGGCAGCGGGGTGCCGCAGACGACGAAATCGCGCGCCCGCACCGTGGCGTCGTCGCGCGCCACGACACGTGCCTCGCCGTGGTCGGCCAGATGGTCGAGGTCGATGCGGTCGGTGGCGTAGCCGCTCGCCAGCGGAGCGAAACTCACCGCCAGCGAACATTCGGCCATGCCGTAGCAGGCAAGGAACGCGCGCGCGTCGAAACCTGCCGGGGCGAGCACCTCGGCGAAGCGGTCGAGCGTCTCGGGACGGATCATCTCGGCGCCGATGCCGGCCACGCGCCAGTGGCTCAGGTCGAAACGGGCGGCCTCGCCCTCGCGCAGGCGCCGCGCGCAGAGCTCGTAGCCGAACGAGGGGCTGAACGAGATCGTCGCCTGCGTCTGCGACATCAGGCTCAGCCACTGGCGCGGACGCATCGCGAAGTCGCGCGTGTCCATGTAGTCGACCGGGATCTGCGCCGCGACCGGGACCAGCACCAGGCCGACCAGCCCCATGTCGTGGTAGAACGGCAGCCACGAGAAGCAGCGGTCGGCCGGCGTGATCGCCACGCCGTGCGTGATGATGCCGGCGAGGTTGTCCATCACCGAGCGGTGGCGGATGATCACGCCGCGCGGGAAGCGCGTGCTGCCGGAGGTGTACTGCAGGTACGAGACGTCGTCGGCGCCGATCGCGGGCAACTCGCGCGGGTCTTCGGCCAGCGCATCGAATTCCTCCGGTTCGCCGATCATGCGCAGCGCCAGCCCCTCGGTGGCCTCGACCACGAACGGGATGAACGCCTCCGAGGCGATCGCCACAGCCGCGCCGCAGGCGTCGATCAGGCCGCGCAGTTGCGCCACGTAGCTCTGGTGGCCGCCGAGGTTGATCGTCGCCGGCAGCGCGACCGGGATCAGCCCGGCGTACTGGCAGGCGAAGAATACGCGCAGGAAATCGGGGCCGGTCTCGGCGACGATCGCGACCCGGTCACCCTTTTCCAGGCCGAGGCCGCTGAAGCGTCGCGCCAGTGCGATCGCCTGCACCCTCAGTTCTGCATAGGGAAGCGTCGCGTAGAGTTCGCCGCGGCTGCTGTAGAAGTTCGCACCGTTCGCCCCGAGCGCCGCATAGTCCAGCGCCTCGGTGAGCGTCTGGAAGTCGGCGGCCCGGAACGGAAGGGAATGACTGGTCGGTGTCGATTCGGTCTGCAAAACGCTACCTTCGCCGTTGTTGTTCGTCATCGCGACGGCTGCCTCCAATCCCGTGTGAGCCGGGTGCCGACCTTGCGCCACTGCCCGGTCCCGTGCGCACCACGCACTCGCCGAGCCGGCAGGGAGCCGTTGACCACTCACGTATTTTCGTTTGGATGGCCGCCAAATCAACCTGCACCGAGTGGTACTATTTGGCCGCGGAAGCCGCATTTTTGCGCTTTGAGACAGTCGCTAATCGGCGGATTTGAAACGAGAATCCATTCGCATCGAAGGACCGGGCGACACCCCATGGCGAGCCACGCAGCAGTCGAGATCGTCGCGGCCGACAGCGCCGCGCGCCGGCGCGTCTTCCTGCAGTTGCCGCACCGGCTCTACGCGCAGGATCCGCAGTGGGTCGCGCCGCTCGAGTTCGAACTGCGCCAGCGCCTGTGGGGCGGCAATCCGTACCTGCAGCACGCCAGCGTGCAGGCCTGGGTGGCGTTGCGCGAGGGGCGTCCGGTGGGGCGGATCAGCGCGCAGTTCGACCGCCTGCAGCAGCAATACCACGACGACATGGCCGGCTCCTTCGGCCTGTTCGAGGCGGAGGACGACCCGCGCGTCGCCGAGGCGCTGCTCGAGGCGGCCGCCGCGTGGCTGCGCGGGCACGGGGCGCGGTGCCTGCGCGGCCCCCTGAACCTGTCGCTCAACGAGGAGTGCGGGCTGCTGGTCGCGGGCTTCGATACGCCGCCGTCGATCATGATGGGGCACGGCCGGCCGTACTACGACGCGCTGCTCGCCGGTTGCGGGCTGCGCGGGGTGCGCGACCTGCTCGCCTACCGCGTGGCACCGGACTTCGCCGCGCCGCGCGTGATGCAGCGGCTCGCCGGTTCGCTCGCCGGACAGGTGCGCGTGCGCCCGTTGAGTCGCGCGCACAAGGCACGCGACCTCGGGATCCTGCGCGAGGTGTTCAACGACGCGTGGTCGCAGAACTACGGCTTCGTGCCGTTCACGGTCGAGGAGTTCGACGAGGTCGGCCGGTTGATGATGCTGCTGCTGCCCGAGGACTACGTGCAGATCGCCGAGGTCGACGGCGAACCCGCGGCATTCATCGTCGCCATGCCGAACATCCACGAGATCACCGCGAAGTTGCACGGGCGGCTGCTGCCGTTCGGCTGGCTGCGGCTGCTGTGGGGCGTGAAGGTGCGCCACCCGAAGAGCGCGCGCGTGCCGCTGATGGGCGTGCGCCGCCGCTACCAGCACTCGCGCCTCGGTCCCGGGCTCGCGTTCATGGTGATCGATGCCGTGCGCAAGGGGCTGTGCGCGCGCGGCGTGCGCGCAGTGGAACTGTCGTGGATCCTCGAGGACAACGCGGGGATGCGCGGCATCATCGAGGCGATCGGCGGCACGGTCTACAAGCGGTACCGCCTCTACGAGAAGGCGCTCTAGACGATGTCCGACCGCTCCGCCGCCCCGTCGTTCGCCGCCATCGTGCTCGCCGGCGACCGCTCCGCCGCCGACCCGCTGGTCGCGGCGTCCGGACGCGGCGCCAAAGCGCTGCTGGCGATCGACGGCACGCCGATGCTGCTGCGCGTGCTGGACGCACTGGCGCGTTCACGCAGCGTGGGCGCGGTCACGCTGAGCGGTCCGGCGCACGAGGCGGTCGCCGCCGACGCGCTGCTGCAGCGCCGGCTCGCCGATGGCGCACTCGCATGGGTGCCCGCACAGGCCACGCCGAGCACCAGCGCCGCGCAGGCGCTGGCCGGCATCGACGCGCGCACACCGGTGCTGCTGACCACCGCGGATCATCCGCTGCTCGCGCCGGCGATGGTCGAGCATTTCTGTGCCGCCGCGCTGGCGAGCGGCGCCGACGTCGCGGTGGGACTCGCGCCGTATGCGCTGGTGTGCGCGAACTTCCCGACCATGCGCAAGACCGTGCTGCGATTCAGCGACGACGCGTACTGCGGCTGCAACCTGTTCGCGTTCCTCACGCCGGCCGGGCGCCGCATGGCGGATCTGTGGCGGGCGGTGGAGGCCGAGCGCAAGTCGCCGCTGAAGGTGATGCGGATGCTCGGCTGGACGTCGGTGCTGCGCTACCGGATGGGGTGGTTGTCGCTGGACGGTGCCGCGCAGGCGCTGTCGCGGCGCACCGGGATCGCGATCGCAGCGGTCACGCTGCCGTTCGGCGATGCCGCGGTCGACGTCGATTCGCCCGCGGACTTCACGCTGGTCGAACAACGCCTGCGCGCGCTGCGCGGCGCCGCCTGAGCGAGCGGCGCCGGGCTCCGGCGCTCAGACGGGCAGGATGCGCATTTGCTGGTAGAGGCGCACGTACTTGCGCACCATGTCCAGCGAATCCTCGCAACCGTGGAAGCCCGCCTTGCGCAGCTTGATCGTGCTGACCAGACCCCAGCGCAGCGGATCGCTGCCGGCGGGCAGGTCCATCACGTTGCTCATCTCCAGCGAGCCGCTGAACAGTTCGGTCACGTCCTCGGGAGCGTGCAGGCCGTAGCGCCTGACCATCGCGGGCCACATCCCGGCCATCTCGCGCACCTCCTGCGCGGCGTTCACCCGGCGCGGTTCGCCGAGCGCCATGCCGAAGCAGTCGGCGACCACCGGAAAGCGTTCCCGATGCGATACCACGTCGCCGTTGGAGATGTTGAAGGTCTCGTCGCGCGCCGCCGGCGCGTCCGCGGCCCAGGCGAGCGCCTCGGCGATGAGGTCGGCGTCGGTGGCCTCGTTGACCATGCAGACACCGGCGGGCAGCGGCAGGTCGAGCCCGGCCTCGCGCCGCAGCGCGGCGTACAGGGGCAACATCAGGAAGGCGTTCATCGGCGAGCCGATCGCCGCGCCGGCGATGCCGACCGGGCGCCACACGGTCCAGTGCCAGCCCTGCCCGTGCTGGCGCGCGCGGATGTAGTCTTCCTGCTCGTGATAGAAGTTCGGGTGCACCGGCCGCGGCAGGCATTCGCGCATCGGGATCGGCACGTGGGCATCCGGCAGGTGGCAGCCGTAGGCCTTGGCGCCGTGCACCAGCGACACGTGCCGCAAGCCCTTGGCGACCGCGACCAGCGGTTCCATCAGGTTGCGCAGCATCGCGGCGTTCTTGGCGATCTGCACCGGATCGGACCAGCCGCCATAGATGTCGTCGAGTTTCTCGGCGACCGCCGTGTACACCACGTGCGTGACCTCGCTCATCGCGCCGAAGGCCGCAGCGCAGGCGCGCTCGTCGGCCAGATCCACCGCCACGTGGCGCACGCGCGCCGGCATCGCGAGCGGCGGGCGCCGCGACACCGCGATCACGTTCCAGTCCTCGCGGGCGCCGAAGTAACGCACGGCGGCGCTGCCTACCAGACCGGACGCGCCGGCGACGATGATCGTTCTGCTGCTCATGCATGGCTCCTGTGTGATGGGGGTGCGCCGTCTCGCCGCCGCGGGCCTCAGGCCGTACGCGACACCTCGAAGCTCGCGAGCGGTCGCTGTACGAACGTTCCCGACGCGGCGTCTTGGCGGCGTGCGTCGATGCGCACCTGCCAGCCGCCCGTGCCCGGCGTGACGGTGCAGACATTGTATTCGGCGGCGTGGGCGGACAGCACGCCCGCGGCCGAAGCCGACGGGATGCCGAACACCGGAATCGCGCTGCCGGGGACGCGGATCAGGCTCTGCAGCGCGCGGTGACGGTGCCCGTGCAGCACCAGGTCGACCGGCGCGCGGCGCAGCAGCGCGCACAGCGCCGCGGCATCGATGAGCCGCTTGCGCCACTTCTCCTCGCCCGGCACCGGCGGATGGTGCAGCAGCAGCACGCGCAGCAACCCGCGACCGCGCAGTCCCTCGAGCAGGGATTCGAGCCGCGCGAGCTGCGTGGCGCCGATGCGCCCGATCGCCATGAACGGCGGCGAGGCGATCGCGCTGTCCAGCCCGATGAACGCCACCGCGCCGCGCACGCGCAGCAGCGGGAACGGATCGTCCGCGCGGCGTCCGTCGGGAGGCGCGTCGGAACGCATGAACTCGCTCCACTGGCCGCAGGATTCCTCCCACGTGCCGCGCACATAGCGGTCATGGTTGCCGGGCACCACGGTCACGCGGTCCGGGCTGCCGATCGTCTGCAGCCAGCGGCGGGCGGAGGCGAATTCCTCGGGCAAGGCGATGTTCGTGAGGTCGCCGGTGACGACGGTGTGGTCCGGCGCCAGCGCGAGCAGGTCGGCGCGCAGCGCGTCCAGCATCTCCGGGCGGTGCTCGTGGCGACGCCGGCGTTGCCACGACAGGTAGCCCAGCACGCGCTTGCTCGCCAGGCGCCGCCAGCGCACCGCCGACAGATCCGAGAGGTGCGGATCGGACAGGTGCGCGAAACGGAATGCTCCGTGGGCGCCGGAACTCACGCGCCGTTCCGCAGCGAGGCGAAGGCGTCGACGATGCGGTCGATCTGGTCGTCGGTGTGCGCCGCGCCGACACTGCAGCGCAGCAGGCTGAACGTCGACGGCGAGGCGGGCGGAACCACCAGGTTCACGTAGACACCGCGCTCGAGCAGTTCGGGCCACCAGCGCAGCGCCGTGGCGCGATCCTCGAGGCGCACCGCGACCACCGGACCCGGCTCCGGCCCCAGCGTGAAACCCAGTCCCGCGAGCCCGGCGTAGAGCCGCTCGGCGTTGCGCCACAACTGTTCGCGCAGGTGCGGGCGCTCGCGCAGGTGGCGCAGTGCCACGCGGGTAGAGGCGATCACCGACGGCGACGGCGAGGCGGTGAAGATGTAGGAGCGGATCGAGAAGCGGATCGCCTCGAGCTCGGGCCGGTTGCTGACGCAGTATCCCCCGATCGAGCCCAGGCTCTTGCTGAACGTGCCGACCACGAAGTCCACCGCGTCCTCGACGCCCGCGGCCTCGGCGAGCCCGCGGCCGTGTGCGCCCAGCACGCCCAGCGAATGCGCCTCGTCGACCATCAGGCAGAAATCGTGGCGCTCCTTGAGCCGGGCGATCTCGGCGAGTGGCGCGCGGTCGCCGAGCATGCTGTAGATGCCCTCGACGATCACCAGTGCGTCCGCCGCGCGCTCGCCCAGCCGCTCGAGCCGGCGCTCGAGGTTCGCGGCATCGCTGTGGCGGAAGCGGATCACCTCGGCGCCGCCCAGGCGCACGCCGTCGTAGATGCTGGCGTGGCTGTCGGCGTCGAGCAGCACCACGTCGCCGGGGCCGGCGAGGGTCGCGCCCATGCCCATGGTCGCGCTGAAGCCGGTGGAGAACACGATCGCGTGGCGCCGGCCATAGAAGGCCGCGAGTTCCTGCTCCAGCGCCACGTGGTCGGCGAAGGTGCCGTTGGCCATCCGCGAGCCGGTGGTGCCGGTGCCCTGTTCGGCCAGTGCGCGCTGCGCGGCGGCGATGCATTCCGGGTCGAAGGTCAGCCCGAGGTAGTTGTTGGTGCCCGCGAGTATCACGCGGCGGCCATCGACGATCGCCTCGGTGGAGGAAAGGATCTTCTCGGTCACGGCGCCGAACGGACGGATGCCGAGCGCGTCGAGTTCGGCGCGCACCTCCGCCATCGGGGTGAACTTCTGTAGCAGCCGGTTCATCCGGTGAGATCCGCGACGGTGCGCGCCAGGTCGCCGGCGGTGCGGATCCCGGACAGGGCGTTGAGCGGGAACGACAGGTCGAATTCGTCCTCGATCTGTTCGATGACCTCCATCACGTCGATCGACGACAGTCCCAGTTCGCCGGCGAGATCGCTGTCGGCCGTGATCGGCCGCGAGGTCTTGCCGGGTGCCGCGAGCAGTTCGAGCACCCGCGTGAGGCAGGAATCGTAGCGTGCCATCGTGCGTTTTTCCCGAGCGGCGCGGCGTGTCGCGCCAACGCGGGCGATTATACTGGGGCGGTTGCGCGCCGCACCTCCCGCCGCCGCGCCAATGTTGGTGATTTTCAGGTACGTGTCAGTCATCCCCGGTGCTTCGCCTCCCTTGGTCTGGATCATCGCCGCGTACCGCGCCGGCGAACAGAGCCAGTTGCTCGCGCTCGCCGAGGCGCTCGGGTGGCCGTACGAGGTCAAGCGGCTGCGCCACCGGCGCGCCGGCGCGCTGTACGACGTGACGCGCGCGAACGGACTGTGTGGCATCGATCGCGCGCGCTCCGATGCGCTCGCGCCGCCGTGGCCCGAGGTGGTGATCGCGGCCGGGATGCGCAACGAGCCGGTGTGCCGCTGGATCCGCCACGCCTCGGGCGGGCGCACGCGCATCGTGCACATCGGGCGTCCGTGGGCGCCGCTCGCCGCCTTCGACCTCGTGGTCACCACGCCGCAGTACCGCCTGCCGCCGGCGCCGAACGTGTTGCAGAACACCTTGACGCTGCACCGTGTCACGCCGGCGCGGCTGGCCGAGGCCCACGCAGTGCACGGCGAGCGCCTCGCGCGGCTGCCGTCGCCGCGCATCGCGCTGATCGTCGGCGGCCCGAGCGGACCGTTCCACTTCGGCGCGCGCGGCGCGGCGCGGCTCGCACGCGAGGCGTCGGCGCACGCGCACGCGCTGGGTGGCAGCCTGCTGGTCAGCACCAGTTCGCGCACGCCGGCGCCGGCGGTGCGTGCGCTGTGCGAGGCAATCGAGGTGCCGCACGAGTTCTACGCGTGGCGCGCCGGCGATGCCGGGAATCCGTATTACGCGTATCTCGCCTGCGCCGAGAGGCTGATCGTGAGCTTCGACAGCATCGCGATGATCTCGGAGGCCTGCGCTACCGGCAAGCCCGTGTACCTGTTCGATCCGCAACGCGCGCACGGCGGTGACGCGGCGCCCGCGGTCGAGCACAGTCCGCGCGCGCTCGGCTACCGCGCCCTGCTGCGCTGGGGGCCGCGCCGGTTGGGGCGCGACATCACGCTGGTGCACGATCGACTGCTCGCGGCCGGGCGCGTCGCGTGGCTGGGCGAGGGGCGCGAACCGCAGGACCTGAATCCGTCGCCCGACATCGAACGCGCGGTCGCGCGCGTGAGGGCGCTGCTCGATGAGCGCCGCTGAAGCGCACCGGAAGCGAGTGCGCTAGCGCGGGCGGTGCGAGGCTGCCGCGATCGCCAGCGCGATCGCCGCCGCGATGCAGATCGGCACCAGCACCACGATGCCCTGGCGCAGCCCGAGCAGCTGCCCGCCGGTGTGCAGGATCTGCGTGAACAGGTAGAAACCGACGCCGGCCACCGCGCCGCCGAGCACCCGCCAGCCGAAGCCCGCGCTGCGCGCGCTGCCGAAGTGCCAGCCGATCACCACCGCGAACAGCACCATCACCGCAGCCGACAGGGGCAACGTGGCTTTCTGCCAGAAGGCCATGCGCACCTGCGCATCGTCCTGGCCGGTGGCGCGCAGGTGGTCCGCGTACGCGAGCAGCGCGCTCGGGGACATCGCGGCCAGCGAGCGCCCCAGCGCCGGGAGTTCGTCGGCGGACCAGAACGGCCCCAGCTCGAGGCGCTCCAGCGTGCGCATCTCGATGCCCTGCGGCTGCCATTCCTTGAAGCGCACCTCGCGCAGCGTCCAGGCGCGGGTCTGCGGCACCTCGGCCGACGTCGCGCCGATCACGCGCCGCAGACGGTGATCGGGTCCGAACTCGTACAGCGCGATTCCTTCCGGGATGTGCCCGTCGCGCAGGTGGCGCACGTTGAAGAAGCGCCCGCCGCTGCGCGACCACAGCCCCTGGCCGGCGAGCAGGTCGAGGTTGCCGGTGCGCCGCACCACGCGTTCGGACTCCGCCTTCTGCAGCATCGGTGCGACCAGCCATTCGCCGGCCGCGTACAGCCCCGCGACCACCAGCAGCGTCGGCAGCGCGGCGATCGCGAGCAGTTGCCTGAGCGAGACGCCGGCACCGCGGATCACTACCAGTTCGCTCGAGCGGCTGAGGTTCGCGAGCGCGAGCACGGTGCCGAGCGCCGTTATCACCGGCGCGAGTTCCAGCACGCGCTGCGGCGTGGTCAAGAGCACGTACTGCAGCGCGTGCGTGAAATGGTAGCGGTCACCGAGGTTGTCGAGCTCGCTGACCAGCGCGAGCAGGCTGAACAGTGCCGCCAGCACCGTGAACACGATCAGCCAGCCGCGGACCAGATGTCCGGCGACGAAACGCGCGATGATCACCCGCGCGCCCTCGCGAGCCGCAGCCGCGGCCAGCCGAGCAGCATCGCGAGCAGCGCCAGCGGCGGCAGGTACGCGAGCAGCAGGCCGGGGAATGCCGGGACGTCACCGTTCTCCAGCGAGTTGCGCACGCCGCTCAGGATGGCGAACAGCAGCAGATAGGCACCGATAGCAACCGCCAGCGTGCTCGCTCTCGGCTGGCGCGGGTTCGCGCGGGCGAGCGGCACCGCGAGCAGTCCCAGCATCAGGGTCGACAGCGGTGTGCTGAGACGCCACTGGTACTCCGCGATCTCCTTCGGTTCAGTGGAAGCGGCCAGCACCGCGGTGGCCGCCGACTTGCGGCGGAAACGCTCGATGCGCTCCTCCTGCGGGAAGCGGATCAGGAAGCTGCCGAAGCGCATCTCCACGTCGCGCGGGCCGTCGCGCTCGAGCAGGTACGAGTAGCCGTCGAAGAACTCCACCGAACGCGATCCCTCCTCGTCCATGTCATGGATGCGCGCGCTCGTGGCCGCGATCACCTGCGAGCGCAGGCCCTGATCGACCTGCACGAACACGTCGCGCAGTTCGCCGGCCGCGGCATCGACTTCCTGTGCGTACAGCACGTAGCCGCCGTTGCCCATGTCCACGAAGGTGCCCGGACGGATGTTCGAGATGTCGAAGCGGCTGATGCTGCGCTGTTCGAGTTCGTAGCTGCGCGTGTAGACCCACGGGCGCACCTGGGTCGAGATCCATCCCACCAGCAGCGCGCAGAGCAGCGCGAGCTTGCCCACTGCCCACAGCACGCGGACCTCGCCGATGCCGGCGGACTGCATCGCTGCCATCTCGGACTCGCGGTGCAGACGCCCGACCGCGAGCAGCACGGCGAGGAACAGCGTGGTCGGAATCAGTACCTCCAGCGACACCAGCGTGTTCAGGAAGATCAGCTCGGCGACCACCGGTGCGGCGATTTCCCCGCTCGCCGCCTCCGACAGACGCACGGCCGTGCTGAAGGCGACCGACACGGTGGCCAGCATCGCGAGCCCGGCGGCGAAGGGCCGCAGGATCTCGGAGGTGAGGTAGCGCTCGATCAGCATGCGCGGTCCAGTTCGGGGTGGGCAGGGGTGGATGTCGAGGGCGCCATTGTAAAGAAGCGGCCCGGCTCTGGCACCGGCCGTTCGCCGCGCTTCAGCCGAGCGCCGCGCGCACCCGCTCGAGGTCCGCCGGGGTGTCGACCGCGATGCTCGCGGTCGCCAGGGCGAGCATGTGCACCTCGATGCCGAGATCCAGGAAGCGCAGGATCTCGATGTCCTCGACCCGCTCGAGCGGCGGACGCTCGCCGGCGGCGACGAAAGCCGCCAGCTGCTGGCGCGAGAAGGCGTAGATGCAGACCTGCTTGTGCGCGCCGGCAAAGGCGCCGCTCTTGCTGCACGGGATCGCGGCCCGGCTCATGTAGAGCAGCCGGCCGTCGCGCGCGGCCGCGACCTTCGGCACGTCGCGGGACCTGAACTCGCGCTCGTCGGTGATCGCGGTCATGGCGTTCACCACCGCCCGCGCGCCCAGGCGGCGGAAAGTGTCGGCGACGCGCACGATGTCCTGCGGATCGATCAGCGGCTCGTCGCCCTGCACGTTCACGATGAAGCCGCTCTCGATCCGTGCGGCGGCGCGGGCCACGCGATCGGTGCCGGTGGCGCAGTCGGGCGGCGTCATGATCACGCGGGCGCCAAAGGACGCGCAGGTCGCGCGGATGCGCGCGTCGTCGGTCGCGACGAACACGCGATCGCGCGTGGCGGCAGCGCAGCAGCGCTCCCAGACGTGGTGGATCATCGGCTTGCCGTGGATGTCGGCGAGCGGCTTGCCCGGGAAACGCGACGAGGCGAAACGGGCCGGGATCACGATCGCGAACTCAGCTGGCGACGGCATGCAGTTCACCCTGGTCAACGGGGTAGCTGGTCGGGGTCGCGGCGGCGAGCGTGAGGCCCGCGCGCTCCAGCGCCGGGCGTGCCAGCGCCAGCAGTTCGAGCATCTCCTGCTGGCGTGGATCACCGGCCGCGAAGCCGTCGAAGCCGGCCAGCAGCACGCGGCGGGCGCCGCCGGCCACGCACAGCGCGAGCGCGTATGCGCAGGCGAGCGGCGCCGGCAGCACGCAGCCGTCGCGACGCGCCTCGAAGCAGTGTCCGCGCAGCTCGCAGTCGTAGTCGAGCACGGTGGCGTCGCGCAGCGTCGCGCGGGTCTGTGCGTCGTGCAGGCGCCGCGGCGTCCATACCGGCTTGCCGCTGGCAGCCAGGTGGCTCGCCTCGCACAGCAGTCGCAAGGCATCGATGCAGACGAAGGCATCGACCAGGTGCGGGTCGAGCGCGTCCTGGCGGTTGAGCGCGAGCACCAGCGGCCGCCGGGCGCGTATGTAGTCGCCAAGCTCGCGTACGCGCCGGCGCGCCCCGTCGCCGGCGCCGATCAGCAGTACCTCGGCGCCGGCGAAGCGGCCCAGATCCGGTGCGGCGCGGGCCGCGGCGGGCGGCGCCGCAGGCGCGAAGGCGTGCATGGTCAGCGCGATCTCGCTGCGGCTGAAGCGGCTCGCATCGCGCGCCGCGAGCGCGCGCAGCGCCGCGAAGCGCTCCTCGGGTGAATAGCGCGGATCACCGATCAGCGTCTGCGCGAACATCGGATGGATGCCGCGCAACGCGCAGTAGTGGTAGTAGAAACCCGGTCCCCAACCGTGGCGGCGGCGCAGGGGCACGAAATACCGCTCGCACAGACGCTGCAGCTCCCGCAACCGCTCGTCGTGCGCGCCGCCGGTGTCGAGCTCGCAGAGCAGCAGTTCGAGCGCCGCGTTGCCGGCGCCGCGCCCCATGCCGGCGACCGTGCAATCGGCCACGCACGCGCCGTGCGCGATCGCCGCCAGGGTGTTGGCCACCGCCAGCGAGCGGTTGTCGTGCGCGTGGAAGCCGAGCTCGCCGCGCCACTGCGTCCTCACCGCCGCACAGGCGCGCGCGGTCGCGGCCGGATCCAGCGCACCGAAGGAATCCGCGAGGCAGAGGATCTGCACGCAACCCCAGCCGGCGACGTCGCGCGCCGCCTGTGCGAGCCGCGCCGGCGCGATGCCCGCGACCTGCATCAGGTTCAACCCCACGCCATAGCCGAGGCGAGCCAGCGCCTCGGCGATCGCGCGGCTGCGCCCGAGGTCGGCGAGCCGCACCGCGATGCGCACCAGCGCCACCCGCGAGGCGGCACGCGGCGCGAAGGCGCGCACGATCGCGGCGCCGGGATCGTCGGCTGCGGCCAGCGCGTCGTCGGCATCGACCATCACCGCCACGTCCAGCGCGGGCGGGATGTCGAGGGTGTCGAGCAGGGCGTCGCTCGCGTGGGCGAACGGGCCGGCGCCCGGCAGCTCGCGCAGCGCGCGGAAACCGGGCTCTACGATGTCCACACCGACCGCCGCGAGCGTGTGCAGATACGTCGTGACCAGACCGGCATCGAAGCGCCAGCCGGTGTGGTAGCCGCCGTCGCGCAGCGTGCAGTCGAGGATGCGCGGCCTCATCGCAGCACCCCGTCACGCCACAGGCGCCACAGCAGGGCCCAGACGAAGAGCAGCGGGTGACGGCGCACGCGCTCGGGGATCTCGATCCGGTGTCCGCTGTGGCGCTCGAGTTTCCACGCGATGTAGTCGAAGCCACCCTCGAAGGTCGCCAGCGCCTTCAGCAGCCGCGCGATCGACAGCAGCTTGCCCTGCACGCGGCGCAGCCGCCACGCGATCCGCGCGCGGCGTCGTGCGGCCTGCGGCACCTGGCTGCGCACGCGCACGCCGTCGAGTTCCAGCGGCCAGCGCAGCGCCGCGCGCACCTCGCGCGTCGCCGCCTCGAAGAAAGCGCGGTTCGCCTCGACCAGCGTCGCGGCGCGACCGCCGCCCTCGACGCGCAGCTCGGTCGCATAGCTGAGCGCGAGCGCCTGCGCCCACAGTTCGGGCAGCGGGGCGCTGGCCGGCAGCGCCGGCAAGGTGCGGTCGAGGAAGGTGATCGCAGCCCGGCGCAGTGCCGCGCGCACCCGCTCCAGTGATTGCGCGTCGCGGTGGTACACCACCGCAACCGGTTGGCAGAGCCGGCCCCAGCCGTAGGATTCGAACCATGCCGGCGACACGGCGCGTTGCAGTTCGCCGAGCGACCACACGCCGTACTTGCTGCGCACGGTGCCGGCCGCGGATGCCGCCTGCAGGTAGTAGACGTTGGGCGCCAGCGCGCGGTTCGCCAGTGCCTCCAGCGTGCCGGCGTGCGCCGCGCGGTGATCGCGCACGATCACGTACAGGTCGACCAGACCGTCGAGCAGCTCGCCGCTGCGCAGGCAGGAGCCGTAGAACAGCACCGCGTCGATCGCCTCGCCGTGGCGCGCGCGCAGCGCGGCAAGCAGTGCATCGAGCGCGCCCTGCGCGCTGCCGGAAGGCGTGTACAGCGGACCGAAGACCGTCATCGCGGCAATCCCAGCAGGCGCACTTCGCCGGCCACCGCGAGGTGCAGCGGGCGGGGTGCGTCGGTGCTGCGGTAGAGTTCGCCGTCGAGCGTGAACACGCCGTCGAAGTCGAGCCCGAGCGCGTCGATGCGGTGGCTGTGGTAGCCGTTGACCGGTGTCATGCGGTGGGTGCGGCGCCCGGCGAGCAGCGGCGGCAGGGAACGCAGGAAATGCGGCGCACGACGCTCGACGGCGGTGAACAGCAGCCTCCCGGTGCCTTCGTCGCAGAACGGGTGGATGCCGAGGAACAGCCGTTCGAGCGCGCTGGCCACGATCAGGCGGAACTCGCCGTCGAGCGGCGCGCCGCTGGCCTCGGTGATGCGCGCGCGCAGCGGCTCCGCGAAACCCTCATGGCCGCGCAGCATTCCCCACAGCGTGCGTGCGAGCGCCAGCCCCGGACCGGCGTCACCGCGCGGACCGTGCGCCTTCACGCGGCGGTTCCAGTATTCGATGCCATCGACCACGGCGCCGGCGCCGAAGATGAAGCCGTGCCCCAGTGCGCGGCCGTCCGCGCCGCGCACGCCGATCACCGGGCGCACGATCCGGCGCACCTCGCCGGCTTCGCCGCGCCGCCACGCCAGCAAGCGTGCGAGCGCGTCGGGCAGTCCGCCACGCATCCCGGTGTCGGCGGCGGTCACGTTCGAGGTGCCGCCGGGCAGCGCACAGACGAGCGGCATGCTGGTGAACGGCGAGCGTTCGACCAGCAGGCCGACCACGCGCGCCAGGCTGCCGTCGCCGCCGTTCACCGCCAGCGTGTCTACCCCGTCGCGGGCGAATTGGGCCAGCGTCGCGGCCAACTGCTCCGGATCCCGCGTGACCACGTGATGAACGCCGTGCGCACCGGCGAGCAACGCGCTGACGGCCTCGAGCCCGCGCCGGTTGTGGCCGCTGTGTGGATTACTGATCACGCCGAGGCGCGGGGGGGAATCAGGTGCTGGCATGGCGCCGCCGGCGCGGGGTTCCTGCGGTAGAGTCGTGGCGGCGAGTATACGGGGGCGCGCGCATTCCCGATAATCGCCGTCGCCGCCAGACCCGCAGCCGGAGACCACCGATGAGAATCGAAGCCACGATCACCGCCCCGGACAGCATCGAGGAACTCGCCGCCCACGCGCGCGAACTCGATCGGCTCGGTTACGACAGCCTGCTGGTGCCCGAGGCCGGTCACGATCCCTACCTCTCCCAGATGATCCTGGCCGAGCACACGCGCCGCGCGCGCATCGGCACCGGCATCGCGATCTCGTTTCCGCGCAGCCCGTTCGTGACCGCACAGCTCGCGTGGGACCTGCAGCGCTTCTCGCGCGGGCGTTTCGTGCTGGGTCTGGGCACCCAGGTGCGGGCGCACAACGAACGCCGCTACTCGACGCCGTGGCCGTCGCCACCGGGGCCACGGCTGCGCGAATACATCCTGTGCGTGAAGGCGATCCACGAACACTTCCGCACCGGGGCAAAGCCGGATTTCCGCGGCCAGTACTACCAGTTCACGCTGAGCAACCCTTTCTTCAATCCCGGCCCGATCGCGGGCGTGGGCGCGGTGCCGATTCACGTGGCGGCGGTGAACCCCTACAACTGCCGGCTCGCCGGCGAGCTGGGCGACGGCATCCGCATGCATCCGCTGAACACACCGGACTATCTGCGTGACGTGATTCGCCCGGCCGTGGCCGCGGGCGCGGCGGCGGCGGGCCGATCGCTGGCGGACATCGAGTTCGCGATCAACCCGTTCTTCGCCACCGGCAGCGACGCGACCGAACTGGCGCAGTCGGTCGAGTTGATCCGCAAGCACATCTCGTTCTACGCCGCGACGGCCTCATATGCGGCCGTGATGCGCCACCACGGCTGGGACGGCGTCGGCGAGCGGCTAATCGCGCTGTCGCGCGAAGGTCGCTGGGACGAGATGCCGGCGCTGGTCAGCGACGCGATGCTCGAGACCTTCGCGATCGTCGGCCTGCTCGACGAATTGCCGCAGAAGCTCGCCGAACGCTACGGCGGACTGGTCGATGCGGTCAACGTGGTGTTCGGCCCGCCGTATGCGGCCTTGCAGCCCCGCCAGCGCGATCTGTTCGTGCGCCTGGGGCCGGTGCTGCCGGCGCTGCAGCTCATTGCGGGCGCGAGCGGTCGCTGATCGGGGGCGGGCGCCGCGCGGCCGGCGTCACCAGGACTTGCGCGATCCGGTTGCCCTCCATCGCGGCGACCTCGAAGCGCAGCCCGTCCCAGTCGACGTGATCGCCCGCGACCGGTATGCGCTCCAGGCTGTGCATCACGAATCCCGCGATGGTGTTGAAGCCGTAGACGTCCCGGCCCGGCGGGTCCTCCTCGCGTTCCAGCACCTGTTTCACGCGGTCCATCGATGCCGTGCCCTCGATCAGCAGCGCGCCGTCCTCGCGGCGCGTGAACTCGGCGTCTTCCGGTTCCTCCGGCAGCAGTCGCTCGCCGACGATGGCGCGCAGCATGTCGCCCAGCGTCACCAGTCCCTGCAGTGCACCGTACTCGTCGACGACCAGCGCGATGTGCGTCCGCGCGCGACGGAAATTGTCGAGCAACTGGAACAGGGTCAGGCTCTCGGTGACGTAGAGCGGCGTGTGCAACCGGGACGTCAGGTCGAGCGGGAGTCCCTGCAGTGCGGGAACCAGCAGATCGGCCCGGCGCAGGATGCCGGCGACCTGCTCGGCGCTGCCGCGACAGACGACGATGTGTTCGTGTGGACATTCGAGCAATCGTTGCCGGACGACTGCCTCGGCCGCGTTCAGATCGACGCGGTACACCTCGAGCCGCGGCGTCATGATCGAACCGACGCGCTGTTCGTCGAGCCGCAGCACATTGGCGACGATCTCGCGTTCGCTCTCGTGGAAGACGCCGGACTCCGCGCCGTGCAGCATCAGGACCTTGATCTCCTCGTCGGTGACCGGGTGTTCCTCGCGGCGCCTCGCTCCGGTGATCCGCAGGATCAGGTCCGAGGAGGCCGACAGCAGCCACACCAGCGGCCGTGCAACGCAGGACAACGCGTTCATGGGGCGTGCCACCAGCGAGGCGATCGCCTCCGGGGCGAGCAGGCCCAGACGCTTGGGCACCAGTTCGCCTACCACGACCGAAACGTAGGTCAGGGCGACCACCACCACGGTCAGCGCGACGCTGCTCGCCCACGGTTCGATGGCCGGCACGGTGCGCAACCAGTCGCGCAGCGGGTCCGCCAGCGCGGCTTCGCCGACCGCACCGCTGAGGATGCCGATCGAGGTGATCCCCACCTGGATCGTGGACAGGAAACGCGACGGCTCCTCGTGGAGCGCGAGTGCGGCCGGCGCGCCAGGGCGTCCCGAATCCGCCAGGCGCTGCAGCCGCGCCTTGCGCGAGGACACGACCGCGATCTCGCACATCGCGAATACCGCGTTCAGCAGGATCAGGAATGCCAGCAGTGCAATATCGATCGCCATTGTCTTTTCGGCACGGGTTGCGCAGCGCCGCGCGCCGGTCTCGCTGCCGCGCTTCCGGAACGGTGCGGCCGATACCATCGGGGCACGCGGATCGTTGCACGGCGGATCGCCAGCCTGCAAGCTGTGGCCGGTGGCCAGCGAGCAGGAGTGAGGTGATGTCCAGAGCAGGGTATGCATGCGCTGTCGCGGTGCTGCTGGGCGTATCGTCGATGACGGCGTTCGGCGAGCAGCGAGGCGATGATGGGCCGGGCGCCGACATCCGCGCCTGGGAGGCGTTCATGAACGCCGCGCGCGACGCCGGCAGCGAGTTCCTGCGCCGGTATCCGCAGGGCGAGCAGTCCGACCGCGCCGAGGCGCTGCTGTACCTGAGCCAGCAATTGGCCGGCAGCGTCCAGCTGACGCTCGCCGACCAGGACCGTGACCTGCCGCTGCTGCGCCTCGGCGCGACCAATATCGGCAAGTGGGGGCTCGACGGCGCCGATGCGCGCTACCTCGGCGCCGCGCTCGATCCGGCGGGACGCTACCGTTTGTCCGGGCAACTGGGAACGGCCCGGCTCACTGCAGTGCAGGTCGTCACCGACCATCCGGTCTACGCGGCACACGGCTCGCTGTCGGATGCGGCGCTCGGGACGCCGGGTAGCGAGGTGTCGGTACTGCTCGCCCCCGAGCGGCCGGCCGACTGGCAAGGGGCGTGGTTGCCGCTACCCGCGCAGGCCAACCGGCTGGTGATCCGGGAGTACTTCGGTGACTGGGCATCGGAGTCCCCGGCGCACTGGCGGCTGGAGCGGCTCGACACCGCGGCGACGCCGGCGCCGCTGCCGGATCTGGCGGGCGCAGCCGCATCGCTCGCGAACGTCCAGGCGCGCTTCGAGCACCGGCTGCACATCTGGATGCCGTGGCTCGAGCGCACGCGCGAGCGCTCCACGAACACGTTGGTGCCGCTGGGTCCGGGCGGGCAGGGACTCGCGAACAACGTCTACGGCGAAGGCTGGTTCAGGCTCGCCGACGACGAGGTGCTGCTGATCGAATTCGATTCGCCGCAGGCCGCGCTGTGGAGCCTGCAGCTCGGCAACAGGTGGTGGGAATCGCTCGATTACATCCACCGCACCGGCAGCGTCAACGGGGATCAGGCGATCGCCGACGGCGACGGCCGCTACCGGATCGTGGTCGCGGACCGGGACCCCGGTTACGCGAACTGGCTGGATACCGGCGGGCACCGCGAAGGGGCGATGATGTACCGCTTCCAGAACAGCCGCAACGCACCGTTGCCGGCCGTGCGACTGCTGAAACGCGGCGCGCTGGACGCCGCGATGCCGCGGGATGCGGCCAGGATCGACGCGGCGCAGCGTGCGCAGCAGATCGCGCTGCGACGCGCGCACGCACACCGGCGGTGGTCGCCGTGAGCGCCGGGTTCGCGATGGCCCTGCGCTGCCTGCTCGCGTTGCCATTGCTTGCCTCGGCCCAGCTGGCGCTGGCGAGCGCGACGACAGCGGACTGCGCACTGCTCGCACGCGCGCAACGCTTCGACCCGGCGCTCGACGACTGTTTCGCGCTGGCGATCCGCGCGGGTGGCGAAGGCATGGAGCGGCTGCTGGCGCGGGATTTCTCCTACAACACCTCGCGTGGCACCCGGCTCGACGGCGAGCAGCTGCGTGCCTGGCTGGCCGGGGACGCCAACCGGCTCGCGGACGTGCGCGTGGAGGATCTGCGCGAGCGCGCCACGGGCACCGCGGTGCTCACCGACGGGGTGATGGTGGCCACGCCGGTCGGCGAACCGCCGCTGCGTTCGCGTTATCTGCATGTCTGGGTGTACGAGGAGCCGGCCGGCTGGCGACTGCTGGCGCGCCAGGTCACGGAGCTGCCGGTAGATGCACCATCCGCGGATCCGGATGATCCAGTGCACGGTGCGTTCGGCGAACTGCTGCGCAGCCTGGTCGACGCGGAGCGAAGCGTGCGCGGCAGTCCGGCCTACGGCAGCGACACCGAGCGCGCGGCGGGCTATCTGCACCTGTCGCGGATGGTGCTGAAGTCCGTCGAACAGGAAATGCTGCAGGACGCGGATTTCCCGTTCTTCCGCGTCATGGACCTGCACATCCGCGAGGGCGGCGACAACCCGGACCAGCGCTACCTGTTCGCGCCGGTTCGCGGCGGCCAGGCGTACCGCATCCACGGACAGCTCGGCAGCGCGGACCGACTGGAAGTGCAGCTCTATGCCGGTGAGCCGTGGGCCGGCAGCGGCCGCTCGGCGGGCTATCTGGGCTTCGAACAGATCGATATCGGCGCCGACGGCAATTTCAGCATCGAGCTGGTCGCTCCGGATGCGTCGCTTGGCCGCAACCGGCTTGGCAATCCCGGCGACAGCACGACGGTGGTCGTGCGCCAGATCTACAGCCGCTGGCAGGTGGCCGATCCCGGGCACGTGCACATCGACCGCGTCGGCTTCGAGGGCGTGCCGCGTGCGCCGGCATCGAGCGAGGAGGTGGGGCGGCGACTGCGCGAGACCGCACGCATCCTTGCGCAGTCGGTGCGGGTGTGGCCCGATTTCGTGCAGCAGCGCTATGTGCGTGCACTGCCGGCCAACACGCTGACGGCGCCGGCCGATACCGCGCGCCTCGGCGGGGTGCACGGGCGCTGGATGGCGAGCGGGCATTTCGAGATCCCCGCGGGGCAGGCGCTGGTGGTGCGCACCGTGCCGACCTCGGCGCACTACCAGGCGTTGCAGATCGCCGATCTCTGGTTCGCCTCGCTGGAATACGCCAACGGAAGCGCGAGTTTCACGGCGGCCCAGTCGCGCCTGGCGGCCGATGGTGCGTACTACCATGTGATCAGCGCCGAGGATCCGGGCTACCACAACTGGCTGGGCACCGGTGGACTGCAGCGCGGTGTGCTGTTGCTGCGCTATGACGGCGTGCGCGGTGAACTGCCCGCGAACCAGTGGCCTTCGGCGCAACTGCTGCCGCTCGCCGAGCTCGAGCGTCACATCCCGGGCTTCACGATGGTGACGCCCGAGGAGCGCGCCGGGCAGTTGCGCGCGCGGCGCGCACACGTGCAGCGACGGTTCAGCCGGTAGCGGCCTGGGGGCCCGTTCATCCGCCATGCAACGCGAGCGCCTGCGTGCCGGCGCGCGTGCTCGCGGTACGGCAGGTCGAGCATCGCGCCGGGTGCGTGCAGCCGCACGACACCGGAGGCGAGGGCGGAGTGCGTGCGGTGCGGGATCACCTGGACGCGTTTACCGGACCGGTACCGGTCAGCACGTTCATGCGCAGTCCTCCGCGTGGTTGCCTGAACCCGGTGTGTGCGCGCGCGATGGTGTGGCGTCGTCGCCGAGGCGCCGATCGGCAGCCAGGCGGATTTCCTCGTCGCGCAGCGCCATCAGCACGGCCTCGAGTTCGGCGAACCCGAGCTCGATCGCATGCAACTGGACGATGAGCTGGCCGCTGCCGGGCGGGTGTTCGTGGAACGGCACGTCGTGGCCGAAGCCGTCGACGAATACCCGCAGCACGCCGCTGCAGTGCGGTGTTGCGGTGCGGTGGTGGAATACGTCCACGAGGGACGGGGTGATGATCGACATGAGTCCTCCTGTTTGCCCTTGAAGGGCATCCGGGAGACGTGACGCGATGGGTGCCTGCTTGGTTGCCGGCCGGCCGCATCCCTCTTGCGAGGACACCACCTTGCCCAGGCGGGCAGGTTGGCGGGGCGTCAAGCCCTCTCGTGATGCCAGATACATAAACGAAAAACCCCGCAGCAAGGCGGGGTCAGCGTCCGCTTGGTTGCCCGCAGGCCGCATCTGCTCTTGCGAGCACACCACCTTGCAGGGACGCTGCAGGTTGGTGGGGCTGACCCCGTCTTGATGCAGGAGGGATCGTAGCGAGGACAGGGGTGTGCGTCAATGCGGCCGCGCTCATTCACGTGCAATCCCGGTGTTGCAGGCCGGTTTCACCGTGACCTGCAACACCGGCCAGAGCTTGCGGGTCAGAGTTCGTCCGGTACGTCGAAATAGCGTTGATACCGGCGGAAGCACTGGCGTTTCTGGTGCGCCGCGTCGTCCTCGCCCACATCGTACTGGTGCGCGCCGAACTTGCCCTGGGGCTTGCCTTCCAGATACCGGGCCATATGCGCCTCCACCTCGACGTCGAGGGGCAGGTCGATCTGCCGGTAGACCTTGCGCAAGGCCGCCAGGGGGGCGTCGATCAGATCGGCATAACGGGAATTGGCGCACTGCGCGCGGGGAATGGTGCCGTCTTCGAGCCAGTCGATGACCCGTTCCAGCCGCGCCGCCATGTGCTCCGCAGAGAGCAGGCTCTCGAAGGAAGTGACATCGAGAGGCTTGTCGCTGCGCATCCAGTAGAAGGTGCCGGCCAGATTGGTCACCGACGCCTGGGCCTTGAGCGGGTCGCGGTGGGTGAGCAGCACGCGGGCGTCGGGAAAGACCTTGAACAGGGTGGGCAGGTAGTTGAGGTGCGACGGTGCCTTCAGCAGCCAGTGCCGGCGCGGATTGCGCCATTGCCACAGCTGCAGCATCTTCCGGTAGAAGAGATAGGGATATTCCCAGTCGGTACGGGTGCCGAGCCATTCCATGTAGCTGGGTACCTGGAACAGGAAGGGAATGTATTCGCTGACGAAGGTGCAGGCCTGGGCAATGATGCATTCGTTAGGCAGGCGTGCGTCCATCTCGTGCATGGTGGCATAGGTGGGCGTGACGCGGTTCCATTGGGTGATCAGGTGCTGGCAGCGCTCGATGCGCGGGTCGCTGTCGTAGGTGGCGCGCTCGGGCGGGGGGTAGGGGAACATCATTTCCCAGTGGCGCGGCGAACCGAAGCGCGGATCCTGGGAGAGCAGTTCGAAAAGTATGGAGGTGCCGGAACGGGACAGTCCGGCAATGATTACCGGGCGATCGATCTGTTCCCCGGCGATCTCGGGATGCGCCGTGAAGGCCGCCTGGACGCCGAGCAGCGCCTGCAGCCAGATCAGGATCTCGTTGCGGGTCATCAGGCGGCCGAAATAATGCAGTTCGGCCTCTTCGTCCAGCGACTTCAAAAGAACCTCGAAAGGTTCCCGCCAGCGGTCGTCGCCGAAGTCGGACAGACCCGTCGCGCGGCAGGCCGTGGCGATCAGTTCGTCCGCTTGCAATGGCACCAGGCTGCGCAGGTCCGTATATCGGCCTTCGGCGTTGAACCGGGCCAGCCACTCGGGCCGTGGCGGGGGCTGCCAGCTCAGGGTGCCGTCGCTCATCGTCGGTGCTCCATTGAAGATGGGGAGAGCTCAATAACCGAAGCGCCGGGTCACGCCCCGGCGTCGGGCAGCCAGCTGCTCGCGGCGTTCGTCGTGGCCGATGCGCTTGACGTTGCCGGGGAGCTGCGCAAAAAGTTCGGCCAGGGCCACCTGGGTTGCCTGGGGTACCGGCTGCTCATCCGAGAGCATCCAGCGGAAGGTGACGTAGCCGGCCGAAAATCCGGAACAATCGAGCCAGTTGGGTACGCCGGGATCTTCGTGGGCCACCACCACGACAAGTTCGCCATCGTCCTCGCGCACCGCGTAGTGCATGTTGGTATTCGATAGCCGGTAGCGGTAGTCGACCGTCTCCCACCACGAATTGCCGAATTCCACGCCCCAATACACGCACTTCTCCGGCGGTCTGACACGGATGACCAGGGCCTGGTCCGGCGGCAGTTCCCAATAGCAGACCATGGGGTCGCCGCCCGGCGTGGCGTCGATGCGGTTCTTCTCCAGTTGCCAGTAGGACAGGAACTGGTTGCGGTAGGGTTTCCAGCGGGCCAGCATTTCCGGCCAGTACTCGACGGATTCCTTGAGCCAGCGCACGGAGTCGGTGAGGCCCTGCGCGAGGGCGGCCGGGGACGGGCAGGGGGGAGGGGTGTGCGGCCCCGAGACGCGGTCGATCTGCGCCCGCATCGGCCGCTCTGCCTCCCAATCGGCGAAATACTGACGGAAGGTGATACGGAAGGTGTCGGGCGTGGTTTTCAGCCAGTTGCCCGCGCCGCATCCGGGCGGACGCTCGGGGCCGATCCAGAGCTCGAAGCTGCCGTCTGCTGCGGTCTCGATCTGGTGCCCGAAGAGAACGTCGGCGACACGGCCACCCCAGGGGGTCAGGCCGGTTTCCACTGCCACCACGGAGAAGTACCGGGAACTGCCGCGGTCACCGCAGATGCGGTAGGTGTCGGTGCCGTTGACCTGGGCGCCGACGTAGACGCAGTCGGAATTGTCCCCGCCCTGCTTGCGGGTCGGATCGAAATAGCGGGCCAGTTCCGGGAAGAGCGGGTCGCGATACTCGTAATGGAACTGCCAGGCGAGGGAAAGGTTGCGCATCAGCTGCAGGAAGCCTGCCGCCCGATCCAGGGGGCGATCCGGGACGTCGGGGCGCAGAGGAATGCGCCCGGCCTCCTTCAGGCGATCACAGAACTCGTCCCAGGCTTTGCCCAGCTCCCCGATTCCGTCTTCCCGGCCTTCGTTCATGGTCTATCCTGATGCGATGTTGCGCGTGCCTTATGCATGACACTAGTCATGTAATGGAAGCATGCTACGTAATTCGCCACGGTCACCGCAAGTCATCCGGAGAGCGTCATGCCGAAAATCGTCGATAGCGACGAGCGTCGCGAGTTCATCGCCCGGATCGCTGCGGAAGTGATTGCCAGCGACGGCATCGAGCGCGCCACCATTCGCGAGATCGCCCGCCGGGCCGGGGCCACGCGGGGACTGGTGGAGCACCACTTCCGCAACAAGGCCGAAGTCATCGAGAGCGCGCTGGACTGGCTCAATCGACGCTATCTCCGCCGGGAACGGAAGGTTCGCCAGGGCAAGGAAGGGCTGGACGCGCTGGAGGCGAGGATCCGCTGCTTCCTTCCGGTCAGCGCGGTCGCACGGCGGGAGTGGCGTTTGCGCCTTCGCTTCTGGAGTTCCAACGATCCTTTGGTCCAGGCGGTGCAGCGGGCACGGCTCGGCGAAACACGACGTCTTTTTCGCGATGACATCGCCAGGGCCGTTGCGCTGGGACAGATGCCGGAGCCGCCCGACCTGTCCATCGTCGCCGAGCGGCTGCTCGCGCGCGTCGCCGGCCTCAGTGCGCAGGCGGTGGTCGATCACCAGCACTACAGCAGCGGCCGCTTGATGGCGGAACTCTCCGCGATGCTGGAGGAACTCCGGCAGGGGCGGTTCTAGGGGCTGGTCGATATTGGGGGGATCGGGTCGAGGGTCACATGGGCGGGCGGTGCGTCAAGGCGTTGCCGCGCACACGTTACACCCGAATACAAAAAGGGGGCCGCATTGCTGCAACCCCCTGATGTTCCACTTCGAAAGTGGCTCCGCCTGTTGGGCTCGAACCAACGACCCGCTGATTAACAGTCAGCTGCTCTACCTGCTGAGCTAAGGCGGAATGAAACGGTCTTCGTCGAGGCCGCGTATGTTAGTGAGGCCCTCCTGCGAGGTCAATACGAAAGCTTGGGGGCAAATGCACGTCGCCCGGCACCACGCCGCACGTCGATCCACGGGGGTCCGGTGGGCGTAGAATCAGCCGGTTTTTCGTGGCCGCCGGGACGTCTCGCGGCGCCAGTGCCGGACCCAGCCTGATGAAGCGTTTCACGATCCACTCCGCGTTCTCGCCGTCGGGCGACCAGCCGCAGGCGATTGCCGGTCTCGTCGAGGGCATCGAGGCAGGGCTGCTCGCGCAGGTGTTGCTCGGCGTCACCGGTTCGGGCAAGACCTTCACCATCGCGCACGTGATCGAGCACATCCAGCGTCCCACGATCGTGCTCGCGCCGAACAAGACGCTGGCCGCGCAGCTCTACGGCGAGTTCCGCGAGTTCTTTCCCGACAACGCGGTCGAGTACTTCGTCTCGTATTACGACTACTACCAGCCCGAGGCCTACGTGCCGTCGTCCGATACCTTCATCGAGAAGGACGCGTCGGTGAACGAGCACATCGAGCAGATGCGCCTGTCGGCGACCAAGGCGCTGCTCGAGCGCGAGGACGCGATCGTGGTCGCTACGGTGTCGGCGATCTACGGCCTTGGCGACCCGCAGTCGTACCTGAAGATGGTGGTGCACGTCGATCGCGGTGACCGCGTCGACCAGCGTGCGCTGCTGCTGCGGCTCGCGGAGCTGCAATACCAGCGCAACGACGTCGATTTCCAGCGCGGCACCTACCGCGTGCGCGGCGACGTGATCGACGTGTTTCCGGCCGAATCCGAGCAGGAGGCCGTGCGCATCGAGCTGTTCGACGACCAGGTCGAGCAGATCTCGGTGTTCGATCCGCTGACCGGCGCGGTGCGGCGCAGCCTGCCGCGGGTGACGATCTACCCGAAATCGCATTACGTCACGCCGCGCGAGACGCTGCTCGGCGCGGTGGAGAAGATCGAGGCCGAGCTTGCCGAGCGCCTCGCCGAACTGCGCGCGGCCGACAAGCTCGTCGAGGCGCAGCGCCTCGAGCAGCGCACACGCTACGACATGGAGATGATCCGCGAGCTCGGCTATTGCACCGGCATCGAGAACTACTCGCGTCACCTCTCGGGGCGCGGTCCGGGCGAGCCGCCGCCGACGCTGTTCGACTACATCCCGCCCGATGCGCTGGTCGTCGTCGACGAATCCCACGTGACGATTCCGCAGCTCGGCGGCATGTATCGCGGCGACCGATCGCGCAAGGAAACGCTGGTCGAGTACGGCTTCCGGTTGCCCTCGGCGCTCGACAACCGCCCGTTGCGCTTCGAGGAGTGGGAGCGGCGCGTGCCGCAGCTGATCTTCGTCTCCGCCACGCCAGGCCCGTACGAGATGGAACACGCGGGGCGTGTGGTCGAGCAGGTGGTGCGCCCCACCGGGCTGGTCGATCCGCAGGTGATCGTGCGTCCGGCCTCGTCGCAGGTCGACGACCTGCTGTCGGAGATCCGCCTGCGCGTGGCGCGCAACGAGCGCGTGCTGGTCACGGTGCTCACCAAGCGCATGGCCGAGGATCTCACCGAGTACCTCGACGAGCACGGCGTGCGCGTGCGCTATCTGCACTCCGACGTGGAGACGGTAGAGCGCGTGGAGATCATCCGGGATCTGCGGCTAGGCGAGTTCGACGTGCTGGTCGGCATCAACCTTCTGCGCGAGGGCCTGGACATGCCCGAGGTGGCGCTGGTCGCGATCCTCGACGCCGACAAGGAGGGTTTCCTGCGTTCCGAGCGCTCGCTGATCCAGACCATCGGTCGCGCGGCGCGCAACCTCAACGGCGCGGCGATCCTCTATGCGGACAGGATCACCGGTTCGATGCAGCGCGCGCTCGACGAGACTGAACGCCGGCGCGAGAAGCAGCTGCTGCACAACGCCGAGCACGGCATCGTTCCGGTGGGCGTGAAGAAGGACGTGGCCGACATCCTGGAAGGCGCCTACGGCGGCCCGCAGCGCGGACGCGGGCGGCTGCGCGAAGCGGCGGAGCCCAAGGCCGACTACCGCCACGCCGAGGACATGCGGCCCGCCGAGGTGCACCGCGAGATCGCGCGTCTGGAGGAGCAGATGTACCGCCACGCGAAGAACCTGGAGTTCGAGGAAGCGGCGCGCGTGCGCGACCGCCTGGTGGCATTGAAGCAGCGCCTCTTCGCGGCCCCGTAGGTTCGGCCTCTGGCCGAACAGCTGTCCGTGTAGGTTCGGCCTGTGGCCGAACAATGGCCGGGCACAGCCCGGACGGCGGAACAGCGCAGATTCCGGCTTGCGGGACCCGGGGCGGCGGGTATAATGCGCGCCTGTTCGCAGGCCCGTAGCTCAGTTGGTTAGAGCGCTACCTTGACATGGTAGAGGTCGCTGGTTCGACCCCAGTCGGGCCTACCAATTCCCTAGCGGAATCAGTAGGTTAGGTCATCGTCGGAGTGGGCGAGTTCTTGTGCGAACAAGAACTGAACAAGAACTCCGA